>DATMGD010000010.1:0-13245 GCA_035555855.1 Xanthobacteraceae bacterium
CACCTTGAGCTGAATCAAGGCCGAGAATGCGATTTCCTTCAAATTTAGTCTCGCATGATGGGAGTCGATGCATGTCTATTTCGCTGACCGCCAAAGCTTGGTCGCCCTATGCTGCCGGTATCGGTATAGGGATTCTGCAAATTCCGGCCTTTCTGCTGATCGAGACGGCGCTGGGCGCTTCATCTTCCTATGTCACCGTTGCCGATCTGATCGCATCTTGGTTCGATCCTTCACTACTCAAGATTGATTATGCGGCGAAACACGTGGCGCTCACCGGCAAGAATTGGTGGCAGGTCGCTCTCGTCGGTGGCATCGCAATCGGTGCATTTCTATCGGCAAAACTTTCCGGCGCGCGTCGTGCAGCGATTTCGCCGGTTTGGCAGCGTGCTACTGGCACAAGTTCTCCCGCAAAGCGCTACGCACTCGCATTCCTCGCAGGTTTCATCATGTTGTTCGGCGCACGAATTGCCGATGGTTGCACCAGCGGCCATGGTCTCTCGGGGATGGCGCAACTCTCTGTCGGCTCGACCGTCGCTGTCGCCGCAATGTTCGCTGGAGCGATTCTTGCCGCCAAGGTTCTACTTCGTCGTATCTAGGGGAATGTCATGACGCTCCAAACCGCGATCGCAATTGGTCTTCTGATGGGCATCGTCTTTGGCTTCGCATTGGAAAAATCACGCGTTTTTGAGCCGGGTGTGATCGTAGGTCAGATGCAGTTTCAGAATTTCATCATGCTAAAGGTTTTTCTGACTGCGGTCGCAACCGGCGCTATCGTCCTCGCGTTCCTGAATGGTTTCGGCTTTGTAAAGCTCGCACCCAAGGCCGCAAACTTCGGTGCCGATATCGTCGGAGGGCTCGTGCTTGGCGTGGGGATCACGCTTGCCGGTGCCTGTCCCGGAACGACGCTTGCGCAAATCGGAGCGGGCTATCGTGACGCGCTGTTTACACTCTTCGGCGGGCTGTTAGGTGCGCTGGCTTACTCCTATTTTGAGCCACGTATTTCATCAGTGTTGAGTATGAATGGGCCCAAGACCATTTTCACGGACTATGTTGGAATTCCGTACTGGATGGGAGCACTAGCGCTCGCGGCAATACTGGTGGTTATGCTCGTATTGCTGGAGCGCTGGCAACCATACAGCGAGGAGTTCGGCCGCAACTATGACGGCGACCTACATTCTTGATTGAAAGAAACTTGTACAGATAGGATCGCTGTCAATTATCAGATGCTTATGCGCGTGGCAGTTAGCGGCCCATTGCACTGTTACGGAGTGCATTAGCTCATAACTGGATAATTGTTTGTCTCTATTCCAACGCGAGAATCGTCTTGGGTTAGTATCTACGCGATAATGACGCTGCATGACGGTTGCGCCACTATGGAATAATAGTGGCGGGCGATGATTGTGTCGTTGCTGCGATGCCGGAACGAGGTTGAGGGTATCCTATCGCGCTTTATAGCTAGCGATAGCCGGGGCACTGGTCGACGCGCCCTCACTTTACCCGGTTCGGACACAAGGCGCTGAATTGTTCGATAGTTGAACCATAGCTCGAAGCGCCGGACCCATCCAGCGTCTGCCTGCTCTCGATATCGGTAATGAGGTAGCCTGCCGCGTCGCCGTCAGTGTTGCGGCCTTTGAACAACATGTTTGCGCCATAGAGCGTGGTGAAAGCGCCGGTTTTGCAGTTGGCGGTAATTTTCAGATGCAGCGGCGTTTTCAGTTCCTTCGCGATGCAAGCTTCCGTCACCTTGCCGACATAGTCGCGGCAGTACCCGATCGCGTTTTGTCTAGTGTGCCTGGTGATGATCTTCGCATGGGTAGTCCCGATACCGGACTTTTTAATGATCGTGACCTCCATACCAATCCGCTCACCGTAGGCGAGCGTCTTCGCGACAGCGGGTAGGGTGAAGGCAGATGCTAGGATTGTGAGCAGAAAACGACGCATGAGCTTGCTCCTGGCGCAAGTTGTACTTGGCTCTGCGGCTGCCACATACGCGCCGCGCGGCGCTGCGAATTGTCAGATATTTGTGAATAATACACTGCTCGCGGTAGGATGGATTTTGGCTGAATCCAGATTTTCTCGGTGGACTTATGTTTGAGTAGGCTTTCGGTAATTTACCTCGTTTGCCAATCTCCCTGCGCTGAGCTGTAAGGCATGCTTCACTTAGCAAGACAACGCTCTGGCTAGAATGGCTCGACAGGTGATCGAGGAGGGGTGTCCGTGAATGACGATGTGGTAAATCACTATGGTGGCGGTGGCCTGTCTAATGTGATCGCAGAGAGTCTGCGCAAGGTCGGCAAGGATATGGACAAACTTACCACGACCGATCTCGTGACTGTCGACGAGTTCCATATCCGTGGTCGCAAGGCTACCCTTGAACTGGCCGAATACTTAAATCTCGACGCCTCTTTTGATGTGCTCGATATCGGAAGCGGGCTCGGAGGACCGGCGCGAACGCTGGCCGAGACCTTTGGCTGCCATGTGACGGGCATCGACTTGACGCAGGAGTTCTGCGACGCCGCGACGACGCTCAGCGGTTGGGTTGGCCTTTCGGATCGCGTTGATTTTCAGCAAGGTGATGCGACTAGCCTGCCGTTTGATGATGCCATGTTCGACGCAGCCATGACGTTGCATGTGGCCATGAACATCGCCGCCAAGGACCGGATGTATGCGGAGACAAAGCGCGTATTGAAGCCGGGTAGCCGCTTCGTTATTTATGACGTGCTCCAAGGCGAAGGCGGTGATGTGCTGTTTCCGGTGCCTTGGGCGCGAGAGCCTTCTATCAGCCATCTGGCAACGCCCGACACCATGCCGTTGCTCCTATCGAACGCTGGGTTCAGAATTTTGAAGGTGGAAGACACGACGGAAAAGGGCCAGCTTTGGTTCGAGGAGATGGCCGCGCGGATGGCAACCGCAACTCCGGCCGTGACGTTTCAGGCTTTTCTCGGAAATGACTTTGCCGCGATGGCACGCAATCAGGTGATTAATCTGCGGGAGCGCCGAATTCGTACGGTCAGCTACATTTGTGAGGCTTAAATGCCTTTAATGGCCGAGCCTCTACGCCGTCGGCTTTTACACTATTTTTCCGCGCGCTCCTTTGGAGGCGGGTTTCTAAGCTATTCGATGAAGCGCACTGCGCTGCCACATGCGTTTCTGTTCCGGCCGGGTTCGCATATCACTGATCTACGACCACAAGACCGAGGAATTTGTTGTAGGAATGGCTTAACGGTATCGTAGTGAAGAAAACCCCGGCGCGAGGCCGGGGCTTTAACGAATTTACGAACCAGCGCGGCAAAGCGGCGCGACGTATGCTTTAAAACCGGTAGTTGATGCCGGCCCGCACAATGTTCGTGGTGAGATCGGCCGAAGTTTTCATGGCGTTCCGCGCGGCGCCCCCATTTGTCAGTCGTTCGTGAACAATATAGTTGCTCGCGAATAGTAGAATCAGCGTTTACCAAACTCGGTAAATTCAGTTCGCAACGGGCACACGCTATCTGCTCTTCTTGATGTCACCCTTCTTGACGCCGGCTTCGGGGAAAATCCACATCGCGGCGACCATGAAGGCGGCAATGATCATCACGATCGTCGAAAGGTTGTGATGCACCGGCGACTTGCTCCAGTAGGCGAGAATGGTTGCTACGATCAGCGCGATGGCGGAGAGAACTGCTTTGACGTCATGCGGCACGGTGCGTCTCCTTATTCCGCGATGATCGGCTGGGCTGCCGCCACGTCTGGGCGCTTCGGCATGCCGCGCAGGTTCTTTTTCAGGTGGCTCGTATCATAGCCGTTCAGCAGCGTGCCGATGAGGCCGCGGTCGAGATCGGACGTGCCGAACAGCCAGTCGGCGATCGGGAAGGTGAGGTTCATGTTGGTTTCCATCATCAGCCGCGCGTTGTGATGCGAGGTGTGATGGCGGCGCAGCGTGTTGACGAACGGGCAGTAGCGCACGAACCAATTTTCATCGACATGACAGCAGAAGTGCATGAATTCGTAGATGAGATACATGCCGGTCGTTGTCGCCATGAACAGCCAGCCGACATTGGCCGTGAACAGATAGCCAAGGACCAGCGCCGCTGGCAGCGACATCAGGATGAACACAACGAGCGCGAACGGCGGAAATACGGTGACGCGCCAGTCCTTGTGATCGCGGAATCGCATCTCGTCATCGGTGAAGAACTGATGATGGTTGAGGGTGTGGCGCTCATAGACCGCGCGCAGGCCCTTGATGTTGATCGGCCGGTGCATGACGTATTTGTGCACGGCCCATTCAAAGACGTTGGTGAACAGGAAGGTGAGGGGCACCGTCAGCCACTCGAACCATGTCACGTTCGCGATGTGCTGCAGGTAGATGTAAAACGCCGCCGCGCCCATCGCATAGATGATGACGATGTGAAGGTAGCCGTCATACCAGCCCATGATCCGGGACCGATATTCCTGGCGGAAAGCAACTTGGCGATCGCCCATCATTGTTCATTCTCCGCTAAAGCTGGCCCGCTTTGCCGCGCGGGTCTTGAGGTTGGCCTGTGATATATCAGCAGTCTATCACTCTCGAGGGCGCCGTTCAATCGCCCGATACAGGTTCTGCACTTCCCGAGATCACCCGCGCCACGGTTGGGTTGGCGGCCGCCTCCCGGGGCAGGCCGGTGAAGATTATCTCACCTCGTTCAAGGACATAGAGGCGGTCAGCGAATTCCGGTACGTGGTGGACGTTCGATTCCGCGATGAAGACGGCGTGTCCGAGCGCCCGGATCGAAGCGATGCCATCGACGATCGCGGGGATCACGGCGGGCGATAGGCCCTCGGTCGGCTCGTCGAGCAGCAGGAGCTTTGGATCGGAAGCAAGCGCGCGGGCGATGGAAACCATCTTGCGCTCGCCGCCCGAAAGCTCCTGGCCGCCGCGTTCCATGTACCGCGTGAGTTTCGGAAACACTTTATAGGCGAGCGCCACGCGCTCTTGCTGGTTGTGTCCGCCGGCCTGCGGCCAGGTCGGCATCGCGATGTTCTCGGAAACCGTCAGCTCGCCGAAGACTTCGCTTTCTTCCGGCGCGAAGCCGATACCTTTGCGCGCGACCTCGAACGGTCGGCGGCCGATCAGGCTTTCGCCGCCGAAGTCGATGGTGCCGGCGGCGGGCTTGTGGAAGCCCATGATGGTGCGGAACGTCGTGCTCTTGCCCGCGCCGTTCCGGCCGACAAGGCAGACGAGTTCGCCTTTCTTCACCTCAAGCGAGATGCTGCGCAGAATACGGCTGCCCTGGATATCGACGGAAAGGTCGCGGATCGAAAGCATCTTAGTGGCCCCGCTTCTTGCCGACGACGATCTCGATCACAGATTCGGTCGAGAAGAATTCCTTGGGCGGCAGATCCGCGAGCAGCTTGCCCTCGGCGATCGCGATGATGCGGTCGGAATAAGTCGCGACCAGATCCATGTCGTGCTCAACTAGGATCATCGCCTTCACGCCTGCGCGATTGGCCGCGACGATCAGCGTCTTCATCACGCGATGCTTCTCGTTGGTCGAAATGCCGGAGGTCGGCTCGTCGAGCAGGATGACCTCGGGATCGAGCGCGAAAGCGGAAGCGACGTCGAGCAGCTTTTTCTCGCCTTGCGACAAAAGCTGCGAAACGGTGTCGAGGCGATTTTCAAGGCCGAAGATTTCAGCTACTTCGCGTGCGCGCTTGCGCATGCCGGCATCGGCATGAAGCGACGAGAACATTTGCCAGCGCTTGCGCTGGCGCGTGACCAGCGCCGCAACGATGGTTTCCTCGACGGTGAGCTTCGGGAAAACGTGAACGAGCTGGAACGCGCGGGCGAGGCCACGCTCGGCAAGCGCGACTGGATCGCGCCCTGCGAGTTTTTCGCCCTTGAAATAGACTTCGCCCTCGGTCGGCGTCAGCAGGCCGGTGAGGAGATTGACGAGTGTCGTCTTGCCGGCGCCGTTTGGCCCGACGATCGAAACACGCTCGCCGGAATTGACGGCGATGCTGACGCCCGAAAGCGCGCGATAGCCGCCATAGGCCTTGCCGACATTGTGGGTCTGAATCAGTGCACTCATGACGTCACCGCTTTGCGGGCGGCAACCGGCGCCTCGCCCTTGTTGCTGCGCCGGAAGCGCGCCGCGAGCAATTCAAAAGCGCCGACAATGCCGCCGGGGAAGCCGATTACGATGATCGCGAGCACCGCGCCGAGCACGAAGCGCCAGTACTGGGTGAGCGACTGCAGTTGATCTTGCAGGAGCGTATAGGCCAGCGCGCCGACGATCGGCCCGAAGAAGTTCGAGAAGCCGCCGAGCACGGTCATGAACACGAGCTGGCCTGAATGCGTCCAGTAAACCAGTTCAGGGTCGGCAAGGCCGACGCGGAAGCCGAGCACCGCGCCGCCGATCGCGCCAAAGACCGCGGAAATCACGAAAGCGGTGAGGCGGAAGTGCCAGACGCGGACGCCGAGATATTCGGCCTTGCGCGGGTTGTCGCGCAGCGCCCGAAGATGCAGGCCGAACGGCGAATGCACGATTCGCCACATGATGAAGCCGGTGATCACCAGAAGCGCCAGGCAGTAGTAATAGAACGGCCCGGAGAGGAAGCCGATCTTGTTGTATTGCGCGAATTCGAGCCCGAGGATGTTCATGCGCGGCACGCGCATGCCGCTGTCGCCGCCGGTCAGATAGTAGAACTTGAACAGGAACGAGTGGAACAGCATGCCGAAGGCAAGCGTCAGCATGCCGAAGAAGATGCCAGTGTAGCGCACGCATAGAGCGCCGACCGGAATCGCGACCACGATCGCCGCAAGCACCGCGACGAGGAGAGCCACCTCGAAACTCTTGATCCCAAGCGTGCCGGAAACAACCGCGGTGCCATAGGCGCCGACCCCGAGAAACATCGCGTGCCCGAAAGAGAGCAACCCGCCATAGCCGAACAGAAGATTGAATCCCAGAAGCGCGATCGCGTAGGCGAAGAACGGGATCATCAGGCTGATGTAAAACGGTTTCGCGAAGTAGGGCAGCGCAATCAGTGCCGCAATACTCGCCAACGTGATCAACAGGGCTGAGCGCGATTTCATGTCGCGGGTTTCCCGAAAAGGCCGGCGGGCCGGAACAACAGAACGCCGATGACGATCAGATAGGTCACGAGCAATTCAAGCTCGGGATAGATCACGATCGAAAATGCATGGATAAGGCCGACGATGAGCGCGCCCGCAAGCGCCCCGGGCATCGAGCCGAGGCCGCCGATGACGACGACGGCAAATGCTTCGACGACAAATTCGCCGGGGATTTCAAGGGCCGCTGCCGCGGTCGGGATGACGAGGGCGCCAGCGACGGTGCCGAGCATGGTGCCGACAGTGAAGACGACGGCATAGATGCTGCGCACATCGACGCCGAGCGCTTCAGCCATCGTCCGGTTCTCGGCTGTGGCACGCAGCACGCGGCCGTAATTGGTCTTTTGCAGGAACAGGCCAAGCCCGGCGGCGATCAGGATCGCCGCGGCGATTACCATGAGGTTATAGACCGGCACCGAAAAATCGCCGGCGGTGAGCTTGCCGTACACGAGATAATCGACGTTCACCTGCAGCGGGTTTGCGCCCCACAGGAAGCGGAAGACATCCTGAAACATCAAAAGGATCGCGAAGGTGAGCAGGAGCTGGAAGCTCTCGTCGCGGTCATAGACGAAACGCAGGAGCCGCTCGATGAACGGTCCGATCAGGCCGATCAAAAGCCCCGCTAGCACGAGCGCGGGCAGCAGAAGCCACGGCGGCATGCCGTACTTCGTCATGTAGGCGACGAAGGTAATGCCGAAATACGCGCCGAGTGCATAGAACGAACCGCAGGCGAGGTTCAGAATCTTCTGCACGCCGAACACGAGCTGAAGCCCGGCAGCTACGAGGAACAGCACGGCGGCGTGAAAGACGCCGCCGAGCAGGATGTTCATGAACGCGGACATCGTGATTGCAACGATGCTGGATCAGATCTTGAAGTCCGCGGTCTTGATCCACTGCCAGAAATCCGCCCCCGGCGGCTTCTGCAGCGAGGTCGAGTACATCGTATCCATCTGCGAGCCGATGGTGACGAAGTCGTATTTGTTCTTGTGGGTGCTGAGACCCTGCACGAAGGTTTGGTCGGCGATCTTGTCCTTGCGCCAGCCGCCCTTGCCGCCGAGGCTTTCGACTTCAAGGCCGATCATCGCTTCGGCGATGTCGTCGGTCGAGGGCGTACCGCCCTTGGCTTTTGCGGCCTTCTCGTAGGCCTGTTTGTAGGAGATCAGCGAGAAGTAAGCGCGATCGGCTTCCCAGTTCGGGTAGTCCTTGTGCTTGTCCTCATACCACTTCGAGAATTCCTTGGCGGTCGCGCTTGCGTTCGGATTGTCGAAGGAGAGCGTGTTGCAGCCAAGCAGCATGCCTTCCGGCGTGAAGTCTTTCTTCATCGCGGTCTGTTGCCAGCCGGCCGCCGGGAACACGAGCTTGGTTTCCTTGGTCAGGCCCGCGGCGTGCGCCTGCTTCATGAACACCGGCAGGTCGGCGAACAGGAGCGAGGAGAAGATGAGATCGGGTTTTGCCGCCTGCAGCGCGGCGACATGGCTCGTGAGATCCATGGTGCCGACCTTCGGCCACTGTTCCGTCACCACTTCGTGCTCGATGCCGTAGCGCTTCAGGAGGGCGACGAAGGCGGCCATGTTATTGCGGCCGTAGGAGTAGTCGGGGTTGATGCCCGCGATCCGCTTGAATTTGCCCTTCCAGTATTTGATCGCGAGCAGCGACGACATCACTGCTTCGCATTCATTGTCGGTCGAGCGGAACAGGTATTTCGGATTCGGCATCTTCTCGACAACGCCGTCCTGCGTCGTGCCGTCCCAGAAAATCGTCAGCACTTTCGATTCTTCGACGACCGGGCCGAGTGCGAGCGCAACGCCCGTCGAGACGATGCCCTGTACGTGGTCGACGTTCTCCTGCTGCACGAGCTTGGAGAAGCGCTCGATCGTATCCTTCGGCGAGGTCTCCTCCTCGAACACGACCTCGACCTTGCGTCCGGCGATGCCGCCGGCGGCATTGAACTTCTCGACTGCCCATTCGGTGGCGCGGATGCCGGAAATGCCGGGGCTCGCGGCGATGCCCGAGCGCGGCGCGAGCACGCCGATCTTGATCGGTTTATTCTGCGCGATGGCGGGCGCAAAGACGCCTTCGGTTGCAGCCATGGCGCCGATGGCGGCGGCGGATTTAAGCAATGAACGGCGTGAAAGCTTCTTCATTCTGCATCCTCCCCAGGGTTTGCCCGGTATGTCCGGGATCGGCTTTTATTTTTTCAAATGATATATCAGCGCCATGTCACAGAACAAGACACGATATGGCCTTTCTCCATTGCCTTATATTAATGCTTGTCGAGGGTCTTGATCGCGCGATCGATCTCGTCGCTCTTTAGAATCCAGTCGTTATCGAGATTGGCGACGACCTCTTTCATGAACGGCTCGGAAAGCCTGATCGCCTTTTCGTTGTCGCCAAGGTGATCGACGAGGATCGCGAGCGCGAGCTGCTGCGGGCTTTCGCCCTCGTAGGTCCATTCGAAGCCGTATTTGGTGAATTTCTTTACCTCGTAATGTTCGCTCAGCGGTTGACCGTCCACCGTGACACGAAGGCCGTCCATCATGCGTTTGCCTTCATAAGTTTTCATCGTTCGCTCCTTGCATCCGCCGTTACACGTCCACCGTCGTGCGGGTGAAACTCTCGACGTAGTCCATGAGATTGTCCGATGCCTTGGCGGCTTTGACGGGATCGCCCTTGGCGATGGCGCGCGCCTGTTCGGCATGCAGCTTCGCGCAGAGCGGCAGGTCGGCCGCCTTGCGGTAGTGCATGTACCAGAACCGGCGCGACAGCCCTTGCGTGAGACGCATCGCGCGCACCGCATATTCGTTGTGGCCGGCCTCGAGCAGGAGGTGATTGAGTTCGCTGTCGAGCCGCATGAAGGCGATGTCGTCATTGATCTTGCCGGCCTGATCCATGGCGCGGCCGGTTTCGATCAGCCGTTCTCGCTCTTCGCGGGTCGCGCGCTCGGCACCTGCGCGGCTCAACAGGCGCTCCAGCTCGCGGCGCACTTCGAGCGCGAGCAACTGGTTGCGCGGATTGATGTCGGAAACCAGGATACCTTTGCGCGGCAGCACGATGATTAGGCCCTCGCGGGCAAGCCGCTGCAATGCTTCGCGGATCGGCGTGCGGCCGATTTCGAGCGAAGCGGAGAGGGCCTGTTCGGACAGGACTTCGCTGGGCTTCAAGCGAAGCGTCACGATCAACTCTTCGATCCGCACGTAGGCCTCTTCGGTGAGGGTCTGGACGCCTTTCATCAGGTGGGTCGCCTGATTCTTTTTCAGTAGCGCCATGTGTTTGGTCATCTTGCCTCTTTTCCGTCCGCTCAAATCTGCCGCCGCTTGGCGACCATCGCCGCGAATTTCTCGTATTCGGGTTCGTTCACGCCGTAGGAATGATCATCGTCGGGAAACGAGCCTTCTTTCACTTCTTTCACATATTCCTTGATGCCCGCGACCGCGACTTCGGTGAGCTTGGCGTAGCGCTTGGTGAATTTCGGCTTGAAGTCGGTGAACACGCCGAGCAGATCGTAGCAAAGCAGGATCTGCCCGTCGGTGCCGCTGCCTGCGCCGATGCCGATCGTCGGGATCGTGAGTTGTTCCGAAATCAGCTTGGCGATCTTCGCCGGCACCGCCTCGAACTCGAGCATAAAGCAGCCGGCATCTTCGATTGCGAGCGCGTCCTCGAGGATTTTCATGGCGGCATCCGCCGTCCGGCCCTGGATCTTGAAGCCGCCGAACATCGCGATGGTGTGTGGCGTGAGGCCGATATGCGAGGCGGTGGGAATGCCCGCATCGACCAGCGCCTTCAGGATGTGCGCCTGCGACTTGCCGCCTTGCGGCTTCACCGCATCCATCAGCGCGTCTTGCATGAAGCGCGTGGCGTTTTCGAGCGCGCGATCGACGGTGTTGTAGCTCTGATAGGGCATACAGCCGAGCGCAAATGTATTGGGCGCGCCGCGGCGGACGGCTTGGCCGTGCATGACCATCATGTCCATCGTCGCCGGCACCGTGCTCGTGTGGCCGTGCGAAATCATTGCGAGGCTGTCGCCGAGAACAGCAACATCGACGCCAGCCTTTTCGGCCCATTGCGCCGAGGTGTAATCGGGCACCGACATATAGACCATCTTTTCGCCGGTCTTCTTCGAGTCGCGGATCTCGGTGATGGTGCGCTTCTTGCGCTCTTCCTGCGGCGCGGGCGTGCCCTTCGCAATGTCCTGCGGCTTGTTCATCGTTCCCTCGGCATTTTCGTTGGGCGCTTGCGTTGATTATCAATACAAGTGATATATCTCTCATATATTCTTGCGGATTGCTGGCCGGTGCGCAAGAGCGGCGGGTTTTGCACAGCCTGCGGAAGGGACTCAATGGACTTGACGTTGTGGCAATGGGGCGAGCTGCTCGTCTTCATGGGGCTGATGCTGGCGATGTCGATGTATGCGCTGTCCGTGAGCGGCCAGTTTCCGCTCACGCACCGGACCGAACCGTTCCGCTCGGCGCTTGGTGGTCTGATCCTGTTCGGATCGCTCCTACTTACCTTCGCCGCGCTTGCAGCGGGTATCTACTTTGTTCATGCCACCGTGCCCTGGTATGCGCTGGTCATCGGCGGCGGCGCGATGGTGCTGATTACGCCGCTCCTGCTGCCGAATTTCTCGGACAAGTTTGTCGACGGGCGTTCGTCATTGTTGACGTTCTCTTGTATCGCCGCACTATTGAGTATTGGGCTAGGCTGGCTTGGCTGACTCAGCGATTGCTGGAGCGAGTGCGGTACACCGAAGAGTACAATGCCCATACCTTGGCAAGAGGATCGTATCTATTCCGGAAGTAGGTGGTCTTCATCACAGATACGAACGACGTGCGTAACCTATCGTCGTGACTCGATTGATGGTTGCCTGCTACGGCTAGAGCTGGAAAATTACGAAAGATTCGGCGGCAAAAAATAGTTCGACCGCTGCTACGATTTTCAATGCGCTCCTGGATCTACAAATCGTTTCACTAGATCAAGCTCACGTTAATTGTCCTTTCCCGTGTCGGTTGCCCGAGGATCAACGCGGCGGACCGATGGCCAGCATCGCGAGTAGTGCAGTGAGTCGGGTCGAGGGGGCGCAGATGCCGAGGCGCCGTAGTCTGCGACATTCTCCGCGCGCCGTATGACCGACAGAAGCCGCGACATGTGCAGGCAGCTTCATGCGTGTGCAGGCAGAGCTTCATAAAATGAGATGTGCAGGCACCTTCATATTTCATGACCACGTTGATCGTGGAATATGAAATACACCGGGCAACACACTGGAGGCGGTCATGGGCAGACAAGGGAAGCAGAACTACACGCGACTCACCGAGCCGCTTGTTCGCGACAACGGTGTACTGCGGCCTGCCTCTTGGGATGAGGCCATTGATCGCGCGGCCGAAGGCTTCCTCCGCAACCGCGAGGCCCACGGCCCCGACGCGTTCGGCATGTTCTCATGCTCTCGCGCAACCAACGAGATGAACTTCATCGCCCAGAAGTTCACCCGTGCAGTGATCGGTACCAACAACATCGATTCCTGTAATCGAACTTGACACGCTCCAAGCGTCGCCGGTCTGGTGACTGTATTTGGAGCGGGCGGTGGTACTTCTTCTTACCGCGAAGCTGAAGATGCTGATCTGCTTGTCTTCTGGGGCTCCAATGCCCGCGAAGCGCATCCGATTTTCTTCCATCACGCCCTGAAAGCGATTCATAAGGGCGCGAAGGTCTATTCGGTCGACCCGCGCCGGGCCAAGACGGCAGAGTGGGCCGACAGCTGGCTCGGTCTCGACGTCGGCACCGACGTCGCGTTGGCCTACGGTATCGGTCGCGAGATCATCTACGCCGGATTGGTCAACAAGGAGTTCATCGCGAACGCCACCTCCGGCTTCGATGATTACATCGCCGCCTGCGAGCCGTGGACGCTCGAGGTCACCTCCCGCGAAACGGGTGTGCCCGCGCATTTGATCCGCGAGCTCGCGCATGACTATGCGAAAGCGAAGCGCGCGCAAATCTGCTGGACGCTCGGGATCACCGAGCATCATAACGGCACCGACAATGTGCGCTCCATCTGCAACCTCGCGCTGCTTACCGGCCATGTCGGTCGGTGGGGCTCGGGCCTGGTTCCGCTACGCGGCCAGAATAATGTGCAGGGCGGCGGCGACATGGGGGCGATCCCCAAGAAC
>DATMGD010000011.1:0-2611 GCA_035555855.1 Xanthobacteraceae bacterium
AGCTCAATCGTTTCGCCATCGTCACCGGCATCGTGTCGCTGTTGGTCGTCGCGCTTTATCCGCTGGCGAAGCGCGTCACGAACTTTCCGCAGATCGTGCTCGGTCTTGCTTTCTCGTGGGGCGCCTTGATGGGCTGGGCCGCCGTGTTCGGCCGGCTCGATCCGCCCGCACTCATTCTTTATGTCGGTGCAATCTTCTGGGTCATCGGTTACGACACGATCTACGCACACCAGGACCGCGAGGACGATGCGCTGCTCGGCGTTGGCTCGACGGCGCTGTTCTTCGGCCGCACCACCAAGCCGGCGGTTGCGGCGTTCTATGCGGGGACAGTGGTTGCGGTTGCGATTGCGGGCATCGGCATCGGCGCGAGTGCTGTCTTCTATGCGGGCGTCGCGGCGTTCGCGCTGCATCTTGCCTGGCAGGTGAAGGCGCTCGACATCAACGATCCGGCGCGCTGCCTGCGGGTCTTCCGCTCGAACCGCGACGCAGGATTGATCCTGTTCGCAGGTATCGCGGGTGATGCACTATCGCGCGCCTACGGTCTTATTCCGGCGCAATGATCTCACGCTCGTCGCGATGGACGGCGGCGGCAATCGCCGCAAAGCCGCGGCGGCGCGACAAGAAATAGGGACGGCGCTTTCTGAGCGGCGTCTTGCGGCGGCGGCGCAGCGCGATCCGCCCCGTCATCAAGGCACCCAACATATCGACCGGGTGGCGCAACGTGCCGTCGACGTCCTCGATCAGCAGCGGAAGCCCGAGCACCCTCGCCCATGACTGCCATTCGGCAGCAGCCTCCTCCATTCCGCCATCGGCATGCAGCGTGACGGACAGCGAAGGATCGCGATGCTCGAGCGTGATGGCGACTGCGCCATCGGCATCGGCGAGCCGCACCGCGACGCCAAGATAGACTTCGAGCGGAATGCGCAGCCGCATCAGAACGCCGTTCACCGTGCGGCGCAGCAGCACCTGCTCGCGATCGATTTCGATGAAGCGCGCGCTGCCGTCCGCCCGCTCGTCGGCTGCGGCATAACGCACAGGAAGCCTGTGGGGGTCGAGCCGCAACGCGCGGCCCGACCCGGCCGGGGTGACCCCGCCGGCCTTGTTTTGACGCCTCAATTCTTCCCCCTGCGGGCTTTTTTTTGCCCGTGTTGCGGGAGAGAATGTCAGCGAACTGTCAGAAAGCGCTTAAAAGAGCTGGTTAACGGTTGGTGCCGCGTGGCGTTCTTCACAAGATGCTTGCCGAAACGTTGCAGCGCCAAAATAAGCGGCACCTACGGGCACCTCTTACGCTTGCCTCGCTGCGGATGAGTGCCTAGAAGCCACTCTATCGGCGAGGGGGACGCCGAGTCATGAACGAACCGTCAAACCATTCCAAACAATTACTTCATCTCGTCATCGGTGGCGAACTCACCGAGATGGGCTCGAACGAATTTCGCGATCTCTCGAAGGTCGAGCTCGTCGGTGTCTTTCCGAATTACGCGAGCGCTTATGCGGCCTGGAAAGCGCGCGCGCAGCAGACCGTCGATAATGCGTTGACGCGATACTTCATCGTTCATTTGCACCGGCTGCTCGACCCCGAAACCAATCCCGCGCCCAAGCAAGACTGAAGCGGACGGCGCGCGCGATGTGGAGAACGATCCGCAAATCGAAACTCGTCCGCCATGCGCTTGGCCGGACGATGGCGGGCTATCTGTGGAGCGTCCACAAGACGCTACGCATCACGATCGAGCCGGAGAACATCTACGAGGTCGCCGAGCCGGAGATGCCGGTGATCCTGACCTTCTGGCACGGCCAGCATTTTCTCGCGCCGTTCATCATGAAATCGCACCACCGCGCGAAAGTTCTGATCTCGCGGCACGCCGACGCCGATGTCAACGCGATCGCCGCCGAAGCGCTCGGCGTGCAGACGATCCGCGGCTCGGGCGCGACCAATCCCAAGGATTTCCATCGCAAGAACGGCGTCGGTGCGATGCGCGAAATGATCGCGACGCTGAATGAAGGCATCAACGTCGCGCTCACCGCCGACGTGCCGAAAATTTCGCGCGTTGCCGGTCTCGGCGTCGTGGCGCTTGCGCGCTATTCGGGCCGGCCGATCTATCCGATCGCGATCGCGACGAGCCGCCGCATTGTCGCGCCGAGCTGGGATAAGGCGAGCGTCGATCTGCCGTTCGGCAAAGCCGGCGCAGTCGCGGGCGAACCGATCCGTGTCGCCAGGGATGCGGGCGAAGCCGAGATGGAAGCCGCGCGCAAACTCGTGCAGGAGCGGCTCAACCAGGTGACGGCACGCGCCGAGACGCTGGCGGGCGTCAAGAGCGGAGGCGCCGATGGCTAAAACGCCGCGCACGCCAATCTCGCTCCGGCTCTATCGCGGTTCGATGCGGGCCGCGACACCCCTCACCCGCTTAATGCTCAATCGGCGCGTCAAGCACGGCAAGGAAGACCCGGCGCGGATCGGCGAGCGAAACGGCATCCCGAGCGAAGTGCGGCCGGACGGCCCGCTGGTCTGGGTGCATGGCGCGAGCGTCGGCGAAATCGTCTCGGTGTTTCCGCTTCTCGAGCGCATCCAGCATTACGGCTACGCAGTGTTGCTCACCTCCGGCACGGTGACTTC
>DATMGD010000012.1:0-111819 GCA_035555855.1 Xanthobacteraceae bacterium
CATGCGCTTCTTCGAAAACAGGCTGACCGCTGCCGTGCGCTGGCAGCATCTGTGGGATCTGCCCGAGAACCCCGTGACCGAGGCGCCGCAGAAAGCCTACGACCTCGTCGGCCTGACTCTGGCCTACAAGCCGAATGAAGACACGACTTGGGCGCTCGTCGTCGATAACCTCCTCAACAAATTCTACGTGCCCTATCTGCAAGACCTGCCCTCACCAGGAATTTCGGTGAAGGGTTCGCTTAAGATCCGCTTCGGTTCAGGCAGCAATTATCTCGCTTCCAACCGCTGAGGATACCTACCCCCAGTAGCTTGCCGGCGGCGACAGTTCTCGCCGCCGGTTTTTTACAATATCAGCTGGCTTGGAGTTCCAGCGTCTCGGCACGCTCGCGAGCAAGCTGCAAACCCTCACGGATTGCGCGCGAAACATCATCATGCGTCGCACCGGCAGCGCGAATTTCAGCAGCTTTGATTTCGCGGATCACCCGTCCCGGTTTGCCGAATACTAATATCCGGCTTGCAAGCTCCGCCGCTTCGGCAACCGAGTGCGTAATAAAGATTGTAGTCTTCTTTTCCTCGCCAATCAGACCAAGCAAGTCGGCACGTAATTTGATCGCAGTGATTTCGTCAAGCGCCGAAAATGCTTCGTCCGCGAGCAACAGCGGCGGGTCGATCGCGAAGGTGCGCGCGATCGAGACGCGCTGGCGCATGCCACCCGAAAGCTGATGCGGATAGGCATTCAGGAAATTGCCGAGGCCGACTCGTTCGAGCCAGTGGCGCGCGCGCTCCTGCCGCTCATGTTTCCCGACATGCAGAATTTCGAGTCCGAAAGCGACATTATCGATCGCGGTGCGCCACGGTAGCAAACGGTCGTTCTGGAAAATGATTCCGATCCGCCCGCGCAAATCATCGAACTCGCCGAACGGATCGGTATCCAGCACACGGATCGTCCCTTCGCTCGGCGCTTGCAGGCCGAGCAGAAGCGAGAGCGCCGTCGACTTGCCACAACCGGTCTCGCCAACAATGGCAAGAACTTCACCGGGATAGACGTTGAAGGACAGATTTTCGCAGGCGACGAACGATGCGCCATCTTTGAGGAAGTGCTTCGAGACGCTCGAAAACGAAACGACCGCCGATGCCATCACGCCACCTCGCTTTTCGGCCGCCATTTCAACAACTCATGCTCGATTAGGCTGATGATACCCTGATAGATGAACAGGACGGCGACGAGGCTGAGCGTCCAGGCAACGGCGCCTGCCATGTCGAAAATGGCCTGCGCCTGCAGCAGTTGAAAACCAACGCCGACGGTCGAACCGATCAGCTCGGCGATCACGGCAACGCGGATACCGTTGCCGAGGTTGACCGTCCAGGCACCCATGATCTCCGGGACGATTGCCGGCAGCGTGATCTTGAGGAATTGCTGAATGCGCGAGGCGCGGAAAGCCTGCCCGAGTTGAACGAGATCGAGGCTTACCGATTGCACGGCACTGTCAATATAGAGCGCGAATGCAGGCAGCGTGCCGATCAGCAGAATAAAGGCGATACGGACTTCGACATTCGCGAACCAGATGACCGCGAACACCACCCACGACAGCGCCGGAACGCCCTGAATCATGTGAAGAAGCGGCCGTGCATAGGTGCGCACGACCGGAAACGAGCCCATGCAAATGCCGATCATCGTGCCGAGCACGAAGGATAGCAAAAGCGCGACCATCACGCGGATCGACGTGGCGAGCAGGCTAACGAGGTTCTGCCACTGCGAGAAAATATCCCAAATCGAATGGCCGATTGCGCCGAGCGGCGGAACGATCGCCGGCGAAAAGAAGAGCGTCGAGAATTGCCAAAGCGCGGCCACCGCGACGAGATCGATCAGCACCGGCTGATGCTTTTTAATCTTCCGCCAGTAATAGGAGATTCCAGTTACCGGCGCCGCCTGTGCGGGCAAGGCGACGCTCACTTTCGCGCCGCCCACGCCGCGTAGTTCATTTGCCGGGATCATAGAGCACGCTGTCGACCGGCATCTGCTTCAGGTAGCCGACATTCATTCCGGCTTTGAACACTTCGGTTGATGCCTTGCGGTTTTCGGCAGCCCAATAGAGATTGAGTTGCAGACGGCCCGAGGTAACGAGTTCCTTCACCACCTTGGCGGGGATGTTCGTCGCCTTCGAAATGATCGTTGCGGCCTTATCCGGGTTCTTCTGAATAAAATCGGCCGCCAGTTGATAGGTCTTATAGAGCTTCGCGATCAGAGGGCGGTTCGATTTGACCCAGGACTGATGTGCTGAAATGCCAAGATACGGGAAGGCCGAAACACCTGTCGCCGCCTTCCACTGCGACATCACGTCGATCGAGCGGAAATCGTTGTTGCCGAAGGTCAGCGTCGAATAAGCCGGCTCCCATAGCTGCACGGCATCGGAACGGCCGGCGCGCGCGGTCGGCACGAGGCCGGAAGAATCCGAATTGCGAAGCTGTACCGTCGCCATATCCAGACCGCCGAGCTTGGCGAGATAGCGGAACATCGCGTAGTTCGCGGTCGGCAGCGAGGCAGTCAACGTCTTATCCTTGAGATCGGCGATCTTCTTGACGGGGCTGTCCTTCGGAACCACGACGGTTCCCCAGAAGTCGAAGACGTTGAAGAGGTAGACAACGTCGATGCCCTTTTCCTTCAAGAGCGCGACGTCAGCGAGTAGCGTACCGCTGCCGCCGATCAAATCGGTGCCGGCCGCGAAGTCCGTGCGGTAGGTTGCCGTTGGCTTCTGCTGAAAAGTGATGTCCAATCCGTTCGCTTTGTCGAAACCTTGATCGTTGATAACGGGACCGAGAAAGGCGCCAAGCGAAGGCACCGGCAGCGTCGGTATGGTGAGTTTTGCCGGCTGGCTCCAGGCTGCGCATGTCGCAGCAACCGACAAAATGATCCCTCCCAGTAACGAAATTATTTTTTTCATTGCATATCCTCTCGAATGGCGCGCGATGGAGCGCCCATAACGATGCGTGTTATTTTCTAGTGCGGACGAAGTCGTAGCCTACCCAAGGAGCATGAATGAGCAGAAAGCTAAACGATTCGGTTTTGCTGAGATTGCAGACTTCGTGCTCGCAACCGGGTGGCATCGCGCAGAACGCGCGCTCGGGCATGGGCACAGTGCCGACGCCATCGGGGCCTTTGAAATGAATTTCGCCTGCTCCGGAAACGACGAAGAATAGGTCCCACGTCTTGCTGTGATAGTGCGGCGCGAGCTTCTCGCCGGGGTTGACGCTGAACAGCGATGTCTCGGCGTCATTGACCTGATGGATCACCGCTTTCGAGCAGTTGCCGTGAGCGTTTTTGGCGACCGCCGCAAGAACGTCGGCGACCGCTGTGATCTTGGTGGGATCCGAAGCAAGATGGCTGCTCATTCGTATCTCCGTGAAGAACCGCGCTGTGCTTTCCGCCTGTAAGGCTCCCCAGGCCGGACGTCAAAACCGTAGCGTGACAATCTGACATGTCAAGTTGACTAGGATAAGTTTTGCCGGTTTCATCGTCAGGACGGGGCGCCAATATTGTGCTTTGTGCCTAAAAACACGGCCCGTAAATTGACATGCTAGGTTGACATGCTAATTCTGCAGTGCGTTTTTAAGGCGGCTATTGCATAAACTCCGCCGGAATCGAGGAATCCATGCATATCGTTATTCTCGGCGCGGGCGGCATCGGCGGCTATGTCGGCGGCAGGCTGATCGAATCCGGAACCGACGTCACATTTTTGGTGCGCGAAGGCCGGCTCAAGCAGATCGCCGAAAAAGGTATCCGGGTCGAAAGCGTTTACGGCAACATTGCCGTGCCGGCGAAGGCCATCACCCGCTCGCAGATCGACAAGCCCGCCGATCTCATTCTCCTCACCTGCAAGGCCTATGATCTTGCTTCGGCGATCGAAACGATCGCGCCGGCCGTTGGGCCGAACACCGCGATCCTGCCGCTCCTCAACGGCATCGCGCATATCGACATCCTCAACGAAAAATTCGGCCGCGCGCGCGTGCTCGGCGGCGTCGCCAAGATTGCAGTTACGCTGACCCCCGACGGCGTCATCAAACACCTCAACGACTGGCGCTATCTCACGTTCGGCGAACAGGATGGCCCGCTCAGCCCGCGCGTCACTGCGCTCAAGGCGATTTTCGACAAGACCTCGATCCAGGCGACCGCCAGCGACAACATCATGCAGACCATGTGGGAAAAGATCGTGCATCTTGCGACCGTCGCCGGTATGACCTGCACGATGCGCGCGAGCGTCGGCGAGATCGCCCGTACCCAATACGGCGCCGAGATCATGGTCGAGTTTCTCGAGCGCAATGCCGAGATCGCCAAGCGCGAGGGCTTCGCCCCCTCCGACAGCTTCATGGACGATTACCGCAAGCTGTTCCGTAACAAGGAGCTGCCCTACACCGCCTCGATGCTGCGCGACATCGAGCGCGAAGGCATGATCGAAGGCGATCATGTGCTCGGCTTCATGCTGAAGAAAGCCGTCGAGCACAAAATCGATCCGACCTATCATCGCTTCGTCTATACGCACCTGCAGGCTTATGAACAGCACCGTGCCGCGAAGCTCGCGAAAGCCGCGCCGGTGCGGGCGGCCTCGTAGGCGTTCCGAACCCAGGCGCTGCCCTTCACCGCAAAGGAGCCCTGCGCTAGCGTTCTGGAATAAGGCTATCCGGCAGCCGCGGCGCAATTGCTGCGTCTGCCGATGAAGACACGAGGAAGAACGAAATGCCGCGAGCCGCCAAGCCTGACAGCAAGTCTGCCGGCAAGTCCAACAAGGAACTTTCGGCGGCCGACCAGGCCTATAACGGCATCATCGACCTCGTCCTCTATAATGAGCTGCGGCCCGGCGAGCGCACTTCGGTCAATCTCCTCGCCTCGCGTCTCAAGCTCGGCCGCACGCCGATCAAGGAAGCGATCACGCGATTACAGACCGAAGGTCTCCTATCGGTGTTCGGCCGCAGCGGCACGATGGTCAACCGCACCGACGCGACGCAAATCGAGCATCTGTTCGCGCTTCGCAAGGCGATGGAAGATTTCGCCGCGGAAGGCGCCGTCAAGCATGTCACGCAGGATCAGCTTGCGGAACTGCGCGAGCTTGTCGCCAAAATGCGCATCTATTCGGCCAACCGGAACGATATTCACTCGGCGGCCGATTTCGTGCGGGCGAATGTCGCCTTTCACGCGCTGATCGTGGCCGCGACCGGCAACCCGTTCCTCATCCGGCTCTATGCGCAACTGCAGATGCAGTTGCAGATCGTCACTTATCTCGTGCATCGCGGCTTCGATCCCAAGGCAGCGGGGCAGCGCCAGCGCGAGCACGAAGGCATCTACAAGGCGCTGGCGGCACGGAACGGTAAATTGCTGAAAGCCCTCTTGCGCCAGCATGCGCAGGCAACCGAAGTTGTCATTCTCGCGACGCTACGCGATGCCGATCTCTCGTCCACCGAAGCGCGCAAACGCCGCAGCCGCGCTGCTTAATTGCTGGAGGATCATCATGGACCAGATCACCGACACCATCGCCTTCCCGGACAATCTCGATACGATCAAGCCGTATCAGGCGGCCTGCATTCAGGCGGCGCCGGTCGCCTTCGATCTCAAGCGCACGCTCGAAAAGACGCGCGATCTTGCGGCCGATGCGGCGCGCACCGGCGCCAAAGTCCTTTTATTTCCTGAGGCGTTCATTTCGGCTTATCCGCGCGGCACCAGCTTCGGCGCGACGATCGGCTCGCGCTCGCGCGAAGGCCGCGAGCTGTTCCAGCTCTATCACGCCTCGTCGATCGACGTGCCGGGCCCGGCTGTCGATACGCTTGGCGAGATCGCCCGCCAGAGCCGCGCGCACCTGGTGATCGGCGTTATCGAGCGCGACGGCGGCACTTTATATTGCACGGTGCTGTTCTTCGCGCCGGACGGCCGCCTGATGGGCAAGCATCGCAAGCTGATGCCGACAGGCTCCGAGCGATTAGTGTGGGGCTTTGGCGACGGCTCTACGATGCCGGTTTACGACACGCCGGTCGGCCGCCTCGGTGCGGTGATCTGTTGGGAAAATTACATGCCGATGATGCGCGCCGCGATGTATGCGCAGCGCATTCAGGTCTATTGCGCGCCGACAGCCGACGGCCGGCCGACCTGGCTGCCGTCGATGCAGCATATTGCGCTTGAAGGCCGCTGCTTCGTGATTTCCAGCAACCAGTTCGCGCGGCGGCGCGACTATCCCTCGAATTACGTTTCGGATCTGCCGAACGAACCTGATGCCATCGTCTCGCGCGGCGGCAGCTGCATCGTCGATCCGCTCGGCAATGTGCTTGCAGGGCCCTTGTGGGATCAGGAAGGCATCATCACCGCCGAGATCGATCTTTCGGCAGTAACGCAAGCGCTCTACGACTTCGATCCGGTCGGGCATTACAGCCGGCCCGACGTCTTCTCGCTGCATGTCGACAAGCAGGCAAAACGCCCCGTTCATTCGTAAGCGTCAGGCGCGCTCAGGCTCCAGCGCGGGCGTTCGTGCGAGAAAGCTGTCGAGCGAACGCATCACTGCGTCTTGCGTAATGTTGCGCAAAATGAAGACCAGTACCGAAGTGCGTTCTTCTCCCGGCCATGACGGCAGATGCTCGGGAAAATAAACAAGATGCTGGACGCAGTTGACGGCGACCGGCGCGCCGTTCTCCAGATAAAGAATGCCCTTGATGCGCAGAATATCTTCGCCGTGCGCATGCACGAACATCGATAACCAGATCGCAAAGCGCGACCAGTCGCAGGCTTCGCGCAGCGTGATGCAGAAACTATGCGCATCGGCATGACGATGATGATGCCCCGCATGATCTGTGTGCGTACCGGCGAGCTTCAGTAACGCGCCGCTCTGCGAGCTGCCGTTCAGAAAAACGCACAAGCGATCGAGGCCGCTCCAATCGGCCGTCGCGGCCGCAGGGTTTAGTTTTTGGACGAGGGCCCGGACGTCCGCCAGTTCCTCCGGCGAAACCAGGTCCGCTTTGGTGAGCAGCACATAGTCGGCGACCGTCAATTGCCCGGTAAACTCGGGGAAATCGGCGAGATTGCGCTTGGCGTTGACGCTATCGACGAGGGTCAAAACGCCATTTAATCGGATGTTACTGCCGATCATCGGCGTGCCGACGACGGTCGCGAGAAATGCCCGCGGATCGGCCAACCCTGTCGTTTCCAGCACGATCCGGCGCGGTGCGCAGCCACCGGGCGGGGCTTCGGCAATTTCCAACAGCACCCGCTTGAGATCGTCCTTCACCGAGCAACAGACACAACCGTTGTCGAGCAGCACCGTGTCGTCGGTGAGCCGCTTCAGGAGGCGGTCATCGATCCCGATCTCGGCGACCTCGTTCATCAGAATCAGCGTATCGGCCATTTCCGGCCGCGCCAGAATTTCGCGCAAGAGCGTCGTCTTGCCGCTGCCGAGAAAGCCGGTGACGATGGTGAGCGGAATGCGCGCGTCAGCCACGCTCTCCTCCCCGCTGCTCGCCTCCAGCTTGCAGCGGATCGACCCGGCGTTTCGAGAGCTTCTCCGCCGCGGGCCAAACCGCCGCAATGCTATCGACGATCTCGCTGCCGTTGCTGACGTGCTCGACGATCCACTGCTCGCCGCTCCAGTCGCGCACCTTGAGGTGGTGGCCACGCAGCGTTTCGTTGAGGATCGCGCACAGCGCATAGCGCTCGCGCATGCGCTCGGTTGACGACAGCGCCATGAACACGCCGGGATTGGAGGACTTCAGGCTCCAGTGGTTCTTCGCGCCCCAAACGCCGCAGAAGCCGCACACGGCTCGTACCTCACTTACGCGGCGAGCGTTTAGCGAAGTCCGCCGCGATCTCCTCGCAGGTCATGAACTTGACGCCGGTGTGATCCATCATATGCGCGCAGAGCCGCTCCAGCATCGCGAGCACTTGCGGGCGGCCCGAAACGTCGGGGTGAATCGTGATCGAGAACACCGCTTCGTCGTAGTTGCGATAGACCCAGTCGAACTGATCGCGCCACAGCTCCTCGATATCGCGCGGATTGGCGAAGCCGTAGCTGTTCGGCGCTTTCTTGACGAACATCATCGGCGGCAAGTCGTCGAGATACCAGCTCACCGGAATTTCGATCAGCGCGCTTTCCTTGCCGCGCACGAGCGGTTTCATCCAACTCTTGGCGGGTTGCGAATAATCGATCGGCGTCCATTCGTCGCCGGTGCGCAGGTAATAGCACTCGAAATCGCGGTGCATCATGCTGTGGTCGTATTTGATGCCGCGCGCGAGCAGAAGCTCCGGCGTCGCCGCGCTCAATTCCCACCACGGCGCGGCATGGCCGACCGGCTTGCGGCCCGCGACCTTGGCGATCAGTTCGATGCACTTGTCGAGCACGTCTTCCTCCTGCTGGCGCGTCATCGCCAGCGGATTTTCGTGCGAGTAGCCGTGCAGCCCGATTTCGTGGCCGCGCTTGACGATGTCCTCGACCTGCTTCGGGAACGTCTCGATCGAATGGCCCGGTGCGAACCAGGTCGCCTTGATGTTGAAACGGTCAAAGAAATTCAGGAGCCGCGGCACCCCGATTTCGCCGGCAAACATGCCGCGCGAGATATCGTGCGGCGAATCCGCGCCGCCGAAGGTTCCGAGCCACGCCGCCACCGCGTCGATATCGACGCAAAATCCGCACTGAATCGACTTCGCCATTTCCGGGAAACTCCTGTGTTTCCTGCATAAAATGGCGATCCGGCTGCGCGTACAAATGATTTGTTTGCCCCGAACGCATGAATTAGATTCATGCATAGGGAGTTCGTTTCATGTCGCGTCGCCTGCCCCCGCTTTCGGCTTTGCGGGCCTTCGAAGCCGCGGGGCGTCACCTGAGTTTCTCGAAGGCCGCGGACGAGTTGCACGTCACGCAGGGCGCGATCAGCCGCCAGATCAAATCGCTCGAGACGCATCTCAAGTCGAAGCTGTTTGTGCGGCTGACGCGGCGCGTCGAGCTGACCGAAACCGGCACGGCCTATCTTGCGGCGATGAGCGCCGCCTTCGACGAAATCGAGCACGCCACGAAGCGCACGCTCAGCCCGAGCGTGCAAAAGCATCTTTCAGTGAGCATGCTGCCGTCGATGGCGATCCTGTGGCTGATGCCGCGGCTTACATCCTTCATGCGCGCGCACCCCGACATCCGCATCAACGCTTCGGCTTCGCTCGACCCGGCCGATTTCGAAAATGCCGATGTCGCGATCCGCGTCGGCAAGCTGCCCGGCAAGCGTTACACCGGGGAAGGCTCGCAAATCACTTTCAAGATGGTCGAGAACTGGAAGGGCATCGTCGCGACCCATCTGTGGGACGACGTCGTGCAGCCGGTCTGCAGCAGGAAGCTCCTCGAAAAGGGCCCGCCGCTGCGAACGCCGCAGGATCTGCGGCACTATCCTTTCATTCACAACGCAGCGCGCGGCGATTGCTGGCCGGCATGGCTGCGCTCGCAAGGCGCCGAAGGCATCCGCCCGAAGGGCGATCTCACCTTCAGCCATTCTTTCATGGCGGTGCAAGCGGTGCGCGAGCATCGCGGCATCGCGGTAATCCCGACGGTCGAGATCGAAAATCTCGAGTGGAAGAAGGAACTCGTCCTGCCGTTTTCGTCACGGCTCAGGAGCGCGGGCGAATATTATCTTCTGTGCCGCGAGGAGAAGGCGCAATCGCGCGAAGTGAAGCTGTTCACCAAGTGGCTGCGTGAAACGGCGCGGCATTAAGCCAATCAATTCCGCGGCGCGCTGCCCATATATTTCGCGAGCGTGCAGGCAAGGTCGAGCAGCACTTCGTCGCTGCCCGCCCAGCCGATGAACGACAGGCCAACCGGCGCGCCGTGCAGCGTGCCGACCGGAAGCGTGATCTGCGGCAATCCCGACAGGCCCGAGATGCTGGTGAGCCGCATGACGCGCGAGCGGAAATGATCGAGACCGCTTTCCGAAACGTCGAGCTTCGGCGCGACCGAGGGCGCCGTCGGCAGCACCAGCACATTGCCCGGCGTAACGACGCTGCGGATGTGATCGCCCGCGTTATCCATGCGGCGCCGGGCGTTCGCGGCATCCTTTGCCGTGACCGTGCTGACATAGGCGACCCGCTGCTTGACGCCTTCGCTCATGCGGACTTCGCGGCCTGAGAAAAAAGCGCCGTATTTCGACCAGAAGTCCTGCGCCTGGACGACGCGGAAAATCTCGCGCCAGTCATCGAGGCCATCGGGCGAAATGCGCACGCTTTTCATTGCCGGCAGATCCGGCTGCATCAGCGCGAGCATTTCCTTCAGCAAGGCCGCCGTATCGTCGTCGGCGCTTTCAAAAGCGTCCTCGGCGATCAGGCAGCCCGAAATATCACCGGGCGTCGCGCGTCCGCCGAGCAAAACTTCGCCGACGAGACGCAAGACGCCCGGCCCCCCCGCGAACCACCCGGCGCAATCGAACGACGACGCCATGACAGCGACGCCGGTGAGATCGACGCGGCCGAAGGTCGGACGCAAGCCATAAATGCCATTACTCGCAGCCGGCAGCCGCACCGAGCCGCCGGTATCACCGCCGAGCGCAAAATCGCAGCAACCGGCAGCGACGGCCGAAGCCGAGCCGCTGGAAGAACCGGTCGGCAGGCGATCGGGCGCGTGCGGGTTGAGCGGCGTGCCGTAAAACGGATTGGCGCCGGTCACGCTGAAACAGAATTCGTCGCAGATCGTCTTGCCGACGATCGTCGCACCCTGATCGAGAATTCTCCGGACCGCATCGGAATGCGCGGCAGCGGGCTGCTGCGCATCGTACCAGTCGGGCGAGCCGAAGCCGGTGCGATACCCTTGAATGTCGAAGATATCCTTGACCGCCGCAGTCAGCCCTTTGAGCTTTCCGCTTTCCGCGCCGTGCAACGGCGCGGTGAGATCGTGCGGCACGAAGGCGGAGCGAAGACGATACCGCGAGGCCGGTTTATCGAGCATGATTTCGGCCTCGCGGCAGTTCGGTTACTTCACGAAAGCGCAGGCGCCCGGCTGCATCGGCGAGAAGGCACGATCGGCGGGAACGCGCGCGAGGACATTGTAGTAGTCCCACGGCTCTTTCGATTCGCCCGGCTTCTTCACCTGCATCAGATACATGTCGTGGACATGCAAGCCGTCCTCGCGGATCTTGCCGTTCTGCGCGAAGATGTCGTTCACCGGCGTCGCCTTCATCGTCTTCATGACGTCGGCGGTCGCATCGGTGCCGGCCTTCTGGATCGCCTTGAGATAGTGCAGCGTCGCCGAATACATCGCGGCCTGCACCATCGTCGGCATGCGGCCGGTCTTGGCGAAGAAGGCACGCGACCATTTGCGCGTGTCGTCATTGAGGTTCCAGTAGAAGGCTTCCGTCAGCACGATGCCCTGCGCCGTGTTGAGGCCCATGCTGTGCACGTCGGTGATGAAGGTCAGGAGCGAAGCGACCTTCTGCTTGCCGGTCTTGGTAAGGCCGAATTCGTTGGCCCCCTTGATCGCGTTGATGGTGTCGGTGCCGCCGTTGGCGAGCGCGATGACGTCCGCGCCGGAGCTTTGCGCGCGCAGCAGGAACGAGGAGAAATCGGAAGTATTGAGCGGATGGCGCACCGAACCGAGCACCTTGCCGCCGCTCGCGTTGACGACGTCGGTCGTTACTTTTTCGAGGCCGTGGCCGAAAGCGAAATCGACGGTGATGAAGTACCAGGTCTTGCCGCCCTGATCGATCAGCGCCTTGCCGGTCACGTTGGCGAGCGAGTTCGCGTCATAGACATACTGGATGCTGTTCGGCGTGCAGCTGTCGGTCGTTGCGCGCGTCGTGCTCGAACCGCCGATCACGACGATGCCGTTCTTTTCCTTGGCGATCGCCATCACCGCGAGCGTCACCGCCGAATTGGTAACGTCGAAAATCGCATCGACCTTTTTCGCGTCGTACCATTCGCGCGCGATGCTGGAGCCGACGTCGGCCTTGTTCTGATGGTCGGCGGAAATGATCTCGATCGGGCTGCCGAGCACCTTGCCGCCCATTTCATCGACCGCCATCTGAACGGCGGTCAGCGAACCCTTGCCGGAGAAATCCGAGAAGGTGCCCGAGAAATCCGACAGCACGCCGATGCGGACCGCGCCATCCGAAATCTTGCCCGATTGCGCCGTCGCCGGCGCAATGCCCGCCGCCCATGCCAGCGCGGAGATGGCCACTGCGGTTCTCAGCAAATTCATGATCGCTCCTCCTTGGGCACCGCCACGGCGCGACCGCCGTGTGCCTGTGCTGCTTTTGTTGTTTGACAAAGCGTAGGAACAAACAAAATCCGCCAACAAACGATTTTTGCAGCGATCATGCTTGAGTTTTTATCATGCATGGCGAAACGATGGTGCGTAGCCGCAAAAAAATCGGCAACCCAATCCATTCGCGTTCGCTTGTGGCGAACGCGAAGTTGCTTTGGAACGGAAACAAATTCCGCTGCACCGTTTTTCGCCGCGGCACTCTTCGCCGCTCGCCGTTTCGCGACGAATTTGCTGGACGGGAACCGCATGCAGGTATGCAATACGCGGAAGCCGGAGGCACATCCGGCTGCAAGCCATTTTTGAAGGAGCCAATCAACAATGCGTCGTTTGCTCGCCCGCGATTTTCGCATCGCCGGGGCTCTCCTGATCGCCCTTCTGTCGCTCACCGTTTCGTTCAGCGCCCAGGCGGCATGGCCCGACAACCGGACCATCACCTTCGTGGTGCCGTTCCCTCCCGGCGGCAACACCGACCTCCTCGGCCGCATCGTCGCCAACAAGCTGTCCGCTTCGCTCGGCGTTACCGTCGTTGTCGAAAACAAGCCGGGCGCCGGCAGCATGATCGGCTCGCAAGCGGTCGCAAAGGCAGCGCCCGACGGCCACACGATCCTGATGGGCAGCATCGCCAACGTCATCAACGACGCGGTCTATGCGAAGCCGCTCTTGAACGTCCGCAAGGACCTCATTCCGGTTTCGCAGGTCGTCAACGTGCCGAACTACATCGCGGCGAACCCGAAACTTCCGGTCAATTCGCTCGCCGAATACATCGCCTATGTGAAAAAGAATCCCGGCAAGTCGTCCTGCGCGACATCCGGCATCGGCACGAGCCCGTTCGTTTCGTGCGAGTTGTTCAAACGCATGGCCGGCCTCGACCTCCTCGTCGTGCCCTATCAGGGCGGATTGCCGGCGATGCAGGACGTGATGGGCGGCCGCGTCGATATCGCGGTCGTCAACGAGGCGCTGCCGTATATTCGCAGCAAACAGCTCAAGGGCCTTGCCGTCACCACCGCGACGCGCTCGCCTTATGTGCCGGAACTTCCGGCCATCGCCGAGAGCGTGCCGGGCTATGAAGTGACATCGTGGTACGGCGTCTTCCTGCCGGCCGGCACGCCGAAGGAAATCGTCGACAAGCTCGGCGCCGAACTGCAAAAGGCGATGCGCTCGGACGATGTGAAGAAGCTGATCGAGCCGGTCGGCGCAGTCGCGGTCGGCAGCACGCCCGCCGAGTTCCAGAAGTTCGTGAACAGCGAACTCGACAAGTGGGCCAAGGTCACCAAGGAAATGGGCATCCGGCTCAACAACTGATCGTCCGGCCGGCTCCGTATAAGGGGCCGGCCGTTTCCTTTCCGTCATTCAAGCAATAAGAGCATTTCCATGAAAGTCGCTGCGATCGAGACGCTGGCGTGTGACGCCGGCTGGCGCAACTATCATTTTGTCAAGATCACCACCGAGAGCGGCGTCGTCGGCTGGAGCGAATTCGACGAGGGTTTCGGCTCGCCCGGCGTCACGAATGTTATCGAGCAGCTCGGCCGCCGGCTGATCGGCACGCGCGTCGCCGATCACGAGCGTTTCTTCGCCGAAGCCTATTGCCTGACACGGCCGGCGACCGGCGGCGTCGTCAGCGAAGGCATCGGCGCGATCGAAAACGCGATGCTGGATGCCAAGGGCAAGATCCTCGGCGTGCCCTGCTACGAGCTACTCGGCGGCAAGATCCGCGACCGCATTCCGGTTTACTGGTCGCATTGCCCGACCTGGCGCATCAACCATCCGAAATTCTTCGGGCCCGCCATCACCGATCTCGACGGCGTGACGCGTGTCGGCGCGGAAGCGCGCGAGCGCGGCTTCAAAGCGGTGAAAACCAACATTTTCCTGCACGACGACGGCCCGCTTCGCGCCTGGCGCCCCGGCTTCGGCGTGCCGTTCCAGCCGGACCTGAACGTCGATCGCAAGGTGCTGCGCAATATCCGCGCGCATCTCGAGGCACTGCGCAAGGGCACCGGCCCTGACACCGAAATTCTGATCGACCTCAACTTCAATGCAAAGCCCGAAGGCTACCTCAAGATCCTGCGTGAGCTTGCCGACTTCCCGCTGTTCTGGGTCGAGATCGACAGCTACAACCCGCAGGCGCTCGCCTATGTCCGCGATCACAGCGCACATCCCATCAGCTCATGCGAAACGCTGTTCGGCATTCGCGAAATTAAGCCGTTCCTCGACGCCAACGCTATCGACGTCGCGATCATCGACACGATCTGGAACGGCGTGTGGCAGTCGATGAAGATGGCATCGCTGTGCGATGCCTACGATGTGAACATCGCGCCGCATAATTTCTACGGGCATCTGTGCACGATGATCAACGCGAATTTCGCCGCCGCCGTGCCGAACCTGCGCGTCATGGAAACCGATATCGACCGCCTGCCGTGGGAGGACGAATTGTTCACGCACGCGCCGGTTTACGAGAACGGAGAATTGATCGTGCCGGATCGCCCGGGCTGGGGCTGCGATCCGATCGAGGAAGCGATCCGCGCGCACCCGCCGAAAGTCACCGGCGGGCTGTTGCAGTACAAGCGCAGCTAGCTAGCGTCCGGTAAATTTCGGCGTGCGCTTCTCGCGCATGCTGGCTTTGCCCTCGCGATAATCCTCGCTGCCGAATACGCCATCGGTAACGCGCGCGGCTTCGGCGGCGCGCTCGACCGGGCCTTTCGGCAGCGTGTTGCTGACGAAGTGCTTGAGCATGCCGAGGACGAGCGGCGCGTTATTCGCGAGCTGTTCCGCGATCTTCAACGCTTCGGTGAGATGCTGGCCGGGCGGCACCAAGCGATTGACGAAGCCGACTTGATAGGCGCGCTGCGCATCGATCGGCTCGCCGAGCAGCATCAATTCCATCGCAACCTTGTGCGGAATACGCACGGCAAGCCCCGCGACGAGGCCACCGGCAAAACCGAGCTTCGCTTCGGGATAGGAGAACTTTGCATCCTCGGTCGCGACGCAAAGATCGCACATCTGCACGAGCGTCAGCGCACCGCCGATACACCAGCCGGCGACCGCCGCGATCACCGGTTTTTCGACCGTAATATCGACGCTCGGCGCGAACTTGCGATACTCGGGGATGCCCTCAGCCTCGCGGTCACGGCCCGCCGAAAACGCCCGGTCGCCCGCGCCCGTAAGAACGGCGACACGATCCTCGCTTGCGTTGAACCGCAGCCAGGCCTCGGCAAGCTCAATCTCGACCTGATTGTCGATCGCGTTCATTTGCTTCGGGCGATTGATGGTGATGATCGCGATGCGGTTGCGGGATTCATAAGTGACAGCTTCGGTCATCGGGCAGCGCCTTTCGTGACGGGCATTTGGATCAATCGGCGGTTCATGCTTGCGGCGGCAGCGCCAGCGCGCTTTTGAGCACCTTGCCATTGGCGGCGGTCGGAAGCGAATCCATGATGACGATCTCGCTCGGCCGCTTGTAGGGCGAGAGCCGTCCGGCGAGATAAGCTTTAAGCTCGTCCGCCGTCGCGCGCGCGCCATGCGCAAGTTCGACAAAGGCGATCACTTCCTCGTTGCCCTTCACCGGCCGGCCGATCACCGCGCAGTGCAGAACGTCGGGATGCGTGCTGAGCGCAAGCTCGACCTCGAGCGGATACACATTGAAACCCGAGCGAATGATGATGTCTTTCGTCCGCCCGACGATATAGACGCGGCCATTAGGCGCGATACGCGCGAGGTCCTGCGTGTTGAACCAGCCGTCTTTCGTGAGCACTTCAGCGGTACGGACCGGATCGCGGAAGTAGCCGGTCATCACGTTCGGCCCGCGCGCCCACAGTTCGCCCACTTCATCCTCCGCCGCCTTCTTCTCGATACGGATCTCGACGTCCGGTAGCACACGGCCGACGGTGTCATCACGGTCGTTATCTTCAAAGCGCGTCCACGCAATCGAGGCGCCTTCGGTCAGCCCATAGCCATTGTGCAGCGAAACGCCGAACAGACGTTCGGCCTCCTGCTTGATCGCGGGATCGATCGGCGCACCACCGCTGCCGATGAAGCGCACGCCCTCAAGGCGCTCGATACCTTGCGCATGGCAATGATCGATAATCTTGGCGAACATTGCCGGAGCGCCCTGCAACATCGTCACGCCGTGCTGCTGGATGTAATCGACGCAATGCCCGGCCGAAAAACGCGAAACGAGGTGCAGCCGCGCGCCGGAAGCCAGCGCGCCCGACAGGCCCGAGGCAAGCCCCATGACATGCGTAATCGGCAGCACGCAATAGACCGAATCTTTCGGCGTCACGAACCGCAGCTGGCCCATGCGGCTTGAAATGAAATCGAGCGCGCGCTGCGGCAGCATCACGCCTTTCGGCTTTCCGGTCGTGCCGGTCGTATAGATAATGACCGCCGCCCGTTCGCCGCCTGTCTCTTCTTCGGCATTATCGGCGTGCCGTTCGCGCAACAGCGCGAATTCGCCGAGCGGTGCGAACTCGCCTGCCTTCGCACCGTGGCGCGCGGCATGCGCTTTCGCCGCTTCGGAATTGCTGAACAGAAAGATGACGAGCTTCGGCGCGCAATGCGCCAGCACCATGTCGGTCTCGTTCGGAGCGCGGCGGGCATTCTCCAGCACCGCGGTGATCCCCGCCCGGCCAGCCGCGAAGATCAGGCAGGCGAGCGAAATACTGTTTTCGCCGACGACAAAAATGCGCTCGCCGGGTGCGACATCCTGCTCGCCGAGCCAAGCCGCGATGGCTTCGACATGGGCGTCAAATTCGCCGTAGGTCAGCGCACCGCCCGCATCGCTCAAGGCTTGCGCGTCCGGCGTTTCGGCTGCCCAGCGGGCCAGCGCTTCGGCTACCGGACGAATGACACTCTGCATTGCCAAATTCTTCGCGTCTTCTTGCTTCACTTCTTGCCGGCTAAGCCGCCTCGTAAAAGATTATTGCACCCGCTCGTCTTGCTATGTCCATAGCGCGCGGCAAGCAGCCATGCGCAGAACGCTGCGCGCTCATGCATCTGGTGTTCGCTCATCGCAAACCGATGGACTTCAAATAAGATGTATTCTATATGCAGCTTATATTCCGCGGCCGTGAAGTGCCGCCGGAGGTGCGCATGACGCCCGACAATGACGACATCGAAATCGACGCCGCGCTGGTCGGCGAATTGTTCAACGTCTCGCCCGCCGAAGTGCTCGTGCTCCTGAAGGCGCGCGCCATCACCAGCGTTTGCGAGCGCGGCATCGACGAGCACGCGGGCGAAACACGTCTCAACTTCTTCTACGGCAACCGCCGGGCGCGCGTGAGCCTTGACGAAAACGGTAAGGTGACCCGGCGCTCGGTGATCGATTTCGGCGAGCATCCGATGCCGCGCCGCTCGCACCCGGCGTGATACGCGGCTCGCGCTTTGGCTCGATTTTCATCGCTCCGTTAAATTGCCTGACAGATTCCGGAGAACCTCCAGAATCCCCTCTGATTACGGGCGTTTGCGCTCGTTTTTTGCGTTAGCGCAAAGAACGGCTACCCAAGGCCGATACAACGTTTCTGTGCGGCATTGCAAAATCGTTGTGGCACCCGCGCGCCACAATATTATTTTTGCAGCCAGCAGAAGGAAAAAGCACATGCTCGCTGGGCTTACTCGCAACGAGCGCGATCTTTCGCTCGTTATTCTCGCCGCGCTGACACTGGTCGGCCTTCTGATGGCGATCGCAGGCCGCAACGATCCGTTCGGCGTTCATGGCGCGATCGTGATGGTCATCTGCATCCTCGCGATCTTCGCGGTCATTGCGAATTACTACGCGCCCGAGCCCGGTGAAGACCGGTTTGACCGCTATTACGACGAGCCGACGAAATTCGGCATCGTCGTCGCGATGATTTGGGTTGTCGTTGGCCTGTTCGTCGGCGACTGGGTGGCGTGGCAGCTGGTCAACCCGAATCTCACCTTCGACGCCGGCTGGGCAAGCTTCGGCCGCCTGCGCCCGGTGCATACCAGCGGCGTGATCTTCGGTTTTGGCGGCAACGCGCTGATCGCGACCTCGTTCTACGTCATGCAGCGCACGTGCCGCACGCGCATGCCCGATCAGCTCAGCCCGTGGTTCGTGCTGTTCGGCTACAACCTGTTTTGTATCATCGCCGCGAGCGGCTACCTGATGGGCGTCACGCAGTCGAAGGAATATGCCGAGCCCGAATGGTATGCCGACATCTGGCTCGTGGTCGTGTGGGTCGCCTACTTTGTTCTTTATATGCGTACGCTCGCGCGCCGCAAGGAACCGCACATTTATGTAGCCAATTGGTACTACCTCGCCTTCATCCTGGTGGTGGCGATGCTGCACATCGTCAACAACCTCGCGGTGCCGATTTCGCTCTCGAGCGTCAAGAGCTATTCGCTGTTCTCCGGCGTGCAGGATGCGATGACCGAATGGTGGTACGGCCATAACGCCGTCGCGTTCTTCCTCACTTCCGGCTTCCTCGGCATGATGTACTACTACATGCCGGTGCGCGCCGGCCGGCCGATCTTCTCCTATCGGCTGTCGATCATCAGCTTCTGGGGCATCACCTTCTTCTATATGTGGGCGGGCTCGCACCACCTGCATTACACGGCGTTGCCGCAGTGGGTGCAGACACTCGGCATGACGTTCTCGGTCATGCTGCTCGTGCCATCATGGGCTTCGGCCAGCAACGCGCTGCTCACGCTGAACGGCGCCTGGCACAAGGTGCGCGACGACGCGACGCTGCGCTTCATGATGGTCGCCGCCGTGTTCTACGGTCTTTCGACCTTCGAGGGCTCGTTCATGGCGATCCGCTCGGTCAACTCGCTGTCGCACTACACCGACTGGACTGTTGGCCATGTGCACGCCGGCGCACTCGGCTGGGTCGCGATGATCACCTTCGGCTCGATCTACGCCTCGGTGCCGTGGCTGTGGAAGACCAAGACGATGTATTCGCCGAAACTCGTCGAGGTGCATTTCTGGCTCGCCCTTGCCGGCACCATTATCTATGTCTTCGCAATGTGGAACTCCGGCATCATCCAGGGGCTGATGTGGCGGACCTATAACGAGAGCGGCACGCTCGCTTACTCGTTCGTCGACTCGCTGGTGGCGATGCATCCCTATTACATCGCGCGCGCGATCGGCGGCCTGCTGTTCCTGACCGGCGGTGTCGTCGCCTTTTACAATATCTGGATGACGATCCGCATGGCCGCGAGCGCAGCAAGCGAAACGCCGCGCGATCGCCCGGTCCCTGCCTTGCAGCCTGCGGAGTAACGATAATGATGACACCTTTCGGCTTTCATTATCGTCTGGAACGCAAGGCCATCGGCCTCGTGCTCGGCATCATCCTCGTCGCCTCGATCGGCGGCATCGTCGAGATCGCTCCGCTGTTCACGATCCATCAAACCGTCGAAGACGCGCCCGACATGCGCGTCTATACGCCGCTCGAGCTTGCGGGCCGCAACATCTATATCCGCGAGGGCTGCTATGCCTGCCACTCGCAGATGATCCGCACGCTGCGCGACGAGGTCGAGCGCTACGGCCCCTACTCGCTCGCGGTCGAATCGAAATACGACCACCCGATGCTGTGGGGCTCGAAGCGGACGGGGCCGGATCTTGCGCGCCTCGGCGGCAAGTATTCGGACGAGTGGCATGTCGCGCATCTTCTCAATCCGCGCGATGTCGTGCCTGAATCCGTGATGCCGGCCTATGCGTGGCTCGCGCGCACGCCGCTCAAGATCGACGATCTCGGCAATCATCTCGCGGCGATGCGCAAGGTCGGCGTGCCCTACACCGACGACATGATTGCGAATGCGAAGGACGATGCATACGGCCAGGCCAAGCCCGACACGCCGTTCGCCGAGGGCGTCACCAAGCGTTATGGCGATGCCACCAATGTCCGCGCCTTCGGCGGCGGCACGACGGTGACCGAGATGGATGCGCTGGTCGCTTACCTGCAAATTCTCGGCCGCCTCACGGACGCGGCCCACAAGACAGCCAAAGCGGGAGAGTGAGCATGTTCGATCACGACACCACCGTATGGTTCTCGAAATCCTTCGGGCTGTTTTATCTCATCGCGTTTTCCGTCGCCGTGCTGGTCTATGTGTACTGGCCGTCGAACAAGAAGCGCTTCGATAAGGCCGCCGACTCCATTCTTCGCGACGAGGACGACAAGCCATGGCGGTAGAAGAACGCGATCCGCACACCGGTTATCTCACGACCGGCCACGAGTGGAACGGCATCAAGGAACTCAACACGCCGGTGCCGCGGCCAGTGTGGTTTTTCCTCATCACCACAGCGCTGTTCGCGCTCGGCTACTGGATTTTGATGCCGGCCTGGCCGACGGGCGTCTCCTATACCAAGGGCCTCCTGGGCATCGACCAGCGCGATATCGTCGCCGAAAGCCTCAAGAACGCGGCGCTGGAGCGCAACGTCTGGACCAAGCGCATCGAGAGCGAGAGCTACGCACAGATTCAGGCCGACCCGCAGCTCATGCAGGCGGTGCGGCAGACCGGCCATACGTTGTTCGCCGATAACTGCGCCGTCTGCCACGGCTCGAAAGCGTCCGGCGGCAAGGGCTACCCGAATCTGACGACCAATTCCTGGCTTTACGGCGGCACGCCCGAGCAAATTTTTGAGACGATCCGCGTCGGCATCAACTCGGCGCATGCCGATACCCGCGTTGCCGAGATGCCGGCCTTCGGCCGCAGCCAGATGTTGCCGCGCGCCGAGATCGAGAAGGTCGCGCGCTATGTGCAGGCACTGTCCGATCCAGCAGTACGGCAGAAACTCGGCGCTGCCGCCTTTGAGGATGGCCAGAAGATCTTCGCGGCAAGCTGCGCCTCGTGCCATGGCGAGGATGCCAAGGGCCAGATCGAAACCGGCGCGCCCAACCTCACCGATCCCTACTGGATCTATGGCGGGAACCTCGCCGCGATCTACGATACGCTATGGGACGGCCGCAAAGGCCACATGCCGACCTGGGAGGGCCGCCTCTCGGCGCTCGACCGCAAGATCCTCGCACTTTACCTCGTCGATCTGCGGAACAAGAAGCAATGAGAACCGTGGCGACGGCACAGCCGATGAAATCGCGGACTCTTTTATGGCTTTCGATCGGCGCGGGGCTCGCGCTGCTCTTTGCCGCCAATGCGCATCTCGTTTATGTCGCGATGACGTCGCAGCCGGATTGCGTCGCGCATCTGCGCTCGGGCGACAGCCCGAATGCAGCCGCGCAATTCAGCGCCGCCAAATCGTCGTGCAAACCGCAATGACACTACAGTGATCTGGCGAGGCCAACGATGACCATCATTCCCGCGCTCGTTCCGCCGCTCCCCCGCGACAAGAAGTGGCACCGCAAGCTCGCACCGTCCGCCGCCTTCGGCTGGTTGAAGGCGGGCTTCCATGATTTGGCGATCAACCCGTCGGCGAGCCTCAGCTATGGCCTGCTGGTCTTTCTAATCTCGGCCGGCATCATCGGGGGCCTCTTTGCCTTCGGGTGGGACTATTTCCTGTTTCCGGCGCTCGCCGGCTTCATGGTGGTCGGGCCGCTGCTCGCCATCGGCCTTTACGAAAAGAGCCGGCTGATCGCGCAGGGCAAGCGGACGAGCCTCGGCCGCATGATCGCGGTGAAGCCGAAATCCGGCGGACAGATTCTGTTCACCGGCGTGCTCCTGTGCCTCCTGATGCTTTTGTGGATGCGCGCCGCCGTCATTATCTATGCGCTGTTCTTTGGCCTGCGGCCTTTCCCCGGCCTCGATCACATCGCGCCGATGCTGTTTACGACGCCGGAAGGCTGGGCGATGCTGATTGTCGGCAGCGCCGTGGGCGGGCTGTTCGCGGCGTTTTCGTTCGCGATCAGCGCCTTCTCGATCCCGATGCTGCTCGACGAAAAGGTCGATGCGCTGACCGCCATGGGCTCGAGCATGGCCTTGGTCTGGAACAATCTTCGGGTGATGCTGGTGTGGGCCGCGATCGTGCTCGCGCTGTTTCTGTTTTCGTTGATGACTGGGCTGATCGGCATGATCATCGTCTATCCGCTGCTCGGCCACGGCACCTGGCACGCCTACCGCGCAATGCGGCCCTGAGCCTTTTCAGGCTCGCGTTCCGCCGCACGCGGCGGGAAGGAGTCGTTCGATGAGTTGCTGTGTTTCCGGTGCGGAATTTCCGAACGCCGTTGCCTTGCGCGCGCTCAACGACGAAATCATGCTCGCAAGCCGCACGGTCGAGGAAGGCCTGCGGCAGACCGACCTTTCGGTGCCCGCGATCCACTGCGGCGGCTGCATCCAGAAGATCGAGACAACGCTCGCGGCGCTTCCTGGCGTCGAACAGGCTCGCGTCAATCTTTCGACCAAGCGTGTCAGCATCCGCTGGCACGCGGCGACCACGCCGCCGCCTTTCATTGAAGCACTTAACCAGATCGGCTACGGCGCGCATCTTTACGACACCGCAAGCGACGGCAAGGACAAGACGCAGACCGAACTCGTGCGGGCGCTTGCCGTCGCCGGTTTTGCGGCGAGCAACATCATGCTGCTTTCGGTTTCGGTGTGGTCGGGCGCCGAGCCCGCGACACGCGATCTTTTCCATTGGCTGTCGGCGCTGATCGCCTTTCCGGCACTCGCCTATTCGGGCCGGATTTTCTTCCGCTCGGCCTGGCAGGCGCTCCGTCACGGCCAGACCAATATGGACGTGCCGATCTCGATCGGCGTTCTCTTAGCCTTCGGCCTCAGCCTTTACGAGACAATTCATCACGGCCAACACGCCTATTTCGATGCCTCGATCACGCTCCTCTTCTTCCTCTTGATCGGCCGGACGCTCGATCACGTCATGCGCGAGCGGGCACGCACGGCCGTGCGCGGGCTTGCCAATCTTGCCGCGCGCGGCGCGCTCGTCGTCGCGCCTGACGGCGCGCAGAACTATCTGCCGGTCGAGAAGATCGAGACCGGCATGACGATTTTGCTCGCAGCCGGCGAGCGCGTTCCGGTCGATGCGCTGGTGCTGAAAGGCCGCTCTGAGCTCGACTGCTCGCTGGTATCCGGCGAAAGCCTGCCGCAGCCGGCGCAGGAAGGCGCGACACTTCAGGCCGGCACGCTCAATCTCACCGGGCCACTGACCATTGTCGCGACAGCCGCAGCGCAGAACTCGTTCCTCGCCGAAATGGTGCGGATGATGGAAGCCGCTGAATCTGGCCGCTCGGTCTATCGCCGCATTGCCGACCGCGCTTCTCAACTCTACGCGCCCGTGGTGCATCTCACGGCGCTTCTTACGTTTATCGGCTGGATGATTATCGAGGGCGATGTTCACCACGCGCTGACCATCGCGATCGCCGTCCTCATCATCACCTGCCCCTGCGCGCTCGGGCTCGCCGTGCCGATGGTGCAGATTGTCGCCGCGCGGCGGCTGTTCGAGCAGGGCATCATGGTCAAGGACGGCGGCGCGCTCGAACGGCTCGCCGAAATCGACAGCGTTGTCTTCGACAAGACGGGCACGCTGACGATGGGCGAGCCGAAGCTCACCAAGCACACGGGCAATACCGAAACACTGGCGCTTGCCGCCGCCATCGCCTTGCATTCGCGCCATCCTTATTCGCGCGCGCTGGCGGCCGCCGGACGAAAGGGGATCGGACAATTCGAGATCACGAATATTTCCGAGCACGCCGGCGCAGGCGTTGAGGCAGAGATCGGCGGCAGCCACTATCGCCTCGGCCGCCCCGAATGGGCGGCACCCGATGCAAAGCCCGGCACGGCGGAAACGCCGCGCGTCGTACTCGCCCGCGACGGGCATTTGCTGGCTTCGTTCGATTTCGACGACGAGTTGCGCCCCGATACCAACGCCGCCATCACAGCATTAAAAAGAGACGGCCTTGCCATTGAAGTGCTTTCAGGCGACCGCGCGGCACCCGTGCAGGCGCTCGCCGCACAGCTTGGCCTGCCGCATATCGCGCATGTCTCGCCGGGCGAGAAATCTGCGCATGTTGCGGCGATTGCAGCCGCGGGCCATCGTGCGCTGATGGTCGGCGACGGCCTGAATGACGCGCCCGCGCTCGTTGCGGCTCACGTCTCGATGGCACCCGCAAGCGCCGCTGACATCAACCGTAACGCCGCCGATCTCGTCTTCCTGCGCGAGAGTCTCCTTGCCGTGCCGCAGGCGATTGAGGTCGCGCGCCGTGCACGCGTCCTCGTGCGGCAGAACCTCATGCTTGCTGTTAGCTATAATCTGGTCGCGGTCCCGCTTGCGATCATGGGCGGCGTAACGCCACTCGTCGCGGCGATCGCGATGTCGGGCTCGTCGCTGATTGTCGTCGGCAATGCATTGCGGCTCGGCCGCACACACATGCAAAAGCACGAGGAACCTCGCCCTGCGGCGGGCATTTCTCCCTCGCGGGATTTCCCGCAAGAATTCGCGGAGGCAGCACGATGATGGATTTTCTTTATCTCGTTCCGATTGCCCTCGTTCTCGGACTGATCGGACTCGTTGCATTCATGTGGACGCTGCGAAGCGGTCAATATGACGACCTCGACGGCGCAGCCGAACGCATTCTGCACGACGACGAGGACAAACCGCTGCCGTCGAAAAAGAAAGCACCACGCTGATCTATTTCAGGGTTTCAGTAAGGTCCAATGCCGCGCACGCAATACATGCGGCTCTTGTTGGCTTCGCTGATTGAAATCAGCGCCCCGGGCGTGAAGCGAGCGCCTTCAAGCCGGAAGTCCGACGGGTCTTCATCGGGACCGGCAATGTCGTAATGCAAGGTCCAGCTGCCGTCGGTCCGCGGCATCAGATGCCCGACCTCGTTGGCCGCGCCGGGCGAATATTTCACGAGCCGAAAGTAATCGGCATAATCGATCCAGGCTCTCGTCTCGATCGCGGATTTCTCGTCGAGCGGCGCCCACAGAATGTAACCCTCGCTCGGTTTACTGCGAGAGTGACTCCCAGCGTCGACGCATTCGAGGCAAATGCGGCGGAAATTTTCCGGCAGATGAAATCCGGTTTTACGTTCAAGCTCGCAAGCGGCGGCCATCTTCGCCTCCCGGTCAATCGTTCAGCCGGCTGAGCGCGCCACCGTTCTTCAACACAACGCGGCGGCACGACGGCAGCTCGATTACGGCTTCCGCCTCGAGTTGCGTAAAGGTCCGCGACACCGTCTCGATGGTAAGGCCGAGATAATCGGCAATGTCCTGCCGCGACATCGGCAACTCAATCGCGCCGTTGGCACCGATCCGCCTGGTCATCTCGAGCAAAAAAGCAGCCAGGCGCTCATGCGCATTCTTGCGGCCGAGCGTCGTCATCAGGCCGCGCAAGTGATCGAGTTCTTCGGCGGTCAGCGTCCACAATTCGCTCGCAAGCTCGCTGTCGCGGGCGGCGAGCTTGGCGAGCGTGCCGCGATCGACCGCGACCACCGTCGTTGCAGCGACCGCTTCAGCAGAAAACTGGTAGTGCGCACCGGCACCAAGACCGAAAATATCGCCCGCCAAATGAAAACCGCTGATCTGGCGGCGGCCGTCGTCGAGCAGCTTGTAGGTGCGGACCGCACCGCTCGCGACTTTGTAGAACGAACGCGCCGTTTCGCCCTCGCCGTAGATTTCGCCATTGCGCGGAAAGTTCATCGTGCAACCGATCGTTTCGAAAGCGACGGCAAGCCTGCCGTAACGTTCCTGCGCGACAGGGTGGGCGCGGCATCCACGCACCAAGGACGGCTTCGGCAGCTTGTTCGATAATCTCGGTGCGACGGCGGCAAACATGGGGGCTCTCCTTCGTTAAGACTCTTTACCGCCCGGCGGATTTGCCCGAAATTCAGATCAACCCCCTAAGGGGAATCCCTTAGGTCACGGCGCGCCCGCCGGCGTGCTAGGAAACATGATGGATTTCAATTGCTTAATCGCTCGCCCGCGCATCTTCCCATGAAGCCTGCGGCACCCGACCGGGGGGCATTTTCCCTGCATTCCTTGCGCGGCTATGTCCTTGCCGTCGCTTTCGTGTCGGCGGCGGAGCTCGCGCAGCTCGCCCTCGCCTCGCTGATCGGCCAGGAGACGCCGTATCTTTTCTTCGCGCCGGCAATCCTGCTGCTCGCGACGTTCGGCGGTATCGGCCCCGGGCTGGTCGCTACGGTTTTGAGCCTCGGCTTCATAATGCCCTATGCGAAATTTCCGCTGTTCTCGCCGCAGGAGATTATCGCGCTCACGGCATTCGCCGCGGTCGGCACCGGCATGTCGGTGGTCGGCGAGAGCCTGAAACGCACACGCCTAAGGGGCGCCGCGACCACCGAAGATCTGCGCATTCGCGAAGCACATCTGCAGTCGATCCTCGATACCGTGCAGGATGCGACGATCGTGATCGATATCAAAGGCATCATCCATTCGTTCAGCCCCGCAGCCGAGCGGCTGTTCGGCTACGTGCCGGAGGAAGTCATCGGACAGAACGTCAAGATTCTGATGCCATCACCCTATCGCGAGAATCACGACGGTTATCTCGATCGCTATTTGAGAACGGGCGAGCGGCACATCATCGGCATCGGACGCGTCGTCGTGGGCGAGCGCAAGGACGGCTCGACCTTTCCGATGGAGCTTGCCGTCGGCGAGATGAAATCCGGCGAGCGGCGTTTCTTCACCGGCTTCATCCGCGATCTGACCGAGCGGCAAAAGACCGAAGCGCGGCTACAGGAGTTGCAGTCCGAACTCGTGCAGATCTCGCGCCTGACCGCGATGGGCGAAATGGCCTCGACCCTCGCGCACGAGCTCAATCAGCCGCTCTCCGCCATCACCAACTATATGCGCGGCTCGCAACGGCTGCTTGCCGGCAACACTGACGAGCAGGCTACTCAAGTGCGGCAGGCGGTAAGCAAAGCCGCGGAACAGGCCCTGCGCGCCGGCCAGATCATCCGGCGGTTGCGCGAATTCGTCGCGCATGGCGAGAATGAAAAGCGCGTCGAGAGCATTTCGAAAATGATCGAGGAAGCCGGCGCGCTCGCCCTCGTCGGCGCACGCGAGCGCGCGATCCGCGTGCGTTTCAATTTCAAGGCGCGCTCCGATTTCACGCTTGCCGATCGCATCCAAATCCAGCAGGTTCTGGTCAATCTCATGCGGAACGCCATGGAAGCAATGGAAGAAACGCCGCGCCGAGAGCTCACACTCAGCACGGCGCAGACCGAGAACAGCATGGTAGAGATCAGCGTCACGGATACCGGCTGCGGCATCGCGCCGGATATTGCCAGCCAATTGTTCCAGCCGTTCTTCACGACCAAGCCGCACGGCATGGGTGTCGGGCTTTCGATCTCGCGCACGATCGTCGAAGGACACGGCGGCCGCATCTGGATCGAACCCAATCCCGGAGGCGGCACGATTTTCCGTTTAACGCTGCCTTCCGTTCCACAGGAGGACGCCGCCGATGCCGGATAGCGTTGCGGTTCACGTCATCGACGATGACGAAGCGGTGCGGGATTCGCTGCAGTTCCTGCTCGCTTCCGCAAAAATTCGGGTCGCGACCTACGATTCGGCGACGTCGTTTCTTGCAGCCCTCCCCGCGATCAAAGGCGGCTGTGTCGTCACCGACATGCGCATGCCCCGGATGAGCGGCATCGAACTGCTGCGCAAGCTGAAGTCAGCCGGTAGCGACCTTCCGGTCATCGTCATGACGGGGCACGGCGATATTTCGCTCGCCGTCGAGGCGATGAAAGAAGGCGCCGCCGACTTCCTGGAAAAGCCCTATGACGACGAAGCGCTTTTGAAAGCGGTGCAGACCGCGCTCGATCGCTACACGCGGGACGCCAAACGCGAGGCCGAGAAATCCCAGATTCGCGAGCGGCTGGTGCTGCTTTCTCAGCGCGAGCGCGAAGTGCTCGAAGGCTTGATTGCCGGGCACGCCAACAAGGTCATCGCTGCCGATCTCGAGATCAGCCCGCGCACCGTCGAAATCTATCGCGCGCATGTCATGACCAAGATGGCGGCCGACAGCCTCTCCGATCTCGTGCGCATGAGCCTGATCGCCGGGTTGTTTGAAAAGAACTGAACTTCAAAATTTTCCGATTGTTGCGACAGGTCAAATCCCCCGCGCCGGTCGCATGCTCTTTTAACTCATGCTGCCGAACCATTCACAGACCGAGCCGGCGACGCCACAGCCTGCTTCGAGCTGGAACATTGACGCGAACGAATTTCCCCGGCGCGGTTCCCCGCGCGACCGGCTCCGCTTTCTTTTGCGCTATGCACTGCTCGCGCCGTCCAATCACAATACGCAGCCGTGGCGCTTCCGGCTTCATCATGACCGCGTCGCGCTTTACGCCGACCGCTCGCGCAGCCTTGCGGCAGCCGATCCATTTGACCGCGAACTGCTGATTTCCTGCGGCGCGGCGCTGGGCTTCCTCCGGCTCGCAGCCGGGGCCTTCGGTTGTCGCCTCGCGATCCGGCGCTTTCCCGATCCTGATATCGAAGATCTGCTGGCGGACGCCGTGATCGAGGAAAACCGCCCCGGTGTCCTTGACCGGGAGCTTCTTGCCGCCATCCTGCGCCGCCGGACCAATCGCAATGCTTTCGACCCCACGCCGATCGCTGCCGGACAGCGCGAGCGGCTCAATGCCAGCCTGGAAGGCAGCGATGTGCATGTCGGCTGGATCGATGACGCGAACGACCGTGCGCAACTCGTCCGCATCGTGATGGCCGCCGACAAGATTCAGTTCGAGAATGCGGCGTTCCTGCGCGAACTTGCGGCATGGATTCGCCCGCCGCTTACTTCGGCGCAGGACGGCATTCCGGCGCATGCCGTCGGCATCAGCGGCTTTGCCGCTTATGTCGCGCCGCTCGTCATCCGCACCTTCGATATTGGCGACGGCAAGGCTGCACGCGACGAAGAACTCGTGCGGCGCTCGCCGGGCATCGCCGTGTTCTCGACGCCGTTCGATACGCCGCGCGACTGGCTCTCCTGCGGTGAGGCACTCGCGGCCTTCATCATTGAAGCCGAACGGCTTGGGCTCAAGGTCTCCTATCTCAATCAGCCTTGCGAGGTGAGCGAATTACGCTTCCAGCTCAGTCTCCTCGACAGCATCAAAGGCAACCCGCAACTCATCCTGCGGCTCGGCGAGGCCAATGCCACTGTCGCGCCCAGCCCGAGGCGGCCACTCGAAGATTTTTTCTAAAAGAGGCGATTGCGTTACGTCAAAGCGCCGCAGCCACAGGCCCCTATTTTTAAAGTGCCAACAAAAAATAGGGGGATAGAATGAAATCGGCTTTTTGGAATTCCGACCTCGCACCTTTCCTGCTGGCCATCGCTGTGTCAGCCGTGTTGATCGGCACCAGCCTCCTCTATCTGAAAGCATGACGGCAAATCGCGCTGGCTATGAGGGCATGCTAAACGAATAGGATGCGCATCGCCCTCCTCAGCGATATCCACGCCAATCGCGAAGCATTAGAAGCTTGTCTTGGCCATGCCGCCGAGATGGGTGCCGAGCGCTATATTTTTCTCGGTGATTATGTCGGCTACGGTGCCGATCCCGAATGGGTGACCGACAAGATCGCCGATTATGTCGCCAAAGGCGCAATCGCGCTCCTCGGCAATCACGATGCTGCGGTGTTTCGTCCCGACGCCCACATGAACGATATCGCCACAGCCGCAATCGAGTGGACGCGGACGCGGCTGAACGCCAAGCAGCAAGCGTTTTTGCAAAGCCTACCGCTGCAAAAACAAGAGGATGATGTTCTATTTGTCCATGCTTCGGCGGACTCCCCTGAAGCCTGGCATTATGTCACCGATTCCGCCGCCGCGCGCCGCACATTCGAAGCGTCAAAAGCACGATTGATTTTCTGCGGGCACGTTCATGTGCCGTGCATCTATCGCATCACCACAACCGCCAAGGTGATCGAATTCACGCCTGCCGACAGCACACCGGTCGAACTCTCGCCGATATGGCGCTGGCTGAATGTGATCGGCGCTGTGGGACAGCCGCGCGACCGATTACCGGCGGCAGCCTATGCAATATTCGACACCGCCCGGAATAGGGTTGCACATTATCGCGTTCCCTATGACACCGCAGGTGCGGCGGCAAAAATCCGCGCCGCCGGCCTTCCCGACGTTCTCTCCGCTCGCTTGCTGCAGGGCTATTGAGATGGCAGCCGATATTCAGCGGCTTTCACCTGGCGATGTAATCGAGGGTTTCCGGCTCGACGAACTGTTGCGAACCGGCGGCATGTCTTCAATCTGGCGCGTCAGTCAAACCGATGCCGATTACCCGGTAATTCTGAAGATCCCGTTCCTGCGTTATGACGGAGATCAACTTTCGATCGTCAGCTTCGAAACCGAGAAGATCATTCTGCCGCGCCTGCACGGTCCGCATTTTCCGCATTTCGTCGCGGCCGGAAGCTACAACAATCCGTTCATCGCCATGGAATTCATCGCCGGCACGCCGCTTGAAACCTGGCTTGAACAACTGCCGCTTGAAATCGACGAGGTCATCCGGCTCGGCGTCAAAATCGCTACCGCTTTGCAAAAGCTGCACGAGCAGCACGTCATTCATCTCGACCTAAAACCCGACAATGTTATTTTGCGGCCGAACGGCGATGCTGTACTGATCGACTACGGCTTTGCGCGGCACGACCGGCTGCCCGATTTGCTGGCCGAAGAATTCGACGATCCGGTCGGCACCGGGCCTTATATTTCGCCCGAGCAGGTCCTCGGCGTGCGAAGCGATCCACGCAGTGACCTTTTCGCGCTCGGCGTAATTCTATACTTTCTCGCGACCGGCAAGCAGCCATTTGGCGACCCGATGCGAATTGCCGGCTGGCGGCGCAGACTCTACGTGGACCCCGTCCCGCCGCGAAGACTCAACGATAAAATCTCGCCGTGGCTGCAGGAAATCATCCTCCGCTTGATCGAGGTCGATCCGAACGATCGTTACCCGACCGCGGCCCAGCTTGCTTTCGACCTGCAGCATCCACAACAGGTTCTTCTCACGGCGCGCGCCGAAAAAATGACGGCCAGCGGTTTTATGAAAACCCTGTCGCGCTGGCTGAAACTGCGGCGCAATCCGCCATTTGCCGGATTGAAGCGGCAGCTTGCGAGTGCACCGATCATCGCTGTCGCCCTCGATCTCGCCGATCGCTCGCCACAGCTGCCGGAGGCGATCCGGACGGCGACGCAGGGCATTCTCGCTACCGTGCCGAATGCACGACTTGCCTGTCTTTACGTTTTCAAGATTTCGCGCGTACAGATCGACGAGATGCAGGACGAAACCGGCCGCAACATATTTTTGCGCCGGCTGGCGGAACTTGAGCACTGGTCGCAGCCGCTTGCCGTCGACAAGGAAAAGGTCACGTACCAGGTGCTTGAATCGGTCGATCCTGCCGCAGCCCTCATTCATTATGCTCGCGAAAACATGATCGACCACCTCATTGTCGGTGCGCGTGCGAGCTCGACGGTCCGGCGCTATCTCGGCAGCGTCTCGGCAAAAATCGTTGCCGAAGCGCCCTGCACGGTGACCGTGGTGCGATCAAAAGCGCAGGTTTGATCCCTTCAAGTCTTGCGCGTCCGCAACAGCATCGGGCCATAGACCAGCACAAAGCCGCCAAACGCGAGCAGCCAGCACAGCGCCGATGTATGGATGAGCGGCATATAGGTCGCCGGAAACATGGGGGCGACAATGCGAAGCACCGCTGCGAACACGATCGCGACATAGACCGCCGTTGTCGTAGCGGGGGCCTCGATCGCGCGCCCGCTATGGCCGCGCGTTGCGCGCGTCATGACCGCGAGCGTCATGACGCCCATCGCGCCGGTCGTCCATGCGTGTAGTGCGCCGCCCTCAGTGAGCATTGCCGGCAACAAAATCGAAACGGCGAGCAATAGCGCACCGAGCGGCAGGAAGAAGTAGCCAAGATGAAGAATAAATACGATCGGCTCGCGCCAAGTGCGCATCCCCTGCCAGCGAAGGAGCCGTATCAGGAGCAGCGTTGCGGCAATCAGCAGCGCCGCACCGGTCGGCCGCCAATGCGGCGCGGCGACCCATAGCAAAAGCGTCAAAGCCGAAATCGCCATCACAATAATATCGAAATGGCCCAACGGCGACGGCAGTTTTGCGATGCCCTGCTTGACGAGCCAGTTATGGGTGAAGCTCGGCGTGATGCGCCCGCCAATGAGAATGATGAGCGCGACGATCGCGGCGATGCCGAGGCGACTGCTGATATCTGGTGCGCCGCTCCGGACGACTTCAATATGGAAGAACGTATTGGCCGAGGCGATAATCGCCACCAGCACCATGACCTTGAGATTGCGCCAATTATTGCCGGAAAGAATTTCGCGCAGGATCACGAAGGTGAGCAGCCACAAATAAGCGGCATCGATCACCGCGGCGAGCGGCAAGCCGATCCTTGCGGTCATCAGCATAGCGATGCGGCCGGCGAGCCATACCAGAAACAGAACCAACAAACTGCCGCCGCGCAGTGGCAGGCGTCCCGTCCAGTTCGGTACGGCCGTCAGCAGAAAGCCGGTCATCACCGCAGAGATATAACCGAACAGAAATTCATGAATGTGCCATGGCACGGCACCGTAGCCGCCTGCAAAGGAGAGGCCGCCGGTCAGAAGGCCGATCCACAACACCATGGCAATGAAAGCCCATAGTGCAGCGCCGAGAAAGAATGGCCGGAAGCCGTAGCTGAACAATGGAATGGAAGCGATCTTCACGATTTCAATGACCGCAGGTTTGCCGCAACTCTATTTAATGCGTCTTATTCGATACTGGGGCTATGCCGGCCGCCCATTGATCCTTGTCAATGCGGCTTGATTTTTGAAGTGGCCAGATAAGCAAAAAGGTGATCGTCATGGGCCGATTTCAAGCGGAAAAGAACCCTTCGGGTCTGCAAATGATCCTGAGCGCCTTGCTGCAATCGATCCGAAGATACCGGCAGCAGCAAAGAGACCGTCAGGAGCTTGCGAGCTGTTCCGTCGCGGAAATTTCCTCGATCGCCCGCGACCTGCGGCTTAAGCCCGACGAGCTGATGTATCTCGTCAATCAGGAGACCAAGGCCACCGGCGCGCTCCATGAGCTTCTCGCCGTCCTTGGCATCGATGCAAAAAGCCTGCGGCTCAACGACCCCAATGTGATGCGGGAATTGCAACGGCGCTGCGGCACATGCTCACATAAGCCGCAGTGCGCCTATCATCTCGACCACGGCACGAGCTTCGAGCACTACCGGGAATACTGCCCGAACACCGAAATCCTCGACGACCTGACGACGACCAAGCCGGCCGCTTGGCGCGGCAGAGGCGTTGCGAATTTCGCTCGCCGGCAGGCAAACCGGCCCTGAGTGCGCTAGCCCGTCTATCCTGAAAACGGCTGCCGTTTACAGCCCGCGCCGGGCATGAGAAAACCGGTGGCGCGATACACGCTCCATCGCGCAAATTTCCCTGCAAAATCTTCTCTTTAAACCGAGCCGGTCTCCTGACCAACGCCGAAGCAACGACATCGCTGGCAACGACGTGGCCATGAACAAGATCGACATCACCGCTCCGGCCGCGCCTGAAACGCCGCCCGCTTCCCTCGCCGGCTTCTATCGCTACTTCCTTGCCGAGCATAAGCGGATTTTTTTCTGGCTGTTTCTCTGCGGTTTCGGCGTTGCCTGCGCCGATGCGCTGGTCTCTGTATTCGTCGGCAAGGTGGTGGCGTTTGTCGGCCAGACCGACCGCTGGCAGGCATGGCGCGAATACTGGCCGGTGCTGCTCGTACTTCTGATCGCCATCGGCATCGTCCGGCCGATCCTGATCTATATCGATCTTCACCTGCGCAATACGTTTCTCGTGCCGGATGTCACGTCGCGCATGCGCTGGCTCAGCCACTGGCATGTGCTGCGCCAGAGTTGGCAATTTTTCCAGAACGACTTCCCCGGACGCCTCGCCCACCGCGTCATGCACACGCCCGACGCTCTGCGCGAGACGGCGGAAGCCGCCATCCGCGCCGTCTGGTATCTCGCGATGTATGGCGGGGCCTGCATTTTTCTGCTCGGCAGCGCCGACTGGCGGCTCGCGTTGCCGATCGCCGGCTGGTTCGCGGGCTACATCCTGCTCTTGCGCTACTTCGTACCGCGCCTGCGGCGGCGCGCCGAAGACAGCTCGCAAGCCTATTCGGATCTCATGGCGCGGATCGTCGACACCTACAGCAACATCCTGACGATCAAGCTGTTCCCATCCGTGAGCAGCGATCATGCGCGGAGCGAATTGCTCTCGCATAACGCCGCGCAGGCGCGGCACACAAAGATGATCACCCGTTTCATGACGGGCCTTACGCTGCTCAACACAGCGTTACTCGTCGGCACCGGCGGCATCGGTGTTGCGCTGTGGCTCAACGAATCCGTACAGGCCGAAGCCGTCGCGATGGCGCTGCCGCTGGTGTGGCAGGCAGCGAGCACCGGCGGCTGGGTGGCGTGGGAAGTCTCCGGCATCTTCCAGAACCTTGCCGACGTCCGGCAGGGCATGGCTTCGATTGCCGTTCCCAACAAGATGCTCGACGCGGCTGATGCAAAGGCGCTCGCCATCAAGCATGGCGCCATCGAATTCCGGGACATTCAGTTCGGCTACACACAGGAACGGCCTTTATTCGAGACGTTCAACCTGCGGATCGCGCCGGGTGAACGCGTCGGGCTTGTCGGGCGTTCGGGTGCCGGCAAATCGACGCTGGTGAGCCTTTTGTTGCGGCTCTACGATACGCAAGAAGGCTCAATCACGGTCGATGGTCAGGATGTCCGCCATGTCACGATGGACAGCCTGCGCTCGCATATCGGCGTCGTCACGCAGGATACCGCGCTGCTGCATCGCTCGATCCGCGACAATATAATGTGCGGTAAGCCGGATGCGACGACAGCTGAGCTTGAACGCGCGCTGGAGCAGTCGCGCGTCGCACAATTCATGAACGAGCTGCGCGACGAGGAGGGCCGGATTGGCCTCGATGCCAGCGCCGGCGACAAGGGCGCGAAGCTCTCCGGCGGCCAGCGCCAGCGCATTATCCTTGCCCGCACGCTGCTCAAGAACGCGCCGATCCTCGTGCTTGATGAGGCGACCGCCGCGCTCGACTCCGAGGTCGAGCATGCCATTCAGGAGCAGCTCGACACGCTGATGGTCGGCAAGACCGTCATCACCATCGCGCACCGCCTCTCGACGCTCGCGCGGATGAACCGGATCGTCGTGCTCGATCACGGCCGGATCATCGAGGAAGGCTCGCACGACGCGCTGCTCGCGCGCGGCGGACTTTATGCTCTCCTTTGGCGGCACCAAACCGGCGGGCGGCTGCCGGGCGGCGAGCATTCATTCATCGCTTCAACCCAGACAGCTTAACCAGGATCGCGCATGTCCATTCGCTTGTCGCCCGGCGTCACCCTCACCCATATCGAAGGAAAGGATGTGCTGTTTTCGGTGCATACCGGGGATTCCTACGGCCTTAATGAGACTGCCGCACGAATGCTGCGGCTCGCGCTCGAAGCCGATCTCGATCAGGCGGCGAGCAAACTCGCGGAGGAATACGGCGCATCGCGCGACGAAATCCGCGGCGATCTCAACGATCTTGTAACGGAGCTGACGGCGCTAAAACTGGTTCAGGCCGCTTCCGCGACCAGTTCGGGCGCGCGTTCCGACCATGGCGCATAAGACGCGACGACGGTGAAATCTTCCATGCCGGGCAACTTTATAAAGGTGTGCTCATTGCATGTGACCCAGGCATGGCCCGAAAGCGGCGACAGCCGCATACCGATCCGCAGGGACGCGGGGTGGCCGTGGCGGTTCAGCACAAACCAGGTGACGATCGCCTGATCGAGACATTCGACGCGGAGCGGCAGGATCTGCATGCCGCGCACCGCGCGCTCGGCAAGCTCCTCGGCCGGAATGGATGAGACCGGCCGCGGCTTCGATGCCCTACCCAGCCAGCGAAACAGGCTCACGGTGCGGTCGAGCCCGAAGAGCTTCGTGGAAAAGTGCGACAGACACAGAACGAGCGCGCTCATGACCGGGAAGATTCTCGCGAAATTCGGTAAGACTGGCCGGCTGGAAGATAGCCGATCGGCCATGAACGTCGCAATGGAATCTCCAATGAACGCCCGCCCGGAAAACACAGGAAGCGATGAGATGCCGGTTTCGGTGGAATGGAGCCGGGAACAGGCCTGTTGGGTCATCCACTGCCGCACGGGAAAAATCCTGATCGAAGGCACGGTCTTCAGAATAGATGACCGGGAAGGCCGCGAGGCGCTTCACCGGCTGGCCGAGCACATCGAGCGCGAGGGGCCTTCGGCTTTTGCACGGGCAGAAGGCGACTTCGTTGCGCTCATGCTGACTGATGGCGAGGCGCATGCCTTCAAAAGCTTTACCTCGCAGTATCAGCTTTATTACCGGGATGACGGCACGATTGCGAACCGGCTTGGCGCGTTCTTCGATGCAAGCAGCGCATGGAACGAGGACTATTTCGCGCGCCATGTCCTGCTGGTGCCGGGCTATCAGTTTCTCTCACGCGAAACGCCGCTTGTTGGCGTCAGCCGCGTGCTGCCGGGGGAACTGGTCACTGCCGGAAAAACGGTTTCGCGGCAGCAACTCGTACGGCGAAACTATCGCTACGTTCTGGACCGCTCGCAACGCTACGAAGACGTCGCCCCGCAGCTTCTCGAAATCCTGCGCGGCTCAATCAGAAGCCGGCTTGCCGCCTATCCCGATGCGAAAATCTGTGTCGAGATTTCCGGCGGCCTCGATTCGTCGTTCATCGCCTGCCTGCTCGGCGAACAGGCATCGAATATTCGTGGCGTGATGTTCTCGCAACCGAACCTGCCTTCGCATGCGATCAGCGAAGGCTACGCACGAGACGTCGCGGCGCGTTACGGCATCGATCTCATCGTCATGCCGCCCGAGGACCTGCCCGGCACTGTCGATGAAACGCCCGAGTACTCCGACGAGCCGAGCGATTTCTTTTGGTTCGGCGACTGGTTCTCGCGCGCGGTTGCCGGGGTTGCCGATGCGGGATCGCTGGTGTTCACGGGCTTTGGCGCGGATCAGTTATTCCTGCGCTCGCCGGCATTTTTGCCGTATCTCCTGAAGCGCGGCGAGTACCGGCTATTCGCGGAAGCGCTGCCGCCCGCGAGCGCGCTACTCTCACGCGGCCGCGCCAATCTGGGCTGGCAGAGCATTCTTTCGCAAATGCCGGAGGGTCTGCACCGGCGGCTCAATGGCGCCTTCGCCGGCAGGCGCTTGAACCCTTGGGACGTCAGCGACGTCAACATGCAGCGGATGCTGACCGACACGGTGCCGTGGGTGCGGTGTGGCAAGGGGCTTCGCGCCTACATCACCGAGAAAGACATTTGGGAGAAACAACAAGTTGGCGATGGCATCATTTGCGATGACTGGGGTTATTTTTCCGCGCCGCGCACGGTGACGCAAAGCCATTTTGCCGCGAAAGACTTGCGCGATGCCTCGCCGTTTTGCGATCTACCGCTGATGGATTTTGTCTACGACAAGGTCAGCGCGCTGCTCGTGCATAATTTCGAGGGCCGCTACAAAGAGCTGTTGCGCGAGTGCCAAAAAGGCATCGTGCCGGAACCGTTGCGCAACCGGCAGAACGACACCTTCGTGTTCAATTCGTTTCAGCTGCAATACGTCAACAAGGGGCGAGACTATTTCGCATCGCTCCTTGAAAAAGTGCCCGAAGGCTGTGTCGATCGCCGCGCCGCGGCTTACGCGCTCGAGCAGCTTTCGTTCGGCATGACGACAAGCTCGACGCGCTCGGTCATGGCGCTACTGGGTTATCTCAGCTGGCGCGAGGCATTCGTTCGGCATGCGCGGGGCGGGAAAAAGACCGGCCTCTTCTCGGCCCGCCCGCCGCTAATCTAGGGCTGGCAAAAAAAAGCGGCGTGCCCGCGAAAGCACGCCGCCCATCAATCAGCAATCGTACGATTTTACTTGAAGAAACCGGCGTACTTCTTGCCGTCGCTGCTCGGACCGGTGTGGTTCGACTTGATCAGCGCCAGGGTGCCAAGCTTGACGAGCGTCGGTTTAGTGTAGGACTTCACGAGGCGTCTCCATTCTTGCTGTTATAGGGGCAAATGCCCCTCAAAACCCTTTTACCCATTGGGTTTGCGGTGGCAAGACGGTTGCCCCGCGGGCAGGATAATTCTCCTGTGGCCAGCAGGCTGGCGTTCGCACGGCGCACCGGCCCATACGGCCTGCTAAGGGGCCGGCGCGGCCGCCTTCTTGGCCAGCATTTTCTTGAGGGCCCGCAATTCCTCGAAGCGCTTGGTGACGTCCCGCAGGATGGAGGCCATACCGGTCATCTTGCCGCCCGCGTCATACATGGGTGCGATGGTGAATTCGACGGAGATGCGCGAGCCGTCCTTGCGGATCGCGGGCACCGCCAGAATGTCGCCCTCGCCATAGCGGCTTTTGCGGCCGCCCATTACTTCGCGGTAGCCGACCCAGTGGCGCTCCCGGAGCTGCTCCGGGATGATGATATCCAGCGACTGGCCGAGCGCCTCTTCCGGGGCGAAGCCGAAAATCCGTTCCGCGCCGCTATTCCAGAACGTGATCGCTCCCTTTTCGTCCGAAGCAACAATCGCATCGCTGCGGGTGGAAAGAACGGCTTTCGCCAAAGTGTCCTCAAAGCTCATCATCGGTCTCGTGCTGCAGATCCAGAAAACGAGTTGCGCAGGTGGTGCCCGCGAACTCGAAGCAGCTTAGACCCTGACGGCACCGTGCGGCCATAAAATCCACGGCGCGCGGCGTTAGCACTTTTGCTAGTGCGTGGACGCCATGCGTCTACTGAGCGCGAGCGGCCTTTTCGCTTCGCTGATATTCGATAATGCGCTCTTTCAGGCCCGGCCGCGTACTGGTCTCGACGAGCGCGGCCATGTCGGCGGCACGCGTATCCTCCATCGTGTAGCCGAGCAAGAAGCGATTCGAATCCCAATCGAGACGCTGCGCGCGCTGCACAGATTTCTCGAGCGCCGCAGGCCACTCCGCCTCGGCGACGATCGCCGAAACAAAGCCCATCGCGAGACCTTCTTCGGCGGAGAATACGCGGCTTTCCATCAAAACGGTTCGTGCCGTATCCGCGCCGACACGGGCGGCGAAGCGCCGCGTGCCGAGCGCGATGCCAAACCGCCAGCCCGGCATGCGAAAGGCTGTGCCGGGCACCGCGATCCGCTCGCTACAGGCGCAGAAAAGATCGGTGCCCGCGCCCATCACACGGCCATGGGCCAGCGCGAGCGTCGGGAACGGCGCATGGGTAACACGCTGCAGCAGCCGTTCGATCCGCAACAGCTTGTAGACGAGATCGGCGTCACGCTGCTCATCGAGATTGCCGAGGTCGAAGCCGGAACAAAAATGCTTGCCTTCGCCGGTAAAGACCACGAGGCGGATTTTCTCGGCTTCGGCATGATCGAGCGCCGCAAGCAGCGCATCGACCAGCGTGTCGCTCAACGCATTGGCGCGCGCCGGACGCGTCAATTTCAGCTTGAGAACGGCGCCCTGCCGTTCGATCTGCAGTTCTTCGGTCGATTGCATGGCGTTCATTCCGCCGCGGCCGCGTTACCTTTAAGGCCAAGCTCACGCAGGATTTCGTCGCTGTGTTCACCGAGCGCAGGCGGACGTCGCCGGACCGGCATGATTTGCTTGTCGATCCGCATCGGCGAAATGACCGTACGCGTGCGGGTGCCGGACGGCAGATCGATCTCCTGCACGAGGCCAAGATGCGCGACCTGCGGATCGGCCAAGGCCTGTGAGTAGGAATTGATGGGCGCGCAGGGAACGCCGGCCTTGGCGAAGCGGGCGAGCCATTCCTCGACGCTGCGTTTAGCAAAGATCGGCTCGAGCAACTTCAAAAGCTCGGTCTGGTTTTTGGCGCGCAGTGTCGTGCTGGCGAAACGCTCGTCGTTTTCGAGTTCGGGCTTTTCGACCGTTTCGCAAACCCGTTGCCAAAGCCGCGGATTGCCGGCCGCCATCGCGAACCAGCCGTCAGCCGCCTGAAACGCCTGATACGGCGCGTTGCGCGGATGGGCCGAACCGAGTTTGCGGGGGTCCTTGCCGTTGCCGAAATATTCGCTGGTCTGGAGGGCCGCGACCGCAAGCGTCGTCGCCACCATCGGCACATCGATGTGCGAGCCCTGCTCGCCGTTTTGAACCTTGCGCAAGGCGCAGACCGCGGCATAGGCGCCATAAAGTCCGGTGACAAAATCGCAAAGCGGCACGCCGCACTTCACGGGCGCGCCATCGGGTTCGCCGGTTACGCTCATCACGCCGGCAATCGCCTGGAGCGTAAGGTCGAAACCGCCCTCCTGGCCGCGCGGGCCGTCCTGGCCGAAGGCCGACATCGAAACCATGACGAGCTTCGGGTTTTCGCGCGCGAGCGAAGCATGATCGAGCTTGTAGCGCGTCATGATTCCGGGACGATAATTCTCGATGACGATGTCGGCCGAGAGCGCGAGCTTGCGGGCTTTCGCGAGATCCTGCTCGTTCTTGAGATCGAAGGTGATCGAGCGCTTATTGCGATTGATCGAAGCGAAATTCTCACCAAAGCCATTCGAGAGCGGCGGCCATTGCCGCATGCCGTCGCCTTCGGGCCGCTCGACCTTGATGACGTCGGCACCCATATCGGCGAGCAGCATGCCGCAGAACGGGCCCGCCGCGATTTCGCAAAACTCGACAACCCGAATTCCTTCCAGCGGCAGCATTGTGTTTTCCTGTCCTTGCTCGGTGAGATCGGCGGCGCGCTGCTCCGTGCAGAGCCGCCATGTGATTGCTATAAAATCATCAGGCCTTCATCAGCACGCGCGCAGGCGCTGCCGGTTGCGACCAGCCCAGTTTGCGTGAAATCGATTCCGCCGCCCGCATGATCGCGGGTGCGAAGCTCTTGGCGCGCGTGACGCTGAAACGATAAGACGGTCCGGAAACGCCGACGCCCGCAACGACCTCGCCGCGATGATTACGAACCGGCGCAGCAACGCCGATGATTTCCTGACGGTATTCACCGGGATTGACGGCATAGCCCTGCTTGCGCACGCGCGCGAGTTCATCGCGCAACCGGACGGGGTCGGTGATCGTGTTCGGCGTGTAAGCAACGATCGGCTGCGTCAACACGGCCATGATCTCGTCTTCGGATTGATGCGCAAGCAATACGCGGCCGGTCGCGACGCAATGCGCAGGCACGCGAACGCCCTCCTCGACATAGGCGCGAACCGGGTTGGAGGAATTGATTTTGTGCAGGTAAAGCACTTCGTCGCGCGCGATATATTTCGAAAGCTGCGAGCTCTCGCCGGTCAGTTGCGTCAGCGAACGCAATTCGTTTTCGGCGATCTTGCGCAGTTCGATCCGCTCGCCGGCTGCGATGCCCAGTTCCCAGACCCGATGGCCGAGGCTGTAGCGATTGTTGTCTTCGCTGCGTTTGACGTAACCGCGCGCTTCGAGATTGGCGAGAATGCTGTGCACCGCCGCCTTGCTGAGGCCAAGCCGGCTCGCGACCGAGCTCAGGCTCAGCCGGTCCGGCTCCTTGGCCAGGAGATCGAGCACATCCAGCGACAGGTTGAGCGAGCGCAAAACCCGCTTGACGGGGCCATCCATTGTTCACCACTCGCGAACGCTATTCTCTAATGGAGAAACGTTAAAGTGGCTACCCGGCCCGGTCAAGCAGCGTTTGCGGGGTTTTCAGGCGCGAGCGGTTTGGAAAATTCCAGCGAACGGGCAGCCGGAGAATCTGCCGCCGCTTCGCAACGGAAGCGACGGCAGGACATTTATTCCGGGAAGCTGCTACGAAATTCTCTTACGAGATTCTTGGCAGCGTCTCGTACTGATGGAACGGCGGCGGCGACGACAGCGTCCACTCGAGCGTCGTCGCACCGACACCCCATGGGTTATCCGCCGCGTGATGCTTGCGCCGGAACGACAGCACGATGTTCGTCAGGAAAACGACAAGGCCAAGCGCAAAAATATAGGCGCCGATCGAGGAGACAAAATTCCATCCCGCGTAGGCGTCCGGATAATCGACGATACGCCGCGGCATGCCCGAGAGACCGAGAAAGTGCATCGGGAAGAACAGCACATTGGCGCCGGCAAAGGCGAGATAGAAATGAATTTTGCCGAGCGTCTCCGAATAAGTGTAGCCGGTGATTTTCGGGAACCAGTAGTACCAGCCGGCGAAGATCGCGAACACCGAACCGAGCGACATCACATAGTGAAAATGCGCGATGACGTAGTAAGTGTCGTGCAGGCTACGGTCCACGCCGGTGTTGGCAACCACGACGCCGGTGACGCCGCCCATCGTGAACATGAAGATGAACCCGCAGGCCCACAGCATCGGTGTTTTGAAGTCGATCGAACCGCCCCACATCGTCGCGAGCCAGGAGAAGACCTTGATGCCGGTCGGCACGGCGATAACCATCGAGGCGGTCATGAAGTAGGCCTGGGCGTTGAAGCCCATACCGACCGTGAACATGTGATGGGCCCAGACGACGAAGCCGATGAAGCCGATCGCCACCATCGCATAGATCATGCCGAGATAACCGAAGATCGGCTTCTTGCTGAAGGTCGACATGACATGGCTGATGATGCCGAAGGCGGGCAAGATCATGATGTAAACTTCGGGGTGACCGAAGAACCAGAACAAATGCTGGTAGAGCAGCGGATCGCCGCCGCCGCTCGGATCGAAGAAGGTCGTGCCGAAATTGCGGTCGGTCAGCAGCATCGTCAGCGCACCGGCCAGCACCGGTAACGCGAGGAGCAGCAGAAACGACGTCACCAGAATCGACCAGGCGAACAGCGGCATCTTGTGCATCGTCATGCCGGGCGCTCGCATATTGAAGATCGTGGTGATGAAATTGATCGCGCCGAGAATCGACGAAATGCCCGCGAGATGCAGCCCGAGGATCACGCAATCGACGGCCGGCCCCGGATGCCCTTTGGTCGAAAGCTCCGCATATAATGTCCAGCCGGTGCCGGCGCCGAGCGTGCCGGGCTCACCGCCGACGAACATCGACAAGATCACCAGAAACAGCGAAGGCGGCAAAAGCCAGAATGACAGGTTGTTCAGGCGCGGAAACGCCATATCCGGCGCGCCGATCATCAGCGGCACGAACCAGTTGCCAAAGCCGCCGATCAGGGCCGGCATGATGGTGAAGAAGATCATGATCAGGCCGTGCGAGGTCGCTGCCACCGCATAGGCGTGCTGGCCCGAGAAAAACTGGATGCCGGGTTCCTGTAACTCAGCGCGGATGGCGAGCGAGAACAGCGCGCCGATCAGCCCGCTCATGATCGAGAAGACGAAATACATCGTGCCGATGTCTTTGTGATTCGTCGAAAACAGATAGCGTCGCCAGCCTGTCGGATGCCCGTGTGCGGAATGCGAGCTGTGAACCGTGGCTGTGTTTGGCATCTTCGTCCTCATTTCATTGGTGAGCGAGTTCAACATCCGTCCGAGATGGAATTTTCGGAGCTACTTTTTTGCAGTTGCTTCGGCCTTCTCCATTTCTTCGAGCGCGAGCAGCGAGTGGGCATAGGCACCACCGGCGCGCATTTCGGCCGCGACCCAGATCCCTTCCATGATTTCTTCTCGGGTAGCGCCGCTCCTGAGCGCAGCCCGGGTGTGGCCGCGAATGCAGTACGGGCACTGCGTGACATGCGCGACGGCAACTGCGATCAGCTGCTTCGTCTTGGCGTCAAGCGCGCCATCGGCAAAAACTTTCTGGCTGAAGGCATGGAAGGCGTCATGCGCATCGGGCGCGAGCGCCTTGCGTAGATCATTGAGCGAGCGCGATGACGACGGATAAAGCGGGTCTGACACGGTTCCTCCTGACGGCACGCGCGAAGAAGCCGCTGCGCGCGGCAGTGCTGATGGCTGTGTGGCGGGGCGTCTCGGCTGAACGAGGCTAGTGACGGGCAGGCATTCAACGGCGCCTCGATTGCACGAGATGGCGCGCCGCATTCCTCTCGTCGTGCAACAAAAGATATATTAAAAATATTGCTTTTGCAAAAGAACGGGAGTATTTTTTCCCAAGCGGCGGCGCCCGAAGTGCTATGGCTTTCGCAATTAAAGGATTATATTCATATATAATCGGCTGGCGGGTAGCAGCGGCGGCATCCGGTAACAATTCGGGAAACCACGGCGAGACGGGACTTCTCGCCTCTTCGCTTCAGAGCGCCTTGCGCAAGACGTCCTGGCCGACGATGCGGGCTTCGGTCGTGAACTTCCCCTGCCCGTCGAACCGATGGATGTAATAGAGCGGGCAGGATTTCAGCTCGGGCGGATAATCGCCGTAACGCAACGTCGTCGCGATGGAAGGCATGACGATCCCGGGGATTTTCCCGGCATGTCCTTTGAACGCACGGTGCACATGGCCGCAGAAGATGCCGGCAACCTGACCGGGCCGCTGCAAGGCGTTCGCCAGCGATTCCATGATTTCGGGGCGCGCAAAATTGATCGCAACCGGACCGACCGAAACGGCGAACGGCGGATGATGGCAAAAAACCGCGGCGGGCCTTGCCGTGTCGGCATCGAGCCAGCGGGTGAGCTTCTCAATTCGCTCCGGCGAAAAATCGCCCTTGTTGCCGGCGGGATCGAGCGTATCGAGCGCGATCAGCCGCACCGGAAAATCTTCGACCGCGTAGTCGATGAAATCGGAACCCGGCGCAAGATAAGTGCCCGCAAAAGCCGCACGCAAATTCGCCCGGTCATCCTTGTTGCCGGGAATGACGTAAACCGGCGCCTTTAAGCCAGCGAGAATGGACGCGGCCACCGCGTACTCGTCCGCGCGTCCGTTATGGACGATGTCGCCGGTGTGAATGACGGCATCGGGCTGCGGATCGAGCGTATTGATATCGGCGATCGTCCGTTCGAAGTCGTCCCGGCGCCGGTCGGCGTCGGGGGTATCGAGCGCGATATGCGTATCGGAAATCTGCGCGATGATCATGGACGCGCGTCAGGCCGCGGGCTTCAGGCTCGCGTAATATTTCCGCAGAATATCGATGACTTCCGGCCGGCTGAACTCGGGCGGGACCGGCGCATTGTTCGAAAGCATTTCGCGCTGCTGCGTACCGGAGATCGAAACCTGCTCCTTCGCATCGTGCGGGCAGGTTTTCGCCGTCGCCATGCCGTAGCACTTCTTGCAATAGAAGGTGACGTCGATCTTGAGCGGCTGCGTCTGCAGCGCGCCCGGCCACAGGTCGTCGAAGATCTTCTGCGAGTCGAACGGACCGTAATAGCTGCCGACACCGGCGTGGTCGCGGCCGACGATCAGATGCGAGCAGCCGAAATTCTGGCGGATCAGCGCATGCAGCAGCGCCTCGCGCGGGCCGGCATAACGCATCTCGATCGGGTAGCCGGCCTGAATGATCGTTCCGGCGCGGAAATAGTTGTCGATCATCGCCTGGATGGCGCGGGTGCGCACCTCGGCGGGAATGTCGCCTTCCTTCAGCTTGCCGAGCACCTGATGGATGAAGACGCCGTCGAGCACTTCGACCGCAATCTTGACGAGATACTCGTGGCTGCGATGCATCGGGTTGCGCGTCTGAAACGCCGCGACCCGCGACCAGCCTTTGTCGGCGAACATCGCGCGCGATTCCGCCGGACGGATATAAAGGCTCGGATACTTCTTCGGATACTCGCCTTCGCTCAGCGCCTTCACCGGGCCGGCAAGATTGATCTCGCCCTGGGCGAAAACCTTGGCAACCCCAGGATGCTTCGGATCGGTCGTGCGATAGACGGTCTCGGCCTCTAATTTCCTGTCGATCGAATACTTCTCGCGAACCTGCATCACGGCGAGAATCTCGCCGGTTTCGCCGTCGGCGAGCGCGACTTCCTCGCCGCTATTGATGCTGTCGGCGATATCCTTCGCCACCGGCAGCGTGATCGGGATCGGCCAGAAGGTGCCGTTCGCCATCTTCATGTCGACGCACGAGCCGCGCCAGTCGTCGTGTCCCATGAAGCCGTCGAGCGGCGTATAGGCGCCCATCGCCAGCATGAAGACGTCGGAAACGGCGCGCGAATCGAGCGGCACCCGCTTCAGATTGGCGGCGCGCTTAAGTTCCGCGCCCCGCTCGCTTTCCGGCAGCAGGAGCGGCTTGACCGATGCGGAGCCGTGCGGCGAGACGAGCTTCGACATGACAGCTTACGGCCGCTTCGGGGTCTTGTATTCGGCTTCTTTCTGGAACGGCTCCCAGACGGTTTCGTAACCGACGAAGCCCTTTTCGTTCGGCTGCATCTGACGCGTGGTCAGAAAGCGCGTGTGGCCGTCAGGAACTTTCGTATTGGTGGGTTTTTGGTCGCTGCTCATAAGTCACCTTTCGCCGTGAAATTGAAATTGCCGTTCAAATAGGCCGCATGAGAGACGGATCGATATCCGGCTGCGCGCCGATCGCACCGCCCGCCTTTGCTTCTTCGTCGGTCGGCTCACGCACGGTTATGATCTCGAGCGTGAACACGACCTCCCGGCCGCAAAGCGGATTGTTGCCGTCGACGGTCAGCGTCTCGTCATCAACCCGCGTCACCAGAAAACTGCGGGTCTGGCCCTTGTCGTTTTCCATGAGGATGGAAGTGCCGACCTTGCGGTATTCCTCGGGCACGTTCTCGATGCGGTCGGTAAAAACCAGCGACTCGTCCCGCGCCCCGAAAATCCGGTTGCCGTCGATCGGCACCTCGATGATCTCGCCCTCACCCCTGCCTTCGAGCTGGTGGTGAACGAAAGGCGCGAGAATTTCGTTGTGGCCGTGGATATAGCCCAGCGGAAACTCGACCATGGTGAGAACATGCCCCGACTTCTTGTCGGTCACCTTGTAGGTGAGCTCGACATATTTGCCGTCGTGGATGGTCTCACTCATATCGAGTTCGCTCATATCGACCCTGCTCAGAAGATCGACGCGCCGAAAATTCTGATCTTTCCGTCCTCATAGCCGAGGACGAGCCGGCCGAGCCATTCGCCGGTTTTTTTGGTGCTGCGCACCCGATAGAGAACGGTCACATGCTCGCCGCGGCGGATGATGCCGAGATAGTCGAAATCCTCGGACAGGTTTCGCGCCAGCTCGCTGTTGGCGAACTGATGGCCAACGGTGACCTGGTTCATCGCAAGCGCCATGGCGCTGGAGAAATTCTTGACGAACTCTCCGTACTTGCCTTCGTTGGAATTCTTGATGAGGTCGCGCCACAACGGTTCGGCGATGACCTTCAACTCGTCGTCGGTTTTCTCAAGAATATTCATGCGCGGTTCTCCGGGTGTGGAAGGAGCCGGATCTTCTGGACGCGCCATAAACGACATATCGATTTTCCCGATCTTTCCTTGCGTCCGGACAGAAGTCTAATGTGAACTTCTGTCCGGAGAACAATTACTTATCGTCCGCCCCGACCAGGTGATAGCAGGGTGCTTTTTCCATGGTGTATTCGCCCGTCTTCGGGTCGCGGCGCGAAACCGTCAGCACGTGCCAGTTCGCATCGTCCACCTTCATGGCGTCGCCACGGTAGTAGTAGCCCGGCCAGCGGGTTTCCTTGCGGAACAGCGTGTGCTGCGTGACGCACTCGGCGGCACGGTGACGGTGCTTCAATTCCCAGGCGCGCAGCAGTTCGTGAAGGTCCTTGGCGGCAAGGCTCTCGAGGTCTTCTTCCATGACCTTGAGCTTCTTGAGACCGATGTTCAGGAGCTTCTCGTTGGTCATGTAGTTGACGGTCACGCCGCCGCAGTACTCGTCCATCAGCTTCTGCAGACGGTCGAGGCCCTGCTTGGGATTGATGTAGTGCGGATTGACGTCGCCCGCGACGATCTCGTTGCGGTAGATCTTGTAGTGCTCGAGCGGCTTGTAGATTTCCTTTTTACGCCGCTCGATCTGCTCATTCGACACGACAATGCCTTCGGCCTTGCCGTCGTCGATGTATTTGCAGGCAGCCTTGGCCGCGAGACGGCCCTCGGTGAACGAGCCGGATGAGAAGGCGTGCGGCGTGCCGCCGACCGCGTCGCCGGCGCCGAACAGGCCCTCGATCGTCGTCATGCGGTTGTAGCCCCAGAAATATTCCGGCGGCGAAACGTCTTCAGGACCCGAGCACCAGGCGCCCGAGCAAGTCGCGTGCGAACCCATGACGTAGGGCTCGGACGTGGTGAGCTCGGGGTTTTCGTTCTTGGGATCGACGTCGGTGGAAGCCCACAGCACGGCCTGGCCGATGGTCATGCCGAGGAAGTTTTCCCAGCCGACTTCTTCCAGATGCGGATCCTGGAAGGCCTTCATCGTCACCATGTGAATGGGGCCGCGGCCGGCATTCACTTCGCTGATCAGCGCGTGGTTGCGCAGGCAGGTCGGAATCGGCCGGTGCGTCAAATGCGAGGCTTCCGGATCGAGATATTCCTTGCCGACCATCTTCTGCAGTTCGGGGAACCACTTCGATTCGTATTCTTCGCCGAGGCCGTTCTGCGTGTAGGTCTTGAGGTGCAGGAAGTAAGCACCGACGGGGCCATAGCCGTCCTTGAACCGCGCCAGCACGATGCGGTTTTCCATCTGCGTCATCTTGGCGCCGGCGTCGATCATGAGGCCGTAGGCTGACGCCGACGACCACGGCGCGTACCAGGTACGGCCCGAGCCTTCGCCGACCGAACGCGGCTTGAAGATGTTGGATGCGCCGCCCGCGCCGCAGATCACGGTCTTCGACTTGAAGACGTGATAGTTGCCGGTACGGACGTTGAAGCCGACGGCACCGGCGACACGGTTCTCTTTGCTCTCGTCCATCAAGAGATGCGTGACGCAGACGCGGTTGAATACCTTGTCGGCGGATTTCTTGGCGGCCTCGGCCACGATCGGCTTATAGGACTCGCCGTGGATCATGATCTGCCAGCGGCCTTCACGAAGATAGCGCCCCGTCTTGGGGTTCTTCATGATGGGCAGGCCCCACTCCTCGAACTGGTGGACCGTCGAGTCGACGTGGCGCGCCATATCGAACAGCAAGTCCTCGCGCACCAGACCCATCAGGTCGATGCGCGCGTAACGGACGTGGTCCTCGGGGTTATTCTCGCCCCAGCGCGTGCCCATGTAGCAGTTGATGGCGTAAAGGCCCTGTGCGACAGCGCCGGAGCGGTCGATGTTGGCCTTCTCGGCGATGACGATCTTCTTGTTCTGTCCCCAGAAGCGGGCTTCCCAGGCGGCACCGCTGCCGCCAAGGCCTGAGCCGGCGACCAGAATATCGATGTTGTCTTCGATAATCGTTTTGTAAGCCATCAGTAGTACACGCCTTTCTTCATCTTGAGGCCGTTGGACTCAAGCGTGTGCAAACCGCCTTCATCCATGCGGATCCACTTCGGCTCGTTATAGAGAAGCTGGCTGTCGCGCATTTCCTTGCTCGGCGCGGGAACGTCGGCGAGCTTCGGGATATATTTGCCCCACGGCTTGGTGGTGATCGGCGACAGGAAGTTCTTTTCGGTACCGTTGCGGTATTTGATCTTCCAGGCGATCGTGCCTTTTTCTTCGTCACGAACGACGCGAACGCTGTGACCGAGCGGCGCGAAGTCGGCATAGCCGCGCACGTCGATCGCATTCTGCGGGCAAGCCTTCACGCAGGAATAGCATTCCCAGCACATATTCGGCTCGATGTTGTAAGCGCGCCGATAGGTCGGGTCGATGTGCATGATGTCCGAAGGACAGATGTCGACGCAGTGTCCGCATCCGTCGCACCTTGTCATATAGACGAAGGTTGGCATTAGTCGGCTCCTTGGCTGTTCCTAAAACTTGCAGGCTGTCTTTAATCAGTAGTGACGCGGCGCTTCGCGCTTGATGCCGAGCCCCATGTCCATCGGAGCGTTTTGCAACAGCTCCATCGAATGTCTCTTCTGCTGCTCGGGGTCGTCGCGGGTCAGCGTCGGCAAATTCTGCGCCGTACCATTGGCCTTCGACATGCGCTTCTCGAGCGCCGCAGCCGGCTTGAAGAACATGTGCGAGAATTTCGACCACGGAATCGAGCCGAACAGCACGACGGTCGCGATCAGATAGAGGCCGAGAAACACCGTCGACCACGCCGAGCCGTTCACCTGCAGCCAGGCCCAGATCAGGCCGAGCGTGGAGCTGATGGTCAGCGCGAGCACGAAGAGATCGGCCTTCACGATGCGGAACGGCGAATTGCCTTCGGCTGCGACATCGACGCGGATGAAGAACCAGAACCAGTAACCGCCGACGCAGATCATCAGCGCGCCGAGCCACCACAGGAGCGGCCAATGCGCCGGCGGCGTCGCCGACGTCGGATAGCAGAACACCAGCGCGACGGTCGCCACGACATAGAAGATAAAGCCGTACATGCCGAGGAGATGCGCGATCCGGCGCTTCATGTTGCAGAACTCGCCGGACGCCAAAACGTCGACGACCGCGGATTGAGTGGCGAGGCCGAGCATCTTGCCCGCGCCGACCGGGCGCTTCGAGGTCTTTTGCGAATTGCGCCAGTTGTCGAAGAAATAGCGGGCGCTCCGCTTATGGATCACGTCGAAGAGCGTGCCGCAGATAACGAGCAGCGCCATGACCACGACAAAGGTCTGCATGACGGAAACAGGAATGGACGCAGAGAGTGCTGCGAACGGATTGCTGGTGAACATGTCAGGCGCTTTCCCCAGGGGCCGCTGTTGGTGCGAGCCCTTCATTTCACGCAAACGATAACGATGCGGGGTATGCGATACAAGAATTCGAAAAATTTCAAACTGGGCTTGCCGCTCGCCATTTATTGAATGATTCCAATGAGAAGCTGCACTGCGAAGAAGATCGATCTGTGCAGGCGAACGTTCCGATCAATATTATTTCTCATTGCCGCCGACGCGCTGGTGCAGCGGATTGCGGAGTCCTAGGCTTCACGTTGTCTAAGTTGCGAATGTCAGCACCAAAGAGAGGAATGACGCCATGAAAATCGGCGAGCTTCTCAAGAACCTGCGTCAGCGCCTCGTAACCTGCAGGCAGGACGACACGCTGGAAGCCATCGCGAAAGCCCTGCACACCCACGCCATCGGCGCCATTCCCGTCTGCGAGACGGGCAACCGCATCGTGGGCATCGTATCCGAGCGAGATCTTGTGCGAGCACTCGCGACAACCGACTGGGCGGAACTCACTTATATACGTGTCCGCGACATTATGACCGCGCAGCCGAAGAGCTGCGACATCGACGACGACATTCATGATGCGGAACAGTTGATGCGGAAATTCAATTTCCGCCACGTGCCCGTGCTTGAGCGTGATCGGGTGGTCGGCATGCTGTCGATCCGCGACATGCAAGCGCTGCGTCTGCGAGAATCGGCGAACGAGATCAATCTCCTTCGTGATGCGGTTGTGGCAGCACGATACCGCTGATCTCGGCGACAGCTAGAAACAAGCAGAAATATGCAATCTGCTGCCTGTGCCTTCGCCACAGGCGGCCGTTGTCAGCCATGCTGAATGGGTAAATAATAATTTTCTAAAGCCCGCTGGCCCATCGCGGCCACGGACCAATCAGGAGAAACTTACTCAAGAGACAAATGAGATGCCGGTGCTCGGCTTTAGCCGCGCGTCTGCGACTTGCCGATCGCCACTTCAGATTTGCCAATCGCTTTTGCACAAAGGGGGCGGCACATGAATGGCAAAGGTATAAGTGAAGACTGGTTATCTCTCATTCTCGGTTTGTTGATTTTTTTCTTGTCGCTTGGCCTCGTGGCCAACGTCGATCTGCTCGGATGGGTCGTCAAAACCGATGTCTGGATGGACATCACGAAGGCCCTTTCTCCCGTATCGAAAACATATGCCAATCTCGGCGGCGTGGGCGCACTGATCGCGACCTATGTCGGCTTGCTTGTACTGATGACGGTCGGCGCGGCGATGCTGCGGGCCGATATCGGCCGCTTCATCGCCGGCTTCACCGCCGTTTTCTGGATCACGTATCTGTGCTGGATCGCCGGCAGCTACGCACATATGGCGGTGAACACCCCCGCCGATATGAAAAAGTTCGGCATCAACTGGTCGCTGCAACTAACGTCGGAAGGCGGCTTCGTCATCGCGCTGATCGTCGGCCTGATCATCGGCAATTTCTTGCCGGGTTTTGCACGATGGATGCATGAGGCGATCCGGCCCGAGCTCTACATCAAGATCGCGATCGTCATTCTCGGCGGATTTCTCGGCATCGTCTCCGCCGAAAAACTCAGTCTTGCGACTTCGCTGATGTTCCTCGGTCTTGCGTCGATCATCGTCGCCTACCTGATTTTCTGGGCGGTGGTTTATTACGTCGCTCGCGTCTGGTTCGGCTTCAGCCGCGAATGGGCGGCGCCTTTGGCATCCGGCATCTCGATTTGCGGCGTGTCGGCGGCCATCGCGACGGGAGCCGCCATTCGCGCACGGCCGGTGGTGCCGGTGATGGTTTCATCGCTCGTCGTGATCTTCGCAGTCGTTGAACTGCTGATCCTGCCGTTCATCGCCGGCGAACTCCTCCATAATCAGCCGATGGTCGCAGGTGCGTGGATGGCACTCTCGGTCAAGACAGATGGTGCAGCGGTGGCGAGCGGCGGCATTACCGAAGCGCTGATCCTCTCCAAGGCCGCGGCTGAAGGCATCAAGTATCAGCCGGGCTGGATTCTCGGCACCTCCGCGACGGTCAAGGTGTTCATCGACATCTTCATCGGCGTCTGGGCCTTCGTACTGGCCTGGGTCTGGACCAAGCATATCGACGTACACAAGGGCGAGAAGGTCAGGATCCGGGAGATCTGGGATCGCTTCCCGAAATTCGTCATCGGGTATGTCGTGACGTTCCTGATCATCCTGTTCATCGCGTTGACCGCTTCGGCGCCGACGGTGGCGAAGGTCAAGGCTGCGATGGGCGAAGCCAATACCTTCCGCGGCATCTTCTTCGTGCTCACCTTCTTCACCATCGGCGTGATGAGCAACTTCCGCAAACTCTGGGAGGAAGGCATCGGCCGGCTCGCCGCCGTCTACCTGCTCTGCCTGTTCGGATTCGTCATCTGGGTGGGATTACTGATTTCGTTCGTGTTCTTCGCCGGCGTGAAACCGCCGCTTGTCAGCTAACAGGAGGTTTTCATGTCAAATCAACAGCCAAGGCTCGCCGACGAAATCAAGAAAATGCACGCGGAGCCGCTGCTACCGATCGAGAAGAAGCTGATCACGTGGAGTCTCACGCTCGGCATCGTTCTCCTGGTGGTGCTGGTCGTCATCAGCCGCATGTTTATTCACATCTGAAACAAAAGCGCCGGGGCATGATCCGCCCCGGCGCATCTTTACAGCGGCGCGATCAGACAGCGGTCGCACGGGCCGCAGCGCCGGTTCTCCGCCTTGCCGTGAAAATCGACAGGACAGACGAAGCTCTTGTATTGCGGCGTCAGCCCTTCGAACCAGACCTGCCCGGCTTCGTTGCCGCCGCGCAGCCGATAATCGGGAAAGATCACCGAACCATCATCGAGGTCGGGCGGAACATCGCCATCCCGCGTCAGAAAACAAAGCCGGGTTTTTGGAAAGTCGGCATGCGTTACTCGCGCCCGGCGATAATTTTCGGAATCGCAAGAAAGATTGACCGTTAAGTTCGGAATGCCATGCAGCGCGGCGACATACTCGAACGACCGCGTATAGATCCAGTGCCGCACGCTTGCGGATAACGCACAGACGCGCGCGATCCATTGCGCGTAAGCCAGCGAAAAAATATCGCCCGAGACATGCCAACGAAAACCGCCGGCGCAATGACGCGCAATATAATCCGCGAAGATCGCCGCCCATTCGTCCGAATGCCCGCCGGCGAGAATTTCCCGGATGGTGCGGGAATTATGAATGTAGAGTTCGTGCGTCTCGGGTGAATATTGCCGAATGCCGTGGACGTAACACGACTCGCGGCAGACGCCGGTCGAGCCCGGGCAATCGTCGATCTCGACGAGGCTGAAGGCATTCGGTTTCGGATCGTCGAGCGAGCCGTTCTGCGCGGTGATCTTGCCGTTGCCGTCGATCCACAGAAAAGCGGAAGGCCCTTCGATGCGCTCGCGGCAAAATGCCGTGGCGGGCGCTGTCGTTTCGCGCGGTTTGGCGCTCATGTTGGCGCTCATGGCCGCTTTCGGGGATGCTTCGAGCTTACTCATTTCCCGAGCATAGCCGGAATTGCGCGCGGTGTATTAACGCGCGCAATTACTGTTTTGAGATATTTTCTTCTTGTGCCGCATAGCCGGCCAGAAAATCAGCGGCCGCCTTGCTTCCTGCGGAGAACGCCTTCACCGCTTCAGCATGAAGCACTTCGAGCGCCTCTTGCTTGTACTTCAGATAGACCTGTGACGTGAAAATATCGGCCGTTCGCGGCCGCGGCAGGTCAATCTCGATGACATGTTTAATGTGACCCGGCCGATTGCTCATGATCAATACGCGATCGGCGAGGAAAATGGCTTCATCAATCTCAGACGTAACGAACAAAACGGTTTGCTGCCGTTCTTCGTAAAGCCGCAGGAAATACTCCTGCATCAGGTCCCGCGTCATCGCATCCAGGCCGCGAAATGGCTCGTCCAGCATCATGATTTTCGGATTGGCAATCATGGCTCGTGCAAGTTCTGCGCGGCGCTGCATGCCGCCCGATAACTGGCCCGGATATTTATCCTTGAACTCCGTGAGCCCGATCTTTTCCAGCAACCGCATCGCGTCGTTATGAATTTCAGCACGCGGACGCTTCCGCATGACGGTGGGCCCGTAGATAATGTTTTCGTAAGTCGTCATCCACTGAAACAGCGCCGATTCCTGGAAAACAACCAGACGATCCGATCCCGGACCGCGAACCGGTTCGCCAAGCATTCGGACTTCGCCGGCGTCGACACCTTCATAACCGGCGAGCACATTCACAAGCGTGCTTTTTCCGCAGCCCGAAGGGCCGATCAGCACCGTGAGCCGCCCCTCCTCCAATGTAAACGAGCATTGATCGAGTACCGGCTCACGCACCGATCCCAAGTTGAAGCTTTTGCTGATCCTGTCGACGACAAGCAGATTGGAATTGGTCATCTTACTGCTGCCTCTGCCAGGGCGTCACTTTTTTGCCGACGAAGCGAATTAAAGCGCTCGAGAGATAACCGGCGATACCGATACTGATCATGCCGACAATGATTTGCGGGTAATTGCCGCCGACATACGAGGCCCATGTCAGATAACCGAGGCCCGATTTTCCCGCGATCATTTCCGCGGCAACGACGACTTCCCAGGTTATTCCCATACCGACGGCCATGCCGGTGAAAATGCTGGGCAAGGTGGATGGCAGAATGATCTTCCAGAAAATATCGCTCTTGCGGGAGCCGAACGATGCCGCCGCGCGCAACATGCGCTCGTCAATATTGCGCGCCCCGCCGAGCACGTTCAAAACCACGGTAAAGAAAGCACCTAGGAAAATCACGAAGGCGATGCTCAGCTCGGTCGTCGGCCAAAAAATAATCGCTGTCGGCACCCAGGCGAGAGGCGGGATCGGGCGCAGCACTTCAAGCGGCGAAAAAACAAAATTATAGAAATTCCTGTTCATCGCCATGGCGAGGCCGAGCGGAACGCCGATGATTTGAGCGGCGATAAATCCTTCGGCAACCCGCCAATAACTCGCGAGCCAGTCGTTCCAGAATTTGCCATTGCGAATGATCTTCTCAAGCGAGCTAATCACTTCGCTTGGCGCGGGCACGGCCGACAGGAACAGAATATGCAGCCGGCTGCCGGCCTCCCACAACACCAGCAGGCTGACGACCGAGATAACGCCGCGCACGACTGTTGCGCTGAAGATCGTTTTTCTGAATTTCATTGCGACTGCAGTCATTTTTGATTGCCCGTTCAAGCCAGTTCGCGTTCACCGGCTGCGAATGCCTTCGCCGCCTCTTCGCGAACAGCGGCGAATATTTCGCTCTTCAGTTCGAGATACCGCTTCGATGCCCGGACATGGAACGTCCGCGGCCGGGGAAGATCGACTTTCAGCGCGCATTTTATCCGGCCCGGCCGCGTGGTCATGACCAGAATATGATCGGCCAGAAACAACGCCTCTTCGAGATCGTGCGTAATGAAGAAGACCGTCTTGCGCACGCGGTCGAAAACCTGGAGCAAAAACTCCTGAGCGACGCCCTTGGTCAGCGCGTCCATGGCGCGAAACGGCTCGTCTAGCAGCAGCACTTTCGGGCTGTTGATCAAGGCACGCGCGATTTCGACACGCCGCCGCATGCCCGAGGACAGCTCGTTCGGATAGCGATTAGCGATATCGGGCAAGCCAAGCTCCGCGAGCAACCTATGCGCCGCTTCTTCCGCTTCGCGCTTTGTCGCCGTTCCCTGCACGATCGGGCCGAACGCGACGTTGTCCAAAATGGTGCTCCAGGGAAACAGCGCGCCATTCTGAAACACCACGATGCGTTCCGAACCCGGCGGGGCCGTATAGGTCGGCGTGCAAATTGCCTTGCCGTCGAGCAGGATTTCACCGTGGGTAATGTTATGGAAGCCGGCGATGGCGTTCAGCAGCGTAGTCTTGCCGCAGCCGGAAGGACCGACAATCACGCAGAATTCGCCCGGCGCGATGTCGATTGAGCAATTGTCGACAGCCAGGACGTTGACGCCCTCTGGATCATAGATCTTGCTGACATTGCGAATGCTGATAGCGCCTTCCGGCGCGGGAGCAGATGACTGGCTGGGGTTGTTGCTCATCAGACCGAACCCCGCTCGGTCCACTGCATCAGAATATTTCCGACAATCCGAATGGCCGCGCTGAAAAAGTAGCCAATGACCCCAAGCGTCACCATCGCAATGATGATGACCTGGAATTGGCTGAGTACATAAGAATCCCAGATCAAAAATCCGAGGCCGTATTCGCCTGACAGCATTTCGGCCGCCACAAGCGAAAACCATCCGACGCCGACGCCGATCTGAAGACCTGTGAAGATAAACGGCAACGCGCCGGGAAGGACGACCCGGAAGAAAATGTGCCGGGGCTTCGCGCCGAGGCAACGCGCGGCGCGGAAATAGACTTCGTCGATCGATTCCACGCCGAGCATCGTATTCAAAACGGTGGCGTAGAAAGCCGCAAGAAACGTGAGGAAGATGATCGGAGCCTCGCGGCTCGCAATCCCCGAGAACATCAGAATCGCAATCGGCACCCACGCCAGGACCGGAATCGGCCGGACGATTTCAAGAATGGGAAACGTGTAATCGCGAAACGTCTTTCGCCAGCCCATGAACAGACCGAGAGGAACGCCGAGAATTGTCGCCCAGAAGAATGCCTGTGTGACACGCCACACGCTCCAGAAAATGTGCATGTAATAATCGGGCGTGTAGATGGAGATCCCGTAAGTCGGCGTGCGCGACGTAAATTCCTTCCACACCGCGACCGGCCCGGGGAGCTTGTTGAAGCGCGGGAGCGCCAGCAACTCGGTGAGCACGTACCACAGCAAAACCATGCTGATGATACCAAGCAGCCCGACATAGGTGCCGGGCTGCGTTAATGCTTGGCGAAGCCGAAACGCAAGCATCGAGAACGCACCGACTTTACTCTCGGCTTTGCGTTCTCGATCTTCCGTCTGCGGGCGTTGGCTCCTGCTGATCGAAACAGCCATAGGGAAACAGCCTTAATTTTGCAGAATCGACTGCAGGTCTTCGTGGATCAAGTCTTTCGCGGATGAATCAGCGGCCGGCGCGTTATTTCGGCGCCTTCGACACATCCAGCGGCTTGATCACGCCGAGCGGCACGGCCTGGCCTTTCTCCTTGGCGATCGCGACGGCAATCGAGTCGTCAATCGCGCCAGCAGGCGCCTTGTCGACGTTGATCACCTTCACCTTGTGCAAGAAGGTGTAAATCGTATCGAGGTGCGCGCGTTCGCGCGCATCGAAAACGAACGGCTTCTCGTCACGCAGCGGACTTCCGCCGCGATCCTGCGGCACCGCACCGAACAGCGAGAACCAGGCCATGCGGGTCGTGATGCCTTCGGTCTGGCTGCGCACCATGTCCGCGACCTTTTCCCAATTGTTCGGGTCAAGCAGATAGAGCTGCGCTTCCAGTTCGGTTTCCAGCCACGCCTTGGCGATCTCGGGCTGTTTCTTGATGAAGTCTTCGCGCATGGCGATAAAACCGCCATCGGGCATATTGTAATTGTGCCCGGTGATAACCTCGCGCGCGATGCCTTCACCGACGAAGTCGCCGATGCGGGATACCGAAGGCTCCCACAACGCCGCAGCATCGATGCGCTTGGCGCGGAAGTTGGTCGCGATCACTTCGATCGACTGATTGAGGACTTCCTTCGGCTTGATGCCGCTGATTTCGATCAGCTGGCGAAGGAAGCGATCGGCGCAGCTGCCGCGCGGCGTCGCGAGAACCTTGCCGTCCAGCCACTTCACCGCTTCATCCGGCGACTTGAACTGCGGCGCATCGGCACGCACCATAATGACGTTGCAGCGCTGACCGGCGGAAAGCCCGGTGCTGGCGACCAGCTTGACGGCGGCCTGCTCCGTTTTGGTGGTCGAAACCACCGCAGGCATATCGCCCAGATAACCGATCTGCTGTTTGTCGGCGAGCATGGCGTTGACGATGATGGCGCCTTGCAGAGCTGCCTCAAATGTCACGGTGCTGCCGGCGGGAAGATGTTTCTTCCAAAGCTCCAGTCCGCGGATAACCACGGCCGAGTATGAAATGGTGTCGTAGGGCTGATAGCCGACCGTCAGATGAGCAGGCTCAGCTGCGCTGGCGAATTGCGACGAAAATAAAATCAGACATGCCGAGAATATATTCCGAAGCGTACGCATGAGGCCTCCCTGCCCGTCATTGTTTTTCTCTATGGATTAAGCACCTGCCTTTCAAAACCCACTATTAGATACTGCCAATTTAATTTATGGCTTGAACTATTTCGATCATGCAAAGGTCAATCATTACAAGCCACACGCATGACGCGCACGGTATCCGGATGTTGCGACAGCGTGAGGTTTTCACGGGCAAAAATACAGCGCACCCGATCCAACTTCCGATCCGGCACCAGGTCAAAGCGGGTTGAAAACAGTAAGGATTTTATTCTTGTGACGCCGCGCAAAGCGCGAGGGCGTCGATTATTCCAGCGAAAGAGCGATTTGCAACTGGTGCCGCCGAAGTTGCGGGCACCCTGCCCCTACATTTCCGTTACAACAACAAGAACCTCGGCATATTTCCCGCCGAGCGAGCGGGTCCGGTGCGGAAGGTGCGAGTCGAAATACAGTGCATCGCCCGAGCGCAACTGGTGGGTCTGGCCGGAAATCTCGACCTCGATCGCACCGGTAAGCACGAACATGAATTCCTCGCCGACATGCTCGAACAGGCGCTTCTCCTGAAATTGCAGCGGCGGCTTCATGATGTAAGGCTCCATGCGCTTGAAGCGCTTGGGGCCGGCGACCATCTCGTAATTGTAACCGGCCGAACTGCCGGGGCGCATGAACGAACGCCGCTCGTCCTTCCGCACGATCGAGATGGCGTCGTCGTAATGATTTTCGCCGAGCAGCTGGCTGATGGTGATGTCAAAGCTGCCCGCAAGCCGCATCGCCGTCGAAATCGAGGGTACGGAAACGCCGCGCTCGATCTTGGAGACGAAGCTCTTGGTCAACTTCGATGCTGCCGACAGCTCCTCGAGCGTCATGCCGCGTTGCTGACGAAGAAAGCGAATGCGTCCGCCGATGCCGCCATCACCGGATTTGAAGACGGCGTTCGAATGACCGGGAGCGATCCTCTTGCGCTTCGTGCCGGAGCGTGGGCTGCGATTCAATTTTTTTCGGAGCATGACTGCTTTGCGACAAGAAGGCCGAACAGACAAAATGCGCGGCGACTCAAGGAGCGCCGCGCACCTCTTTATAGAGTGCTCTGGCCGCGATGAGAAGCAGCGCAGCCTTGATATCTAGGGCTATTCGGCTGCCTCGCTCACCGGCGCGCCATTACCGGCGAGAAAGTCTATCGCGGCATTCACGCCCCCGGCGCGATGGGGCACGCCGGTCACCCGCAGGCCCATTTCGATCGAACTCAGCGTCCCCGTAATCGACGGGTCATTAAAGTCCCCTAGATGCCCGATACGAAACACTTTGTCCGTCAGCGGCCCAAGCCCGCTACCCAATGAAACATCGGAGCGCTTGAGGATCTCCGCGCGCAGCCCGTCGGCGGAATGCCCCTGAGGCAGGATGACTGCGGTCAGCGATGGGGAGTATTCGGCGGGGTTCCTACATTGGATTTCGAAGCCCCAATGGCGGACGGCGCGGCGCACCGCTTCGGCCGCCCGCTTGTGGCGATCGAACACCGCTTCAAGCCCCTCGGCATGCAGAAGCTCGATCGCGACCTTCAAGCCCTGCAGCATGTTGGTCGCCGGCGTATAGGGGAAATAGCCCGTGGCGTTCGATGCCAGCATGTCCTCCCAGTCCCAGAACGAGCGCGGCATTTTCGCGGCCTTTGCTGCCTTGCGCGCTTTTTCGGAAATGGCGTTGAAGGACAACCCCGGCGGCAGCATCAGGCCCTTTTGCGAACCGCCGACGGTAACGTCGACGCCCCACTCGTCATGGCGGTAGTCGACCGACGCCAGCGACGAAATCGTATCGACGAGCAGCAGGGCCGGATGACCGGCATTGTCGATCGCCTTGCGGACGGCGGCGATATTCGAGGTCACGCCGGTTGAGGTTTCGTTATGGACGACGGCAACGGCCTTGATCGTATGCTGCTTGTCTTCGCGCAGCCGCGCTTCGATCTTGGCGGCATCGACGCCTGTGCGCCAGTCACCGGCGATGAATTCGGCGTCGAGCTGCAGCCGTGCCGCCATCTTCTTCCACAGTGTCGCGAACCAGCCGGTCTCGGCCATCAGCACCTTGTCGCCGGGCGATAAGGTGTTGGCGAGCGCCGCTTCCCAAGCCCCGGTGCCGGACGCAGGATAAATGATGACGGGTTGCTCGGTTTTGAAGATCGTCTTGATGCCGGCGAGCACGTTGCGGCCAAGCTCGGCAAATTCGGGCCCGCGATGATCGATCGTCGGCTTGGCAACCGCCGCCAGCACCGGCAGCGGCGTGTTGGTTGGGCCGGGGATTTGCAGAAAGTGGCGGCCTGCATGGTACGTCATGGCGCGGTCCTCCGAGATAGCGGCATCATTCATAGAAAGGCAGGAGTGCGCGTCGGCGCACCCCTGCCCGATCGTTGTAACAACTCAATCGATAACGGTCGGATCAGCCCGCAACACACGCCGCCCGTAGTAGTAGAAAGTCGCGGCGATGGCCCGCTGCTTCAACCGGTAATCGTGGGCTTCCTTGGCAAGTTCGGGATCGATCGGCTGAATCTTGCCCGCGCTCATCGCCATCAATTGCAGCCGTGCGGCGCGCTCGATGAAGACGGCGAGGATCGCGGCTTCTTCGACCGTCGTGCAAGCCGTAAGCTGACCGTGATGAGCGAGCAAAATGGAGCGCTTGTCGCCGATAGCCTCGGAGATGATCCGGCCCTCTTCGTCGCCGATCGGCGTTCCCGGCCAAACCGGCAGCCAGGCGCAATCGTCGTGGAATAGACTCGTGTCCATATGCGAAACGGCGAGCGGCACGCCGATCATCGACAGCGCTGAAACGTAGGGCGAATGCGTGTGCATGATCGAATTGACGTGCGGCTTCGCGCGATAAATCCAAAGATGGAAACGGTTCGAAGGGTTCGGCATGCCGTCGCCCTCGAGCACGTTGAGGTCGTCATCGACCAAGAGCAGATTTTCCGCAGTGATCTCTTCGAGACCCAGGCCGAAGCGCAGCATGTAATAAGTGTTCGGCTTTTCGGCGCGCGCCGAGAGCTGCCCCGCAAGGCCCGAATCGTGGCCATCGGCCGCGAGCATCCGGCAAGCCAGCGCAAGTTTCTGGCGCGTCGTCCATTCAGGGATGACGAAATGCTTGTTCATCCGCTCGGTAGTTTGCTTGTGATATTCGGATTTGTCTCTGACGACGACGTTCATGGGAACCTCCTAGGGGGTGAACACACTATACCAAATAGGACACAAAGTGTCATCAATTATCTGACGAAGCCGGCGGGAACATCCTCGCGCGAAAATGTTCCCCTCCGGACCCGCATCACTTCTTGGCGAGGAAATTCGCCTTGCCCATAATCTCGACGTGGCGCTTCTCGTCCTCTTCAAGGAACTTCGTCAAAGCGGCGCCGGTCATGAAATCGTCCTTGTAGGCGCCCTTCGAGATGAACTCTTTCCACTCCGGCTTCTCACGCACCTGGCCGAGCAACTTGATGTAGAAGTCGGACTCATCCTTGCTGACGTCCTTCGGCATAAAGATCGCGCGCAACATCAGGTATTCGGCGTTGATCCCCGATTCACGGCAAGTCGGAATATCGCCCCACGACATGTCGCCGGTGATCTTCGCCTTGAACGGCATACGCTGCTTGTCGAACACGCAAAGCGGCTTTACTTCGCCGGCCCGCCAGTGCGCGATGTGCTCGATCGGATTGTTGACGTCAGAATCGATGTGACCGCCGACGAGTTGGGTCGAGATTTCGCCGCCACCCTTGTACGGAATGAAAGTGAACTTGCTGCCGGTTGCCTGCTCCAGCATCGCCGTCACCACTTCATCCTCGCGCTTGGAGCCGGCGCCGCCCATCTTGAAGGTGTCGGGCTTGCTCTTCACGGCCTGCATGTACTCTTTCGCGTCTTTGTAGGGCGCCTTGGCGTTCACCCACAGCACGAATTCGTCGAGCGCCATCACAGCGAGCGGCGTAGTATCGCGCCAGTTGAACGGCAGATTGGTCGAGAGCGGCACGGTGTAGATGTTCGACAGCCCAATCATGATTTTATGGGCGTCGCCCGCGCTGCCCTTGACATCCATGAAGCCCTGACCGCCACCGCCGCCGTTCTGGATGACGACAATCATTGGCTGCGGGCTGAGCTTGTATTTCGTGACGACACCCTGGATGAGCCGCGCCATCTGGTCGGCGCCGCCGCCCGGACCGCCGGTGACAACGAACGTGATCGGCTTGGTCGGCTTCCAGTCGGCGTGCGCTGCGCCCGTGAAGAGCGCCGACGACGACAGTGCGAGCCCGAATGCCGCACCTTTCAGCAAGGAAATGGATTTACTTGAGTATCTCGATTTGAACGGCATGCACTTCTCCTCCCCTAGTTTTGTTATTTCAATCGTTCCGTCTTCGAATTCAGGTTGCGGGCACTTGGCGTAATGTCCGCAATTTCTTCCAGGCGCCGACCAGCAACGGCCAGAACAACAGCACCATGGCGAGCAAGGTGATCGAGCCGACGAGCCAGTTCGAGGCGAAGATCGTCACGTCGCCTTTCGACGCCAGCATGCTTTGCCGGAACGCATCCTCCGCCTTGTCGCCGAGCACCAGCGACAACACGAGCGGCGCCAGCGGATAATCGAGCTTCTTGAAGAAGTAGCCGACGACGCCGAACAGCAGCATCAAGCCGACATCGAACATCGAGTTGTGCACGGTGTAGGCGCCGATCGCGCAGAGAATGATGATCATCGGCGCGATGATCGAGAACGGCACGCGCAAGATCGCGGCGAATAGCGGCACAGTGGAGAGCACGATGATGAGGCCGGCGACATTGCCAAGATACATCGAAGCGATGAGGCCCCAGACAAATTCCTTGTGTTCGATGAAAAGAAGCGGACCCGGCTCGAGCCCCCAGATCATCAAGCCGCCGAGCAGCACGGCAGCGGTTGCGGAGCCGGGGATGCCGAGCGCGAGCATCGGCAAAAGTGCGCTGGTGCCGGATGCATGTGCCGCAACTTCGGGTGCAAGCACGCCTTCGACCTGACCGGTGCCGAATTTGTCGCCGTTTCGCGAAAATTTCTTGGCGATGCCGTACCCCATGAACGAGGCCGCGGTCGCGCCGCCCGGCGTGATGCCCATCCAGCATCCGATGACGGAACTGCGGATCAGCGTCAGCCAATAACGCGGCAGCCGCGCCCACGTCTGGAAGACGACTTTCGGGCTGATGTTCGCAGCCTTGCCCTTGAAAGCGAGACCCTCTTCCATCGTCAGCAGAATTTCGCCGATGCCGAACAGGCCGATCACCGCGATCAGGAAGTCGATGCCCTGCATCAACTGCGGCAGGCCATAGGTCATGCGGATCTGCCCGCTCATCGTATCCATGCCCATCGCCGCCATGCCGAAACCGAGCATCATCGCGACGATTGACTTCAGCGGCGCCTCCCGGCCCATGCCGATGAAGCTGCAGAAGGTCAGGAGATAGACCGCGAAAAATTCCGGCGGCCCGAACTTGAGCGCGAAACGCGCCACGAGCGGCGCCATGAACGTAATGAGCAAAACGCCGAGCAAGGCGCCGATAAACGAGCCGCTGAACGCGGCCGTCAGCGCTTCACCTGCGCGCCCTTGCTGGGCCAGCGGATAGCCGTCGAAGGTCGTCGCCACCGATGACGGCTCGCCCGGAATGTTGAAGAGAATCGAGGTAATCGCGCCGCCGAACAGCGCACCCCAGTAAATGCAGGACAGCATGATGATCGCCGAGGTCGGCGGCATCGTGAACGTGAGCGGCAGGAGAATCGCAACGCCGTTCGGACCGCCGAGGCCCGGCAATACGCCGACCAGAATGCCCAGCATGATGCCAAGCAGCATCAGCCACAGATGATAGGCGCTCAGTACGACGCCAAAGCCATGCAACAACGAAACAAGCTGATCCATCGGGTTCCCCTCGCCGCCTCAGTAACCCAACCACGTTTCGAGCGGCCCTTTCGGGAGCGGCACAAGAAACTCGATTTCGAACAGCCAGAACACGACCAGCATGCTGCCCACGCTGACCGCGAGAATGACGAACCAATTGAATTTGCGCGAAGCAGCCATGAAGGCTGCGATGAACAACGCCGAAGAAACGTAGATGCCAAACAGCATCATGATCACGACGTAGGCCACGGTCGGAACGAACACGGCGAGCACCAGCCGAAAACGCTCCCAGCTCACGAATTCCTGCAAGGAAGCCGACGAACGATCGAGCAATGCCTGGATAGCAATGCCGATGCTGGCGAGCGCAAGAATCCCGCCGACGCGGACCGGGAAATAGCCCGGCTCGGGGCTGCTGTTCGACCAGCCGATGCCGAGGTGAATGCTGTCACCGATGATCGCCATCCCGATGATAAAAATGCCGATGGCAACAGCCAGTTCGGCTGTGCGGCGCGAAATGCCCATCCCGTCTCCCCACGCACGGTTTCGCCTGATCGGGAATTTTAAGTCTATAGGACACAAAATGTCTAATAGTATTATCTGTAGTCCTGCGGTTTTCCGAATGCGTTCGTGTGCGACTCGCGAACATGGCGCCGGGATTTCGGCAACGCAAAATAAATTCACGTTCTCCGAGCTGGTCGAGATCCAGTCGAGCGACCTCGCACTACAGAAGGCCGCCACCGAAAACGCAAAGAAGTTCGCGGCCCAGATGATCGCCGACTATAAGGGAAATGTCCGAGGAACCGAAAAGCCTTGCGCCGAATGCGGACGCCATCCCGGCAAGCCTCTATTCCTTGATGCAATCGAAAATCGACAAGCTGAAGGAACTCATCGGCGACACGTTCACGCATCAATACAATTCGATGCAGGTCAGCGCCCATGAAAATGCCGTCAGCCTGTTCGAACGCTACGCCAAGAGCGGCGACAACGCTCGACTGAAGGACTGGGCAGCCCGCACGCTGCCGGCGCTGAAGCAGCACCTCGACATGGCGAAGGCGCTGCACAATAAGAAATAACGAAAAGGCGGCTCAACGAGCCGCCTTTCCATTTTCCTCCAGCCACTCCGGCCGATCCCCCGTCGAAAATTGTCGGTATTTCGGGCCTATCCAGCAAAATAGCGGCCCTTATTCGGCGCTTAACGCTCGCGAATCCTCTGCTTTCTCAATACTATAAGAGAAAGCTAGGCCAGGCCTGCAGCGCAGGTGGCAGTTTCGAAGTCGAGATCCGGGATGGCAAAAGAACTATCGCCGATTGAAAAAATGAGCAGGAAGCGAAATCCTGCAAAATCGAAGGCGAAAATTTTGCAGATCGGCGCCGCCGAGTTCTGTTCGCACGGCTATAGCGGAGCCCGCATCGAGCGCATTGCGAAAAAATGCAAATGCAGCATGCGCATGATCTATCATTACTTCGGCAATAAAGAGGGGCTTTACCTCGCGATTCTCGAAGCGGCCTATCTGCGGATTCGCAACGAGGAGAAAAGCCTCGACCTTTCGACCGCCGAGCCGATCGAGGGCATCCGGCAGTTGATCGAATTCACATATCACTTCTTCGAATCAAATCACGACGTGCTCGCAATCATCAGCGAGGAAAATTCCTTGCGGGGGCGTTTCCTCCGCAAGCACGCTCACGTCAAGGCCATGACCGTTCCGCTGATCGAGTCGATCCGAACGCTGCTCGAACAGGGCAACCGTCTGGGTTACTTCCGGCCCAATGTCGATCCGGTGCAGTTCTATGTTTCGCTCGTGGCGTTGAGCCAGATCCACATTCTCCACCGCCACACGCTGTCGATCATCACCAGCAAGGATATGTCCAACACGAGCTGGCAGGAGCAGCGGCGCCTGCATGTGCGGGATGTTCTGATGGATCATCTGTTCGCGGGCGCGCAAAATCTGGCTCGCCCGAACTTGCTGTTCGAAAAGCAAAACGCCTGATAGCGCAAGCGGAAATCAGACCGCCTTCGGGTCGTAGTTCAGCCGGCGCTCGACGGCATAGTGCGAGCAGTTCAACCCGCTGCAATGGTGCATGACGTATTCGGCGACCGCTTCGCATTTGATCTTGGTCGCCGCATTCGCTTCCTTCAAACGCTGCACGGTGCGCTGCACTTTTTCGCGCAGCTTGTCGTAATCGAAACTCGTGAAACGGCGGTTTTGCAGCACCATTCTGCCGCCGGCCATCACGCTTTCGACGGCACTCGAATCCTCGCTGAAAACGACCTGGTTCGCCGGTGAATTCAGCGGCACGAAGTTGATATTACCAAGATCGAGAAAAACGATGTCGGCGTTATAGCCGGGCGACAAACGCCCGCTTTGCGCAAAGCCCAATACTTTCGCGCCGTTCTCGGTCGCCGCCGACAAAACATCCCAGACGCCGAGCCAGCGATCGGGCTCCGCCGAAACAACGCGCGAGACAAGCGCAGCCATGCGCATCGCCTCGAACATGTTCTGATTGTCGGAGGTGGCGGAACCGTCGCTGCCGATGCCCATCAGAATGCCGGCGTCGATAATCTCTCGCGCGGGCGCGATGCCCGAACCGATCCGCATATTGCTGCCGGGGTTGTGCGCGATCTTGGCGCCCTTGTCGCGCAAGCGGCGCAGATCGTCGTTGTCGAGCCAGATGCAGTGCGAGCCGGTGAAATTCGGGCCGAGCATACCGAGACCGTCGATATAGGCGGTGAGCGACTTGCCGTAGCGCTCGATGCCCGAAACCGCCTGCACTTTCGTCTCGCCAAGATGCATCTGGATCTCGACGCCGTATTCGCGCGCAAGATCGCGGCAGCCGATCATGAATTCTTCCGAGCAGTGCAACGGAATGGTCGGGCCAAGGGCGGGCGCGATCTTCTGCCGGTCGAAGGGCCAATCGTGCAACATCGCGCGGCAGGCTTTGAGGTGCTGCTCGGCCGAAATCGCCGCGCGGGTTACGATTTCGTTGCGCGCCTTCTCGGGTATCGCGTCATAGAGGCCGGGTATGGCCTGGTAGAAGGTCTTGTCCGACATCATCGGCGCCAGCACCGCACGGACGCCGACATTTTCGTAAGCGCGGCCGATGAGATTGACGGTATCGGCGGAGACGACCGGAAAATCGACGTACATGTCGTAGGCGGCGGTGCAGCCTTTCAAAATCATTTCGGCGGCGTTCAGTTGCGCCGCCGTTTCCTTGTCTTCGAGCGTACAGCCGCCGCCGACCCAGGCGAGCGCGCTGAGATAAAGCTCGAGCGACCACTTGTCGCCGAGGCCTTTGCCGAGGCTGCCGTGACCGTGCGTATGCGCATTGACGAGACCCGGAATGAGCAGCTTGTCGCGGGCGGAAATCTCAACGGCGCCGGCAGGCGCAGCCATGCCCGGCGCGCCGACTTCGTGAATCTTGCCGCCCTTGATGAGGATGTCCCGAAAGTCAGCCGAACGGCGCTCGACATCGAGCACGAGGCCGCCACGAATAACCTGAAATTCCGGAACGCGCTCAGTCATGATGCGAAGCCATGTAACGGCCGATGATATTGACGTCGGCCGTTGCTCGCGGCGTCTCATGCACGATCCGGCCTTCCGCCATTACGAGAATTCTATCCGAAAGCTCGAGGATTTCATCGAGATCCTCGCTGATCAAGAGAACCGCCGCGCCTTCGTTGCGCGCATTGACGATCCGGTTGCGGATTTCGGAAACCGCATGGAGGTCAAGGCCGAAACAGGGATTTTGAACGACGAGAACATTCACTTTCGCGGAGAGTTCGCGCGCGAGCACGGCGCGCTGAACGTTACCGCCCGATAGCGCTTTGATCGGTGTGTCGGGACCGCGCGTCTTGATGCCGAACTGGCGGATGAGATCTTCCGCCTGCTTGCGGATCGCGTCCTTCCTGACCACGAAGCCGCTTGCAAACGGCGCCTGATCGAAATTGCGAAGCGCGAGATTGTCGGCAACCGACATCGCCCCGACACAAGCATTCCGAAGCGGAACCTCCGGCAGAATATGAACGCCAAGCCTGCGTTTGCAGGCGCGCGAGCGATCGTAACGCTCGCCCGCCACCTCAATGCCGCCGCCGGTAAGCTCCCGCTGCCCGGCGAGCGCCTCGACGAATTCGGTCTGGCCGTTACCGGATACGCCGGCAATTCCGACAATTTCCGAGGCGGAAACCGAAAGCGCCACATCGCGCACTGCCGGTACGCCGCGATCGTTCATGACGCCGAAATCGCGAATTTCCAGCATGACTTTATCCTGGCCGGATGCCGTGCGCGCCGCCGGTTGGCTCACGCTTTCGCGTCCGATCATCAGGCTCACCATATCGGCGCGGCTCATATCCTTGACCTTGCCGCCGCCAACGAGGCGCCCTTGCCGCAGCACCGAGACATCCGAAGCGTAGGTGTCGACCTCGCGCAGCTTGTGCGAGATGAGGACGACCGAGATTTTTCCGGCGAGCGTCATTTCCTTCATGAAGGACAGAACTTCGTCCGCTTCGCTCGGCGTGAGCACGCTCGTCGGCTCGTCTAGAATGAGGAAGCGGCTGCCGATATAGAGCTGTTTCAGGATTTCCAGCTTCTGCTTCTCGCCGGCGGCAAGGCTGCTGATCGGCCGGTCGAGTGCGAGCTTGAAGGGCATGCCCGCCATGAACTTCTCGATGGCGGCGCGCTTCTCGCGCCAGTTGACGATCTGCGGCACGCGCTCTTCGCTCAGCACGAGATTTTCGGCGACGGTCATGCTCGGCACCAGCGTGAAGTGCTGATAAACCATGCCAAGGCCGAGCTTTTGCGCCTGCTTCGGGTTATCGATCGAGCGCTCGATGCCGTCGACGATGAGCGAGCCTTCTTCGGCGACATGATAGCCCATGATCGCCTTCACCAGCGTGCTCTTGCCCGCGCCGTTCTCGCCGAGCAGCGCATGAAAGCTTCCCGGCGTGAAGCGGATCGACACGTCGCTCAACGCGACGAAATTGCCGAACCTCTTGGTGAGGTGCTTCGTTTCGACAAGCGGCGGCGATTTGATCACTGTCGTCATTTGCTGATGGAGACCTCGGCCGGCGCGCCAGCCAGCAATCGATCCGGCGAAGAGCTGTAGATCAAAAGTGCGAGCGTCAGGAAATACGGTGCCGCGCCGTAAAGATAATAATTCTCGTTGATACCGGCGGTCTGAAGCGCCGGGCCGAGTGCCGTCGCGGCGCCGAACAGGAGCGAAGCGTAGACGCAGTAGATCGGGTTCCAGCGCGCAAAAATAACGAGCGCAATCGCCATCAAACCCTGGCCGCTCGACAGGCCTTCGTTCCAGCCGCCGGGATAATAAAGTGAGAGAAACGAGCCGCCGATCCCCGCGAGGAAACCGCCGACCATGGTGGCGACCGTGCGGACGTAATTGACGTTCAAGCCCATGGCGAGCGCGGCGTCGGAGCTGTCGCCGCACACGCGCAACATCAGGCCCCAGCGGGTATTTTTCAGGCCCCAGTAGACAAGACCCGCGACGACAAGACCGAGAATGAACAGGGCATTGATCTCGAGCGCATTCCGCACTTGCGGAAATGCGCTCCATGCGCCGAGCGAAATATGCGGCAGGATAGGTCCCGCGACCGGCGTAAACGGCTTGCCGAGGAAAAACGCGAGGCCAATTCCAAAGATAAACAGCGCGATACCGACCGCGATGTCGTTCACGCGCGGCAAATTGGAGATAGCGGCATGGACCGCGCCCAGCAATGCGCCGGCGATGCCAGCAGCAAGAACGCCGAGCCACGGGCTGCCGGTCATGACCGCCACGGCAAAGGCGCTCATCGCGCCCATGACCAGAATGCCTTCAAGGCCGAGATTCACACGGCCCGATTTTTCCGTGATGACTTCGCCGAGGCTGACGAAAATATACGGCGTCGAGACGCGAAAGGCGCCGCCGATCACGGCGATCGCAACACCCCACCAGCCAAGATCGCCTGCTTCCTGCATCGTCACGCTTCTTTTGATTTGACCGGTTCCGGCACCGCTGCCGGCCGGATCATTTCGAGGAAACTCATTCTTCCATAGGCGGCGTTGCTCGCGAGAACCGACATGAACAAGATGCCCTGCAACACGAGCGTCGTCGCATCCGGCAATCCGAAGCGGCGCTGCAAAAGACCGCCGCTCGCAGTGATCGCACCGAGCAGGATGGCGACCCCGATGATCGCCAGCGGATTATGCCGCGCGAGAAATGCAACAAGAATGCCGATATAGCCGAGGCGCACGACGAGCGATTCATTGGCGAAGCCGTGCACTGCCATGATCTCGAAAGCACCGGCAAGCCCCGCGCCCGCACCGCCGATGAAGCAGCACGCCAACACGAGACGATTGATGCGGAAACCCGCAAGCTGCGCGGCGCGCGCATTGCCGCCCAGAACATCAACCGCGAACCCAAACGTCGTCTTGCGCATCACGAACCACAGCACGAGGCAGCAGACCGCGCCGACGACCAGGCCCCAATGCACATCGAGACCCGGCAGGCTGCCGACGCGCAAACTATCGGGGATGCTCCAGCTCGACGTTTTCAGCGTCCTGCTGAAATCGCGGATCGGCCCGTCGATCAGATGGTTCATCACGGCGATGGCGATATAATTCAGCAGCAGCGTCGAGATCGTTTCGTTGACGCCGCGGTACTGACGAAGGCCGCCGGCGGCTGCGATCCAAAGCCCGCCCGCCACCGCACCGGCGAGCGACATCACGATCACACCCGGCAGGAATGGCCAGCCTTCAAGCAGCACGCCGATCAATACCGTCGCCAGCGCGCCGATGACGAGCGCGCCCTCGCCGCCGATTACCAGCAATCCGGCGCGCGCCGGAATGGCGGTGCAGAGCGCCGTCAACATCAAGGGCGCTGCCTGCGTGAGCGTATTTTCAAGCGAAGTCCGGGTGGCAAAACCGCCCTGATAAAGCGCGTAGAGCACTTCGAGCGGATTGGCGCCATGGAGCCAGACAAAGGCGCTAAAAATAATGAGCGTGACCGCCAGCGCGCCGAAGCTGACGAGAACAGCTTCGGCGACACTGTGGAAATGCGATCTGATGGCTGTCACCACGACGCAACTCGCAATGCTGATTGCGCCGTTAGCCGATCACACCCTCGACGAAAGATTTGACCGACATCTTGAAGGCATTGTCCTCGTTGCTGATGGACTTGCCGGCAGCGACCATCTCGTTGCCTTTGTTGTCCTTCAGCGGGCCGGTGTAGATGCGCGTCGTGTCGGCGATGATGCCCTGCTTCACCTTCTCGACTTCGGCGCGAATGTTTTCGGTGACGAGCGGACCATAAGGGCTCATCGCCACCATGTTCTCCTTGAATCCGCCGCGCAGCATGTTCGGGAACGGCTGCTTGTTCAGCCACGCCTTCACGAACTCGCCGCCCTTCTCCCAGCGCCATTCGGCGCCGGTCAGGAAGCCTTTCGGCGCGAGCGAGCTGAGATCGTAATGATAGCCGCACGACATGACGCCGCGGCGTTCGGCGACTTCGACGCCGACCTTGCAGGAGTCGGCATTGAGCATGATGACGTCGCAACCGCGATCGATCAGGCTGTTGACCGCTTCCGCTTCCTTCACCGGGTTGTTCCAGTCGCCGGTGATGATGGCGTTGCACTGCATGTTCGGATCGATCGAGCGCGCGCCCAAGAGAAGTGCGTTGCAGTTGTTGTAAATAAAGTAGAGGGGCTTGGCGCCGACAAAGCCGATCTTTTTGGTCTTCGACAGGCGTGCAGCGATGATGCCGGCGAGATAATGCGGCTCTTCGAGATAGCCGCGATAGCCGAGCGCATTCTTCGGATCGCCCGGCTTCCACAGCGCGCCCATGTGGCCGAACAGCACGTTCGGATAGGACGGCGCGAGCCGCAGGATGCTTTCCCAGTAGCCGAACGACGTCGCGAAAACGACATTGGCCTGATCGAGTTCGATCATGCCCTTGATGACCTTGTCCGCCGCGAGCGTCGCGGGGACGTTCTCCTGCTCGATCAGTTTCGCGCCGACGGAATCGGAAATGATCTTGGCGGCGCGCGATAACGAAGAGTTGAAGCCGAGATCCTGACGCGGGCCTTCGTACACGAAGCCGATGATCGTCTTGTCGGCGGCCAGCGCGCTCAAGAGAGAAGTCGTGTTGACGGCCGTACCCGCGAGAGCGACGCCGCCCACGCCTTGCAACACCTGCCGCCTGCTCGGAAAACGAGATTTGGTTGTCATCTGTTTCATCCCCTGGGTAAGCGCGTTTCGCGCTTTTTTATATTTCTGTCGTCGTGGCGCAGCTTAAAAGTGGAATAATCTTTTACTAATTTCCCAAGGAGCGCAAGCGCGAATAACCCGCCCTATGCGCGAGCAAGCCTGCGGTTGGCCGCTGCAAAAGCAGCAGCGCCCGGTTGTACTTGCCGGGCCTCTCAGGCCGAACGACCGCCAAGCGAACTACTTGAACGCGTCGATTCCGGTCAGGCTGCGGCCGATGATCAGGTGATTGATCTGCGTCGTGCCGTCGGGCAGCGTCAGCATGCGCGCATTACGGAAATGCCGCTCCAGCGGAAATTCCTTGCTGATGCCGAAGGCGCCGTGAATCTGGACCGCCTTCGATGTCACGCGTTGCGCAGCTTCGGTCACGAACGATTTTGCCACCGCCGCTTCCTGCGTGCAGCGATCGCCTGATGAGAGCATCCACAGCGCGCGATAGAGCAGCAAACGCGAGGCGTCGATATCGCTGACCATCTCGGCGAGAAGACCCTGCACCAGCTGATGACCGCCGATCGGCTTGCCGAAGGCATGACGCTCCTTGACGTATTTCAAGCTCTCGTCGAGCGACGCCTGCGCGATGCCGAGCGCGAGCGTCGAAATGAAACAGCGCGAACGCTCGAAGCCCTTCATTGTCTCGCGCAAACCACCGCCGAGGCCGCCAAGGATGTTCTCCTCCGGCACCAAGACATCTTCGAGAACGATCTGGCCGAGCGACCAGCCGTTCAAGCCGAGTTTCGAGATTTCCACCGTCTTGAATCCATGCTGCTCGCGATCGACCAGGAACATCGTGAATTCCTGCTCGCCGGTCTTCGCCACCAAAATGGTGAGATCGGCGATGCTGGCGTTTGAGATCCAGAGCTTCTCGCCGGAAATCCGATAGTTCTTGCCGTCGCGCACGGCTTTGGTGCGCATCTCGCGCACGCTCGAGCCGATGCCGGGTTCGCTGATGGCGGAGCAGCCGATGAGATCGCCGGAAAGCAGCCCCGGCAAATAGCGCGCCTTCATTTCTTCCGAGCCGGTGCGGAACAGTTTCAGCGCCGCGCCTTCAGCGACGAAGGCAAGACCCGCAAGATCGGGGGACGTACGGGAAAGTTCCTCGTACAAAAGCCCGCTCGTCAGGAAATCGAGGCCAAGCCCGCCGCCCTCTTCCGGCACCCAGCCATTGCCGATGCCGAATTCGCCGGTCTTTTTCAGGAGCGCGCTCGCGGTTTCCTTCGGGATGAAACTATCGAGATGCTGTTTCGTGACCGGCGCGATGTCGCGGTCGATTGCCTTACGCCATTCGCCCAGCAGCAGCCGTTGATCGTCGGAGAGCGCGAAATCCATGGCTCAGCCCAGCCAGTCTTTTTTGACGATATCGTTGTGCTCGCCGAGCAGCGGCGGCGCGCTCCAGTCGGCGGCGATGTCGAAGCCGCCATATTTCACGGCCGGTCCAATGACGTTCACTTCGCCGTAATCGGCATGCTCGACCTTCTGCACCATGCCGCGATGAAGCGCCTGCGGATGCGTGAAGACCTGCTCCATGTTGTTGATCGGCGAACACGGCACTTTGGCGGCATCGAGCTTCTCGACGATCTCGGCGACCTTGAAACGGCGCACTTCAGCGTCGAGAATTTTGTGCACTTCGTCGCGGTTGGCGACGCGCGCTTTCACATCGGCAAAGCGCGGATCGGTCACGAGATCCGTACGACCGATCACCTGCAAAAAGCGCTCGAATAAATTCTGCACGCCCGCGCCGATGACCACCCAGCCGTCGGCGGCCTGAAATGCTTTATAGGGAACGAGCTGCGCATGCTCCGAGCCCCACTTACCCTTGCTCTCGCCGGTCGTGAGATATTGCATGCCGGCATCCATGAGATAAGTGATCTCGCCCTCGAACAGGCTCGTTTCGATGAGTTGCCCCTTGCCGGTGCGTTCGCGATCGAACAGCGCCGTCGTGATCGCGCTCATGGCGTACTGGCCGCAAACGAGGTCGAAGGCCGAAGTGCCGAGCTTGATCGGCGTACCGTTGCGCTCGCCGGTGATGCTCATGTAGCCGCCCTCGGCCTGAATGGTGAGATCGAACGCGCCTTTTTCGCTGTAAGGCCCGCTTGCGCCGAAGCCGGACATCGAGACGAAAATCAGCCGTGAGTTTTTCGCGGCAAGCGTTTCGTAGCCGAGACCCATGCGCTGCATGACGCCGGGGCGGAAATTCTCGACGATAACGTCGGCTTTCTGCGCAAGTTCGAGCGCGAGCGATTTGCCCTCCGCGCTGCGCATATCGATGACGACCGAGCGCTTGTTGCGGTTGGCGGCAAGAAAACTGAAGGCGTGGTTTTTGTAGAACGGCGGGCCCTGATAGCGGATCGGATCGCCCTCGGGTGCCTCGACTTTGACGACATCGGCGCCGAGATCACCGAGCAGCATGGTGCAGAACGGCCCGGCGAACAGACGCGTGAAATCGAGGACCTTGATGCCGGTGAGCGGTTTACGTTGGGCCATGAGTGCACCTGTTTACTGAATGGGAACGTCTTCGCGCAGCAATCCGCCCGCGCCGTCGGTGCGAAAACCGATGTGCTTCAGCCAATTCGCATCGTCCTGCTTGGGGAAATCGCGGCGCTGATGCGCGCCGCGGCTTTCGGTACGCAGGAGTGAAGCTTCGACGATCATCTGCGCCGTCGCGAGCATGTGGCCGAGTTCGCTCGCTTCGATGGCCTGCTCGATGCCGTTGGTTGCGAGGTCCCCCGCCGTTGTTCGCACCAGTTCGCGCAACTCGTTGCGCCCCTGCGTCAACCCTTCTTCGCGGCGCCACAGACCGGCCGAGCGCAGCATGATATCGCGCACTTTATCCTTGAGGTCGGAAGCGCGCGCCTCGCCCTTGCGGCCATCATAGGCGCGGATCGCCTGCACGGAATTCTTGATGATCGCATCCCAGTCGCGGCTGCGAGCGGGCAGCATGCCTTTCGCCGCGCCGCGCCCGGCGAGCGCACCGAACACCAGCGTGTCAGCGCAGCCATTGCCGGCAAGTCGGCTCGCGCCATGCACGCCGCCCGCGCTCTCGCCGCCCGCATACAAACCCGGCACGCCCGTCCAGCCGGTATCGTCGATCAGCACACCGCCCATCTGGCTGTGCGAGGCCGGCCGCACATGCGGGGGCGTCGTCAGCGGATCGACGCCGGCGTTGCGCAAGCGGCGCACATGCGTCTTGTAGCTCTCGAGCCGCTCGGGCGGCAGCACGGTCGCGTCGAACAGCACCGTGCCATCCGGCAGGCCGCGGCCCTCATCGATTTCGGTCTGGATGCAGAGCGCCATCTTGGCTTTTTCGATCTGCTTCTCGCCATGCTCCGGGTTGTAGCGGAACATGAAGCGCTCGCCCTTGGCATTCCTGAGATGCGCGCCGTCGCCGAGCATGGCCGTCGGCATCTCCATGCCGCGGCAACCCTCGGGCCAGACCGTCACCACCGGCTCGAACTGGACGAATTCCATGTCGATCAGCCGCGCGCCGTGCTTGAGCGCAAGCCCGTAGGAATCGCTGCCGACATCGGCCGGATACGTGCTGTCGCTATAGATGCGGCCGATGCCGCCCATCGCCAGCACGACCGCGCGCGCGGTGATTGTCGTGAATTTTTGCTCGCGGCGATCCCAGAGCAGCGCACCGACGATCTCCCCGCTGTCGTTCAGGAAATCGACGACCTTCAATCCGCTGAAAACCCGCACGCCGATCTTTTCGGCATGGGCCGCAAGCACCTCGAGCGTGGCCTTGCCGGTGCCCTCGGGAATGAACAGCGAGCGCGGGTAGGTATTGCCGGAGAGATGGCGCTGGGTGATGCGATTGTCCTCTACCGGAAAAGGAACGCCGAGCGCGGAAAGCTCGCGCTGCGCGTCGATCGCGCCCGTCGACATCACCTGCACGAGGCGGCGATCATTGAGGCCGTATCCGCCGCGCACCATGTCGTCGAAGAAAATTTCGGGCTTGTCGCGCGCATCGGCATGGCCGATCGGCGCGTTGCAGCCGATGATGTAAGGCGATGCGCCGCGCGCGAAATGCGCCATGACCACCGAAGCGCCCTGCTCGCGCGCCGCGACGGCGGCGCGATGACCGGCAAGGCCGCCACCCAGCACGAGCACGTCGGTATCCAGCCGTGCAATATCCAAGAGTTGTCACTCCGTATTCAAAGACAGCCGGAAAGGTCAGTCGGCCATCACGGGAATGGCGCGCTCTGCCGGGATGTGAATCTGCACATCCTCGCCCTCACCGAACAGCTCGCTCGGGAAAGCGTGGACGCGCAGCTCGCCGCCCGCCCATTGCACCGTGTAGTTCACGATATCGCCGAGCAGCACGCGGCGGACGATCTTGCCGGGCCACTGATTGGCCTGCGGCGCAGCGCCGCGGCGCATCTGCGGATAGACGGTGCGCACCGCAACGAGATGCTTGCCGTCGGCATTCGGCGCGAGCAGCTTCGAGCCCGGCGCGCATTCGATCGTCGCCTCACCCACTTTAACGATGGGATTGCCCGCTGCGGATGTTCCCGCCGCAGTTCCGGCGATGATGTTGGCAGCACCGATGAAATCGGCAACGAAGCGCGTGCGCGGCGTGTCGTAAATATCGAGCGGCTTGCCGGACTGCTCGATGTTGCCGTCGCGCATGACGATGATGCGATCCGAAATCGCCATCGCCTCTTCCTGATCGTGCGTGACGTAAATGGTCGAAAGATCGAAGCGGTGCTGCAGTTCCTTGATTTCTTCGCGCATCCGCACGCGAAGCCGGGCGTCGAGATTGGACAGCGGCTCGTCGAGCAAAATTGCCTTGGGGCGCGAAGCATAGCTGCGCGCAAGCGCCACGCGCTGCTGCTGGCCGCCGGAAAGATCGGTCGCCGGGCGGTCGATGAAATCCTCCATGCCGACCATCTTGAGCACATCGCCGACGCGCTGCTTGATTTCGCTTTCCGCGATGCGCTGGACGCGCAGGCCATAGGCGACATTCTCGAACACGGTCATGTGCGGCCAGATGGCGTAGCTCTGGAACACCATCGAGAGCTTGCGCTTCTCGGTCGGCACGTTGATCTTTTTCTGCGAGGAAAAAACGGTGACGCCGTCGATGACGATCTCGCCCGCGATCGGCGTTTCAAGGCCGGCGATACAGCGCAGCGTCGTCGATTTGCCGCAGCCCGAAGGTCCGAGCAGAGAAAGATGCTCGCCGTGCCCGACGGAAAACGAGACGTTCTTGACGACGACCTTGCTGCCATAGGCCACCGCAAGATCGCGCACCTCAATATATGCGTTGCCGCGGCCGGACCCGGCGGTGTTTTGGGCGGAAGGATTGGAAGCAAGCATGACGTTCTCCGCTCAGACTTTCACGCCGCGGTTCGCCATCGAACGCACGACCGTTAATGCAACCAGAATGATGAGGGCTTGCACGACGGCAAGCGCGCTGACGCGCGGCATGCCGCCCGAATCCCAGAAGCTGAAAATCGCCGGACCCAGCACTTGCGTATTCGTGCCCGAGAGAAACAGCGAGGCGCTGATTTCACGCACCGACACCATGAACAGAAGCGCCCAGGTGGCGAGAAGACCGGGCCGCAGCAGCGGCAAGGTCACCGTGCGCGCGATACGCGCGGCGCCTGCGCCGCTGACGCGCGCGGCTTCTTCCAGCGCCTTGTCGATCTGGACGACGACACCGCTCATGCCGCGATAAGCGAGCGGCAGGAAGACGATGACGTAGGCGAGCAGCACGGCGAACAATGTGCCGTACAGCTTGATCGGCAGCGTCAGGATCATCCACAGGAAGCCGATCGCGAAGATGAGCCGCGGGAAAGCCTGCGGCAGCATCGTCACCTGTTCGAGCAGACGCCGCCCGTCGCTCTTCGAGCGATGCGTGGCGATGGCGATGAAGGTGGCGAAGATCACGCCGATCGTACCGGTGCCGACGCCGAGGATCAGGCTGTTGACGATGGCCTGCTGCGTCGTCGGGAAATCGAACATCACGTATTTGTAGTTACGCAGCGTCCAGGCCGCAAAATCGAAGTTAATCGCATTGCTGTTCTGGAACGAAGCCAGGAGCAGCGTGCCCATCGGCAATACGAGTGAGAGCAGCACGTAGAGCATCGTGATGGCGAACAGCACCCAGGTCAGCCAGCCCATATCGACCTGACGCGGGCGATAGTTCTTGCCGGAAATCACCGCATAGGAACGTCCGCGCAGCACGCGCTGCACGAGCCAGACCGCAATGGCGGTCAACACGATCAGGACAAGGCCAAGCGCCGCCGCGAGCGGGTAATTCGGCGGATAACCCTGCAAGAGCACGTACATCGCGTTGGTCGAGACATAGAAGCGCGACGAGGTGCCGAGCATGGTCGGGATCGCGAACGAGCCGATCATCGAAGTGAACATGAAGAGCGCGGCGCTCAATATCGCCGGCATCATCAGCGGCAGCGTCACCTTCCAGGCAGTGCGCAGCTTGCCGGCGCCGAAAACCGAGGAGCATTCTTCAAGCGCCGGATCCATGCGCTGCATGGCGGCGCCGATGATGAGCACCGCGACGGGCGCTTCGAAAATCGCTTCGGTGAAGATGATGCCGAGCGGCGTATAGATATCGATCAGCGGCGTCTGAATGCCCGTCACTGCCGTGAAGAAACGATTGATCAGGCCGTCGCGCGGTGCGCCGAGCTGGCTCCAGGCAAGCGCGCCGACGAGCGGGCCGAGCGGATAGGGAATGGCGATCAGAAGATCGAACCACTTACGGCCCGGCATCGTCGTGCGATGAATGATCCAGGCGAGCGTGACGCCGATCGTGATACCTAAAATGGTGCCGCCGGTCGCGACGATCAGCGTGTTCTTGATCCAGTCGAGATGGCCGGTGAGTTTGATGAAATTGGCAAAGCCGTAGGCACGCGCCGGAAACGCTTCCGGATCGCCGACATTGAAGGCGCTCGTGATCAGCAGGAAGAACGGATAGCCGAGCGCGCCGATCAGGAGAACGAGCGGAACCCAGACCTCCGCCCGCACATCGAGTGCCGATGTGCGGGCGATGGCTTTTTGTGTATTCGTATCGGCAACAGCAGACATTAGAGACCGGTCATCTTGTTCCAGATCGCCACGAACTCGCGCCGGTTCTCTGTCTTCATGTATTCCTCGAAGTTGACCGGGAGCAGCAGTTTCAACGTGTTGATGTCCGGAAGATGCTCGATCTGGATGTCCTTACGCCCCGAATACGAGCCCTGAATGTTGTTCCACTGGAACTGGCCGTCCTTGGAGAGCAAGTATTCGGTGAAGATCTTCGAGCCGTTCGGCCGCTTGGTCGTGCTGAAGATGCCGGTCGCCTGATTGACGGACGGCACGCCGATCGGCGGGAACACCGCTTTCACCGGCTGCTTGTTGCGAACCGATTTGACGTACTGGAAGATACTGACCCGGCCGCCGATCTTGAGGCCGCCGCGTTCGATATCCTGTGAGATCTGCGTCGAGGACGAATAGGCGCGCGGATTGTTGGCGCCGAGCTTGTCCCAGTAATCCTTCGGCAGAACGTCCTTCATCACGAACCAGAAGCCGTACGAGGTACCGGCGGCCGAGTTCTGGAAACCGATCTGGCCTTTCCATTTCGGATCGAGGAGATCGACCCAGGTTTTCGGCGCTTCTTCGTCCTTGACGAAGCGCGGGTCGTACATCATCGGCCCGACATTGACGTAATACGTCGTCCAGTAGCCCGGCACGGAACTGCGATATTCCGGACCATAGGCATCCATTTCCTTCGGGATGTATTGCAGCAGGCGGTTCTGGCGGCGGAGATTCTCCATGATGCCGGAATCCGAGGTGAGATAGACGTCGCCGGTCGTCTGGCCGGCGCGGAATTCGGCCTCCAACTTCGGCAAGGCCTGGCCCGGCAGCAGGCGCTGCTGAACGGCAGGCACGCCGGTTTTCTCGGTGAACACTTTCAGGAATTCGACGACGTCGGCTTCCTGATCGCCGTGCCACACCACGACCGGGCCTTCGGCTTTCGCCGCATCGACGCTGCCGGGCGCGCTCGCCTGCGCGTAAGCGCGGCTCACGACATGCGGCATGGCGAGCGACACCGCGGCGGCGCTGCCCGCGAGCATCAGCTGACGGCGCGTAAGACCTTTCCGTCCATTCGATTCATTTCGTCGCTTCATCTTGTCCTCCCTGAAGTGTTGTTTTCGTTTCGTTGTTCAAGTCGCAGTAAATGGTTCAGCCCGCCTCACCTTCAAACAAACGGGTACAGGCGTTCTCGATATGATAACGCATCGCCTCACGGGCCTTTTCGGCATCGCCTTCCTGGATCGCAAGATAGACCCGTGCGTGCTCATCCTGCACCTGACGCACCCGCGAGCGCGGTTTGCGCAGCGACAGGCTGCGCGCGAGATTCATGCCGAAATCGATATGCGGGCGCAGCAGCGCGATCGCCGAAGCGTAGAACGGATTGCCGGTCGCGCGCGCGACGGCATAGTGAAACTCGAAATCGGCAACCGCGCCGACCTTGCCCTGCTTGACGATTGTTTCGAGTGCTTCGAGCGTGCGTTCGATCTCACCGGTGTCGCGCGCGTCCTTGCGTAGAGCCGCATGATAAGCGGCCTCGCCTTCGAGGCCGACGCGAAACTCAAAACAGCGATGCACGTCGGCGATGCTGCCGACCGGCTGAAACCCGGCGACGGCTTTCTCCGGCTGCTGGCGCTGCACGAACGTGCCCGATCCCTGGCGCGAAACGACGAAACCTTCGTCGCGCAACCGCGCGAGCGCCTCGCGAACGATGGTGCGCGAAACATCGAGCCGGTCGGCAAGCTCGACCTCGGTCGGGAGTTTGCTTTTTTCCGGGAACTCGCCGCTGACGATCAGCCCGAAGATGCGATCGTAAATCTGATCGCTCAGCTTCACGTGACGCAGGCCGCCGGCATAATTCAGCGGGTCGTCGATATCGATCTTCATATTGTCAGCCGGCATCGGAATTCCCCTGTGGCCGGATGATGGATCGACTTGCAGCAAATGTCTACTTGTCATACCAATTATAACCCTCAAAAATGGGCTGTAAGCGGGAGAGCGGAGATGACGGATACTGCCTTCAAGGAAGTGCCGATCGGCACCTCCTCCGTTTTCACCAAGACGGTTTCGGAATCCGACGTCTATCTCTACGCCGGCATCACCGGCGATTTCTCGCCCAACCACATCGACGAAGAATATATGAGCGGCGGCGCCTACGGCCATCGCGTGGCGCACGGCACTCTCCTCCTCGGCTTCATGTCCGCGGCGTCGGCCAACCTTTATCTCGGGCGCACGGTTTCGCTCGGCTACGACAGGATCCGGTTCGTGAAGCCGGTGTTCTTCGGAGACACGATCCGCACCGAATACAAGATCGCGCGCTACGACCTGGAAAAGAAACGCGTCTTCGCCGACGTCACCTGCACCAACCAGCGCAACGAAACGGTCGCGGTCGCCACCAATATTCGCGCCTATATCGGCTGACGGGACATAATATGAGTATCCTGCTCACGGAAGAAAAAGACGGCGTCGTCACGCTCACGCTGAACCGGCCTGAAGCGATGAATGCGCTGTCGAGCGAATTGTCGTCGCAGTTGCGCGAAAAAATAGAGGAAATCGGCAAACGCCGCGATGTCCGCGTCGTCATTATCACCGGCGCGGGCGAACGCGCGTTCTGCGCGGGTGCTGATCTGAAAGAACGGCGCGGCCTCGATGCCGACCAGAAGTGGGAACAGCGCACGCGCGGCTGGGAGGTCAACGAAGCGATCTGGCGGCTGCCGCAGCCGGTGATCGCCGCGATCCACGGCCACTGCCTCGGCGGCGGGTTCGAGCTTGCGCTTTACTGCGACCTTCGCATTGCCGCCGACAACGCCGTCTTCTCGTTCCCGGAAATGACGCTCGGCGCTTATCCCGGCGCGGGCGCTGCTGTCGTGCTGCCGCGCCTCATCGGCCGCGGCCGCGCCAAGGAAATCTTCTTCACGGCGCGCAAAGTGAAAGCCGACGAAGCACTGTCGCTCGGCATCGTCGAACATGTCGTGCCGCGCGCCGACATCCTCAAGAAAGCGAACGAGATCGCAGCCGAGATCAAGAAGTCGAGCCCGCTTGGGCTCGCCAGCGTCAAGCAGATGGTCAATTTCGGTGCCGATCTCAGCTTCGAACAGGCGAATGCGTTGAACGACAAGCTGCGGCGCCCGCTCGAAGGCACCAAGGATTATCTCGAGGGCATCAGCGCCTTCTTCGAGAAACGGCCGGCCCGTTTCACAGGGGAGTAAACGCTTGGACCTTCAGGGCAAAGTCGCGATCGTCACCGGTTCGAGTTCACCGGAAGGTGTGGGTGGCGAAATCGCCAAGGCGCTCGCCGCGCGCGGCTGCAAGGTCACGGTGAACTTCGCGTCGAACCGCGCCGGCGCCGATAAAGTCGTTGCCGCCTGCGTTGCCGCCGGCAGCGAAGCCATTGCCGCGCAAGGCGATGTTGCCGCCGACGCCGATTGCCGGCGGCTGGTGAGCGCCACGATCGAGCGCTGGAACCGCCTCGACGTGCTCGTCAACAATGCGGCGGTTACCCGTGCCGTTCCGTTCGACGATCTCGAGGCGCTCGATGCCGATGAATTCCACAAGCTCTACGCCGTGAACGTCATCGGCCCGTTTCAGATGGCGCGCGCCGCGGCGCCGCACCTCAAGGCCTCGAAGGACGCCGCGATCGTCAACATCTCGTCGGTGGCAGGCTTTCTCGGCAGCGGCAGCTCGATCCCCTACGCCGCCTCGAAGGGCGCGCTCAATACGCTGACGCTTTCGCTCGCGCGTGCGCTCTCGCCGGAAGTACGCGTCAATGCGATCTGTCCGGGCGGTCTGCTCGGCGGCTGGATGCAAAAAATCCTGTCGGAACAGGGCTATCGGGAAAAAATGCACCAGGCTGAAACGAAATTTCCGCTGCGGCGCGGCGTGTGGCCCGCCGATGTCGCGCGCCAGGTTCTGTTTCTCATTGAAGACGCCAACACGCTGACCGGAGAACTGCTGCGAACGGATTCCGGCCAGCACCTTTATTAATTCGCATTTTTCAAACGATCAGGAGACACCCGATGAAGACCACAGCCGTCACCAAAAGCGATCTGGAAGCATCGGTGCTCGCGGTACCGCCGCTCGCGCGCAGCAAGGACCTCTCGCTCAACGTCGAAGAGAACCGCAAGCTGATCCGCTATCTCAAGGACGGCGGCGTCACCACGCTGATGTATGGCGGCAATGCCAATTTCTATAACCTCGGCGTCTTCGACTATGCCGACACCGTCGAAACGATCGCCGGGCTCGCCGATGCCGACTCCTGGGTCATTCCTTCGATCGGCCCGGATTTCGGCAAGGCGATGGATCAGGCGAAGATCCTTCGCGACATGAAATTCCCGACCTGCATGGTGCTGCCGCTCAACTTTCCGGTGACGCCCTCGGGCGCGGCGCAGGGCATTGCCCGGATCGCCGAGCGTTTCGGCCGTCCGGTGATCGCTTATCTCAAGACGGAAAATTATCTGAAGCCCGAAGATGTCGGCGCGCTCGCGCGCGACGGCGCGATCTGCGCCATCAAATACGCCGTCGTGCTCGATGATCCGCTCAAGGACGAGTACCTGAAGAAAGTGCTCAACTCCGTCAGCCGCGATCTCATTATCAGCGGCATCGGCGAGCGACCGGCGATCGACCACCTGCGCGATTTCCAGCTGACCGGCTTCACCTCGGGCTCGGTTTGCGTCGCGCCGTATCTTTCGACTTCGCTGCTTAACGCGCTCAAGGCGAAGGACTACGCCCGGGCGGCGGAGATTCGCGAACTGTTCCTGCCGCTCGAAGATCATCGCGACGGCATTTCGCCGCTTCGCGTGCTGCACGAAGCGGTCACGCTCGCGGGCATTGCCGATATGGGGCCGATGTATCCAATGCTGTCGAACCTTGACGATCAGGCGCAGCTTGCGAAGATCAAGGCTGCGGCCGAGCAGCTCAAGCAACTCGATCAGGCGGCAAAGAGCGGCAAAACCGGCGCGCACAAGGCGGCATAAGCCGCCGGCGCTTCGGGGAAAATCGCTTGATATAATTCGCGCCGAAAATTCGAGCGCCGTCAAAAATCGACGGGCCGATACAGGAAGCCGGAGCTTGAGGGCAAAATGTTCGACGTGTCTTTAAGCAGCGCCTTGTTGGCCGGCTTCCTGTCGTTTCTTTCGCCATGCGTATTGCCGATCGTGCCGCCTTATTTCGCCTGGATCGCCGGCATCAGTTTTGAAGAATTGCGCGACGAAAGCGCGCTTCGCTCGCGCAGGTACAGGCTGCTCGCCGTCGCCGTCTCTTTCGTTCTCGGCTTTACGACGGTGTTCGTCGCTCTCGGCGCAACCGTCAGCGTCGTCGGAAAAACGATAGCGCAGTATTTCGACACTCTTTCCATGATCGCCGGCCTGATCATCCTGGTGATGGGCTTGCATTTCGTCGGCCTGATCCGGATCGGCCTGCTATATCGCCAGCTGCGTTTGAACGTCGACAAAAAGCCGGCCGGATTGCTCGGCGCATATATTGTCGGACTTGCTTTCGCCTTCGGGTGGACGCCCTGTGTCGGGCCGATCCTCGCGGCCATTCTGCTGATCGCGGGCAGCGAGGGGTCCGCGATGCGCGGCGCCATTCTCTTGAGCGTCTATTCGCTGGGGATCGGCATCCCGTTTATTCTTGCTGCGCTCTTTTTGGGCAGGTTCACGCACCTGCTCGCGCGCTTCAAAACACACTTGCCCAAAGTCGAAAAATTCGCCGGCGTCCTGCTGATCGCGACAGGCTTGCTTTTCATGACCGGAAAGATGTCTGTTATTGCGAACTGGCTGATAGAGATGTTCCCCGCCTTTCAGACGCTTGGTTAGGAGCTGAAGATGCTGAGAGCTTTGACGATCCTCGCGAGCATGATGTTGTTCTCGCTCGCTCCGGGACAAGCAACCGAGGTCGGCGAAGACGGGCTGCACAAGGAGGCGTGGTTCTCCGTCACGTTCCGAGATATCGCGGAAGACATTCAGCACGCTTCCGCGGACGGGAAACGCCTCGTTCTGATTTTCGAACAGCGGGGATGCATCTATTGCAAGGCGATGCACGAAACCGTTTTATCCGATCCGGAAGTTCGCGATTACATCCAGAAGAATTTCGTCGTCGTGCAATACAATATGTTCGGCGACGAAGAGGTCACGGATCTCGACGGAAGCAAGCTCACCGAAAAAACGGCTGCCCGCAAATGGGGATATATTTTCACCCCGACGATCGTGTTTCTTCCCGAAACTGCGCCTAAAAATACCAACGTCAGGGATGCGGCTGTCGCCACGATGCCCGGCGCCTTCAAAAAAGGCACGTTCCTCGATCTTTTCCATTGGGTTCGGGAAAAAGGCTACGAGAGCGGCGAGCCGTTCCCGAACTATCACATTCGCAAATCGAAAGAGAGAGCGGGCGGCGCGAACGACTGATCGATACCAAGCGCGTGCCGGCGAAAGGAATCACCCGATCAGCGTTTTTGCCTGATCGGCGAGAGCGCGTTTCAATATTTTACCAATTGAATTTCGAGGGAATTCCGAAACAAAGAAAACGTATTTCGGCTTTTTTCGCCGGCCAATTCTTTCGAGACAATGGCTCGCGATATCGTCAGCGGAAACTTTTGCCCCCGGCTTTAATTGCACAAATGCAGCAACGGCTTCACCAAATTGATCATCCGGAACGCCAACAGCAGCCGAATCTGAGACTGCCTCATGCGAATTGATCGCGACCTCAACTTCCTTGGAGTAGATGTTCATACCCCCGCTGATGATCATATCCTTCTTGCGATCAACGATATAAACATAACCATTCGCATCTTGTCGGCAGAGATCGCCGGTCCGGAACCAGCCTTCGTGAAATGCTTCGGCGTTGGCTTCCGGTCTTTTGAAATACTCTCGCATGACCAGCATCGTTCCGGGCCGGCCTGCACGAACCAGAAGTTCGCCGACTTCACCGAGGGGAACGCGCTTTAATGACTCGTCGACAACCTTCAGCTCGACACCGGGCGTCGCGCGCCCTACCGAGCCGGAGTTATGAATCTGGTCATCGCCGTCGAGCGAAGTCACCGCTCCCGTTTCGGTCATTCCGAAAAAGGAAACAATCCGCGCCTGCGGCAGTGCAGCCCGAACACGTTTGTTCAGTTCGACCGGAAACAACTCGCCTGTCACCAAAATAGTTCTAAGCGAAGGACAACGGCCGCCCTCCTCCAATAACGAGATCAGCCGCTTCCACATCGTAGGCACCGACCCGACGACCGTTACTTCTTCCCGTTCAACGAACGAAACCCATTCCTCGGGATTGAACGAGCGCATCACGCAAAGCGTTGCGCCAAGCCCGATGGAATTGATGATACGCGCCGTGCCCGTTCGATTTGCGAGCGGCGTCGCAACCAAGAAGCGGTCGTGCGGATGTATTTTCCAGTCGAGACCGTTCACGAGGCCGGTCACCACCATGTTTTCGTGAGTGAGCACGACGCCCTTCGGTCTGCCCGTCGTTCCCGACGTGTAGAGGATCAGACAGTCTTCCTGAGTGCTTGGAATTTCCGGCCGTTCGATCGCTCTGGTTTCGAGGAGAGCAAAGAAAGGCGTTTCTCCTTCATCGCTTCCCTCACCTGCAACTACAATTTTTCCGGCAATTTCATCCAGGACGGCGGCCGCTTCCCGGCGCTGTTCGCTGCCGATAATCAGCACTTTTGCACCGCTATCGGCATAGCAATACGACATCTCAGCCGGCGTCAGCCAGGTTGAGATCGGCACGACAACGCCGCCGGCACGCAAGATACCGAAGAACGCCTGAAAATAGGCGAGCGAGTTCGGCAGGTAGAGCGCGACCCTATCGCCAGGCGCGACCCCGTAATCGATCAACGCGCTCGCGACGCATTCCGCGTTTTCGTAAAGCTCGCGATAAGTAAGCGAGCCGTCAGCCATAACGACCGCGGCTTGCGATGGCTTACGCGATGCATGAGATTGAAGAACGACGTCGAAACGCATCGCGGCCTTGCCAGGATCAATTCGTGTCCATCGTAGTGGAGCCGGTCTGCCGGTTCCAGAAGACGACTTTTGATTGCAATAGGCCGATCAAGAAGCTTCCGACGATGCCCAGCACCGCGAGGCTGATCAAAGCGGCAAACATCGTGTCGACGGCCATATTCACCTGCGCGGAATTCACCACGTAGCCGAGCCCTCTGGTCGAGGAAACAAATTCCGCAACCACCGCACCGATCAGGCTGAGAACAATCGAAATTTGCAGGCCAGCGAAGATATGGCTTGCCGCGCCGGGCAATTTTATGCGCGTGAAGATATGCCAGCGCGACGCCGAGAAGGCGTGCATGAGATCAAGCAAAGCAGAGTTTGTTTCCCGCAACCCGACAACGGTGTTGACGAAAACCGGGAAAAAGCAGACGAGCGCCACCATTACGATTTTCGATTCAATGCCGAAGCCAAACCAAACGATAATGAGCGGAGCAAGCGCGACTTTCGGCATCGATTGCAAGGCAATGACATATGGCCGCGCCATGTCATTCAGCACATCAAATTCTGCAAGCGCTGCGCCAAGCATGATCGCGAGACCGCAGCCAATGACATAGCCAAGCACGGTGGACTGAAGCGTGTAGAACATATGTTTCCAGAGGGTGCCTTCCACATAACCCAAATAGAGTGCGTGCAGCACGGATTTCGGAGACGGCAGCAAATAATTCGGAATTTTGAAGAAGTCGATGGAAAGCTGCCATGCAACGATCAGCAGGACGAAAGTAATGGCAGGCAAAATGATTTTTCTTTTGGATATATTCATCGCCGCCTCACTCAAACTTCACGAGCTTTTCGAATAACTGGCGCAGGCTATTCGTATAAGCCGCGAATTCCGGCGTGCCGAGCGTTTCCGTTGTCCGGGGCCGCGGCAAATCCACGCGCAGGTCCTGCACCAGGCGGCCGGGCCGCGCGGATAGCACAAGAATGCGATCCGAAAGAAAAACGGCTTCCGGAATACTGTGCGTGATGAAGATTACGGACTGATTTGTCGCCATCCAGATCCGCTGCAATTCCTTGCTCATGTGCTCTCGCGTCATGGCATCGAGCGCAGCGAACGGCTCGTCCATCAAGAGAAGCGACGGCTTGTGAACAAGGCTGCGCGCGATACTCACACGCTGCTGCATGCCGCCGGACAACTCATTGGGATAGTGCTGCGCGAACTTCTCAAGGCCCACAAGCCGAAGAAGCTGAAGTGCCTCGGCCGTGCCTTGCGATACATTCATCTTCAAGGTTCGCACCGGCAACAGCGTGTTTTCGAGCACACTCTGCCAAGGCAGCAAAGTCGGTTGCTGAAAGACGATTCCGACATCCGGGCGGGGTCCGGCGACCGTGCGGCCGTCGAGCAGAATTTCGCCGTCGCTTGGCGGCATCAGCCCCGAAATCAACCGCAGCAAAGTGGATTTTCCGCAGCCCGAAGGGCCGAGCACGGAAACAAACTCGCCCTTGCCGATTGTCGCGGTGAGATCTTCAAGCGCCGTGACGTTGCCGCGCGCCGAGCGGTAGGTCACGCGAATATTGCGCGCCTCCAGAACCGGCTCACGCTGCGCCGATCTCACCGCTCGCACGGCATCCAGTGAAGTAACAGCAGCCCCCCGCATCAAGGCAGCTTGCGCGCATCGGCACGCACCTTCTCACGGTCGAATTTATTAATGTCGTCGACCAATGCGTTGGTGAAGAACAGATCCGGCGAGATGTTCGTGTCGGTGATCTGGCCGCCGCGCTTCAAAATATCCATAAAGGTATTCCAGTCGCCCGCTTCAAATGCAGCGAACTTGTGGTCCTTACCCTCGGGATAGGTCATCTTCTGCAACCGTACCTTAATCGCGCTAACGCCGATCTTCAGGACATCCGCATCGGAGCCCTGCGGCTTCTGATCCGGATAGTATTTCCAATAGTTGCGGGCACAGGCTGGCATGTTTTCAAGACAGGCAACGACGCCCTTGCTCGCAGCACGGCCGAACTTCGCGAGCAACTGCGGGTTATTCTTGATCGTATCTTCGTGCGCGATGTAGCCGTTCGAGAAAATCTTGACGTATTTTGCAGGCAGCTCGAGCCGGCGGATCGGCATCGTGCCTTCCAGCAGAGCGATCTGCGTGTCGAACAGATTGAGCGCATCGATCTTGCCGGACTTCAGCGCCAGAAATGCCGGTCCGCCGATTCCGACCGGGACGAGTTCGATGTCCTTGTCGATCTTGAAGCCCTGCTCTTCCAGGAGCGCCTTGGTAATCGGGATGTTGCCGAAGGTCATCGAGCCGACGCCGACTTTTTTGCCTTTGAGGTCGGCAAGCGTCTTGATCGGGCTGTCGGCCGGTACCGCAATTTCCCAAACCGATGCAGGCGTAGCGTTATAAAAGAATTTCAGCGGCAGCGGGTCACGGCCCGGTTGGCGCGACAGGATCAGGATGTCCGGATTAGGATAGCCGATCGTTACGCTTTTGTTGACGAGTTGCGGGAGCAGTACAGCCGACCCTTTGAACTCGACGAAAGAGATATCGATGCCTTCTTCCTTGAAGTAGCCGAGCTCGGCGGCAAGCATCGTTGAGGCGTAACTGATAGTGACCGCAGGAACATAGCCCAACACGATTTTGGTCTGAGCGTGAGCCGACGTTCCCAGAATTAAACCCAGCAAGGTTGCGGAAAGCACAATTGCCTTGCGGGCGCGAGTGTAGACCTGATGTTTCCTCATTGGCGGAACCCCCTCGTTTTTTTGGCGCTTAACCGCTTTGGGTTTGCTGCTCTTCTAGTTTTCTTTCGATCTTCCTCGTTTTTCCTCGAATTTCCAATGCTAATTATACATCTTTGACGCGCAAAGAAGGCGTCGAGGAATGCGCTATCTCCGCGCGCCCTCACCTTTACGCTTCGCATTCACGAGTGCGGCCATGTTGCCGGCCTTGTGTTGGTTGTCATGCATCAACTGATGCGCGTGGCCGATTTCGTCAAAAGTGAACGTTTCCGAAAGACACGGATCGACAGCACCGCTGGCAACGAGCTTGGTGACGGCGATCGCCTGATCGTCGTTTGCAAGATGGCTTCCCTGGAAGCGCTTCTGACGCATCCAATGATACCGGAGATCCATGGTCACGTTGTACCCGGTGGTGCCGGCGCAAATGACGATCATGCCGCCGGTCGCGCACAGAAATCCTGACGTCGGCAAGGTCGTCTCGCCCGGATGTTCAAAAACAATACGGGGGCTCTCGCGCTTGCCGAGAGCGTCCCAGAATGCCTTGCCAAAATCGCGCGCGCCTTTAGCCCAGGTGCCGTACTCGGACGAATTGGTGTCGGGCATCTTGCCCCAATGCTTGAAATTCTTGCGGTTGATGACGCCGACAGCTCCCATGTCGAGGCAAAACTGTTTTTTGCTGTCGTCGGAAATCACAGCGACCGCCTTGCCGCCGTAATGGCGAACGATCTGCAATGCCATGCTGCCCAATCCGCCGCTCGCGCCCCAAACAAGAACCGGCGAATCCTTTTCGACGATATTCGGCTCCCAGCCCATCAGCATGCGATAGGCGGTCGAAGCGCAGAGCAAAAAGCACGCGGCTTCTTCCCAATTCAACCGCGCCGGCTTTTCTATGCATTGATGCGCCTGCGCACGCGCGAATTGGCAGTAACTTCCGTAATTCGTCTGGTAGCCCCAGATGCGCGTGCTCTCGGCAAGCATCGGATCCTTGCCCGCAACAACCCACGGATCGTTCGCTTCCCACCATCCGCTGGCGACAACAACTTCGTCGCCGGGCTTCACGTTTTTCACCTCGGAGCCAACGGCCCAAACGATACCCGAGCAATCGCTGCCGCCGGCGTGAAAATCTTCGGGCTCGCCTTTTTTCTGGCGGTCAGCGATGACGTCGACAGGTTGGCCGAGCGCCGCCCACACGTTGTTGAAATTGATCCCCGTCGCCATCACGTAGATCAGAACTTCGTCCTTGCCGATCGATGGCGTGTCGATGACTTCGTGCTGCCAGGCATCTTTCGGCGCGCCAAAGCGATTTTGCCGAACCGTGAAGGCATGCATCTTCGGTGGAATGACGCCGAGCGGCGGCTGATCGCCGAGATCAAAGAGCTCTTGACCCACGTAATTCCTCCCCAGAATACCGGGGAGAATTCAACTTGTAATTCTAATATTTGTCAAGCAAATAGGCCGGGGCGGTTGTTCTACCCGGCCTTTTTCTGTTTCTGGCGCTGCCGCCGCCATTCCTTGGCATCGGCATATCGCTCGCGGAGATAGCTCATTTGCGCATCCAGCGCCTTCTCGGCGCGCTTTCCTTCCCGCGCGCGCAACGCATCGAGAATTTCCCGATGCTGCGCAACGATGAGTTTGCGTTCGCGGAATTTGTAAGCGACGAGATTCAGCACCGGTTGCAAAACTTCGATCACTGCCGACATCAGAAATTGCAGCATCTGGTTTTCCGTCGCCTCGACGATGAGGCGATGGAAGCGAACATCGGAAGCACAGAATTCCACGTCGGTGATGGCCGCCTGCTGCTGCGCAAGAAGCTCGGCTTCCATCTCCTCGAGGATTTTGCTGGATCGCCGTTCCGCTGCGATTCGGCAGCAAATACGCTCTAATTCGTGACGCGCTTCGACGATTTCGGGCAACTGGAATTCGCCGACGCTGACCAGCACCGAGGCGATACTCGAAAGCTGCTCCCGAATTTCATCCTGGCTCGGCTTCTTGACGAACGATCCGCCCGTGGGCCCGCGCCGCGTGTGAATAAGATTCTGCGCCGCAAGGCGCTTCAAGGCTTCGCGAATCGTCGGCCGCGATACACCGAAGCGCTCGGCGAGCTCTTCCTCCGTCGGCAATCGTTCATCAACTTTCAACCGGCCTTCGACGATCGCATCGCGCAAGTTGTTCGCGATCTGCGATGCGACACCTTCAGTGCTGATGTTGCCGTAATTTATGGACACTCAAACCTCTTCGAATCGTTCCGTGGTTGCGTGAGGACCAATAATAGTGAGATCGCCGCGAAACCGAAATGTATATTTGCTTGACAATTACCCTTTCCGCGCGACTATCGCAACCGCAGAAAGTTACGGGGTCGGAACGTCCATGACGAAAAGCTACGAAACCATCCTGGTCGAAGATCGCTCGAAAACGCGCTGGATTACGCTCAATCGCATCAAACAGCGGAACGCCTTCAATCTTCCGCTCTACCGCGAACTGCGCGAAGCCCTCCTCGGCGCCGAGGAAGACGAAAATATCCGCTGCGTCGTGATCCGCGGGGGCGGCGGAAACTTTTCGACCGGAAACGACCTCAGCGAAGCGTTGGGCAAATCCTTTACGCACACCTACAAGCCGCCCCGGGGCTTCATCACGATCGGCAACCAGACTTGCTGGACGATCTGGCAACTGAAAAAACCGGTAATCGCCGCGGTCGAAGGATATTGCCTCGGCGGCGGCTTCGAGCTCGCGATGACTTGCGACTTCGTGATCGCCGATGCCGACGCCAAGCTCGGCGAGCCGGAAATCCGCTTTGCCGATGCGCCGCCCTGGCTCATCTCGCCGTGGATCATGGGGCTACGGCAAGCCAAGCACATACTGTTAACCGGAGACGTTATTTCGGCCGAGAAGGCGATGTCTTATGGCGCGCTGACCGAAGTCGCGCCGAAGGGCGAGCTTGAAAAAGTCGTCACCAAGCTTGCGACGAAAATGGAAGCCTTCCAGCCGGAAACCTGGCACTACAACAAGACGACGGTCAATCGCGTCTATGAAATCATGGGCTTTCATGCCGCCATCGAGCTTGGCGTCGACATGTTCGCGACAATCAAGACGACGGCGAACCCGCTGAAACAGGAATTGACTGAACGCATCAACAGCGAAGGATTCTCCGCCGCGATCAAATGGGCGCAGGCACGCTTTCCGAAGGATTGATGCTTCAGGTCGCAGACGGAACGACAGCCGTACTGTAAGTGCCGCGGCCGAGCGCTATCAGTTTGTCGCTCGCATCGCGGATTTCGATGTCGACGACACTGATGCTGCGGCCTCGTTTTCGGACCTCCGCGACGGCGATCAAATCGCCGGCTTTCGCCGGCGAAAGGTAGTCTGTCCGGAAATTGATTGTCGGGATGCCGACGCCGGCCGTCATGATCAATGCGTAGTCCCCGGCCGTATCAATCAATGCGGAAATGATGCCGCCGTGAATCTGATCGGCATTTGCCTGCCGCTCGAACTCCGGCCGCATCGGCATGCGCATCTTGACTCTACCTTTGTCATGATCCGCCTCGAGCACAACAAGACCGAGAAAACTGATGAAAGGCGATCGCTCAAAACGCGCCTGAATTTCAGCGAGTGTCATGTTCATGGCTTGATAATCACTTTTCCGAAAATGTCCCGGTTTTCGAGCAATGCAAACGCATCGCGCACGCGTTCGAGCGGCAGCACTTCATGAATGACAGGACGCAACTTGCCTTCTTTCACCAGATCCAACAAGGCAACGAGATCGTCTTTGGTCCATCCGTTCGAGCCCAGAATGTCGAGCTCGAACGTCCATATGAACCGGATATCGGTCTTCGGATCGAAGCCCGCGGTCGCGCCGCAGGTCAACAGGCGCCCTCCCTTTCGCAAAACACGAAGCGAAGGCACCCATGTCTCGCCGCCGGTAAAATTGACGACAACGTCGACACCGCCTTCATACGAGCGGCGATTGGGCTTTCCGAACTGCGTATAAATCTGCTTGAACCAGTCAGGCGACCGATAGTCGATGACGTGATCGGCGCCCATCTTTTTCAGGCGATCCAATTTCTCGGGGCTACCGGCACAGGCGATCACTTCAGCGCCCGCCAATTTCGCAAGCATCACGCAACAAGTGCCGACGCCGCCGCTGGCTCCCAGAATTAGAACTTTCTCGCCCTTCTGAATTTTTCCGCGCGTCAGCATCATTCGCCGCGCCGTGCCGTAAGCCACCGGAAGTGCAGCAGCATCCGGAAAGTCGACCCCGTCGGGAATACGGATGAGCTGCCTCGCCGGTACTTTGCACATTTCCGCAAGACCGCCGTGACTGGTCTCGCCAATCAGCCCGCCGCCAACCCTCCGGTCGGCCGGATCGACGAGAACGCGATCGCCGACTTTCCACTCGCCAACACCCTCGCCCACCGTATGAATGGTACCGGCGATATCGATGCCCATGATGAGAGGCAGCGGAATCTTGATGCCGGGCATTCCGTTCCGCGTGAACAGATCGTGATAATTCAGTGCCGTCGCTGCAACGCGGATCACGACATGCTCGGGATCGCAGACGGGATCCGGGAAGCCGGACTTGATGACGATGTTGCCGGAATCGCCGTGACGCTCGAGAACCGCTGCTTTCATGTTTCTCTTTCTAAGCCTGCTTGAAACATACCGCCGCGCCGCAAACATCCTCGGCGCCAACCCAGAGAGCATCCTTTCCGGCCACCACGTCGATTTTATTGTCGCGAAGCAGCCGGCCGGTCTTGTCGATATCCGCGACTGTAACCGTAAATCCGGCTACGAACGGCGTCCGGATATCGGCTGCTCCCGGTATCCGTTTTTTTAATTCGGCCGGGCTCAGCACGAATAGGCTGCCTGACGAAAGCCGCAAAGAATCCGGCGTCGCTTCGCCGCCAACAAGTTGCTTGAGTTTTCCAAGCACAGCGGACGGATCATCCACGCATAGAAACACTTCTTCGAGCCCGATGGCGCCGTTCGGCTGATCCAGGTACTCCGGCTGCCACAGCAATTCGGGAGTGACATGCTCAATAATGAGAAACCGGGCCTCGGGGTAAAGTCCTGAATCTGCATAGATATTCAAAAACTTGGCGGTCGCTGACCTACCTGTTGCCAGCACTTCAAGGCCGCGCTGCAAGTTGATCGGGCCGGTCGCCGTGGCGCCGCGCTCTTTCAACATTCGCATGGCTTCGTCTGCCTTGTCACAGTTGAAGGCCACGATATGCGTGCCCTCATATTTCGCTATCAGAGCGCGTGCCGAACTATGCAGGTTCGGATCGACGACAGCGAGCATCTCGAGATACCCGTTGCGCAACATCGCGCAGTGATTGGCAGAACCCCAAGGAACGACGGGACCGCCCGGCGTGATCGAGCCGGAATGGAAACTGCGCGGCGTCAATTTGAAACCGATCCGCTCAAAAGCGGCGACGCCTTTTTCGATATTGGCGGCAACTACGCCTACATGATCGAGCTTCATGCCGATGCCATTCGCTCCATCTCGGCCGCTGCCTTTTGACGCAATAACGCGCGGTCGATTTTGTTTGTGCCCGCAAGCGGCATCTCGCCAAGCAAAAAGATACGCCGGGGATGCATATAAGCCGGCGCGTTGCCCAGGACAAACTGCTTTAAGTTCTCGGGGTCGAATTCCCTGGAATTCCGCGCAACGATGAAAGCGACAGGCTTTTCCCCCTTGATCTCATCGGCCACCGGCACGACACAAGCTTGCAGAACTTGCGGATGCTTTTCGAGAATTCGCTCGACATGCTCGGGAAAAATATTTTCCCCGCCGCAAACGAACATGTCATCGGCGCGGCCGACGAAATAATAGAAGCCCTGCTCATCACGGCGCACGATATCGCCGGTATCATAGAAGCCGTCTTTGGTAATTGCCTTCGCAGTCTGATCCGGCAAATTGAGATAGGCTTTCATCTGTGCCGGCGTGCGAAGCTGCAATCTGCCTTCATTCGCATCCTTGTCGTTATCGCGCACGAGCCGGATGCCGATATCAGGTAGCGGATAACCCATGGATTGCATCGGCCTCGGAACACCCGCCGGATGATTGCCGAACACCGCGGGGCCGCCTTCGGTCGTGCCGTAATTAATCTGGACACGCGCATTCGGAAACAGATTTTTTACCGCCTGCACCAATGCATCCGTGACCGGGGCAGAACCCATCGCTGCAACTTGCACCGACGAAAGATCGGCTTTCGCCAGCGCGTCCTTCTCCCGCAAGATCATCGCCATCATGGTGGGCACGGAGGTGAGCCAGGTGCACTTATGGCGATCGATCGCCGCGATATATTTCGGCGCCTCAAAGCGCGGCATCAGAACGGCGCTTGAGCCTGCCGCCAAAATGAATTTCACCGCGAACAGCGCATTCATATGATAGAGCGGCGCGGCCACCAGAAAGCGATGCTCGGGCAAATTGCTCGCGGTACGGTTCCGTGCCGCGATAGCCCAAAGCTGTCCTTGATGAGTAAGCGGCACGCCTTTCGGCCGTCCTGAAGACCCCGATGTGTACAAGATCATCGCGATATCGTCGGGACCGGCGACAAAATCCGTGAAGTCCCCCTCGCGAACGAGAAAATCGCCAAAACCGCTTCCACCGTCGCGGCCAAAGACAATGATTTCGTTCGCTGATGCGCATTTGGCGTTATGCACCTCGTCCGTGAAGCAAAGCTTCACGGCGGCATCCTTCATGATGAAGTCGATCGCGCTTTGCGGAAGCTTGAAGTTGACGGGAACCGGAATAATCCCGGCGCGCATCGCGCCCAGAAAGGCCGCAATGAATTCCACCCTGTTCTCGGAGAGAATGGCAGCGCGCTCGCCGGCCTTTACTCCCCGCTTCAGCAGCCCTCGTGCAACGCTTCGGGTGAGTTCTTCGAGTTCGCCGTAAGAAACTTCCCGAGGAGAACCGAAATTCAGGAGATCGATAATCGCAACCTTCGCGGAAGGAGCCTTTCCGATCAGATCTCCAAGGTTGTGGGGTGCTAAAGACATGAGAATTACCTATGTCTTTCAGAGGACCATAAATTTCAGGAGAAATCCATCTCGTGATTCCGGCCGTGCCGGAAAATACCCGGCAAGGTGGAACGCTGGTCGATATCGAGGCCCGCGTTCGGATCGGCCCGACCCATCATAAAATTGGTTTGTTTGCGGCAGATCTAACGGAATGCCGTGGGCGCCCGCGAGGCTACTGCTTGAACTAACCTTCCTGCCGACTGGAAGTTTTTCTAGCTGGCCCTTGCTTCAACCTTGTTGCCTCTGGCCGGAAATTGGTCAGCTCCGGGGAACGCCGCGCACTCGGTGAAAATCCGGTTCTTGCATGTCGCACAAATCGACAGGTCGATTTTTTCGATGATCGCTTCGACAGCCTCGCCTTTGGACTCGACGATATTCACCGCGCTGAATTCATGAAGCACGCCGAAATTTTCCAGCTCTTTGCGTAACGGCAGATAGCGCGCGACGATGAACATATCGCCGCCCGCGCTTCTGCGGCGGCGGACTTCGTCGATCAAAAGCTCCGCGCCTTGCAGATCGATGCCGCCGACGCCGCGAAGGATGAGGACCAGCACTTTTTGTTGCGCCCGTTCTCGCCGGATGCGCTCGAGTTCACGCTCGAGAAAACTGACGGACCCGAAATAGAGAGGGCCATCCAGACGGGCAAAGACCGCCTGAGGACATTCTTTCAGGCCGTGAAGCTCGGCATTGCGGAAAGGATGACGGGGCAGACGATGGTCGGGGGCCCCGATCGCCAATCCCGGCTTGGTCGTCTTCGAAAGAAAAAACAGAAGGGAAAGAATGACGCCGGCATAAATCGCAAATTCAAGGCTGACGAAAACACCGCCCAGAAACGTAACGATGACGATGCTGGTTTCAAGGAAGCTCGTCACCAGAATCCGCTTGATGGCCGCAAAATCCACGAGCCGGTAAGCGACAAACAAAATGACTGCGGCGATCGCGGGCACGGGAAGGCGCTGAAAGAGCGGCGCCACTAAAACGAGGATCAGGATGAGGATAAACGACGAGGCAATCGCCGAAAGCGGCGTCTTCGCGCCCGCTTCGTAATTGACGCCGCTGCGCGTGAAAGAACCGGAGCCGGGATAACACTGGAACAGACTTCCGGCCACATTCGAAAGGCCCTGGGCGACAATCTCCCGATTGGGGTCGAACGGCTTGCCGGTTTTGGCCGCGAACACCCTGCCGATCGATATCGCTTCAACGACGCCCAAAAGCGCAATCGCGAAAGCGGCTTCAGACAAGCCATGCAACAAATTGAACGATAGTTCAGGCAGAGCGAACGCCGGCACGATCGCGGGCAGAGATCCGATCATCTTTATCTGTGCGGCATTCGGGCCAAGTGCCGCACAGACAAGGCCTCCGGCTGCGAGGGCGACAAGAAAAGCCGGCAGCCGGGGCACGAATATCCGCAAAGCCACCAGCACCGTCAGAGTCACCGCCGCGATCAAAAAGGCGAACACATTTGCCTGAGGTATTGCCGCTACCAAATTCGCAATCGTATCGACGATGGTCTTGCCGCGCGCGGCCTCGATCCCAAGCGCATCCTTGATCTGGCTAATCACGATCAATAGCGCGGCCGCTGCCGTGAATCCCAGCATGACCGAATGTGAGATGAAGTTGACCATCTTTCCCAGTTGCAGCGCGCCAAAGCAGATCTGGAAAACTCCCACGAGGAGCGCAAGCGCAATGGCAACCGCAACGAAATCCGCAGTATTCACCCGGCCCTGCCCGACCAGCGCACTGAAAGTAAGCGCGGAAATCACCAGTGTCGGGCCGGACACCATGACACGCGAAGCGCCAAACAGGCCCGCCACGACGGGCAGAACGATCGCGGTATACAAGCCATATTGCGGCGGCAAGCCTGCGATCGCGGCAAATGCGACCGCTTGCGGGAGAACGACGGTCGCGCTGGTAAATCCAGCCAGAAGATCGGCGCGAATTGTTTTTGAAGTCACATCCTGCAACCAGTTCGGCTGCAAAAATCCCACGACCTGCGAAGCGATTCTGAAAATCATGGAATGCGACTCGAGAGATTTCTCCCAACGATTAAAAGCTGTCTCGGCGCCGCGGCTCCAAACCGCGACGCCAAAACTTGATCAACGGCCCTCTACTTGAACGTCACAAAGAGCGGCGAAGTGAAGGCCTTGCTGTCCTCGATTTGCCGCCCAACCAGATAGACCGGCCGGAAACCGAACTCGCTGTTTTTCGGATCGATCTCGATCTCGCCAGAAACATCTCTCGGCATCGGTTGCCCGCTCATGAGATCGAGTTCGAGCTGAAGATCCGCGCCGCCGAGCGGCAAGATGAGACGCTTCTTCTCCAAAAGCTCAGCGCCGCTGATTTCCCAGGAGAATGTCGGCGCATGGGCGAACGGAGCGCCTTTCAGCGGATCACCGACCTTCACATAGCCGTCGATCGTGCCTTCGACCTTGATCCGGCATTGCGCCAAATTGGTCAGCTCGATTTCGAGTGCGTCGGTATCGCCGAACGTTTCCGTGCGGAAACCGATTTTGGTCGCGCCGATACGCCAGGTCGCTTCCTCTTTATGCTCGAAGCCGCGCGCCGTCGTCGAATGAACCACGGCATTGTTGATGGTGAGAAGGCCCCGCCAGGTCGCGGAACGATAACGATCGCGAATGCGCGCCCCGCCCCACTTGAGCCGGATGTGGCGGCCGGAAAAGCCTTTCTCCGCTTGAAGATTGCGCCGCCAGAAGCAGCCATTGTGGTCATAGGCGGCGATTTCATCCCAGCCGGCATCGCCCAGAAAACGGTAAGCAGCCTTCAGTTTGCCGGCGTGCTCGAATTCGTCACCCTGCAAATGGCCGTCCGCCGACAGGAGCGCCACCAGCCGCTCGCCGGTCGTCGCCCAGGTGTGGCGCGCGCGCAGCGCCTGGCCGACCGACTTGCGGTCCAGCTGTTCGCAGATGATGCCGGTAATGCCGCCCTTGACGCCGAACACAGCCGCGCCCGGCGAGCCGCCGCCGGGCCGCCCGCGATGTTCGTCAGCCGCCGCCGATGCACCGAGCTTGTAACCGCGGCTGATGTAGTCCTGCATGAAATCCGGGAAGTGGCCCCATGCCGAAGTGATTTCGATCAAGCGATCGAGTTTCGGGTGATACCAGGCCGGATTCGCCCGGCGCCCGCCGACATGCGGAATGAAAAGATGCTCCTCCGGGTCGCTCGCGAACGTCGCGTAGAGTTCGTCGATCGGCCAAATGCCGGGGCGCAGCTCGCCGCCCTTCATATCCTCGTTCCATTCGAACGAGCGAACGAGATTGCCGCGGCGGTCGAACGGAAATTCCGGCGTGCGATTGTGCAGGAAGACGACGTTATGGTCGCCGCCGGCGCATGAATTGCCGCACCATTCAATGCCGGGATAGACAACGTATTGCCCGTCTTTGTTGAATGTATTGATGACCTCGACGGCTTTCTTCCACCGCGCTTCAGTAATGTGGAAATCGTTGGCGGTGTATCCCAGCACATCGAGACCGGCGACATCGCGCCCGTAGCCGAGATTGTAATCCGTGTCGTTGTTGCCGACGGTGTCTTCGGAATGCACATGGAGATCCGCATAGAGCGCGCGGCTCATCGGTGCATTCTTGTCGATCGTGACATAGCCTTTGGTTTCGATAGCGCCGGCGCCTTCGCCGAGCTGGGCCGACAAAACCAGTTCGCCTTCGGCGTTCGTGGGCAAGCCTTCGATAAGCGCGGAGGCCCAGCCCTTTTTCGGCAATGGCCCCTGCTTTTTATAAACTTCCTTGCCGTTCAGCGATGCATGAACGCTGACGCTCTCGCCAATGTCGCTACAGGTATTTCCCCACTCGTCCTCCGCGCGAACGCGCATCGGGATCGCCACGCCCGGACGCACGAGTCGCGGGCCGGTGAGAAAGAGTTTTTCCGGCGCGCCCGATACGACTTGAATGACGACGTCACCCGGGATCGGCGCGAACCTCGAAGTGCCGACCGGATCGATATAGCAGCGGAAGCGAAAATCTTTTTCGACGAAGGTCTGGACGCGCGTGCCGGGCCCGCCGAAACGCATGTCGCCGAGGCGAACGATAATGTGGTCGCCCGGATTGAGATAACCGTCGACGATATCGACGATCACCGCCTTCTGAAACGGCCGCTCGTGCCCTTTCTGGTCGAAGCGGCAGTTCAGCGACTGCACCGTTGCCGGCGTCTGGCCTTTCGACAACGGGCCGGCCTGATATTCGGCCGAGACGTAATTTGCGCTTGTCGGATCGCTGGTCTGGAAAAGCGCCCAGTCCGAATAGAACTTGAACGTGATTTTGATCCAGGCACCGTCGGCAAGACCCGACGCGCCGACCTCATAATCGAGCAGGATCTCGTGCCAGCTGCCGGCTTTTAACTCTTTCGTGCCACAGTGAATCTTGCCCAGAAAAGGCATCGCCTTGGTGGCGTCGTAATATTCCTCGGGGCAGCTATACGGCCCGATGATCCGTTCGCGGCCCGACTTCGTCGTCAGCGCGTTTTTGAATTCGCGCAGATCGGCGTTTTCCACTTCTTTCGCCTGCTTTTCCGCATCGCGGACACCTGGGACTACGTTCATGACACTCTCCCGTCGTTTTATTGCTAGAAAGGCCAGCGCGCGGCGGCGTCCCAAACCGGCAAGCCGACAAAGGCGTACCAGGGGACCATCACCACGAGCGTGTAGATGACGCCGATCAGCGTGCTGCCGAGACCGACTTTCGCGTAATCCGCTGTCGTGAACTTGTCGGAGCCGTAAGCGATGACCGCTGCGGTGATTTGCGTCGGCAGCACATAGGCAAAGGTGTCGTTGTTGCAGACAAGAATCGCGAACGCGACTGGATTGAGCCCGAGCGTTTCGGCGAGCTGATACGTGATCGGTGCGAGCAACGCCACGGCGGCTACATTCGACAGCATGCCCAGCCGAATAATGTGCGTACCGAGGATCACGACAATCATCGCGCCCCACCACGACATGTCCTTGACCAATGTGTGGACGTGATCGGCGAGCCAGCCCGCGAGACCGCTCGATGCCATCGCGCTCGTCAGCGTGAGAGCACCGCCAAGCAACAGAAAGGTTCCCCAAATCGTGTTGGCTTCGATCTGCTTCCAGGTGAGCGGAAACAGTCCCGGCGTGAACAGGATCAGAAGCCCGATCAAGCCGATGATGCCGAGTGCATAAGTGTGCACTTGATAAATCGGGCTGCCCTTGCTCAGCAGAAACAGCAGGGCGACGAAACCGAAGACGCCGAGCAACGTGCGCTCGCCGGGCGACATCGGGCCAAGCTCGGCTTTCATTTTCTCGATGCGATCGGTGCCGCCGGCGATCTGGATTTTGGAAGTGCGGAAGTACCAGCTCGTCCAGAAATACGTGAAGGGCAGCATGCCGAGATACGGCCAGTTCAGCCACATCCATTGAACGTAATTGATCGACTTGCCGTTACTCGCGAACAGATTGACGAGGATGAGGTTCGGCAAGTGCGCGGTCAGAATGAACATGCCGCAGATCATGCTGCCGTAAACCAGCGCCTGAATGATGATCGCTTTTTGCGCCTCGCGTTCGCGCTCCGTGTCGCCCAGCAGGTTTGCGATCCCGGTGACGACAGGAAGCATCGCGGCCGCGCGGGCGTTGGCGGCCGGCACGAGGAAGGCGAGAACGACATTGACGCCGTACATTCCCCAGACGACCTGCCCTACGCTCGAAGCCTTGAACTTGAGCAGGATCGACATCGCAATTCGCCGATCGAGCTTCATCAATTGCATGATGGCGCCGACGATGAAGGCAAAGAGGCAAAGCCAGACGACGTCGTTGGTGAAGCCGGAAAACGCGACGCCGAGCGGCGGCACGAGATCGGCGCCGCGTTTCGTCCACGGCAATGCGTGCGTTACGATCAAAAGCAGGGGAATCGAGATGCCCGTGATGCCGACGGGCATCGCCTCCGCCACCCACATGATCGAGGCCCAGATGACGATCGCCATCACCGCCTTGCCCTCGAACGAGAGACCGGACGGCGTCGGCATCACCCACAGGACGAAAAAGAACAGGCACCACGCAGCCAGGTAGCCCGGCAACACGCGGCTCGGCTTACGGCCGGAAGCAACAATGTTGGAAACGATCAGATCGTAAAGACCGGAATTGCCTTTCTCGAGTGCTTCTACCGGACCCCTCATCGGTAACCCCCCAGAAGTTTTCGCCAGTCAGGACTATTTTGAATTTGAGTATGAAATCGGCGCCCGTAAAAGTCTGTGAAGCGTTTCACACTTTTTGGCCGCCCTATGGTGCATTGCATCCAGGGTTTAGGCCTTTGATCTCCATGCGCTTTGAACCTCCGCCAAGAAAGCGATTGAGTTGCGCGCCGCTTCGTATCTATATTTTTGCAACGCATTGCATTGGATGCTCAGCGTGGCCCGCACCAGAACAGCGCACAAAAATCCGCATTCAAAAAACCAACTGCTGCGCAATCATTTCCTGCTGACGCAACTCGCCGAAAACGACCTCCATCAAATCAGCAAGACCGCGAGCCTCGAGCACTACAGCCGCAATCAATCGATCTTCTTTCAGGGCGACCGGAAAACCGACCTGATGATTGTCGTGAGCGGCCGCGTAAAGCTTAGCGCAACATCGGCAGACGGCCGCGAATTGCTGGCAAGCATTCTCGAACCCGGCGACATGCTGGGCGAAATCTCGGTGATCGACGGCCGGCCTCGCTCATACGACGCGACGGCCCTCGCCCCGACGGAACTTCTGATCGTGCATCGTCAGGATCTGATTCCGTTTCTGGCGAAGCGCCCGGAAATCTGTGTCAGCTGGCTGGCCATTTTGTGCGAGCGGTTACGGCACAGCGAAAAACTCGTTCAGGAGACCGTTTTTCTGGACGTCGAGGCGCGGCTCGCGAGACAACTTGTCGGGCTTGCGAAAGCCTATGGCCGCAAGCAGGGCAAGGGAATATTTCTCGACGTCAAGCTAACCCAGCGCGATCTTGCCAACCTTGTCGGCATGACGCGCGAAAGCATCAACAAGCAGCTATGCAGATGGCGCCGTCAAGGCGTGGTCGCTTTCCGCGGCAAGCAATATACGATTCTCGATTTCGACTTCCTGAAACGAGAGGTCAAGAAGGCGTAGCGAGACGGGCTACGTTCGGGGTTGAAATTGGGAGTTTGCTTGCCTCCAGACGGGCATGTTTTCCTGATATTCGCGACCACAGGACGTTAAGCAAATAACCAGCGCAGCATCCTTGGCCGTTAATAAATCGCGGAAAAACGCCTGGCCTGCTATACATGCCCCCTTCGTCCAAAGGATTGCTGGCTTTATATAAAGAGGCGTTATGTCCGATAAGAGCAAAGTCGCGCTGATTACCGGCATTACCGGCCAGGACGGCGCCTATCTTGCGGAGCTATTGCTCGCGAAGGGCTACATCGTTCACGGCCTAAAGCGCCGCTCTTCGAGTTTCAACACCGCGCGTATCGACCATCTGTATCAGGATCCGCACGAGAGCGGCACGCGGCTGTTTCTTCATTACGGCGATCTGACCGACTCGACATCGCTGCAGCGGATCATCGAGGATACGCGGCCGGCCGAGATCTACAATCTCGCGGCGCAAAGCCACGTCATGGTCAGCTTCGAAACACCGGAATATACCGCCAACGCCGACGCGATCGGGCCGCTCCGCATTCTCGAGTGCATTCGCCAGCTCAAGCTTGTTGGCGATACGCGCTTCTATCAGGCATCGACCTCGGAACTCTACGGCCTCGTGCAGGAAGTTCCGCAGCGGGAAACGACGCCGTTCTATCCGCGCTCGCCCTACGGCGCGGCGAAGCTCTATGCCTACTGGATCACGGTCAACTATCGTGAAGCCTACGGGATGCATGCTTCGAACGGCATCCTGTTCAACCACGAAAGCCCGATCCGCGGCGAAACCTTCGTCACGCGCAAGATCACTCGCGCCGTCGCGCGAATCGAGGCCGGCCTCGATGACGTGCTGTGGATTGGCAATCTCGATGCCGAGCGCGACTGGGGGCACGCGCGCGAATATGTCGAAGCGATGTGGAAGATTTTGCAGCAGGACAAGCCGGACGATTATGTGATCGCGACCGGCGAGAAGCATTCGGTACGGGAATTCGTGGTGGCGGCATTCAAGGAAGTCGGCCGCACGATCGAGTGGCAAGGCAAGGGCGTCGATGAGGTCGGCCGCGATCAGAAGAGCGGCAAGGTGCTCGTCAAGATCGACCCGCGTTTCTTCCGGCCGACCGAAGTCGAGCAACTTGTGGGTGATGCGACGAAGGCACGCGAGAAGCTCGGCTGGCAACCTACGATCGGCATGAATGAGATCGTGCGCGAGATGGTGGAATCCGATCTTGCCGCAGCGAAGCTGGAGCGCGAACTGATCGCAAGACGTAACGTCAGAAACCCCGCCCTGCGAAACCATTTTTGACCGGCGTTGCATGACAGAGGCCGGGGAATACAAACTTCGGGGAAAGCGGGTCTATGTCGCGGGGCATCGCGGCATGGTGGGCTCGGCAATCGTGCGGCGTCTGCAGGCCGAGGATTGTGAAATCATCACGGCACCGCGCAGCGAGGTCGACCTGCGTGATCAAGCCGCAACACGGCACTTCTTTAGAGCGAGCAAGCCGCAGGCAGTATTTCTGGCGGCGGCAAAAGTTGGCGGCATTGCCGCGAACAGCTCGCTGCCCGTCGAATTCCTGCACGACAATCTTCTGATCGCTACGAACGTAATCGAGAGCGCCTATGGCGCCGGTGTCGAAAAGCTGCAATTTCTTGGCTCGTCCTGCATTTATCCGCGCGAAGCGGCGCAGCCGATGACGGAAGATATGTTGCTGACAGGGCCGCTCGAGCCCACCAACGAATGGTATGCAATCGCCAAGATTGCCGGCATCAAATTGTGCGACGCCTATCGCCGCGAGCATGGCGCCGATTATATTTCAGTGATGCCGACCAATCTTTACGGCAAGGGAGATAATTACCATCCCGAATACAGTCATGTTCCGGCAGCCTTGATCCGCCGTTTTCACGAAGCGAAGAAAAATAACGCGCCGGTCGTGACTGTTTGGGGAACGGGAACGCCGAAACGCGAATTCCTGTCGGTGGATGATTTGGCCGATGCCTGCATATTCGTGATGCAAAAATGGTCGGCGCCGGGTTTCATCAATATCGGCACCGGCAAGGACATCACGATCGCGGAATTCGCCCGCCTGGTGGCCGACGTCGTCGGCTATCGCGGCCGGATCGAATTCGACCCAAGCCGGCCCGACGGCACGCCGCGCAAGCTGCTCGATGTCTCCAAGCTCACAGCACTTGGCTGGACAGCCAAAACGTCTTTGCGAGAAGGACTCGCCGCTACTTACGCTGATTTCCTGGCGCACCGTTAGGCTAATCGCTCTCCTGCCGTATCAAGCAGCTTCGCGCGTAAGCGCGAATTACTCGGTCCCTTTCACAAGCCCGATCCGAACCAAACCAAATCCCATACAGCGAGTGTCGGAAGCGCCAAATTTATTCGGGCAGACGGGCTCGGGTATCCCGAACATCAGGACGATCTCCTGTGCATTCAAAATATCCGGGTGGAATTTCAAAGCTAAAGCTCTGCGGGTGATCCGCCGGCTCAACACGGCAAATATGCTCTATGCGCCGAGCCCGGGAGTTCTGCTTAAAAAATACGATAACGGGTATTCCCAATCATCGTCATCAACAACAATCCGATTTGGGGAAAACCGATTAGCTCTTCGGTCGCGATTTAAGTGTTCGCTGATCAGATTTTATTTTCTGTTCGTCCAAGTCCGATTGCCGATGCTCTGCCGTATCCGCCTGCAGTAGCTTCAGTAGGCGTTCCCTTGCGGAAGCATTGGTGAATGCGCTCGCTAATTCGCGATATCTATCCATCGAAAGTCTTGTGAGAAATCGATTCAGATCCATGCCGCTAATAGAGTACCAATAAAGCGAGGAAGGCGATTGTAATTGGAATACCTATCGCCCAAGACCAAATTAGGTTCTTTTCCATTTCCCTCTCCAAGCAAAAAAAATCCCGCCGTTTAAGGCGGGACTTATATCGGTTTAGTTTTTGTCGCCTTGCTGCTTCTGCTCAGGATTTTTGTTTTCCTGGCCGTGCTGCTTTCCGTCCTGGCTGGACTGCTGATTCTGCTGCCCGGGAGTATTTGTTCCGCCCTGTTGACCCGGCTTTTCGTTTTCGTTGGCCATGTTGAGGCTCCTTATGATTGTCCTAGAGATTATCCCTTGGAGTACTGCAGATAGGAAATATTTCTTGTATTACAAGTAGGATGAAATATATCTTGATCAGTTAGATTCGATGACTGAAGACATGACCATCTATGCTTAAACTTGCATAAAAAAGCCGCCATCCAATAATCGTCTTAATTGCCCGTGTGTCTGCACCAATTATGTTTGTTGTATCGGCCCATTTACGGTTTACGATGATCTCTGCTTTCGGCTGCTCGAAAGGTAATCATCATGAAAATTGGCGACCGCGTTAAATTTACAGCGGAATCGATCCTGTGGCTTTACCATGAGGGGCTATGGCCGGACTCAATCGGCGTAATCGAACGCGAACGGCCTGCGCACCGAGGTGAAGGGCCATGGATTGATGTGCGCTTTGGAAACAATGTACTCGTGCCCAACGAGCCAAAGTCGCACTTTCAAGCAGTTTAATTCCTAATCTTTTTCAAGTTGACTTTCACGCACGATGCGCTCGTGTGCTTCGCCTTTATTTTTAATCTTGTATCGTTGCTCGATATGTTCGCTCGGCATCAGTTTTACAATTTGATAGAATCCGGGCGCGCTTGGTAATCCGATTGTGTGCGAAGTGAAGCGCACATGCTCGCCGATCTTAAATTTGCTGGGCATGACCGTTTGCAGTTACTAGCGTGGTTTTGAAATGCGACGCGGCCTGGGATAAGGCTTTAGCATCGCTTCTTCCTGCACAAAGTCACCACATCGTTGGCATTCGAACGTAATGATGTTTGTGCTTCGCTTCGTTTCATGGTTTTCCATGCCAACAAAGCGGCCGCTCTCGCCGCATTTCGGACAAGTTCCCTCGGGAAGTTTGAATGTGGAAGCGACCATCAGGGCTAAGCAGCACTTACCCTTTCTGTTCCATCCAATTGGTAGATCGGATGTATTTTTCACCTTTGCATGGTTTAGTCCGGAGACCTAAGACTTTCTCTCGCGTATAGCTTGTATTTCATCCGGTTTAGTCTAGGGTCACGCTGTTCGATGCTCTTTGTTTTGTTTTGCGCCCTTTGAGGGTTCTTTCTAGGACAATTAGTCGAATTGAAAGCTGGGCGATGTCGTCCGGTTCAATGCGCTTATGCGCTGGAGACTCTCAATGGCTACCGGTAAGGTAAAATTTTTCAACGGGCAAAAAGGCTTCGGCTTCATTCAGCCGGACGATGCTGGCCCTGACGTATTCGTTCACATCTCGGCGCTGGAACGCGCTGGCATTGGCAATCTGGTCGAAGGACAGAAAGTGTCCTTCGAGGTTGTCGCCGAGCGCGGCAAGAAGGCCGCTGCAAATCTCGCAACCCTCTAAAAAGGGTGAGAGACGCTTCTGGTTATTGACCACGGATGTACTGGCAACAATCATCGAAGCTACGACGAGGGCCGGGATTTTCCCGGCCTTTTTTGTTCGGGTTTGGCGGACGGGAAATCTAAACCTTCCAGCCGTTACATCCGATGTTGCCGGCTATTTTAGACATTCGTAATTCTAGCTTTAAGGCTGACGATCATCTCCTCGTCATATATTTACCGCGCCAGATTTTTTACCAGTCGATACGTTCCTACTGATGCGCGTTTATTTTCTTCTGTCTGTGATTCACAGAATTCTTCCAAAGCATCTCCAATGGTTTTTACGAGGCTTTCAAAAAGCTGTTTTTTTGCCTGCAACTCATGATTATCAGACATGACCTGCGCCTCAACTGTGAGCGACTGACGACGAAATTCTGCTTTCGATCCTTCCTTCTGCCGCGAGAAAATAGCGCTCCGACTATCGGCATCAAGGCCGAGAATCTAAATTTCTTCCGGCCCTTACATTTTAGGCGCTTCTTGCCAACTCCAGATTGGCTTTTTCCCCTTGAAGGAGCGAGCCTTGCGGAAAACCGAAGGGTTATCCATGCCACCTTTAATTCGCCGTCCCGCTGCATCGAAGAAATCTATCTCACTGCGGATTGTTAAAACGCGATTTCCGATGTGACAGGTAAAGGGCGGGGCCCGATCACCGCCTAGATAGGTCCATTGATTTCCAAACCGCGCGCCGGCGCATTGAATGTCGGTCTGTCTTAACCGTTGTTCTCGTATCGAGCTTTTTATTTCGCTCGCAAGCTTTGGGTTCTGCGCGGCAAACTGCATCACCTCGTCGAAACCGACCGAACCTTCCGCGAGTGCGGCGGTGATGCCTAGGAGTGCAGTAATCCCGATAGCGAATGTTCGAGCTAAAACCATCTTTTCCTACTGTTGGCTGTCGCCGCGCCCTCGCGCGGCACGCATTTCCTTCCGAGCCTCGGCATAATCGCGGTCGCCGCAGAACTCCATAAATTCGTCCGCCTCAGCGAGAACTAGAGCTCGGCGTTTTGTGAGCCAATTAAACATAACCAAATGCTGCCATTCGGCCCTTGAAGTGTAAACGAGCGGCCGGCCTTTCCTGATTAATTGCCGGAGCTGCACTCCTATATAAATATTTGAAATATAAAATGGTGCCCAGGGGCGGAATCGAACACGTCGGCCAAGTTTTTGATATTTATCGTCTTTTACAAGTTGATATCCATCGATACCAACGGGGATGCCAACGAAGCAACCAAAGTACTCACCGACTCGGCGTAACCGAGCCTGTCGTACGACATACCAAAGCGAAGAACTTCTAAGCTGCAGAGGCTTCATAGTTGAATGAAGACACGGATCGAAAGCGAGGAGGAGTCACATCGGGAAGCGACTCCCCGCCAATCGATCTTCGACCCCATGATGTATCCGCAAACCTGCTGTAGATACACATGCCCTTCGCCATTCACGGCACGATCCTTCGTTATGCGTAATCCCGGGACATCATTTTGCTCGCGCAAGTAACCATCTACTGCCGCGACAAAGGAAATGACCGCGAATTGAGAGGCTGCGACGGCAAGCGCGCTGACGCGCGGCATACCACCCGAGTCCCAGAAGCTGACAATCACCGGGCCCAGCACCTGCGTATTGGTGCCCGGCAGAAACAGCGAAGCGCTGATTTCGCGCACCTACACCATGAACAACAGCGCCGGCGGCAGCCCGCACCTCACGCCGTGGGCCGAGACTCAGGAGTTCGCGTGCTGTCCGGCATATTCTTCCATCGGCGGACACGAACAAACAAGATTCCGATCACCGTGAACGTTATCGACGCGGCTGACGGGCGCCCAATATTTTCCCTGCTGAAGCGACGGAAGCGGAAAGGCCGCAAGCTTGCGGGAATAGCTGTGCCTCCATTCGTCCGCTGTCACCTCTCCGATCGTGTGCGGCGCATTCACCAACGGGTTATCCTTGCGGTCGAGTCTGCCTTCCTCGATATCGCGGATTTCGTTACGGATGGCGATCATTGCGTCGCAAAAGCGATCAAGCTCCGCGAGCGATTCCGACTCCGTCGGCTCGATCATCAAAGTACCTGCAACCGGAAAGCTCATGGTCGGCGCATGGAAGCCATAGTCGATCAGGCGTTTGGCAATGTCCTCAACCGAAATACCCGCGCTCGCCTTGAACGGCCGCACGTCGACGATGCATTCATGCGCGACCAGACGATCCGCTTCCTTGAACAGCAGCGGATAGTGCTGCTCCAGGCGTTTCGCGATGTAATTGGCGTTCAGGATGGCAGCTTCCGTCGCCGCCGTAAGTCCCTCGCCGCCCATCAGCTCCATATAAATCCACGAAATCGTCAGGATCGAAGCGGAGGAGAGGCGCGCGGCGGAGACCGCACCTGACGGTTTCTGCGCGGGCGCCACATCCGGATCGCCCGGCAGAAACGGCGCAAGATGCGCCTTGACGCCGATCGGCCCCATGCCCGGCCCGCCGCCACCATGCGGAATGCAGAAGGTCTTGTGCAGGTTGATGTGGCT
>DATMGD010000013.1:0-14583 GCA_035555855.1 Xanthobacteraceae bacterium
ACCGAAACCGAAGCGCAATTCCGCAACTCGCTCGCACTCGTCGAAGATTGCGGCCTCACATTTCTCCATGTCTTTCCGTTTTCAGCACGCACCGGGACGCCGGCGGCGAAGATGCCGCAGCTCGGCCGCCGCATCGCCAAGGAACGCGCTGCACGCCTGCGCGACAAGGGCGACATCGCGCTGCGCCGTCATCTCGCGGGCAAGATCGGCCGCAACATTCGCGTGCTCGCCGAACGCAACGCCGCGCGCTCCGACGACTTCACCGAAGTAAAGCTCGCGCGCGAACTCGATGCCGGCACGATCGGAGAAATAAGAATTGCCGGTCACGACGGCAGAAGGCTGATCGCCGCATGAGCATCTGGCAACGCCTCACCTCCGGTCTTTCGCGTTCGGCCTCGAAACTCGGCTCCGGCTTCAAGGGCCTAGCCGCGCGCAAGCTCGACGCCGCGACTGTCGAGGAACTCGAGGAACTTCTCATTCAGGCCGACGTCGGCACCGATACGGCGGTGAAGATCGCCAAAGCCGTCAGCGACTCGCGCCCCGGCCGCTCGCTTGAGGATCACGAAATCCGCACATTGGTTGCGAGCGAGATCGAAAAAATTCTCGCGCCGGTCGCTCAACCCTTCACGTCCGATCCCGCGCATAAGCCGTTCGTCACCCTTGCCGTCGGCGTCAACGGCTCCGGCAAGACGACGACGCTCGGCAAGATCGCCGCACGCCTTTCGGAAGATGGCAATAAAGTCATGCTCGCTGCCGCCGATACTTTCCGCGCCGCTGCCATCGACCAGCTTAAAGTGTGGGGTGAACGCACCGGCGCGGAGGTAGTCGCCAAGGCGCCCGGCGCCGATCCTGCCGGTGTCGCCTTCGAGGCGCTGGAAAAGGCGCGTACCGAGAACATCGACATCCTGCTGATCGATACCGCCGGCCGCCTGCAGAACAAGGCGGCGCTGATGGATGAGCTTGAGAAGATCAACCGCGTCATCAAGAAGCTCGATGCCAGCGCGCCCCATGCGGTGCTTCTGGTGCTCGACGCCACCGTCGGCCAGAACGCGCTTTCTCAGGTCGAGGCCTTTGGCAAAACGGCCGGCGTCACCGGTCTCATCATCACCAAGCTCGACGGCACCGCAAAGGGCGGCATCCTCGTGGCGCTCGCCGCAAAGTTTGGCCTCCCTGTGCATTTCATCGGCGTCGGCGAAAGCCTCGAAGACCTTGCACCGTTCGACGCCAGGGCGTTTTCCCGGGCGCTCGTGGGCCTTACCGAAGACGCCGAGACGGCTTGATCAGAGCCCGCCGACAGGGCACTAACGGGCATGGCCGCCACGGATAAGAAACAGCTCAATCCGCTCCTCAAGCTGCTGCTCGATTTCGGGCCGCTGCTTTTATTCTTCTTCGCCAACAGCTATCGCGGCATCTTCTTCGCGACCGCTGCTTTCATGGTCGCGATCGTGATCGCGCTTGCGGTCCAGTACATGCTCCTGCGCCGCCTGCCGGTGCTGCCGATCGTCACCGCCGGTATCGTGCTGGTATTCGGCGCGCTGACGCTGTGGCTGCACAACGACACCTTCATCAAGATGAAGCCGACGATCATCTACATCATGTTCGGCGTGATTCTCTTTGCAGGCCTCGCCACCGGCCGACCGCTTCTCGAAACCGTGCTCGAAGGCGCGTTTCAACTCACCGAACAAGGCTGGAAGATTCTCACCTGGCGCTGGGCGGTCTTCTTCCTTGCGCTTGCGGTTTTAAATGAAATCATCTGGCGTTCGGTTTCGACCGATACATGGGTTGCGTTCAAGACCTTCGGCTTCCTGCCGCTGACGATATTGTTCGCGCTCGCGCAAACTCCGGTGTTCCTGCGCTACCAGATCAAGCCTGAAAACTGAGCGCTATTTAGAAGCGACCTTCTCAAGCTCGCGCACAAGCGCCGGCAGATTGCCCTCGGTGATCGGGCCGACAAGCTTGAATACGATCTTGCCGTCGCGCCCGACGATGAACGTTTCCGGCACGCCATAGACGCCCCAGTCGATCACCGCGCGGCCGATGCGATCGACGCCAACCGCCTCATACGGATTACCGAAGCGGGCAAGGAAACGCCGCGCGTTTTCCGGTTCGTCCTTGTAATTGATACCGATGATGTGGAAACGCTTGTCTGCCGCAAGCCGAATGAGAAGCGCTGCCTCGTCGCGGCACGGCACGCACCACGACGCCCACACGTTCACAACGGTGATACGACCCTGAAACTGCGCCGGATCGAACGCCGGCACATTGACGCCATTGCGCTGCAGGCCGTCGAGCGGCGGCAGCATATTGGTCGGCGCAGGCTTGCCGATCAGCACCGAAGGAAGCGCCGACGGATCGCCCGCGCCCAATCGGAAATAGAACAATGCCGCGAGCGCCATGAACGCGAAAAGCGGCAGCGCGATCAGGAGGCGGCGCATCAGCGCTTCCGTACGCGCTCTTCGAGCTCGCGCACGCGCCTTTGCTGCACGCGATAATCGAGCGCAATCCAGATCATCAACGCTGCAAGCGTGACAGCCGCGATGCCGTAGGCGGCGAGAATAAAGAAAGCATGCGCGCCCAAATTCATTGCTCTGCCTCCGCCGCCCGCAGAATGCGTAGCGTCCGCGCGCGGCGGCGCAGAAGCTCGTTCCGCATCAAGGCCATGTGCAGCACCAGGAACAACACGAAGAAGCCAAGCGCCGAAAACAGAAGCGGATAGAGCATCGACGGGTCGATCGTCGGCGCACCGAGCTTCGATACCGAAGCGCCCTGATGGATCGAATTCCACCAGTCGACCGAGAACTTCACAATCGGCACATTGATGAAACCGACAAGCGCGAGAATCGCTGCCGCGCGCCCGGCGCGCAGCGGATCATCGAAAGCGCGCCACAGCGCGAGCACGCCGAGATAAAGAAGAAAGAGCACCAGCACCGAGGTGAGCCGCGGATCCCAGTCCCAATAGGTACCCCAGGTCGGCCGCCCCCACAGCGCACCGGTGACGAGACACAAAAAGCAGAACACCGCGCCAACCTGCGCCGCCGCTTTCCCTGAAACATCGGCAAGCGGGTGCCGCCAAACGAGCGTGCCGAGCGCCGAAATCGCCATCACCGTGTAGCCGCCGAGCGAGAGCCAGGCGAACGGCACGTGGATGTACATCACCTTGACCATCTCACCCTGCTGATAGTCGGCGGGCGCGACCCAACCGGTCGCAAGCCCAAGCACGATCAGGGTTCCGGACACGACGCCCAAAAGCGGGATTAGCCGGGCGGCGAGCCTCTGGAAACGGTGCGGGTTGGCGTAATCGATCAGCGGCATGATGGCGTGTTGTTATCGGCCCGGAAGCGTGGCGACAATGCGATGTATCATTTATTCCCTGACGTGACGCAACGCGGCGGCGGCCGCGACCGGGCCAAGCACCAGGAAGAACAGCGAAATCGCGCATAGAAAGCGAAACGGCGAGCCGAGGCCTTCGCCAATGATCGCGGCATTGGTCGTGACGACACCAAAAATCAAGAGCGGAATCGCGAGCGGCAGCACAAGGACCGCGCCAAGCAAGCCGCCGCGCGGCAGCGCCGCCGAGAGGCCCGCCGCGGCAAGACCGAGAAACGTCACGCCCGGTGTTCCCACCAGTAATGTCAGCGCGACAGTCGCGAGTGCATGCGGCTCGACACCGAGCATCAGACCGAGAAGCGGCGTCACGATCACTAGCGGCAGTCCGGAAGCGAGCCAATGCGAGAAGCCCTTGGCGGCGGCGATGAGTTCGAGCGGCACAGAGGACAGCAATAGCTGATCGAGGCTGCCGTCCTCGTGGTCGGCGGCAAAGATCCGGTCGAGCCCGAGCAGCGTTGCCAGCAGCGCACCGATCCACAGCATCGCCGGGCCGATGCGTTTCAGTAGCGGCATATCAGGTCCGACCGCGAACGGCACGATCACGACCAGCGAGAGAAAGAAAATCACGCCGATGCCGGCGCCGCCGCCAGCGCGCAATGCAACGCGCAGATCGCGCAGCACGACCGCGGAAAGCGCGCCCGTAAATGTATTCATGCCGCCACCGAGAGCGTAAGCGTGCGCGCATCGTCAAGGTCGAGCGGCAGATGCGTCGCCGCGATCACCATGCCGCCGCGTGCGCGATGCTCGCCCATCATGCCGGCGAGCACTTCCTGACCGGCACGATCGAGCGAAGCCGTCGGCTCGTCGAGGAGCCAGATCGGCCGTGGCGCGGCGAGCAACCTTGAAAGCGCGAGACGCCGCTTCTGCCCCGCCGACAGCACATAGGCCGGGAGATCGCCGAGCGCGCCCAGTCCGAGACGGGAAAGCGCCGCCGCCGGTGCGGCGGCCTGCTCTTTCCGGATGATCCCGCCGAGCAACGCGCAAGAGAAAGAAAGGTTTTCCATCACCGTCAGCGCGCCTTTCACACCGTCGTGATGGCTTACGAAGTGGCAGGATTCGCCAAGCGGCAATTCGCCATCCTTGAGCGCGATCTGCCCGCCCGCGGGCGACAGGAGCCCGGCAATGATCCGCAACAGCGAGGTTTTTCCCGCCCCGTTGGGCCCGGTCACAATCAGCGCTTCGCCGGCAGCAAGCTCGAAGGAAAGATCGCGAAACAGCGCCCGCCCGCCCCGCACACAGCACAGCTGTTCCGTCCGCAACCGCATACCGTTTCTCTGAAAACCTATTCCATTAACCCGTTATTACAGCAGCTTAGACCATTCGGCGCGGTGACCGGAGAAGCAAATCGTTCTATAAAGTTTCCAAACTCCCGCAATGCAGCGGCGCCCGTTACCGCGAACCAATGGAAAGTCCCCGTGGCCTCACTCGATAGCTTCAAATGCCGCCGTTCGCTCAAGATCGGCAAGAAGACCTACGATTATTACAGCCTGCCCGTCGCCGAAAAGAACGGGCTTGCCGGCATCTCCCGGCTGCCTTTCTCGATGAAGGTGCTGCTCGAGAATCTGATCCGGCATGAGGACGGCCGCACGGTCACCAAGCAGGACATCAAGGCGATCGCCGACTGGGCGAAGAAGCGCCGCTCGGATCGCGAGATCGCCTTCCGCCCGGCGCGCGTCCTGATGCAGGACTTTACCGGCGTTCCCGCCGTCGTCGATCTTGCGGCGATGCGTGACGCGATGAAGTCGCTCGGTGGCGATCCGAACCGCATCAACCCGCTCGTGCCGGTCGATCTCGTCATCGATCACTCGGTAATCGTCGATCACTTCGGCACCCCCCGCGCTTTCGGTCAGAACGTCGAACTCGAATACAAGCGCAACGGCGAGCGCTATCGCTTCCTGAAATGGGGTCAGCAGGCCTTCAACAATTTCCGCGTCGTGCCGCCCGGCACCGGCATCTGCCATCAGGTCAATCTCGAATATCTCTCGCAGACCGTTTGGACCAAGAGCGAGAAGACCGGCGGCAAGAATGTCGAGTTCGCCTATCCCGACACGCTCGTCGGCACTGACAGCCACACCACGATGGTCAACGGCCTCTCCGTGCTCGGCTGGGGCGTCGGCGGCATCGAAGCGGAAGCGGCAATGCTCGGCCAGCCGATCTCGATGCTGATCCCGGAAGTCATCGGCTTCCGCCTCACCGGCAAGCTCAAGGAAGGCGTGACGGCAACCGACCTCGTGCTCACCGTCACCGAGATGTTGCGCAAGAAGGGCGTCGTCGGCAAATTCGTCGAGTTCTTCGGCACTGGCCTCGCCGCGCTTTCGCTCGAAGACCGCGCGACGATCGGTAACATGGCGCCCGAATATGGCGCGACCTGCGGCTTCTTCCCCGTCGACGACGAGACGGTCCGCTATCTCACCGACACGAGCCGCGCGTCCGACCGCATCAAGCTCGTCGCCGCCTATGCCAAGGCGCAGGGCCTTCTTCGCACCAAGTCGACACCCGATCCGGTTTTCACCGACACGCTTGCACTCGATCTTTCGGAAGTCGAGCCCTCGCTCGCCGGTCCGAAGCGGCCGCAGGATCGCGTGCCGCTGTCGCGCGTGAAAGCTGGCTTTGCCGAATCGCTCGATCGCGAATTTCGCAAGGCCACCGAGATAGATCGCCGCTTCAAGGTCGCCGGCAAGAAATTCGACCTCGGTCACGGCGACGTCGTGATCGCCGCGATCACCTCCTGCACCAATACCTCGAACCCGAGCGTGATGATCGGCGCGGGCTTGCTTGCCCGGAACGCCGTCAAGAAGGGCCTCAAGGTCAAGCCCTGGGTGAAGACATCCGTCGCGCCCGGCTCGCAGGTCGTTGGCGAATACCTCAAGAAGTCGGGCCTGCAAAAGGATCTCGACAAGCTCGGCTTCAACCTCGTCGGCTTCGGCTGCACGACCTGTATCGGCAATTCCGGCCCTCTGCCGGACGAAATTTCCAAGACCATCAACGGCAGCGATCTCGTCGCGGCCGCCGTGCTCTCGGGCAACCGCAACTTCGAAGGCCGCGTGAACCCTGACGTGCGTGCGAACTATCTTGCTTCACCCCCGCTCGTCGTCGCATTCGCGCTCGCGGGGTCGGTGATGAAGGATCTTGCTAAGGATCCGCTCGGCACCGGCAAGAACGGCAAGCCCGTGTACCTCAAGGATATCTGGCCGAGCTCGAAGGAAGTCGCGCGCTTCGTCCGCAAGAACGTCACCAAGGCGCTCTTCAAGAAGAAGTACTCGGATGTCTTCAAGGGCGACAAGCACTGGCGCAAGATTCAGGTCAAGCCAAGCGCGACTTATGCGTGGGATTCGAACTCGACCTACGTTCAGAACCCGCCCTACTTCGTGCGCATGGAAAAGAAGCCGGCGCCGGTCGCGGACATCGTCAGCGCCCGCATCCTGGGTCTCTTCCTCGACTCGATCACCACCGACCACATCTCGCCCGCGGGCTCCATCAAGGCCGCGTCTCCGGCGGGCAAGTACCTCATCGACCACGGCGTACAGGTCCTCGACTTCAACCAGTACGGCACGCGCCGCGGCAACCACGAAGTGATGATGCGCGGCACCTTCGCCAACATCCGCATCAAGAATCAGATGGTGCCGGGCGTCGAGGGCGGCGTGACGATCCACTATCCCGACGGCGCACAGATGCCGATCTACGACGCAGCAATGAAGTACAAGCAGGAGAAAGTCCCGCTCGTTGTTTTCGCAGGCAAGGAATACGGCACCGGCTCGTCGCGCGACTGGGCCGCGAAAGGCACCACGCTTCTCGGCATCCGCGCCGTGATCGCGCAGAGCTTCGAGCGCATTCACCGCTCGAACCTGATCGGCATGGGCGTCGTGCCGCTTGTCTTTGAGGAAGGCCAGTCGTGGCAGACGCTCGGCCTCAAGGGTGACGAGATCGTCACCATCAAAGGCCTGTCGTCGGACCTCAAGCCGCGGCAGAAATTCACCGCCGAGATCAAGTCGGCCGACGGCAAGACCAAACAGGTCCAGTTCCTCTGCCGCATCGATACGCTCGACGAACTCGATTACTTCAAGAACGGCGGCATCCTGAACTATGTGCTGCGCCAGCTCGCGGCCTGATCGTTCCGGATAACGAAACAGCGGCCGGGCCTTGTGCCCGGCCGTTTTTGTTCGGCGCGCCGCAACAGCAAACCAACTCACGAAAAGGCGATTGACCGTCACTGCGAAGTGACTCGCGCGTGCGTGGAAAATCGTTCTATAGGGAACCATGACGCTTGCCCGCCTGCCCGCCGCGATCGCTGTCTTTGCCCTCTTGAGCACCACTGCGCTCGCGGGCGGGCAGAAGGTCGTGGTCGAGCTGTTCACGAGCCAGGGTTGCTCGTCCTGCCCGCCGGCCGACCGCCTGCTCGGCGAACTCGCCGGCGACGACAGCCTCGTCGCGCTGAGCCTACCGGTCGATTACTGGGATTACCTCGGCTGGCACGACACGCTCGCCAAGGCCGCTTATTCGCAGCGCCAACGAGGCTATTCCGAGCAGCGCGGCAGCTCCGAAGTCTTCACGCCGCAGATCATCGTCAACGGCGTCACGCAAGTCGTCGGCAGCGACAGAAGCGCGATCAAGAGCGCCTGTACCAAGGCCGCCTCGAAAGAAAAGCCGGTCGCAGTCACGCTCAAGAAAAACGCCGGGAAAGTCGAAGTCGAAGTAAGCGGCGGTTCCGGCACGCCCGCTGCAGTATGGCTCCTCTCAGTTGCGCAGGAGAAGCCGGTGATGATCAACCGTGGCGAGAACCGCGGCAAAACCATCACCTATCACAACGTCGTTCGCGAGTTCCGCAAGCTCGCCGACTGGAACGGCGCGCCGGTCAAGCAAAGCATTGCGCTGAATGAAATCGGCGATGACGCCGACATGATCGCGGTGTTGGTGCAGCCGGGCTCCGTCGAAAAACCGGGACCGATTCGCGGCGCCGCGGCACTCAGCCTGCGCTGAAATTTCTCGCGAGAAATTACCGACGCAAAAAAATAGCCGGCAATGCGCCGGCTTTTTTAGTCAGAACTATTGGGGGAATTGAACCATACAAGTAGTAGGTGGGTCGGCCCGCTTAAGCCCGGGGGGCTGGGGGGCTGGGAATTGTCCGGCACAAAAACGAACCGACCCGGAGGCTACTAAGCCAAGACCATCGCCTGCCGCTTGGGCGTAGCCTTGGCCGAAATCGGGCGACAATGTGATTTTGCTAACAAGTCCGTGAGTGCACTGCGATAAGCCGTTTTCGCCTGCCTAACGGGCGAAAACCCGCAAGGGAACTGCGCGCCGAACAGGCTTGCCTCACCTGCCGCCCGGGGCGAACATGACAATCGCGCGACGGAAAGACGCGGCAATCTCGCGGCTGGTACGACGATGATGCCGAGCCGCGAATGCGCTAAAGGAGGCGGCATTGAGCGATCAGGAGCCGATAGCTTTTCCGGGGGACCGCCGGCGCAACGCATCCCCCGGCGCCTCTCCCGGCACGAAAGTCACCTTCGATCGCCGCGAACTCTTCCGCATCCTCGATCTTTACGGCCGCAAGGTCGCTGCCGGCGAATGGCGCGATTACGCCATTTCCTTCCTCAAGGATCGCGCCGTCTTCGCAGTGTTTCGCCGCACATCGGAAATGCCGCTCTACCGCATCGAGAAGAACGCGGCGCTTGCCCGCAAGCAGGGCGCCTATTCGGTCGTCGCGGCCGGCGGCTTCGTGCTGAAGCGCGGCCACGATCTCGACCGCGTGCTGCGCGTTCTCGACCCGCTGCGCGTCGTCAACTGAATCAACCGCATTCAAAAAGGCCCCGGTTTGCACCGGGGCCTTTCGCTTTTCGTTGTGCCTTCTGCTTAGTCGCGGCGAGCGCCGAACAACTGCAGCAGCATCATGAACAGGTTGATAAAGTCGAGATAGAGCGACAGCGCACCCATCACAGCCTTGCGGCCGGCAGTGAGCTGATCGTCGCCTTCGAAATACATCTCCTTGATGCGCTGCGTGTCCCACGCGGTGAGGCCGGCGAAAACGACAACGCCGATCACCGATACCGCAAACTGAAGCGCCGACGAGGCGAGCCAGATGTTGACGATCGAGGCAATGATGATGCCGATCAGGCCCATGATCAGAAACGAGCCGATCGGGGAGAGGTCACGCTTCGTCGTGTAGCCGTAGAGGCTGAGACCGCCAAACGCCGCCGCGGTGATGAAGAACACCCGCGAGATGCTGGTGTGAGTATAGATCAGGAACACCGAAGCGAGCGATACGCCGACGAGCGCGGCATAAAGCCAGAACATCGCCTGCGCGCCGCCGACGCTCATGCTCTGAACGCGGAACGACAGGAAGAATACCAGCGCGAGTGGCGCGAAGATCACCACGTAAGTGAGCCAGCTCGTGAACAGCGCCTTGCCGATCGCCGTCAGCATGATGCCGCCTTTGATGGTGGCAGCCGCCTGCGCCGGATCGGTGGTGACGGAAATCATGTAGGTGCCGATGGCGGCAAGACCCGTGAAGGCAAGCCCGATCGCCATGTAATTGTAGACCGTGAGCATGTAGGAACGCAGGCCCTGGTCGACGGCGACGCCGGCCGCCTGGCCGTAGCGCGCAGCAGGGGTGGTGCGATAGTCGGACATTTGTTCTCCCTCGCGGGGCCGGTCTGTGGGCAGCCCCTCTTCAAGCGGTAATATGGGGAGGGCTCAATGCCGCGGCAAGTGAATTTCCTGCAAGGTTGGGAAAGCCTGAAAAGCCTCGTTTTCCAAGGTTTTAGAGGCTCCGCAGAACCGAGGCAGGCTTCTGGCCGAGCGCCCGCCAGGTGCCGATGAGCCCAAACAACACCGTCAGCAGCACCGCGAAAGCACTCGCGAGAATCGCCGTTTGCGCGGCGAAGACGAACGAAAAGCGCATCACTTCCTTCACGACATAAGCGCCGGCAAGCGCCCCCGCGAGAATGGCGATCAAGGCGGTGATGAACCCGAGGAGCGCGTATTCGATCGCATAGACGAGGATGAGGCGGCGGCGCGTTGCGCCCAATGTTTTCAGGATCACCGCATCATAGACCCGCGTGTGGTGTCCAGCAGCAAGCGCGCCGGCGAGCACCAGAATGCTGGCAATGAGCGTGATCGCGGCCGCGGCGCGGATGCCGAGCGAGAGCTGGCCGACGATATCGCTGATGGCTTTGAGCGCTTCCTTGACCCGCACCGCGGTCACTGCCGGAAAGGCTTTCGCGACCTCTCGGATCAGTTTCATTTCGGTATCGAGATTGCTGCCGCCGGGATAGGCGAGCGTCTCGAGCACCGAATGCGGCGCGCCCTGAAAGGCGTTCGGCGGGAACAGCATGATGAAATTGATGCCGAGGCTTTCCCAATCGACGGTGCGCAGGTTCGCGATCGATGCCGTGATGTTGCGGCCAAGAACATTCACGACGATGTCGTCGCCGACCTTGAGGCCGAGCAGATCTGCCGCACGCTTTTCGAACGAGACGACCGGCGGGCCGTCGTAATCGACGGGCCACCAGTTGCCTTCAACGATCTGCGAGCCGTCGGGCAGATCCTGCGTATAGGTGATGCCGCGATCCGATTGCAGCACCCAGGCGACCTCCGGATCGGGCTTGATGTTCTCGGCAGGCACACCCTTGAGGCTGACGATCCGCCCGCGCAGCATCGGCACGGCGTTGAGCGTCGCGTCTTCCGGCACATGTTTGCGCACAAAAGCATCGAAACGTTTGGCCTCGTTCGAAGGCACATCGACGAAGAAGAAGCTCGGCGCCTGATCCGGCAGTGTGTGATTGAGCTGGCGCTGCAGATTACTCTCGATCAGCGCAAGCGTGACGAGGAGCGACAGCCCGAGCCCGAGCGAAAGCACAATCGTCGGCGTCAGCGCGCCGGGGCGATGGATATTGGAAAGCGCAAGCTTAAGCGTCGTCGAGCGCGGATGCGGTAAACGCCGCGCCACTGCCATGATGGCACTGCCCAAAAGACGCAGCACCAGAAACACCAGCGCCGAGGCGACGACATAGATCAGCGCGATCCGACGATCTTGCGCGGAAAGCACCGCAAGCAGCATCAGCACTGCAACCGCAAGCACCGTCGCAGCAATGTAACGCCGGCGCGGCAGGCTGCGCACGGGCTCCACCATATCGCGAAACAGCGCCGAGACTTTCACGTCATGGGCTTTACCGATTGGCCAGATCACGAAGGCCGCGGTGATGACCGCGCCATAGAGCGCGGCGAGGAGCAGCGCGCGCGGCTGCACGCCCGGCACGAAGGGAAGCGGCACCGCCGCGCCGAAACCCCACGCAAAGGCATAGGGAATGAGCGCGCCCGCGATCAGCCCGAGCGCGATGCCCACGAGCGCCAGGAGGCCCACCTCGATGAAATAGATCGCGAACACCGTACCGCCGGTCGCGCCCAGTGCTTTCAGCGTTGCGATCGTCCGGCTCTTGCGGTCGAGATAATATTTCACAGCATTGGCTACGCCGACGCCGCCGACCAAGAGCGCCGTAAGGCCGACGAGCGTCAGGAATTCCGAGAAGCGCCGCACATTACGTTCGAGCTGCGGCGAAGCCTTGTCGCGCGTGCGGATTTCCCAGCCGGCGTCGGGAAAGCGCGAGCGCGTCTCCGCGACGAACTCATTGAGCCCGCGCGCCGTCGGATCTTCGAGCGCAATGCGATAGCTCCACTTCACAAGGCTACCGGGTTGCAACAGGCCCGAGCGCCGCAGCGCGCCATTGGTGATGATCAACCTTGGCCCAAAGCCGATGCCCTGCCCGAGCTTGTCCGGCTCGGAATCGATCGTCCCGGTGATCTGAAATTCGGCGTCGGCAATCTTGATGCGATCGCCGACATTGATGTTGAGCCGCGCGAGGAGCGCGGGATCGGCGACCGCACCATAGGCGCCTTCGGGGGACGCAAGCGCCGTGAGTAGCCCGCTATCGGGGTTGAGCGTGATGTCTCCGGTCAACGGATAATTCGAATCGACTGCCTTCAATTCAACAAGCGTTGCGTTGTCTTCCGTCGCGCTGTCTTGGCTCGCCTGCCCTGTCACGCGCGCCATCGCGCGCATCGTCGCAACCACCGCGACGCGGCCGCGCTCCTCGAGATAGTTCTGTTCGACAGGCGTTGCCTCGCGCGCGCTTAAGGATAGCGCCGCATCGCCGCCGAGAATGACGCTACCCTGATGAGCAAGACTGTCGGAGAGCGAGCGGGAAAGCGACGCCACACCGGCAATCGCCGCTACACCCAGAGCAAGACAAGCGAGAAACACTCCGAAGCCGCGCACACCGCTCCGCAATTCGCGCCAGGCAAGCCGAAACGAGGCAAGACGGAGCGCACTCACGCCGTCACCGCTTCCTCGGCTTTTTGCTCGATATGCCCCGAGCGCATAGCGACGGCGCGGTCGCAGCGTTTCACCAGCGAGCCGTCATGCGTGACGATGACGAGCGTCGATTTGTGCTCGGCGCGCTTGGCGAACAGGAGATCCATAATCTCGCGCCCGGTCGCTTCATCGAGATTGCCGGTCGGTTCATCGGCGATCAGCAAGGCCGGCATCGGCGCGAGTGCACGCGCAAGCGCGACGCGCTGCTGCTCGCCGCCCGAAAGCTGCGCCGGGTAATGATGGAAACGCCCGCCAAGGCCGACGCCCTCAAGCTCGAACTTCGCGCGTTCCACTGCGTCGGCACGGCCCGCAAGCTCGAGCGGCACAACGACATTCTCGAGCGCGGTCATCGTCGGAATGAGATGAAACGACTGGAACACAATACCGACATTCTTGCCGCGGAACCGTGCGAGTTGGTCTTCAGAAAGAGTCCCCAAATCCTGTCCGGCGATCTTCACAATTCCGGCATCGGGCCGTTCAAGACCGGCCATCACCATCAGAAGCGTCGATTTCCCCGAGCCTGACGGGCCGATCAGGCCGACCGCCTCGCCTGCCCCGATTTCGAGCGAAATCTGTTTCAGGATATGAACCCGCGCCCTGCCTGTGCCGAGCGACAGTTCGACACCGTTCACGATGACGGCGGCAGGCGCAGACGCGTTGTAGGATTTGCCAAGGCTGTCTTTGCAAAGGCTATCTTTAAAAGGGGCATCCATGCCGTCTTCATTATTCCATTTCATCCAGAATGGCTCGGCCAGAAATGGGGCGCGGTATGGGCAATCCACCACCCTTCGCACCGCGATCCTGCTCGCATGCGGCGCGCTTTTCGCCCTATTTGCCGCACCCGTGCGCGCCGAAATGCCCCTTCAGATCGTCGCGCTCGGCGACAGCCTGACGGCGGGGCATGGCCTGCTTGCCCAGGATTCCTATCCTTCAAAGCTGCAGGCGGCGCTCCGCGCCAAGGGCTACAACGTCACGGTCGCCAACGCCGGCGTTTCCGGCGACACCACCGCGCAAGGCCTCGCGCGCGTCGATTGGTCGGTACCGCAGGGCACGCAGGCGGTGATCGTCGAATTCGGCGCCAATGACATGTTCCGCGGCGTGCCGCCCGCCACGGTGAAGAAAAATCTCGAAGCCATCATTCAGAAGTTAAAGGCGCGTCACATCGAGATCATGATCGCCGGGATGTATGCGACACGCAGTCTCGGCAAGGATTATTACACGGCCTTTGACGCCATTTATCGCGATCTCGCCCACAAATACGGGTTGGTTTTCATGCCCTTTTTTCTCGAAGGCGTTATTGGCGTACAAAACCTCAACCAGCCCGACGGCATCCATCCGACCGCAGCCGGCATCGATCTTGTGGTGAAGAAGTCACTTCCGTCGGTCGAAGCCTTGATCCAACGCGTGCGGAATCGTAAGTCTTCATAGGTCATGCCACGGCTGTTTACCGCGGTCGAAATTCCGCCCGAGATCGGCGAGGGCTTGAGTGCGCTGCGCGGCGGTTTGCCCGGCGCACGCTGGATCGACCCCGACAATTATCATCTCACGCTGCGTTTCATCGGTGACGTCGACGACGACACCGCGCACGACGTGATGGTGATGCTCGGACAAGTGCGGCGACGCGCGTTCGAGCTGAAACTTTCCGGCCTCGGTCAGTTCGGCGGCAGAAAACCACGCGCCGTCTTCGCTGCGGCAAGCGCAAGCCAGCCGCTCAACGATCTTCAGGCCGAGCACGAACGCATCTTCCATCGCCTCGGTCTTGCGCACGATCAACGCAAGTTCACGCCGCACGTTACGCTTGCCCGCCTGCGCGAGAGCTACCCGCA
>DATMGD010000014.1:0-23952 GCA_035555855.1 Xanthobacteraceae bacterium
GCTCGCGCAGGCGCCGGGCGGGCTGACATGCTTTTTAATGCCGCGTGTGACGCCCGAGGGCGGCATGAACGCGCTCGATTTCAAACGGCTTAAGGACAAGCTCGGCAACTGTTCGAATGCGTCGAGTGAAGTGGAATTTCAAGGCGCTTATGCGCGGCGCTGTGGCCCGGAAGGCGAAGGGATCAAGACGATCATCCGCATGGTCGCTCTGACAAGGCTCGATTGCGTGATCGGCGCGCTCGGCATCCTGCGCGCAGCCTTGATGCAGGCGATCCATCATGTTCGCTTCCGCACGGTGTTCCAGAAGAAACTTGTCGATCAGCCGCTGATGCGTGCGGTGGTCGCCGACCTTTGTCTCGAGCGGGAAGCGGCGCTTGCCTTGGGCTTTCGGCTGGCACGCGCTTTCGATCATCCGGACGATGAGGATGAAATCGTTTATGCGCGGCTGATGACGCCGGTTGCGAAGCTTTATGTGTGCAAGATGGTGCCGGCGTTCGTGTACGAATGCCTCGAATGCCTTGGCGGCAACGGTTACGTCGAGGAAAACCCGATGGCTCGGCTCTATCGTGAAGCGCCGCTCAACGCGATATGGGAAGGCTCGGGCAACATCATGGCGCTCGATTTCTTGCGCGGCGGTGCACGCGAACCGGAAGCCGCACAGCGCCTTATCGCGAAGCTTGCGCGGGAAACCAATGGATTGCCGAATGCGCGGGCAGCGATCGAGCAAATCCAGAAGTTGCTGTCGTCTGGAAGACGCGAAGCGCATGCACGGCGCGCGGTCGAAGCGATAGCGCAACTTGCTGCTGCGGCGGCGCTTTCAGCTTACGCACCTGCGGTCGCCGAAGCCTATGCCGCGCATCGGCTCGGCGGCATTGCCGGGCGTAACTACGGCGATCCGCTACCGGATGTTCTTGCGCTCGATCTGATGAAGCGAAGCTTCGCGCGCGCCTGATTAGAGTTGCTGAATGCCGGCAGCCATCAGCGCAAGCGTTACGGTGACAAAGCCGAGGATGGTCTGAAAGGTGATGATCCGCGCATAGAGCGGAGCGTCGCCGCCCATCTGGCGCGCAAGGACGTAGCCGGCGGGCGCGGTCGGCACGCTGGTGATCAGCGTGACGATGGCGAGCGGCGGCCCCTGTAGCCCGAGGGCTTTCGCAAGACCGATGGCGCAAAGCGGGATCAGCGCGAGCTTCAGCACAGTGGGAATGAGCATCGCGGTGTTTATTTTCCACAAATTGCCGAGTTCGAGCCCGGCGCCGACGAGCAGAAGGCCGACGGCAAGGGAAGCGCGGCCAAGGATCTCGGCGAAGGCGATCGAGAATTTCGGTAGCGGCAAGCCGGAGAGATTGATCGCGATGCCGACGAGGCACGACCAGATCAGCGGGTTGCGGACGATGTGCAGGAGCGTCGTGCCGAAGTCCACTTTCTCATCGGAGACGTAACGCGCAAGCACCCAGACGTTCAGTGCGTTGAACAGCGGCACCAGTGCGATCAACGCGACGGATGTGAGCGCAAGCCCGTAGGCGTTATAGAGTGCAGCGGCGATGGCGAGCGAAATGTAGCTGCTCCAGCGCGTCGAGGCCTGAAAGATCGAGGTGTAGGATGCGCCGGAAAGCGCGAAGTGCCCGATCAGCCAGTTGCGCGCGAGCAGCAGCAGAACAGCCGCCGCCGCAAACGGAACGATCAGCGCGATTGCCATATCGCGAACGGGAATGTCGCTCAGATCGGCGGTGCCGGTGGTGACGATCAGGAGCGCCGGAAACAGTACGTAATAGGTCAGTCGCTCGATCGGGTTCCACATTTCCTCGTTGGGCAGCAACGTACGCCGCAGTACGGCGCCGAGCGCGATGATGAGGAAGACGGGGAGAAGGGCATTCGCGACGATATTCATGTTGTCTTGGTTCGGGTGTCTTGTTCAGGCCGCGTTGGCCATGCGGTCGAGCGCGCCTTGCAGGATGTAAGCCGCGGCCATTTTGTCCACGAGTTCCTTCCGGCGCGCGCGTGAGGCGTTTGCTTCGAGCAGCGTGCGGGTGACGGCAGCGGTCGAGAGCCGCTCATCCCAGAAGGCGACCGGAAGCTCGGTCATCGGCGAGAGATTGCGCACGAAGGCGCGCGTCGATTGCGCGCGCGGGCCTTCCGATCCGTCCATGTTGCGCGGCAGGCCAATGACCAGCCCGCCGACATTGTGCCGTTTTGCAAGCTCCAGCAGCCGTTCGGCGTCGGCGCGGAATTTGGTACGCTTCAGCGTTTCGAACGGCGAAGCGATGGTGCGGCGGATGTCGGAGAGCGCGAGCCCGATCGTTTTGTCGCCAAGATCGATGCCGAACAGGCAAGCGTCTTGCGGCAGCAGGGTATTGAACTCGACGAGCTCGACGATGTTGACGGCCATGGGCTTCTATTCTTTGCCGACGGCAAGAGGGATGAACGCCTCGTCATCCTTGTCGAGCAGCCGGCTTGGCAGAAGCTCGTTATTCTCGGAAAGCACCGGATAGGCGACCGAGACAATGTGCGCGGTAATGCGCTTCAGGTCGCGCACGATGTCGATGTGGAGCGAACTTGTCTCCAGGCTTTCGGCGCGTTTTTCGCGCAGGCGATGCAGATGGTTTTGCGTCGCCGTCCATTCGAGATCGCGCATCGCGGTCTTCGCCTGCATGAGGGAGCGCGCATCGTGCAGGTTGGAGGTCATGAATACGCTGACCGCGAGCCGCAGGTTTTCGAGGATCTGGTTCAGCATATTGGAAATTTCCTGAAAGCCCTCGGACGAAAAGGTGAGATGGTTTTTGATCTTCTTCTCGGCAAGTTCGCTCAGGCTCTTCTCGACGATGTCGCCGACGTGCTCGAGGTTGATCGTGAAGGCAAGAATATCCTCGCAGCGGCGCGCCTCCGTTTCGGGTAGCTTGTCGTTGCGGCTGATTTCCGTGAGATAAAGCTTAAGCACGTTGTGCAACTCGTCAACGACGTCGTCCATCTGGGCGATCTCGCCGATCTGTTTGCGGTCATCGTCCTTGATGGCGGCAAGGAAAGCTTTCAGCATTCGCTCGATGATATCGACCATGCGCAGCACTTCGCGCGAGGCGGAAGCAAGGGCGACGCTCGGCGTCGCAAGCTCAGTCGAGGTGATGTAACGCGGTGTGCCCGGCGAGTCGGTAATGGATTTGGCGGGAATGAACCGGCTGCAAAGCGCGGCGAGCGGATTGAGCAGGCCGATGAAAACGACCGCAAGTGCGACGTTGAACAGCGTATGGAAGTCGGCGGCCTCGCGCGCCGGATTGCCTTCGAATGCGGCGAGCCACTCGGCGATCTTCGGCAAGAAGGGGATCGCCGCGACGGTGCCGAGTCCGCGCACGATCAGGTTGCCGAGCGCGAGCCGCCGCGCGCTGCCGCTTTGGCTGGTGCCGATGAATTGCGGAATGACATTGCCGAGGTTGGCGCCGAGCACCAGCGCAAGTGCTGCCGCCGGAGTCACGATTGCTGCTGCCGAGAGCGACATAACGAGTAGCACGACGGCGACGCTCGAATAGGAAGCCCAGGTGAGGAGCGCGGCGAGAATGACGTTGATGACCGGATCGCCGGTGATGGTCGCGAACAGCGCACGCACCGGCGCGGCTTTTTCGATCGGCCCCATCACACCGACGATCAGGTGCAGCGCGAGCAACAGAATGCCGACGCCGATCGCGACGCGGCCGAGATCGCGGGTGCGCGTCTTGGGGCCCTGATTGTAGGCGATCAATCCAACGAGAATAAAAATCGGCGCGATGGCGGAGGTGTCGAAGGTCAGCACCTGCACGATTAATGTGGTGCCGACATTGGCGCCGAGGATGACGGCGAGCGCGGGAACGAGTTCCATCACGCCGCTCGCGAGGAAGCCCGCGGTCATGAGGCCGGTCGCGGTGCTGCTTTGCAGGAGCGCGGTGATGCCGAGGCCCGCGGCGAACGCCTTCCAGCGATTTCGGATGGCGATGCTCAGGAACTGACGGAGCTCGGAACCGTAGGCTTGCATGATGCCGGTTTCCACCATGCGGATGCCCCACAGGAGGAGTGCGACATAGCCCGCGATATGGAGCAGGACCATCGTGGTGGACATTCGGTTTCGTACGACCTCGTATTGGTTCCGCGCCGGCAAGAACTACGCCGGTTGAACGCGTCAATTTACAGGAGCCGCCGCGCTCGATTTCGGCAGGTCGGGCGAGCCTTCGCGTCAAGCGAACAACGCGACGCAAAAGGGGCGGGCGGATAAGCAACGCCGAATGATCGCTCAAAATCTAAAGTAATGCGTTTGCGCGTCAACCCGCATGCGTTGTGACGACACAAGTTCGAACTATACTCGCGGACGGTATTTGGAGGTCGCGATGCAAGTCACCTGGTACGGCCATTCGGCGTTTCGTCTTGATTTCGGCGGCAAGGCCGTCCTGATCGACCCGTTTTTTACAGGCAATCCCGGCTTCGGCGGCGACCCCGAAGCAGCGGCGAAGGAAGTCTCCCACATTCTGCTCACCCACGGACATGACGATCATGTCGGCGATTCGGTCGCGATTGCGAAGAAGACCGGCGCCAAGGTGGTGGCGAATTTCGAGATCTGCATGCGGCTGAACAGTCAGGGCGTCGAGAACATCGACCCGATGAATATGGGCGGCACGCTCGATCAGGGTGGCTTCACCGTTTCGATGGTGCGCGCCGACCACTCGTCGAGCCACAACGACAACGGCACCGCTGTCTATCTCGGCAATCCCGGCGGCCTGATCGTGAAGGCGCCCAACGAACCGACGATCTATCACATGGGCGATACCGATATCTTTTCCGACATGGCACTGATCAACGAGATTTACGCGCCGGACGTCGCCTTCGTTCCGGTCGGCGACCGCTTCACGATGAGCCCGAAACTCGCGGCTATGGCGGTGAAGAAATTTTTCAAGTTGAAGAGCGTGGTCCCGTGCCACTACGGCTCATTCCCGATCATCGAGCCGAATGCCGACAAGTTCATTGCCGAGATGAAAGGCGCCGCGACAAAAGTAATCGTGCCGGAGAAGGGCAAGGCGGTGACGGTCTGAGCCGCGTCATGGCAGACATGGCTTTGATGCGGACGAGGACGGCGCTGATTGCCGTGCTCATGCTGCTCGCGGGACAGGCGCTCACTTTATATTTGATGGGGCGGACGCCGATCTGCACCTGCGGCTACGTCAAGCTGTGGCACGGCGTCGTCAATAGCTCCGAGAATTCGCAGCATATCTCGGACTGGTACACATTCTCGCACATCATCCACGGCTTCATCTTTTATGCGCTGACGTGGCTCGTGTTGCAGCGCGCTTCGCTTGGTATGCGGCTTGTCGCTGCCGTCATGCTCGAAGCCGGGTGGGAAATTTTCGAGAATACCGATCTGATCATCAATCGCTATCGCACGGCGACGATCTCGCTCGACTATTATGGCGACAGCATCATCAATTCGGTTTGCGATACGCTGGCGATGATCGCCGGCTTTCTGCTGGCGTGGCGGCTTCCGGTATGGACGACCGTCACGCTTGCTTTGCTGATCGAAGCGGGGCTCGCGTATTTTATTCGCGATAACCTCACGCTCAATATTCTGATGCTGGTCTATCCGCTCGACATTGTCCGGAACTGGCAGGCCGGCGGCTGAGCCATATCAGTTGTTGGGTGACTCTCCCGAGCGGCCTGATTCAAACAAGAACCAGGTGCGGCGCTCGGTTTCGTCGATCCAGTTTTCCAACAAACTGGCGGTCGCAACGTCGCCATGTTCGTCACAGAGATCGTGTACCTCGCGCATGGCGGCGGAGAGCTGTTTGTTGTCGTCGCGGAGTTCGGCCAACATGTCGAGTGGCGTGACGTAATCGGCGTCGTTGTCCTCAATGCGTTGCAGACGCGCGATGTTGCCGATCGAGTGCAGCGTGATGCCGCCGATCTTGCGCACGCGCTCGGCGATGTCGTCGGTCATGGCGAAGATCTGGTCGCTCTGTTCGTCGAGAAGAAGGTGGTAGTCGCGAAAGTGCGGCCCCGACATGTGCCAGTGGAAATTCTTGGTCTTGAGATAGAGTGCGAAAACATCGGCGAGGAGCGCGTTCAGACCGCCGGAAATATCGTGGGTCGCGTTGCTTTCGAGGTTGGTGGGGGTTTGAAGCGCGGCGGTGCGCCGTCCTTTCGCGTCGTTCATTATTCCACTCCTTCTGCAAAATTGCCCGAGCCGCTGGCGATGCCTGGTCCGTTACGATCAGGAATAGATAGGGTAGCGCAATGAGCCATCAACGCTATGACGTTTTATGGGTATTTTTGCCGCGCCCGGAGCCGGTTTGGGCCTGTAAACGGTTGTAAAATCGATGGTCTCTGGCTATAGCCCGCTCATTCGAGGGAGCTTCCATGAGCATTGACGCTGCAACCGTCCGACGGATCGCGCATCTGGCGCGGATCAAGGTCGAGGACGGCGAAATCGACCATCTCGCGGGCGAGATCAATTCGATCCTGGGTTTCGTCGAGCAACTCAAGGAAGTGAACGTCGAGGGCGTCGAGCCGATGACTTCGGTCACGCCGATGAAGCTGCCGTTGCGCAAGGATGTCGTCACCGACGGCGGCGACGCGAAGAAGGTGCTGATGAACGCGCCGCAGAGCGAGGAAGGGTTCTTCCTCGTGCCGAAAGTCGTGGAGTAGGCGTGTGTCGAAGCTGACATCCCTGACATTGGCGGAGGCGCGCGACGGATTGCGCGCCAAGCAATTTTCGGCGGTCGAAATCGCCGACGCGCATCTTGCCGCGATCGAGAAAGCGAAAAGCCTGAACGCCTACATCCTCGAGACGCCGGAAAAGGCGCGGGCGATGGCGGCCGAGTCCGACAAGCGCATCAAGGCGGGCGATGCGCGGCCTTTGGAAGGCATCGCGCTCGGCGTCAAGGATCTGTTCGCGACCGAAGGCGTGCGCACGACAGCGTGCTCGAAAATTCTCGGGAATTTCGAGCCGCCTTACGAGTCGACGGTGACCTCGCATCTGTGGCGCGACGGCGCGGTGATGCTCGGCAAACTCAACAACGACGAGTTCGCCATGGGCTCGTCGAACGAAACCTCGGCCTTCGGGCCGGTGGTTTCGCCTTGGCAGCGCAAGGGCTCGAACGCGAAGCTCGTGCCGGGCGGCTCATCCGGCGGCTCGGCGGCAGCGGTTGCCGCTAATCTTTGTCTTGGGGCGACAGGTACTGACACCGGCGGTTCAATCCGCCAGCCTGCGGCTTTCACCGGCATCGTCGGCATCAAGCCGACCTATGGCCGCTGCTCGCGCTGGGGCATCGTGGCATTTGCGTCGTCGCTCGATCAGGCGGGCCCGTTCGCGCGCACGGTGCAGGACACGGCGATTTTGCTGCGCTCGATGGCAGGGCACGATCCGAAGGATTCCACCTGCATCGACAAGGAAGTGCCCGATTACGAAAAGGCAATCGGGAAATCGGTGAAGGGCATGAAGATCGGTATTCCGAAAGAGTACCGCATCGATGGCGTGCCTGCGGAGATCGGGAAGCTTTGGGAGCAGGGCACCGAGTGGTTGAAGAAGGCGGGCGCCGAGATCGTCGAGATTTCGCTGCCGCATACGAAGTATGCGCTGCCGGCCTATTACATCGTCGCGCCGGCGGAGGCTTCATCCAATCTCGCTCGCTATGATGGCGTGCGCTATGGCCTGCGCGTGCCGGGCAGGGATATCATCGAGCTTTACGAAAATACGCGCGCCGCGGGTTTTGGCGCCGAGGTGAAGCGGCGCATTCTGATCGGCACTTATGTTCTCTCAGCCGGTTACTACGACGCTTATTACCTGCGCGCGCAGAAAGTGCGTACGCTGATCAAGCGCGACTTCGAGGAAGCGTTCAAGCAGGGCGTGAACGCGATCCTGACACCCGCAACGCCGTCATCGGCATTCGGTGTCGGCGAGAAGTCCGGCGCCGATCCGGTCGAGATGTATCTGAATGACGTCTTCACCGTAACCGTCAACATGGCCGGCCTGCCGGCCATTGCCGTGCCCGCGGGGCTCGATGGTTCGGCATTGCCGCTCGGCTTGCAACTGATCGGACGGCCGTTTGATGAGGAAACGTTGTTCTCGCTCGGTCATGTGATCGAGCAGTCGGCGGGCCGCATCAAGCTGCCGGATCCCTGGTGGAGCTGAAGATGTCCACGGGCGATCGCGAACTCGCAAAATTCCGCGCCGAAATCGACCGGATCGACAGCGAACTCGTGAAGCTCCTGGCCGCGCGCATGCATGTCGTCGATCAGGTCATCGCGGTCAAGCGCGAAACCGGTCTGCCGGCGTTGATCCCGGAGCGGGTGGAGGAGGTCGCAACGCGCGTGCGCGAAGAGGCCAAGCGCCTCGGTGCCCCGCCGGAACTCGCCGAACTCGTCTATCGCCGCATGATGGACTGGATCATCGCCTACGAAGAACGGCGGCTGAAGGGTTAAAGCCGAGCTTGACGGTCTCGTAACCTCGATAGGATAACGAAGGCCGTAGTCCGGAGTGCGGAACGGCCTATGCGTTGGTATAGCGTGTTTGTGGTTGCTGTCTTGTCTGCTGCGGCGGGCTGCGGCAGCGTGCATAATACGCCCCAGAACGTGCCGCTTTCCGGCGAGGGGCTGGTTCAGTCCGAACCGAACAGGGCTAATTTCGCTCTCGACGATGACATGCTGGTCACGCTCTCTTTCTCGGGCGGCGGGACACGCGCGGCGGCGTTCTCGTACGGAGCGTTGCGCGCATTCAATGAAACGTCCGTGCCGGCGCGAGCCGGTGGCGGCGTCATGATCGATCGGGTGGATTTCGTTTCCGGCGTCTCGGGCGGCTCGGTTCCGGCGGCCTATTTCGGCCTGAAGAAGCGGGCGATGCTCGACGACTTCCAGGAGAATTTCCTGCTGCGCAATCCCGAGGAGGCGCTCAATACGCAAGTCAACCTTGCCAATCTCGGACGTGGGCTTTCGGGCGGCGTCAATCAGGACACGCAGCTTTCGGGCTGGCTCAACCAGCATCTTTTCAAGGGCGCGACCTTCAAGGATTTGCGCAACGGCCGCCCGCGCGTCTGGATCAATTCATCGGATATCTATAACCGCACGCCGTTCGTGTTCGGTCACACGGCCTTCGATGCGTTGTGCAGTAATCTGGATGAATTTCCGGTCGCCGATGCGGTGGCGGCGTCTTCGGCTGTGCCGGTCGCTTTCGCTCCGATCGTGATCGAAAGCTACGGAGAGAAATGCACACGGCCGCTGCCGTCGAAGGTAATACGCGCCGTGAAGGATACAAACGCCAACCCGATGCTGCGTTCGTTCGCGCAGGCATTGATGCGCTATCGCGACGGCTCGATGAAATATGTGAAGCTGCTCGACGGCGGCCTGGTCGACAATTACGGCCTCTCGGGTTTCACCATCGCGCGGCTCGCCGCCGATCGTCCCTATGAGCCGATGACGCCCCACGAAGCGGTGAAGATCCGCCGCGCGATGTTCTTGCTGGTGGATGCGGGGCGCGCGCCGACCGACAGCAAATGGGTTTCGCAGCTTGAAGGTCCAAGCGGCGCCGAATTGGTCGCTGCGACATCCGATACCGCGCTCGATGCCAGCGTGCGCGCGAGCTATACGGCGTTCCAGCAGGTGACGAGCGACTGGCAACGCCAGTTGATCGGCTGGCGCTGTTCGCTGCCGCCTGCCGAGCGCAAGCGGCTCGGTATCAAGCCCGGCTGGAATTGCCGTGACGTGAAATTCTTCGTGGGTCGAGTGGACTTCGGCCAGTTCGACAGCGAGCGCGCGGCGGCGCTGAATGCAATCAAGACACGTTTCACCTTGCCGGCCGAACAGGTCGAACTTCTCATCCAGTCCGGCAACGAAGCAGTGCGCAGCAGCCCGACCTTTCGCGCGTTTCTCGGCAGCCTCTAATCAAACAGAAGCCGCAGCAGCTTTTTGCTGCCGCGGCTTCGTTTAGTTTCGTGTTCGGATTATTCAGCCGGCGCCGGTGAAGGCGTACGAGGCATTGCCGGCGTCGTAGGTGTTGCCGGTTCCGAGATGTTCGGGGTGCCCGCCGCATTTGGCTGCGTATCGGGCGGCGAAACCGCGGCCCACACGAATGCCGCCAATACAATGGCGGCCAGCAAACCGAGGAAAAGCATTACACTGGATGTCGTGGGTGTTTCGCTGGCGTAATCATATTCCGAACGGTAGGGGTTCACGCGTGGCATGAGTTCCTCCTTTCCTTGTCTTCCTGACGGAAAAACGTTTGGTTTGCGGAGGCGTTCCGGTTTTCGCGCGAAAAGTTAGGATGCATGGAACCCGCCAGATGATTCCATGGGGTGCTTCCATGCTGCATGCGATCGTTGTGCTGCTTGTCTGCCAGCTTGCCGGCGAAACGCTCGCGCATTTTCTTGCGCTGCCGCTGCCCGGCCCGGTGATCGGCTTGATGCTCTTGCTCGCCGCACTGTTACTGCGTGTTCCATTGCCGACGGAAACCGAGGGAACCGCTGACGGATTGCTACAGCATCTCTCGCTGCTGTTTGTTCCGGCCGGTGTCGGCGTCGTGCAGCAGCTCGATCTTTTGGGCGCTGAGGGCGGGCGGCTGATGATCGTGATTTTGGGTTCCACGATCATCGCGCTGGCAGCGACGGCGCTCACGTTCACCTGGGTCGCCAAACTGATGGGACAGGATGAGGAACACGGGGAGGCCGCGGAATGACGCGCTTCGTCGACCTGTGGGTTTATCTTTCCGGCACGCCGCTACTGTGGCTCACCGCGACGGTGGTCGCCTATGTCGTTGCCGATGCGATCTCGGCGATGCTGAAGCGCAACCCGCTCGCCAATCCGGTACTGCTCGCGATTCTGATGGTGTCTTCGTTGCTTCTGATTTCGAAGACGACATTCCCGGCTTACTTCGCCGGCGCTCAGTTCGTGCATTTTCTGCTGGGGCCGGCGACTGTGGCGCTTGCCGTGCCGCTCTATCGGCATCTGCCTGAAGTGAAACGGGCGCTGGTGCCGATGCTTTCGGCCCTTTTGGTCGGCTCGGTCACGGCGATTGCGTCGGCGGTGGTGCTCGCGCGTTACCTCGACCTCAACCAGGCGGCGACATTGGCGCTGGCGCCGAAATCGGCAACGGCCGCGATCGCTATGGGTGTCGGCGAGAAGATCGGCACCAACCCTGCGCTCGTCGCGGTTTTCACCGTCATGACCGGGATCACCGGCGCCATTGTCGTGACGCCGCTGATGAACCTCCTGCGGCTCAAGAATTACGCGGCGCGGGGTTTTGCCGCAGGGCTGGTGTCCCACGGCATCGGTACGGCGCGGGCGTTTCAGGTGAGTTCTCTCGCAGGCACCTTTGCCGGAATTGCGCTTGGCCTGAACGGCCTCCTGACCGCTATTCTGGTGCCGCTATTGTTGCCTTTGCTGCTGAAATAACTAAAAAGCCGCCATGACACAGGCATCGGCACAAGCACCGAAATCCAAGCTCCTCAAGGGCGATACCGGCGAATGGGAAGTCGTGATCGGCATGGAAGTCCATGCCCAGGTCACTTCCAACGCCAAGCTTTTCTCCGGCGCTTCGACGGCGTTCGGCGGGGAGCCGAACGATCATGTGTCGCTGGTCGATGCGGCGATGCCGGGCATGCTGCCGGTCATCAACGAATATTGCGTCGAGCAGGCGGTGAAGACCGGGCTGGGCCTCAAGGCCGCGATCAATCTGAGATCGACGTTCGATCGCAAGAATTATTTCTACCCCGATCTGCCGCAGGGCTATCAGATCAGCCAGTTCAAGTCGCCGATCGTCGGCGAGGGCAAGGTCGTTGTCGACGTGCCGGGCAGCGAGCAGATCGAGGTCGGTATCGAGCGCCTGCATCTCGAGCAGGATGCCGGCAAATCCATTCACGACCAGCACGCGACGATGTCGCTCGTCGATCTCAACCGCTCGGGCGTCGCGTTGATGGAAATCGTCTCGAAGCCCGACATGCGCTCGTCGGATGAAGCGCGGGCTTATCTCTCCAAGCTGCGCACGATCTTGCGCTATCTCGGCACCTGCGACGGGGACATGGACAAAGGCAGCATGCGCGCCGACGTCAATGTCTCGGTGCGCAAACCCGGCGCACCGCTCGGCACGCGCTGCGAGATCAAGAACGTCAATTCCATCCGCTTCGTCGGACAGGCGATCGATTACGAAGCACGCCGCCAGATCGAAATCATCGAGGACGGCGGCACGATCGACCAAGAGACGCGGCTGTTCGATAACGCCAAGGGCGAGACGCGCTCGATGCGCTCGAAGGAAGAGGCGCACGACTATCGCTATTTCCCCGATCCGGATCTCTTGCCGCTCGAATTCGATCAGGCCTTTGTGGATAAATTGAAAGAAGGTCTGCCGGAATTGCCCGACGAGAAGAAGGCGCGCTTCGTCAAGGAATACGGTCTGTCGGATTACGACGCCGGCGTGCTCTCGGCGGAGCGCGAGACTGCCGATTATTTCGAGGAAGCGGCTAAGGGCCACGACGCCAAGGCGGCTGCGAACTTCGTCATCAATGAATTGTTCGGCCGTCTGAACAAGGAAGGAAAGTCCATCACCGAGTCCCCGGTGACGGCGAAGCAGATCGCGGAAGTCGTCGGGCTCATCGCCGACGGCACGATCTCGGGCAAGATCGCGAAGGATCTGTTTGAAATCCTCTGGACGGAAGGCGGCGAACCGCGCGCGATCGTCGAACTGCGCGGCATGAAGCAGGTCACCGATACGGGCGCCATCGAAAAGGCGATCGATGAAGTGATCGCGAAGAATCCCGACAAGGTCGAGCAGGTGAAAGCGAAGCCGACGATGCTTGGCTGGTTCGTCGGTCAGGTGATGAAGCAGTCCGGCGGCAAGGCTAATCCGCAGGCCGTGAACGAACTCCTGAAGAAAAAACTCGGTATCTGATCTGTAATCATCGCTAGCCTTCGGCGCTGTCTGATGACGAGCCATGAAATGACGAGCACAAGGACGGGGCGGGATGGCTGGCTCTCTTGCCTGCTGTCAGGCCGGGGCGTGCTTGCTTTCTGGATTCTCTACAGTCTCGGGCACGCCGTCTTCCGGCTCAGCGTTTCGCACACGCTTTCGCTCGATGACTCGCGCTCGAACGAACTCGCGCAGGAGCTTGCGCTTGGCTACCAGAACCAGCAGCCGCCGCTTTACGAATGGCTGCTGTGGACCGCGCAGCAGTTTCTCGGCACCGGCATCGAAAGCACTTTATTTGTTCGCTACACGCTAATCGCGGCGATCGGTATCGCCTGCTATGGCGCTGTGCGCGCGGCACTCAAGGATGATCGTTGGGCGGCGGTGGCTTCGCTTTCGCTCGCAGCAAGTTATCCCGTCGGCTGGACATTCCATGAATGGGCGACGCAGACGGTCCTGCTGTGCATTGCCTGTTTCGCGACGCTGCATGCGGCAATCAACTGGATCGAGAAGCCGTCGCTCCGAAGCGCGTTCTGGTTTGGCGTCGCGATCGGTCTCGGGCTGCTGTCGAAGTTCAGCTATATCCTGACCATTGGCGGGCTGCTGATCGCGATGCTCAGCATGCCGGAAACGCGCAGGGCGCTTTGCGATCGCAGGCTGTTGCTCACGGCTGCGATCGCCATGGCGATGATCGCTCCCTATATTTTCTGGTTAGTTACCGTGGATGTCGATGTCGCTGCGGCGGTCGCGAAGAAGATGATTTTGGTATCGCAACCGTATTCCGTCCGCGTTCTGAAGGGGCTGGGACGGCTTGCGAGCTCCATTCCGCTGTTTCTGTTGCCGTGGCTTCTCTTCATCGGGTTGCTTGCACCGAAGGCCTTTGGTTTCGGAAAGGCAGCGGTCTCCGCGGGACTGATCGAGCGGTTGGCGCTTCGCACAATGATCGCGGCTGCGATTCTCGCCGCGCTCGGCATCATCGCAATCGGCGCGACTAATATTGCCGAGCGCTACATGCACGCAATCGTGATGATTGCACCGATCTATGTTTTCGCGCGTATTCGGCGTTTTGACCCAGCCGGCCAGTCGATGCGGCCAATCGTGATTCTTGTCTTTACATTAGTGTTGATCGTGATCGGCATCCGCGTCGCGGCGGAGTCCGATAGTTTTGCCAGCCGGCGCGCGTCACGGCTATGGCAGATTCCGTTCCAGTCGCTTGCCGAACAACTCAAGCAGCGTGGTATCGACCACGGCACGGTGATTACAATAGGTGTACGCGAAGCCGGCAACCTGCGCGCGTTCCTGCCGCATCTTCGTGTCATTGCACGGGATTCGTTGCGTGTGCTGCACCCGGCGCTCGGGCAAGATGCCAGCTTGTGCGTACTGGTCTATCCTGCCGGTGACGCCGTGGGGCCGAAAATATCAGCGGCCGGGCCCCCCGAGCGGATAGAAGCTTCGGGCCGGACCGCGTGGTTCGGATACCCGCGCAGCGGCACCTGGTTTGTCGCCAAGCTCGATCCGCAATCGCCGATGTGCCGCTGATCCCTTTGCGCCCGGCGTGGAATTCGATAGATAACAACCACAACAATTCTGAATCACGCGCACGTTCGTTGTGCATCGCAAGGATAGGTCATGCCAGCACGCTTCAAGCTTTACGGCCATCAACGCTCGGGTCCCACCTACAAGGTCGCGCTTGCGCTCGCGCTGCTCGATGCGCCGTTCGAGTTCGAGCATGTCGATTTGCCGAAAGGTGCGCAGAAAGAGCCGGGCTATCTCGCCAAGAACCGCTATGGCCAGGTGCCGTGTCTCTATGACGGTGCGCATCATTTCTGTCAGTCGGCGTCGATCCTGCAGTATCTCGCCGAGACGCTGAACAAGTTCGGTGGCAGAAGCCCCGAGGAGCATGCGCGTATTCGCGAGTGGATGTTCTGGGACTTCGACAAGCTTGCGCCCGGCATCTATCGCTCGCGCGCCTTTGCGCTCGGTATTCGCAAGGCGGAGCCCCAGGTCGTCGATTATTTCAAGGCCGAGGGTGAGGCGGGCCTGAAAGTGCTCGAAGAACATCTCGTGCAGCATGCATGGCTGGTCGGTGAACAACCGAGCATTGCGGATGTCGATGTCTATGGCGCGGTCTACTACGCAGCAGCCGGCGGTTTCGATCTCGCGCGCTTCCCGAAAATCGCGGCATGGAAAAAGAAAATCGAAGCCCTGCCGGGTTATGCGACGCCAGAGGAGTTGTGCCCGGTAGGCGCAAAAGCGGCCTGATTTCAGCGCCTACAGCGGCAATGCCACAAAGCGGCCAAGTTCCGGTGTTGACGGATTTGCGGGAACCGACGATTTTCCCTGCCTTCGCCGTCTCACTGTTCACCCGCCAGCCCGAGTAATTCATGGCATTCTGCTCGCGTTTGTTCGCCGCAGCTTTTGTTCTGGGCTTGGCCGCTGGCTGCAGCACGGTGTTCGACGACTATACATCGTCGACGCCGGCGAGCGTCTCGTCGGAGCCCGGCGTTCAGCAGGGGCGCGGGCACGTCTATCTGATCCGCGGTCTGATCGGCGAAGTGTTTTCGCGCGGCCTCGATTCGCTTGCGGAAAAAATCCAGCGTCAGGGCATTCCGGCGACGGTGCATTCGTCCTACAGCACGGGCGCACTGGCCGAAGAGGTCATCCAGAATTACCGGCGCGAACCGGGCCCGATCATTCTGATCGGCCATTCGACAGGCGGTGACGCGGCGATTTCGATTGCCCAGCAGTTGCGCGCATCGAACATTCCTGTCGGCATCATTTTCGGCTTTGACCCGACACCGATCGCGGGGCAGGTGCCGGACAACGTCGAACTGTTCATCAATCTGTTCCAGAAGACAAACCCGATCGGCGGCGGCGTGGTGAAATCGGGTGGCGGCTTCAACGGGCGTCTTATCAACATCGATCTTCGCGAGCACAGCGACATCGTTCACATCACGCTCGATAAATCGTCCCGCATTCATAATGCGGTGGTCGAGGAGATTGTCGGTTACGTTTCGGCGGCACGCTCGCAAAATAGCCCGGTCGTGCAAGCCGGTTCTCGCCAGCAGCCGGGGAACTATATCCGCCCGTATTTCCTCGCTTACGTGGTGCCACCCAACGAACCGATTCAGATTTTCGACAGCGGTATTCAACTCTCGACGAATAGTGGCGAGAGCATCAGAACGATCGCAGACAACTATCGCGTGCCGGTGTGGCTGCTTGCGCAGGTCAATCGTGTTGATCCCAACGCTCCGCTTGAGCCGGGCAAGCAACTGATCGTTCCGCAACATATGTATGGCGACATCATCAGCGGCGGCGTGTCGAGCTTCGCGCGTTAGTGCGTTTTCAAGCGAAGCGGGTACCGGTTCGCGTTACGAAAACGCATCCAATAGTCAGGTTCCAGCATAACCGGCATGAGCGGCACGCAATTGTCGCTTCGCAGCCCTGCGCCTAAGCAAGCCTCGCGAAAGCGAGGAGCATTCATGGCGAAGAAGCAGCGCGCGAAAGCGAAAAAGCCGGCCAAAGCCACACGAGCAAGATCAGTCGGCAGGAAGACGCAAGCACCGATCGAACTCTATTTCTGGCCGACGCCGAACGGCTTCAAGATCACGATCATGCTCGAGGAATGCGGGCTGCCATACGTCATCAAGCCGGTGAACATCGGCCGCGGCGACCAGTTCAAGCCGGAGTTTCTCGCGATCTCGCCGAACAACCGCATGCCGGCGATAATCGATCCCAATGGCCCGGGCGGCAAACCGATTTCGGTGTTCGAGTCCGGTGCGATCTTGCAGTATCTCGGCCGTAAGACCGGCAAGTTTTATCCGAAGGACGAGCGCAGGCACACCGCGGTCGAGGAGTGGCTGTTCTGGCAAGTCGGCGGCGTCGGGCCGATGGCAGGGCAGGCGCATCATTTCCGCAGTTATGCGCCCGAGCAAATTCCTTACGCCGTCGAGCGTTATACGAGGGAAGTCGGCAGGCTGTACGGCGTCATCGACAAGCGCGTCGCGGACCGCGATTTTCTTGCGGGCGAATATTCGATCGCCGACATGGCAACCTACCCGTGGGCGAAACTATGGAAGCGGCAGGGGCAGGAACTCGATCGACTGCCGAATTTCGCGCGCTGGATGGAGCGTATGCAGGCACGCCCTGCTGTAGCGCGCGGCATGGCGGTGCGGGTCGAAGAGAAAGTCGATCTCGTCACTGACGTAGAGGCGCGCCGGATCCTGTTCGGCATCGGCGCTGATCGCTGAAACGAAAACTGCTCGCCGGATGGTGAGCGAAAGGTGAGCGGGCATCGTTGCCAATTTGTTGCCGTCTCTCCGAAATGCCCGCGCAGGCGGGCTTTTCGTGCTGAATCAAATCTAAAGCGCCGGCCCGGCCATCGCGCGATTCAGAAATCGTTCAGCGCGTTATTTAAGATGAGATTCAAATCATCCGTACATTCTCGGGTCAAAGAGCAGCGGGGAAAAGCTGCTTCATTGGGACACGGGATTACGGGAGTCGTCACATGGCGTTGTTTGAAATGGCGGCGCTGGAAAGTGCCGCAGCGGGACAGGGCAATTCGGCGGGGGACATTTTCTTCATGCTCGGCATTAAGGCGTCGGGCGAGATGTTCGATCGCGTCGCGGCCCACAAATGGTTCAATCTGGCGGCCGCGCGCGGCAACCGGAAGGCCGTTGAGCATCGGCGGGAAATCGCCGCTGAAATGTCGTCGACCGAGATCGCTGCCGCGCAACGCGCGGCCCGCGAGTGGCTGACGACGCACTGAGATCTAAAGCCTGGAGGGGGCGGGGCCGGGGCAGCGATGCCTCGGCCTTTTCTTTCGTCCAGCGTTCTTTAGTCGAAGGGACTCAAGCCTTTGCCCCGCTTGCCTGCCTGGTTCGCTGAAACTAGCTTAATAGGCATGAGTTTTTGAATTATTGGCAGGTCTTTATGCTCGAAAAGCTCGAATATATCATTGCACTCGCGCGGGAGAAGAATTTCGCCCGGGCGGCGGAAAGTTGCGGCGTGACACAGCCCACTTTGTCGCAGGGCATTCAGAAACTCGAAGAGACATTGAAGACGCGGCTCGTCCAGCGTTCATCGCGCTTTCAGGGGTTCACTCCCGAAGGCGAGCGGGTGCTGGCTTGGGCGCGCCGTATTGTCGGCGATACGCACGCGATGCGGCAGGAAATTTTCGGCTTGCATAACGGCGTCGGCTCGCATTTGCGGATCGCATCCATTCCTGCCGCCATGCCGTACGTCGCCTCGCTTACAGTGCCATATCAGGAGCGATATCCGACCGTGCGCTTCACCATATGGGCGCGGCCATCCGATGTGCTGCTGAAACTTTTGCATCAGCGCGAAGTCGATGTGGCGGTAACCTATATCGACAACGAACCGACGCCGGAGGTGGTGTCGGTGCCGCTTTATCGCGAAGACTATTGTCTGCTCACGACACGCGACGGGCCTTTCGGTCATAGCGACCGGGTGACCTGGGCGCAGATCGGCGATCTGCCGATGTGCCTGATGACACGCGACTTGCAGCATCGCCGCATTATCGACGAAGTCATGAAATCGACTGGGCAGGAAACGTCACCGATGGTCGAAACTGATTCGGTATTTGGATTGATCTCTCATGTGCACACCGGCCGTTGGGTCAGCATTATCCCGCGCTCGGTGCTCGATCAGATGCGCATTTCGAAAACATTCTGTGCAGTTCCGATCGTCGAGCCGGAAGTTTCTCATGCCATCGGTCTGGTCGTGTCGGAGCGTTATCCCATTTCGCCTGCCGTCACATCGTTGATGAAGATGGCGAAACTCGCTGCCGCGCCCGATGTTATGACGGTAGCCTGATAAGCGGCTGCGCCAAGTTAGATTCAATCAAAATTAAAAATTACAACTTTATGCGAACTTATTGGGCTCGCTAATGTCAGTATTGATGCGTCGCTCTTGATGTCGTGCGTCCCAGACACTCCTCTTTGAACAACACCTAAAAAGGTGTCTAGAGGGGAGAAAATAACAATGGGATTCTTTTCATTTCTCGACCGTGAGCACACGGTCGCCAAGCCGGGATACAGCCGTTGGCTGGTACCGCCGGCCGCACTCTGTGTGCATTTGTGTATCGGGCAGGCTTACGCACTCAGCGTCTTCAATCTGCCGATGACGAAACTGCTCGGCATTACCGCGTCGGGTCCGGGTGACTGGAAACTTACCGAGCTTGGCTGGATCTTTTCGCTCGCGATGCTGTTTCTCGGCGGCTCTGCCGCTGTTTTCGGCCGCTGGGTGGAAGAGGGAGGTCCGCGCCGCGCGATGTTCACTGCTGGCTGCTTGTGGGCGGGCGGCTTTTTCCTGTCGGCGTTCGGGGTCTACATCCACAATCTGTGGCTGATCTATCTCGGCTACGGCGTGATCGGCGGCTGCGCGCTCGGTATCGGCTACATCTCGCCGGTCTCGACGCTCATCAAGTGGTTTCCTGACCGTCCCGGCATGGCGACGGGCATGGCCATCATGGGCTTCGGCGGCGGCGCGTTCATCGCTTCTCCGCTTTCGGTCTGGCTGATGGGCAAGTTCAACACGCCGACGCATGTCGGTGTGATGGAAACCTTCATGATCATGGGCGCGATTTATTTCTGCTTCATGATGGTGGGTGCGGCGATCGTCCGCGTTCCGGCCCCCGGCTGGAAACCGGAAGGCTATGTCGCTCCGGCGGCGGCCACGAAGCTGATCAGCAAGAACGACGTCTACGTCTATGACGCGGTGAAGACGCCGCAGTTCTGGCTGATCTGGTGGGTGCTCTGCTTGAACGTCACCGCCGGCATCGGCGTGCTCGGTCAGGCTTCCGCCATGAGCCAGGAAATGTTCCCCGGCGTCATCACTCCCATCGCGGCCTCAGGCCTCGTCGGCTTGATGAGCTTGTTCAACATGGGCGGACGGTTCTGCTGGGCGTCGGTTTCCGATTTCATCGGACGCAAGAACACCTACTTCGTGTTCATGGTGCTCGGCTTCATTCTGTACGTCACCGTTCCGCACGCGGGCTCGATCGGCTCCGTTGCGCTGTTCGTGTTCTGCTTCTGCATCATCATCTCGATGTACGGCGGCGGTTTCTCAACCGTTCCGGCGTATCTCAAGGACATGTTCGGCGTGCGTTACGTCGGCGCGATCCATGGTCTTCTGCTCACCGCCTGGTCGGCGGCGGGCATCTTCGGCCCGGTGATCGTGAATTATCTCCGTGAGTACAACATCACTCACGGCGTGCCGAAGGCGCAGGCCTACAACAACACCATGTACATCATGGCGGGCTTGCTCGTGATCGGCTTTATCTGCAACTTTTTCGTCAAAGCCGTTGCAGACCGCTATCACATGAAAGCAAACGATCCGCGTCTTGCGGGAACAGCTAAAGCATAAGGAGGGTTGGAAAATGTCAAATCAAACCGAAGCGTCAAACGGGCTCAAGCTCTTTCTGGCGTGGAGCTTCGTGGGCATTCCGCTGGTGCTCGGCGTGTACAACACGCTGCTCAATGCGATGAAGCTGTTTCACTAAGCGTCATCGAATACGCATGATCCGAACGGCGGCCGAGAGGCCGCCGTTCTTTATTTCAGCATTTCAGCGCGGCAGAGGTTCGACGGCGAAACTTTGCGGCCCTTTGCCCTTCTGCGAGATTTCCCACATGCGCCGATAGGCAGCCTCGAGATGCCGGGTATAACGCCCGGTATCGAAAAGCGGGGCGGAGGGAAGATTGTTCGCGAGCTTGGTTTTGATCGCAGCGAGCATTGCCGGCTCAGTTGCGAGTTGCAGCGCCAGCTTTTCATATTCTTCAAGTGAGCGCGTAACCAGCTCGGGAAGGCCGACGGCGTGGAGCAGGCTGCTCGCCACCCGCGCGGCGAATGTCTCGCCCTCGCAAGTGAGAACGGGCAAGCCAACCCACAATGCGTCGCTCGCGGTGGTGTGTGCGTTGTAGTAGCGCGTATCGAGGAACATATCCGCGAGGCGCTGACGGGCGAGGTGCTGATCGAGCGGTTGCCGGCCGGCAAATACGAGGCGGCTCGCGGGGACACCTCTGCGCTCCGCTTCCTGCTTGAGGTTTTCCGTCGTCGCTTGGTGTTCGGAGAACAGCCAGAGCACGCTGCCGGGAACGGCTTTGAGAAGACGCATCCAGACGTCGAAAATATCAGGCGTGATCTTGAAGGTGTTGTTGAACGAACAGAAGACGAAACCGTCTTCGGGCAAGCCGTGTTCATGGCGGTGCGGCGCATGCGGGGCGATCGCCCGTTTGTTGTCGTTGGCCTGATAGCTGTCAGGCAGATAAACGACCTTTTCCGAATAGGCGTCCCGGGCTGCTTCAGGGATGAGCTGATGATCCGCGATGATGTAGTCGATGTAGTCGGCGCCCATCGTGCCGGGATAGCCAAGGTAATTGACCTGAACGGGCGCGGGCCGGACGGCAAAAATATCGGTCCGGCGGCCGATGGTGTGACCGTTCAGATCGATCAGAATGTCGATCTCGGCTGCGCGGATGCGCTCGACCAAGACATCGCGGTCCATCGTTCGAGCGTCGACAAAAACTTCCAGGGATTGCGAAATGCGTTCGCGATATCCGTCGTTCTCTTTGGCGCGCCCGGTTGAAAAACCGTGCACCATGAAGCGCTCACGGTCGTGCGCTTCCAGCACGCCGGCGATGAGATGACTTACGGGATGGTTATGAAAGTCGGATGAGACATAGCCGATCCGGATACGATCATGCGAGTAACGCCGGCCGTGCCACGGCATTCGAGGACCGGACGGCTCCTTGTCTTCGATGTAGCGCGCCGCGCAAATGAGCTGATCGCTGGCGGTGGATGGCAAGGAGAGCAGGACGAAAGGCTCGGCTTTCAGCGTTTTGTTGCGAATGCCTTCGACGATGAACTGGCAACCCTTGTCGTAGTCGTTGTCCCAACGGCAGTTGAACAGCGTCATCATGAAACGATTGCTGAACAGATAATCGAGCGTCGGGTCGAGTGCGAGCGCCTTGTCGTAGTCCTGAAGCGCCTTTTCATATTGCTTGAAATGCGCGTGCGTCGGCGCCCGGTTGGCGTAAGCGCGAGCGTGATTGGGGTTCAACTGAATCGCGCGCGTAAAGCTCGCGAGCGCCTCGTCGTAGCGATGAAGGTTCGCGAGGGTAGTTCCGCGGTTGTCGTGCACTTCGGCGTTATGGGGAAATAGTGAGATCGACTTATCGTAACTCGCGAGTGCCTGCTCGAACCGCTTCAGCGCAGCAAGTGCATTGCCGCGATTGTAATGGGCTTCCCAATTTACAGGATCCAGCGTGAGTGCTCGGTCGTAGGCAGCGAGCGCTTCCTGCGGCCGGTTCAAGCCGAGCAGGGTGCTGCCGAGATTGTTCTGTAGCGGGCTGTTGTTCGGATTGATCTTGAGCGCGAGGCCAAACTGTTTCTCGGCGGCACGAAATTCTTTTCTTTGCAGATAGACGATGCCGAGCGCGAAGATGGCGTCGAAATATTTTGGCTGCGTACGCAAAATCGTTTTGTAGATTTGCTCCGCCTCGTCGATCTGACCGCGCTGATGCAACGACAAGGCGTGCTGAAACTGGGAGCGGGGGTCTTGCATCGTCTAGCCGGCGGACTTCCGTGCGAGTTGGACGGCGGTTTTTGGCACATCCGGATTCAGGCTGAAAGGCGGCGTAGGCTCACCAAGCCGTTTGACGGGAGTGAGTGGAAAATATACGTGATGCTGAGCAGGAGACGTGGCCGAGAGGCTGAAGGCGGCGGTTTGCTAAACCGTTATACGGGGTTTATCCCGTATCGAGGGTTCGAATCCCTCCGTCTCCGCCATCTTTTCTAGATTTCGTATTGAGCATATCGGGCACCCGGGCGATGGCGGGCAGCCTAAAGGCATATAGTCCTTTTGCAAGGCTTATAGTCTCATTCCTTGCTGGCCGATTGCCGCCTTATCACTAGCGCCAGACAACGCTGCCCGAATTCAGGGCAGAATCGGCAAGTGAATGGCAGCTTGTGGCTGGAGTGGTTGTTAATCCAAACCTGAATAGGGAGGTATAATTTAACCATTCCCTTCCGGTTGGCGACGCGATTATGGGGGTAAAATCGCGCCTTTTTTGACCGTTCGAATACAAGTCAAGCCATTGTTTTAGATATACTATTTATGTCTACGCTCACGCTCGCGTGATGTTTGTGCAACACCCCCGGGAAAAGCGCCGTTTGAAGGGGTCTAAATGCTCCTTCTTCGTTGAACGGCAAACGCGTTCGGGTAGTCTGCTTCACGCGACGACAGGGAACTCCTTGGGTGGGGGAACTGGGGTCGTCCTGTCCAAACCTTCAACGGAAGGGCTGGGTGGTTCAGCTGGGAATTAGGGAACCTTCGAGGGGTGCGTTCTGCATCCTAAGGATTCGGAACCCGCTCCCTCGAAAATGAGAGAGAACTTGGAGGTCACAATGAAGAATTTTAAGAGCCTTATCCTCGGCTCCGCAGCGGCAATGTTCGCTGTCGCTGGGGCGCAGGCTGCCGATCTTCCCGTCAAGGCCAAGCCGGTCGAGTACGTGAAGGTCTGCTCTGCGTACGGCGCTGGTTTCTACTACATTCCGGGCACGGACATCTGCCTCCGCGTTGGCGGTTTCGTGTTCTCGGACTTCTCGGTCAACAACCGTGGCGACACGGGCAACCTCGGTACGGGCACCTCGCGTGACCGTAACGACGACTGGACGGCCTTCCGTATCCGTTCGGCGATGATCTTCGACGCCCGCACCAACACCGAGTACGGCACGCTCCGTTCGTACTTGTCGGCTGGCTTCCAGTGGGATACCGCTGCGAACGGTCAGACCTGGTCGCAGGCTAACACCGGTAACTCGTCCTGGTACTGGAACGCCGCGTTCATTCAGTTCGCCGGCTTCACCTTCGGTCTCGCGGGTTCGTTCTTCGACTTCGTCCCGCACATGACGATGTTCACCTTCTCGAGCAAGTCGGTCAGCACTTCTCCGATGATCGCCTACACCGCGCAGCTCGGTCAGGGCATCTCGGCGTCGATCTCGATGGAAGACGGTACGGCTCGCCGTTCGCGTATTCT
>DATMGD010000015.1:0-10833 GCA_035555855.1 Xanthobacteraceae bacterium
TCTGGAGCGGGTGAAGGGAATCGAACCCTCGTCTTCAGCTTGGAAGGCTGTTGCTCTACCATTGAGCTACACCCGCATTTCGCGGTCTTTTAGGGGTAGCGGGGCTGTTCGCCAAGTCGGCTATCAAGCCGGCTGCCGGGCCGGATTTTCGGGCAGGCTTTTTCAGCAGCCGGGTTGACATAAAGTGAGCCGCTCCGCATAAACCGGCGCGAAATTCCGAGCCTTTTCAGCGGTTCTTGCGTTTATATCTGCCCACGGCCGGAGAGTTTCCGGGGGAGTGTCCCGAGCGGCAAAGGGGGCGGACTGTAAATCCGCTGGCTATGCCTTCGCAGGTTCGAGTCCTGCCTCCCCCACCATCCCTCTTACCGCCCGAAAAATCGATTCTGCCGCAGACGATTCGCGGCGCTAACCTGAATCTTGGCTCGAGACTGGCCTGAATTTCCAATCGCGCGAGCGAACGGCTAGAAGCCCTTATGCGGACTCAAAAAAATCACGGCGGCGGCAGAAAGCCTTCAGACAAGAAGCCTTGGGACAGGAAACCCTGGGAAAAGCGCGGCGGCAAGCGCCCCTTCAAGCGCGGCCCCGCCCGCGACACCCCGCGTGACCGCGACGGCCCGGCCATTATCTATGGCTGGCACGCCGTCGAAACGGCATTGCGCAACCCCAAGCGCCGCATTCTCCGCATCCTCGTCACCCAAAACGGCGAAAAGCGCCTGCAAGAGTTCGGCCTCAAGCTGACGGTGACGCCCGAAGTCGTCCGGCCCGAGGCCATCGACCGCGAGCTTTCCCCCGATGCCGTTCATCAGGGCGTACTCGTCGAAGCCGAACCCCTGCCCGCTCCCGACATCGCCGATATCCCGGCGAACGGGCTCGTGCTGGTGCTCGACCAGATCACCGATCCGCATAATTTCGGCGCCATCGTCCGAAGCGCCGCCGCCTTTGCGGTCGACGCAATCGTCACCACCGCGCGCCACAGCCCCGAGGCAACCGGCGTTCTTGCCAAAAGCGCCTCGGGCGGCCTCGAGCATGTGCCGCTCGTGCTCGTGCAGAATCTCGCCCGCGCGCTATTGGAACTTCGCGGCCGCGGCTTCCAGCTCGTCGGCCTCGCCGAAGAGGGAGAAACGGACCTCTCCGATGCCAAACTGAAAGCGCCGCTCGCACTCATCATGGGCGCTGAGGGCAAGGGCCTCCGGCAGCTCACCCGTGAAACCTGCGATCTCCTCGCGCGTCTCGACATGCCGGGCGAGATTAAAAGCCTCAACGTCTCGAACGCCGCTGCGCTGGCACTCTATATTGCGCGGCGTGCTACGCGGCCTTGATGCTTAAATCATTTGCAGCGCCCATAACATTATCGTCAGCGCCGATTTCAGGATCGCCCGCCATATATGAAATAATTGATTTGTGATCGACAAAAGTATTGCATTGAAAAAGTACCGCTTTAACCTGCACCACACATTCGAAAGCCAAGCGTGAGAGAGCTGGCCCATGCGACGTAATGAAATTGAACAGCAGCGTTCTGAATTAATCGAACACCTTCAAAATATTCCACTCGACGGCAAACGGCTCAATCCGCTTTATCGCAAGGCAAAGTTGCTCCTCACCAAGAAGTGGATTCGCACGCCGGCGGTGCACCGTGTCGGCCTGCTCAAGGCGGCGATCTGGCTCATCAGCGTCGCCGACAACAATCCGTTTATCTGATTAATCCCGAAGCGATCAGCGGCGGCGGCGGGGATCGACATTGATCTCCGGCGCGACGATCACCGATGGCCCTTCCGATGTCGGGTCTGTCGCCGGTGCCGGCGCGGAATCCGATCCCGTTCCCCACGAGCGATAGTAAGGCTCCGGCGCGACCGGCCGGATCGGCGGCTTCGCGCGGTAGGCATTCGGGTCGCGCTGATTGCTCGGATAGAAATCCGGGTCACGCGCCGGCGCAGCAGCGGCGCCGCTCGCATAGCTGCCGGGAAAATAGGAAACGCCCTCGTTCTTGCTGACGATGCCGCCGCCGTAACGATACGGCCGCTCGATCAGCACCGGCACGCCGGGACGATACAGCCCCCAGTCGCGATAGGTGATCGTCCCGTCCGGCCACAACAGCGGCTCGTTGTCGGCGCGCACCGGCACGTTTGAAGCCGTAACGCACACAACGCTCAGTGCTGCAACTGCCAGTCCGACCGCACGGTTCACGGAACACTCCTTGAAGGCCGTGTATCCTGCCACCGGAACGTTGCGCGAGCGTTACCGAGCCAGACCGCCCTTGACCGATTTTGGCTGATAATTAACCCGCGCGACCAGTCAGAAAGCCGCGAAATATGGAGCAACCACCGTCATTTTCAGGCTTGGGCGCGCAGATTAGCATATCGGGAGCAGGCTTTTCTTCTTAACGGCCGGTGCGGCACGTCGTCGGCCTCATCATGTTTTGTTTGCCGCTCGTTACGTCGTTCCTCGAGCCCTATATCGACCACATCGCACCGGGGCTGCGTCCGAACCGCTGGGAATTCCAGCTGCTAGGCGACGCAATGTTCATCGCAAGCTTTTCGTTCTCGGCGGCAATTTCGGGGACAAGGTGCGCGCGTTATTTGTGCGCACTGCGCGCGTCGTCGACGCCTAAAGTCTCGCGCCTCAGAAAATGATTCACGATCGGCCCAAGAAGCGCCAGCGCACAGAGCGTGTACGCAATGGCGAACGCCACAAAACCGATCCGCGTCATGAATGATTCCGGCGTGCTGGTCGGCAACGGCGAAATGCCTAACCCCAACAGGACCAAAAACGTCGACAACGCGCCGGCGTAAAGCTTCCCGGTTTCCGGTTTTGAAACGCCCGCGTAGCCGAAGGTGAGCGCGATCAAAAACGTGACGAGAAACAGGTAATGAAGCTCCGGGCGAATGCTCAAAAGCGAAAACACAATCGACGCTACGACCCCGCCGAGCAAGTTGACGACGATTAATCCCAATGCCGCGCGCTGGCTCTTCGCCAGTTCCATCTGGCCAAGAAGCGAAGCGACCGTGATCGGAACAACGATTGCCGTTGCAAAACGGCTATCGACGAGACACCAAACGACAATTCCAAGCAACACGGACGCATTCAATATCGAATGCACAAGCGGAAACTCGGCTCGCGGCGGTGGTGACTGCGGGAGCTCTTCTGCGGTTTCGGGGAAAAGCGCATGTGCAAGCCAGGAAAGCAGAGCACCGCTTATCGCCGCTGCGGCCAACACCAAAATGATCGACTGACCGAGATCGATTTGCAGGATCCCCAGCAGCGGGATCATCACCGCGATCACGAGAATGAGAAAGACGGCCCCTCCGCCTCTCGCCTCGGCTTGCGCCATGAAACAAGCGAAATAAATCAGCCACAACAAAAGCGCGATCACCAGCGGCCGTTCGCCGAGGATCGAAGTTGCGAGCACGAGGAACTGGCCGACCACCACGATCAGAACCACCATGCCGATCGCCTGGCCGAGTTGCAGCGGCTTCCGCGACGAAAACAGAAATTGCGCGGCGAACATCGGCGCCAGGAAAGGCAATGACGATCCCGACATAACCGAAATCGTCAGCCCGCCCGCGACGGCAAAAGCAATCCGCAGCGCCTGCCGGATCGCCTGATCTCGCAGGATCTCTTTAGTGAACATAAGTGACGACCGAAATCAGCCGTATCCAGATCACACCGAGCAGGTTGGCGATCGGGTTTCTCCCCGTATAGATCATCACATTCGCTTGCGAGCCGTGACGGACGCCTATCGGCCGCTCATCGGCAAAGACGAGACGAACCGGAAAGCGTTGCGGCTCGCGCACCCAGCCCGTGTTATTGCGGACCGTCGGCAGCCCGTTGCTCGACGACTCCGACGAAACGCCCCAACCAACGCTTTCGACCTTCGCTTTGAAGAGCTTGCCCGGCAGCGTGTCGAGAACGACCTCGGCTTCGTTACCCGCTTGAATATTCTCGAGGCTGTTCTCCTTGAATGCCGCGGAAACCCATATCGTGCCCGCATCGATAAACGTAAGAGCCGCCTGTCCCGTGCTGACGAATTGTCCTGCCGCGAGTTGCAGGTTCGTGATCACACCATCGGCAGGCGCGTTCACGGTCGTTCGTGTGAGATCGAGCCGCGCTTTTTCCAGAGCCGCAAGCGCCTCTCGAATCTGCGGATTGTCCGAACCGGTAGCGCCGAGATCGCGGCGCGCTTTCTCGAGCTCGGCTTCCGCCGCCTGTACCGCAGCTTCGCTCGCATCGAGCGAGCCCTTCAATTCGTGGTATTTCGCCTCTGGATAAACGCCGCGTTCCACAAGCTGGAAGACCCGATTTGCCTGATCGCGAATTTTCTCGCGATTAGCCCGCGCTTCGACGGCCCTGGCTTGGGCCGCATCGATTCCCGAAACGCCCGCACCGACGCTCTGGCCGATGCGCTGCAATTTTGCTTCCGCTTCCTTGATGGCAATCCGAAACGGCACCGGATCGATACGAAAAAGCACGTCGCCTTCCTGCACCTTCGAATTGTCGATCACCGGCACGTCTGAAATGCGGCCCGCAACTTCAGCGGCCATCGGCACGATAAAAGCCTGCACTCTTGCCTGTGACGAGGACGGTGTACGCCGCTCCATTAAAACCGAAATGGCGAAGAAAAAAATCAACGCTCCCACGACGGTAAACGCAATACGACGCACTGAACTTGTTTGAGACGCCGGGTCGCTTGTAGCCATTAACTTCCCACCCAAATGCCCGAAAAGAAAAACGAGAAATAGAGAAGGATAGTTCGGCGGCAGGAAAAACTAGTCAAGGCATGGGTATGCGCCGCAAATAAGGACGATTTCGCTCACCGGCTTCGGTATAGGTACATTGCTACTCACCGCTTATCGCTTGCCGGTTCTTCAGCTTTTGCTATTCAGGTGACAAAACGCAGATGGACAAATGAACCTCGGTCTGACCCAAAACGAACTCGCCCTTCAGGCGCGCGCCCGCAAATTCGCCAACGACGTCGTGCGCAAGCGCGGCATCGAGATCGACCGCAGCGGCGAATATCCGTGGGACGTCATCGAGGCGATGAAGGCCGAAGGTTTCCTCGGCATGACCATCCCGCGCGAATACGGCGGCCAGGGCGCATCTTTTCTTGACGCTGTGCTGGTGATCGAGGAGCTCGGCAAGGCCTGCACTGTCGCATCGCGGATCGCCGTCGAAACCAACATGGGCGCGATCTCGAGCGTGATGTATTACGGCAGCGAAGCGCAAAAGCGCATGGCGGCCGAACTCGTGCTCGCCGGCGACAAGCCCGCGATCTGCATCACCGAGCCCGACGCCGGCAGCGACGCCATGCACATGCAGACGCGCGCCGACAAACGCGGCGACAAATACATTATCAATGGCCGCAAGCACTGGATCACCGGCGCGGGCGTCTCGAAGCTGCATCTGATCTTCGCGAAAGTCTTCGACGAGCAGAATCGCCCGCTCGGCATCGGCGGCTTCCTCGCCGTGCGCGAAAAAGACAAGGGCCTGAAATTCGTCCGGCGCGAGCCGACCATGGGCCTTCGCGGCATGCCCGAAGGCGAGCTTGCTTTCGAGAACCTCGAAGTCTCCGCTGACATGATGCTGGCGCCGCCATCGGGCATCAAACGCGGCTTCGCCGACCTGATGAACGCCTACAATTCGCAGCGCGTCGGCGCCGGCACGGTGGCGCTCGGCGTCGCCGGCGGCGCATTCGACTACGCGCTCGAGTGGATCAAGACGCGCGAGCAATTCGGGCGGCCGATTGCCGAATTCCAGGGCCTGCAATGGATGCTCGCCGACATGCAGGTAGCGCTTACCGCTTCGCGGCTGATGCTTTACACCGCCGCGCGCTCGAAGGGTGCGAACGGCAGCCCCTTCCCTGACCCGGAACTTGCGGCGCAAGCCAAAATCTATTCCGCCGAAGCCGCGATCAAGATCGTCAACGACGCGCTGCAGTTTTACGGTGCGCGTGGCTATTCCAACAATTTCCCGGTCGAGCGCATGGCGCGCGACGTGCGCATGTTCACCATCGGCGGCGGCACGGCGCAGGTATTGCGCACGCTCGTTGCTTCCAAGGTCCTCGGCTGGAAACTGCCGCAGACGCGCGAAGGTTATCTCGACACCGCCAACAAGAAGCAACCGGCTGCGGAATGAACGCATGACGCTCGAACAGCTCCGGATCTTTGTCGCGGTCGCCGAGTGCGAGCATGTCACGCATGCTGCGCAGAAATTAAATCTCACCCAGTCGGCGGTGAGCGCCGCCGTCTCCGCGCTCGAATTGCGCCACACGGTGAAACTTTTCAGCCGCGTCGGCCGCGGCATCGAACTGACCGACGCAGGCCGCCTGTTTCTCGATGAAGCGCGCGCCATTCTCGCCCGCACCCGCGCGGCGGAAGTGGCGCTTGCCGAACTGAGCGGTCTCGAGCGCGGCACGCTGGCGATCCATGCGAGCCAGACGATTGCGAGCTACTGGCTGCCGCAGCATCTTGTGCGCTTCCGCAAGATTCATCCCGGCGTGAAAATCGAGCTTGCCGCCGGCAACAGCATGCAGGTCGCCGAAGCGGTGCAACACGGCGCTGCCGATATCGGTTTCGTCGAAGGCCGGATCGAAGCGGAAAACCTGATGCAGCAGGCGATCGCCCGCGATCGCATCATCATCGTGGCGAGTCCCAAGCATTTGGCCTCGAAACGGCGCATCAGTGCATCCGATCTTCCGAGCCTGGATTGGGTGTTGCGGGAGCCGGGATCGGGCACCCGATCCGAGTTCGACGACGCGCTGAAGCGCTGGAAACTCTCGATCGGCCAGCTCAACGTCGTTCTCGAACTCCCCTCCAACGAGGCCGTCCGCATGGCGGTCGAAGCGGGAGCTGGTGCCACCGCAATTTCCGAGCTGGTCGCCGCCCGCGGCATCGCCCTCGGCAAACTGAAAGCGATTCCGCTCCAATTGCCCGAGCGCGCTTTCACCGCGCTGCGCCATCGCGAGCGCTATCTCAGTAAAGCGGCGCGCGCTTTTCTCGACGAGATCAAAGGAAAATCGACAAATTAACGCGCCGTTCAAAGCGGCGCGCTAAACTTCGCGCCTGTACGTGAGCCATAAAATCTGATTATTTGCGCCACACAAAAAAATTGCCGGATTAGCTCAGCGGTAGAGCAGCGGTTTTGTAAACCGAAGGTCGGGGGTTCAATCCCCTCATCCGGCACCATCTATCTGGAAATAAATACGAACATTCAATTACTTAGATCGCCCGGGCAGTTTTCTAGCCACAATCCTATCCACCTCTTTCTGCCTTGCTGAGATTCTTTGGATAATCTGTCGCCACTCTGCATGAGGCTTCAGTTCAAATCATCTGACCGCATCACGCACTATGGATCCTGCTAACCAATATCTGACCACTAAGCCGTGTCGAAAAAACCTTAGCAAGGAAAACAAAAACAGAAGGTGCTTACATCCAAATTCTATCAGGCATGACGTTTAAACTCAAAGCGAGGATTTAACTTTGACACATAAAAACTGAGTTCGTGCTTTGGTGGTTCGAATTTTTTACCACGCACCAAAACATACTCTTCATGAAATTCCGGCCAAGGGTGAACAATTGAATTACTAGCGACCCCGCCATGAACCTGATGAAAAGTCCCCTCTCCAAGAATACAGATTGGCTTCACATCCCCCAGTTCACAAGCGCGCCGATAAGTGTCCAAATTCACCAATCCACCACCTGCGCAATGGAACCTCTCGTCAAAGCCACCAACCTCATCCCATAACGAACGTGACATGAAAAGCGCCGTGGCTTCCGGCAAGGGCTTCGTCAAACCGTCACGATTGCCAGGCGCAATCACGGAAACATCGAACAACTTATAGCCATCCGATTTCCAGTTCACGCTTTCCATCAGCTGATCTTCGACTGCCTGACAATAACCGTGCGCCACACTCTGGTTCTGGGATACTTCCCCGAGGTGGAAACCAAGCGGCGAAACGATTGCTCGCGGATGAAGTTTTATCGCGTCAGCCACTGATGCCAGCAAACCCGGCGACACCATACGCGCACCATCAATCATAGCGCCGATTACCCTGCCTCGCGCCACCCGTATTCCAAGATTGAGCGCAGCCGCGGGAGATTTTGCAGGGTTGGCTACATCAAGAAATGTCACTTTCGCATTGCCAAGATCATAATCAGTGCGATTCTCGTCCGAGCCATTATCGACGACAATAATCTCATACTCTGCAGAAGAAATGCCACGTTGCATCGCAGGACTGAGCGAATAAATAGTGCGCGGTGCCTCTCTATTCATATTGAAAGTAACTACGACAATTGAAATCACGGGCTGCATCATTTTTCTGGTCTGCTAAAATCCAAGTTTTCGAAAAGCAGCTAGTATCTTCCGCAAGCGGCTTTCTTTCATCTCTTGAATGCTCTTAAGCAAGACAGCAACTTCCGAAGCCAACTTATCCCTATCTCGCTTTAGGTCGCCCTGCTTAGCAATCAAGTTGTCGCACTCCGTGAGCAGCCATTCAATTTTGAGAAAATCGGAGCGCAGGTGCAACTCCATCAATTTAGATTCTTCGATCCGCAATTCCATCTTCTTGCCAGTGGAAACGAAACAGAGCGCCTCCTCGAGACGCAGATAGTTTTCGAAATCAGCATCGGACAAATCGAGTCCGAGCGATGCGGAAAGCCGGGTGACGATCTCGAAAAACTTTATCGGCGTGTCCGGTGCAGGCAATGCCACACTGTCAATCTCTGTGAGTGAATTGACCACGCCGCGAATAAACAAATAGCTCAAATCCACTTCGCGATTCCAAACCCATTCTTGATCGAAGAAGTGCCCAACGCCTTTCGTGTCGATAATTAGATTTCGCGGGATCGCGTCGAATAAGCTTCCCGGCACTTTCGCTCCGGCGCTCACGGACTCGTAAGAAAGGCCGGCGTGAGAGAGCAACGCATCAAACCAAACGGCCACCCATTTCGCCATATCATCGATCGTCCAGCCGGCCGTATTCAAAATCCGGAACGCCCGCTGCTGCCAATGATCTCCCGCGATAAAAATTTCGTCGGCGAGCTTCATCGACAAATCCGTATCGCACTGTGCGATCGCTTGCGGATAAAGCCGCCGACGAAGAATGTTTACCCGTCCATCAGGCAACCGCTCGAAGAGCGTCTCCTTCGCAAATTCAGGCCGCCGCTGGCTCGAAAAATGATGACCGAGAACGATCGACTCGGGCCGTGGTATTTCCTCGTCAGAGCCAACGATTAAGAACGAATTTGCGAGGTCTCCGGCCAGATTATTGCGAAGAACCGTCAGCCACCCCTGCTCCAGCGAGAAAAACGGATTCTTTGCCCGTTGCGGATCGTGTTTCACCGTTCCGCTTAAGAGCGGCCCGAAATCGACACCGCAATTCTCATCAAAGGCGTGTTCGGAAAACACGCATGTCGGTAACTTGTAGTCGGGAAACGGAAAGAACCATTCCTGGCTCGAAAATCCTGCGCGTTCCATACGGTGGCTTAATTCGGCCCGCCCGAAAGTAACCGCGCTTTTTTCGGTATAGAGATCTTCGATGCCGTGCATCTGGCGCGAGATATGATCCTCGAGGGAGCCCGCAAAATATTTTAAGCCAAGCTGGTTTTCGATTGCCAGCACGATTTTTCCACCAGGCCTCAGAAGGCGACGGACATGTCGCAACATCGCGTCGATAGGATCGTCATCCGCAGGAAAATAGATGCGGGCATATTCAAGCACGCCGACGAGAATGATCGCATCAAAGCCGGAAGGCCCGGCGAAGCGATGGAGCGCATCGCAAACAACGGTGACGTTCGGCAAATCCCGACAGCGCGCGGCAGCCCCGCCGGCGCGGCGGCGAGTCGCCTCGAGAGCGATTACATCCGCTCCTGTCTCGCCGAGGAAACGGGTAATTGCGCCAAGCCCCGCGCCTACCTCCAGAATTCGCCCTGTCAGAAAATCTCGAACCGGCCGCAGAAGATTGGCTCGCAGAACGCTCAAGTGATAGCGTGATGGCCAGTCGGAAATTTTTGTATCAAGCGCAAGGGAGCCAGAAGACAGATCTGCGGCATCTTGGATAATACCGATGATCCTGTTTTCGATATCGTCCCCGTCTGAATAGTCTATCTCCCTTTCCGCAGATTTTCGAACCCAGATATTCTGTCCAGGCTCGAGCAGATACTCGGAAGCGAGATCTATTTCGAACATTACCTCGCTCGCCCTTGGCGGGGACGCTTCTTCGCCCCATGCGAAAAGAAATCTTCGACCGCTTCTATCGCCGCAGTTGCATTGATGCGGGAAATAATAATTCCACGCTCGTAGTTCCTCACCCTTTCGGCGGGAGCACCGATGTCGAAGACGGCTATAGGCAAACCAAGTTGCATCAGCTCTTGCGTCACATAGGAAAAAGTTTCCGGCCAGACAAAGGGCAACAGAACAAGTTGAGCGCCAGAGCGCCGAACAAGTTCCGGCAGATCAGCAGGAGAATACGGGCCGAGAACCTCCACGATCCTCTTGTCCAATGTTTCACTGATCGTCCCTATTATTGTTATTTTGATGCCGAGCTTTCGCTCCTTAATCAAACCGACCATCTCCGCAACCAACCGCGAACCCTTGGGCGGACTAATCTCCCCAACGATCGCAATGCGCGGAGTAGATGAGGCCGCGACAGTCAATTTTGCATTTTTGATATAATCGACACTATGCGGCTTGACCTTAATTCGACCCGGCACGAGGTCAGGATAAGCCTGCATAAGGATATTTTTTGATGAATTCGAAAAACAGATAATTTCACTGCTTTCTCGGAGAAGAGGCTCCCATGTCGCGCGCCATCGCGGAACGTCACGATCTCTCACCAGGGAT
>DATMGD010000016.1:0-19600 GCA_035555855.1 Xanthobacteraceae bacterium
GTTTGCGCCGCGACCGAACGGATCGCCTGCCCGACATAGTTCCGGTAGTTGAAATTGGTGATGACGACGCTAACGAGCGGCAGTGGTAGCACTGGCATCGCAGTTTGTTTACGATCTGACATTGCGAACAAATTATCCTCAATCCGCTTCCCTATATCATGCGAAAAAAATACTGGCGAGCCGGACTTGACCCGCCAGCGGATATGATTATATTCCTTTACAGCCATTCCCGGCGAGGGGCGCGCTCATGAGGCGTCATTAGTGCGGGGAAAGGTCCGGCGCCTGCTGGCGGGGTTCGCAGCCTCGTCACCGGGACGCTTCAGGTAGCCGTCCGCGGGTAAAACAGGCCCGCTGCCTTCGAGGCTGGACGTGGTGCCGGTTTGGGCGGGGGAGATCCCCGTCCGCGAGCGCGGGCTCTTGCGCCGCGCGTCATGGGCGCGAGTTCATGGCGCAGCCTTCCCGACGCCGCCAGCCGTAACCGGCACCCGGAAGTGCGGTCCCCAAGCGAAAAATCGCCGCGCTGGAGCGCCGCAAGGCGTGCCTCCCGCACGGGAGGCCTTTGAAAGGCCCATGCGCCGAACGGCGCTCCGGCCCCCTCGAACCAGCTTCGAGGGCTGATATGCAGAATGCCCCGGACGCGCTGGAAAAGCGCGGGCGCGGGACGCTCAAGCATGTCTGACGACATGCCCGCAGACATGCCCGATTTCTCCACCGGACAGGGCGATTTCCTTTGCCAATTCGTGCGTTCTGGATAAAGAAAAGTCTCAATTCCGGCCTAAAGCGATTCATGCTCCAGACAACGACATGCAGCAGCCGTCTCTGGGCCTGCGCAAACGATTGATATTCTCCCGATGGCTTCTTTTCCGAACTGTGTGCCGATGATTTTCCGCTCCCGCTTCCTGCTGCTCGCACTGCTGAGCTCGATCGCCGCGATGACCGTCGAGCCTGCGCCCGCGAGCGCACAGGCCGCATCCGAATTCGCACCGCTGCCCGCCAAGCCCTCGCGACCGAAACCCGCGCGCGTTGCACCTGCCGCGCCGCCGGCACCCGTGATCGCACCGGAAGCCGCGGCTCCCGTAGCGCCTGCTCCTGCCGCCGCGAGCGCCCCGGCGGAACCAACGCCCGTCGCAGAGCCGGTTACGCCCGCCGTTGCAGCCCCCACCCCGGCCGAGCCTGCGCCCGCAACCGCCAATGTTGCTCCCGCTGAAAAAGTGGAGAGCAAAACTGAACCTGATTCCAAACCGGCGGAGCCTAAGGCTGCCGAGAAGGAAAAAGACAAAAAGAAAAAGGCCGCTGAAAAACACGAGAAGCAGGACAAGAACCACAAGCAGGCCAAAGAGCACGCCAAGGAGCAGACAAAGGTTCAGGCAAAGGAAAAAGACATTCCCGAGCCGAAGCCCGAGCGCGTCGATCTCAAGAACGCAAACAAGCTGCCGGCCGACGACAAGGGGCCGCGCGCAATCGACTTTCTTGGCGGCTGCGCCAACAACTACGACAAGTGCATGGCCTATGTGAACGAACAGGCAGAGAAGATTCCGAACGGCGAAGTCTGCCTGCAAGGTGCCGCCGACCAGCAGGAAGTCACCGAGAAGGTCCGCAAGTTCATTACGCTGCGGCCTGCGATCCATGGCCAGGCCGCGAACCGAATGGTGGCCGAGGCGCTCTACGTCATCTACCCCTGCCGCCGTGCGCCCGAACGCACGGCAGGCCGCAAGAAATAGCGCTTTCGCACCGTCAGCGAATTTCGTGTAGAACGCCGCCCATGAACGAAAGCCAATCGCCGCGCGTGAGTTTTGTCTCGCTCGGCTGCCCCAAAGCGCTGGTCGATTCCGAACGCATCATCACGCGCCTGCGTGCCGAAGGCTATGAGCTTGCGCGTGAGCATGCCGGCGCGGATGTCGTGGTCGTCAACACCTGCGGCTTTCTCGACAGCGCGAAGGATGAAAGCCTGGCGGCGATCGGCGGCGCGCTGAAGGAAAACGGCCGCGTCATCGTCACCGGCTGCATGGGTGCGGAGCCAGAGGAAATTCGGGCGAAGCACCCTGCCGTGCTCGCGATCACCGGCCCGCAGCAATACGAACAGGTCATGGAAGCGGTGCATACGGCAGTGCCGCCGAAGCACAATCCGTTCCTCGATCTCGTGCCCGAGCAAGGTATCAAGCTCACGCCGCGTCACTACGCTTATCTGAAGATTTCCGAAGGCTGCAACAATCGCTGCTCGTTTTGCATCATTCCACGGCTGCGCGGCGATCTTGTAAGCCGGCCCGCCGGTGATGTGCTGCGCGAAGCGGAACGGCTGGTGAATGCGGGTGTGAAAGAGCTGCTCGTCATCTCGCAGGATACTTCGGCCTACGGCGTCGACGTCAAATACGCCTCAAGCGAATGGCGCGGACATGAAGTGAGTGCGCGATTCCTCGACCTCGCCCGCGAACTCGGCGAACTCGGCGTCTGGGTGCGCCTGCACTACGTCTATCCCTACCCGCATGTCGATGCGGTGATGCCGCTGATGGCCGAAGGCAAGGTGCTGCCCTATCTCGATATCCCGTTCCAGCACGGCAGCCCTTCGGTGCTAAAGCGCATGAAGCGGCCGGCGGCACAGGAAAAAACGTTGGCGCGCATTGCGAAATGGCGCGAGGCTTGCCCCTCGCTCACGCTGCGTTCGACCTTCATCGTTGGCTTCCCCGGCGAAACTGAAGAAGAATTTTCGGAACTGCTCGCTTTTCTCGAAGAGGCGGAAATCGACCGCGCCGGGTGCTTCAAATACGAGCCGGTGCGCGGGGCGCCTGCCAATGATCTTGGCTCGCCCATCGCCAACGACATCAAGGAAGAGCGCTATCACCGTTTCATGCAAACGCAGCAAACGATCAGCGCGAGGAAGCTCAAGCGCAAGGTCGGCACGCGCGAGCAGGTCATCGTCGACAAAATCGAAAAAGGCGTTGCCGTCGGCCGCACGCGCGGCGATGCGCCGGAGATCGACGGCAGCGTGTACGTTTCGTCGCGGCGCCCGCTTCGCGTCGGCGAAATCGTCAGCGTGAAGATCGAACGCGCTGACGCTTACGACCTCTACGGCAGCGCCGCGGGGTTCTAGATCCCCACGAGGCTTCGCATCGTTGCGATCCAGCCGTTATCGCAGATCGCCTTCGGCACGAACTGGCAGGCAACTTCATGCGAGCCGTCCCAGATCATATCGAGGGCGACTTGCAGGATGACCAGAAGGCCAATCCAGGTGATCCAGTGGTAGCGGCCGAGGAGCTTGGCGAGCCAACTGGCGATCAGCGCCATCATGATGATGGCGAGCGCGAGGCCCGTGACCAAAATCCAGACATTGCCTTTGGCAGCGCCCGCGACGGCGAGCACGTTGTCGAGCGACATCGAAACGTCGGCGACGATAATTTGTATGAGGGCGTTCCAGAAGCCAACCTTCTTGCCATCCTTCGATGTCTCGATAACGTGCGCCTCAGCTGGCCGCACGATTTCGCGGTACATCTTCCAGCAGACCCACAGGAGCAGGATGCCGCCCGCGAGGCTCAGGCCGACGATGGCAAGGAGATGCGTCGCGACGATCGCGAACAGGATGCGCAGGCCGACCGCGCCCGCAACGCCCCAGAAAATAACCTTCTTGCGGAGCTCTGCCGGTAGCCGGGAGGCGGCCATGCCGACGACGATGGCGTTATCGCCCGCCAATACGAGATCGATAATGATGATCTGAATTAGGGCAATCAGTTCAGGGCTCAGATACTGGGCCATCGTCCAAAATCGCTCCAAATAAAGGCCGGCAGCGGAATCGCTGCCAGCCCGGGTGCGACATTTTGTCCTGAATTACGGCAGAAGAACGGTCTGGCCGGTCGTTTTCCGGGATTCTAGGTCCCTGTGGGCCTGCGCCGCATCCTTCAGGGCATAGGTCTGGTTGACCTCGATTTTGACCTTCTTCTTCAGAACCACGTTGAAGAGATCCTTGGCAGTTGCTTGTAAATCCTTGGAACTTGCCGTGTAGGTGTTCATCGTCGGACGCGTGACGAACAGGGAACCCTTCTGGGTCAGGATCGACAGGTTGAACGGCTCGACCGCGCCCGAGGCGCTGCCGTAGCTGACCATCAGGCCGAGCGGGCGCAGGCAGTCGAGCGAGCCCATGAAGGTCGTCTTGCCGACGCCGTCATAAACGACATCGCACTTCTTGCCCTTGGTGATTTCGCCGACGCGCTTCACCCAGTCCTCCTCCCTGTAGAGGATGGTGTGGTGCGCGCCGTTCTTTTTGGCGAGCGCCGCTTTTTCCTTCGAGCCAACCGTGCCGATCACCGTCGCGCCGAGATGCTTGCCCCACTGGCAAAGCAAGAGGCCAACGCCGCCAGCAGCGGCATGAACCAGGATTGTGTCGCCCTTCTTCACCTTGAAGCAGCGCCGCAAAAGATATTGCGCCGTCATGCCTTTGAGCATCATCGCGGCGGCGGTCTTGTCGTTGATTTTCGCCGGGAGCTTCACCACGCGATCTGCGGGCAACAGGCGCTCCGTTGCGTAGGCGCCAAGGAGGAAGACCGCAGCGACGCGGTCGCCCTTCTTCAATCCTTTCACGCCCTTGCCGACAGCGGTGATGACACCCGCGCTCTCGTTGCCGGCGGTAAACGGCAGACTCGGCGCCGGATAAAGGCCACTGCGGAAATAAGTGTCGATGTAATTCACACCAACTGCGGTCGTTCGATAGCGAACCTGGCCGGGACCCGGCTCGGGCAAATCGATTTCTTCGTATTTCAGGACTTCCGGGCCGCCAAGTTGATGAACACGTACCGCCGAAACCATGTTTCCTCCGATGGAAAAGCTTTTGATCGTGACCGCGCTTTTAGCCCCGAAGCATGAAGCGGCCAAGCGGCCACATACTGCAGCTACCGGGCAAATTACTTGCAGCGGCTATCTGCCGCCAGATACCCGAACATTCGCACCCGTTACATAGGACGCCTGATCGGACAAAAGCCAAAGGATCGTGGCGGCAACCTCTTCGGCGGAGCCGGCGCGGCCCATCGGCGTGAGATGTGCGAGCCGTTCAAGACGATCCGGCTGGCCGCCCGCCGCATGGATATCGGTATCGATCAAGCCGGGTGAAACGGCATTGACGCGAATGCCTTCTTTCGCAACTTCGCGGGAAAGCCCCACCGTCAGGCTGTCGATCGCACCTTTCGAGGCGGCGTACCAGGTATATTCGCCGGGCGCGCCAAGCGATGCCGCCATCGACGACAGATTGACGATGGCGCCGCCCTTGCCGCCGTTCACCGGCAGCATTTGCTTGATCGCCTCACGCACTACGAGGATCGCACCGGTGACATTGAGATCGATGACCTTGCGGATCGTTGCGGGGTCCGCAGCGACCAGCGTGCCCGCTCGCCCGATGATGCCGGCATTGTTGACGAGGTGTGTAACGGGGCCGAATTTCTTCGCGATGGTCTCAAAGAGGCGCAGTATTTCTTTTTCCTCGCCGACATCGGCCTTGATCGCCTCGGCTTCTCCCCCTGCTTTTTGAATATCGGCAACGACACTCTGCGCAGCTTTCTCGTCGGAGACGTAATTGACGATGACGCGATAGCCTTCGCGTCCTGCCGCCCGTGCGCACGCCGCACCGATGCCGCGGCTGCCGCCAGTCACCAATAGAAGTTTTGATTTGCTCATGTTTTGCTCATGTCTTTCTGCCAAAACGAAACAAGCCTGCGGTCAGAAAATAGACTGCGACGATCGCAAGGCCATAAACGACCCACGACGGCGGCGCGAAATCGCGAACCAGTGCAATGACCACAAGCACACCCCACACCACGCAAAGGATGATATTCAAACTCCGCAATTTCCGCACGCGCATCGGATGTACAAAAACGAATGGCAGGAATGTGCAGACGACAAGGATCGTGATGGCTGCGAGTGATATTGTTTCGCTAGGCCGTAGCAGAAAGAAATAAAAGGCAACGAGATTCCACGTCGCGGGAAATCCGCGAAAATAATCGTCATCGGTCTTCATACAGCGATCGGCAAAATAGATCGCGCTGGAAACGACGATGGCCGCGGCAGCCGCCAGTGCAAGCGCGGGCCGCATGAAGCCTCCAGCCACGATGGCGAAAGCCGGCACAACGACGTAAGTGAAAAAATCGACGACGAGATCCAGCACCTCGCCCGACCAGCGCGGCAGCACCTCCGCGACACGGAGTTTGCGGGCAAACGTGCCGTCGATTGCGTCGATCACGAACGCCACGGCAAGCCACGCGAACATCGCCGGCCAGTCGTGCCGGATGGCGGCCATCAGTGCGAGAAAACCGGCTGCGGCGCCCGAAGCGGTGAAAAGGTGAACGCAGAAGGCCAGCACGCGTCCGCGCGGGGACGGCATTTGCGAAGGTTCCGCTGTGTCGGCCAAGCTGTCCGCTCCACTCTCAAGAACGCAGCCTAGCGTATAGCTTTCCCGGCCGGTACTCGCCTGCCGCACTGATCGGCGCTATGAGACACAGGAGGTCAGCGGCACAGCAAGCTATGGCAAAGCAGGATTTCAGCGCGGATATCGCAGTGGTCGGCGGCGGCCCGGCCGGGCTTGTCGCCGCGCTCGCGCTCGCGGCAACAGGGCGAACTACGCTACTGCTCGCCCCTCCGCCTCCTCATGCCGACCGGCGCACGACCGCGCTGCTCGACGGCTCCGTTCAAATCCTGCGCAACCTTGGGGTCTGGGATACGCTTACCGCCAAAGCCGCACCGTTGAAATTCCTCCGGCTGGTGGATGCGACGAAGCGAATTCTGCGCGCGCCTGAATCGCTTTTCGATTGCACTGAGCTTGGGCTCGAAACTTTCGGCTACAACGTCGAGAACGAAGCGTTGCGCGAAGTGCTGCTCGCGAAATGCCGGGAGATGCCGCATTTGCGTATCCTCGAAAAGCCGGCGGATCGCGTGACACCCGATGATAACGGCGTCACTTTGTCCATCGGAGGGCAAGACGAGCGCGTGCGGCTCGTTGCTGCCGCGGATGGCCGCAAGTCGTTGTGCCGGGAAGCCGCCGGAATTGCGATGACGGTGCACTCGCTGCCGCAGGCGGCACTCGTCCTCAATTTTCAACACAGCGCGCCGCATAACGATACATCGACGGAGTTTCACACCGAAAGCGGGCCGTTCACTTTCGCGCCCCTCACGGGAAATCGCTCGAGCATGGTCTGTGTCGTGACGCCGGACGAAGCGGAAGCGTTGCGAGCGATGAGCGACGAGGAGCTGGAGCGCGAAATTGAGCGGCGTGCGCATTCGATCCTTGGCAAGATGAAAGCGGATTCGCCGCGCGGTATTTTCCCGCTTCGCACAGAGATCGCCGAGCGGTTCGGCGCGAAGCGCATCGCACTGATCGGCGAAGCCGGACACGTATTGCCGCCGATCGGTGCGCAAGGGCTCAATCTGGGCATTCGCGACGCAGCCACGATTGCCGAGCTGGTTGCGGATGCCGACAATGATCCGGGTTCGGATGAGGTGCTCGCCGAGTATGATCGCCGCCGCGCGAGCGATGTTCGCGGCCGCACGCGCTTTGTCGATTTTGCCAATCGCTCGCTGATGTCGGAATTCCTGCCGCTCCATGCCGCGCGCGGGCTTGGGCTCTATCTTGCCAATCAATCCGGCATGGTCCGGCGCGCCCTGATGCGGCAAGGGCTCGGGCCGCGCAGCGACGCACGCGACTTCGAAACGCTTTAGGTCTTTTTATCCGGCAGCGACGGAAACGGCCGCGTTTTTTCTTCAGCGCGGAATTGCGGGACAATCGGAACAGGCACTGCCGGGAAATTGCTGCCGTCCGGCATCGCAATGTTGTGCGCGAACAAACCGCGTTCGGTGAAGTGCGGATCGCTGAGCGCTTCCTCGATCGTGGAAACGATGGTCACGCAGCAATCGGCATCGGCGAAAAGCGGGCGCCAGTGCTCGGCTGTCTCACCAATAATGATGGTGCGCACGGCGTCCATGGTCGCTTTGGGATCGCGTCTGTCGTCGATGAATTCCTGATCGAGGCCGATCACGGCGCAGAACTTTTCCCAGAATTTCTGCTCGAGCGCGCCGCAGGCCACGAGCTTGCCGCCCGCCGTCGCATAGAGTTGATAGCGCGGCGAGCCGCCGAAATGACGTAGCTTGTCGGGATCAACCGGTTGACCGCTTGCCCAGCGCGCGGCGAGCGCCAGCCACGAGAAGGTAAACATGGCGTCGGTCATCGCGATGTCGAGGTGTGCGCCCTCGCCTGTTTTCTCGCGCTCAATCAGCGCGAGCAGAATGTTGATGACCGCCGGAAACGTGCCGCCACCAATATCGGCAATCAGTGCGGGCGGAACCGTTGGCCGGTCGGCAGAGCCCGACGAAAGCGAAAGCAGGCCGGTCGCGCCGATATAGTTCAGATCGTGCCCCGCTTCGTCGCGGCGCGGACCGCTTTGACCGTAACCGGTGATCGAGCAGTAGACGAGTTTCGGGTTGCGCTTCTTCAACGCTTCGTAACCGAAGCCGAGCCGCCCCATCACGCCGGGCCGGAATTGCTCGACCAAAACGTCAGCGCGCTCGGCGAGGGCCATCGCCTTTGCCTTGCCCTCGTCGGTCTTGAGATCTGCAATAAGGCCCTGCTTGCCGCGATTAAGCACGGCGAAGGGCGCTGACACGCCGTTGTGTTCGGGCTGAAAACCACGGCCTTCTTCTCCGCCCGGCCGCTCGATTTTCACGACCTCCGCGCCGGCTTCGGCGAGCATCAAGGTTGCGAGCGGCCCCGGCAGGAGCGTTGTGAAGTCAGCGACGACAATGCCTTTCAGCGGCGCGGCCATGAACGAGCCTAACCTTGAAACAGATTGGGTGCGAGCATCTTGTTCTGCATGAGATACATCAGCGTCGTCACGGTAACGGTCGATGCAATCGTCGTGACGAGAATGATGCTGGAGGATTGCTGCTCATATACGCCGTATTGCTTCGCCATCACGAAAACATTGAGCGCCGTCGGCAACGCGGCCATCAGCACGGCTGTATAAACCCAGAGCGGATCGAAGCCGCCGACCAGCGACAGAATCACCCAGGCGATCAGCGGATGAATGAGCAGCTTCACGAGAATGAGCACCACGACGTCGAGCGGCACGCGCTTCAACGGGCGCAGCGCCACGGTGACCCCGAGCACGAACAAGGCGCAAGGTGCCGCGGCATTCGACAGCACTTCGATCATGCGGTCGATCGCTTTCGGCGGCCTTACTTGCAGCCATGCAGCAAGCACACCCAAAACGGTCGCGATGATGAACGGATGAGTTGCAACCCGGCGCATCACGAGCAATGTTGTTTTGAGCGGGCTGGTTTTTTCGACGCCGCTGAATTCCATCAAAAACGGCACGGCTGCGAAGAACAGCGTCGAGTCGAAGGTGAAGATCAAAGCAGTCGGCACTGACGCCTGCGTACCGAGCGCCGCGAGCGTGAGCGGCGGCCCGAGGTAACCGACATTGGCGTATGAACCCGAAGCACCGGCGATCGCCGCTTCCGGCAGATTGCCCTTGCGCAGCCACAGTCCGAGCAGGATGCAAAGCACGAAGCAAACAAACGTCGAAAATGTCGTCGTCAGCACGAAGCGCGGCTTCAGCAGTTCTTCAAATGGCGTGCGCGACACCAGCTCGAAGAACAGAGGCGGCAACGCGATATAGATGACGAAGAAGTTTAGCCAGCCGAGTTCGCGCTCAGGCAGCCGCATAAGACGGCCGCTGATAAAGCCGAGGATGATCAGCCCGAAAAAGGGCGCTGCCAGTTGCAGGATGTCGGACATGAGGATTATTCGCGTAAAGGAGCGCTCTGCCTATTTGGCCGCGCGGATGCGGTCAATCCCGCGCCGCGCATACCTCCTATGGCGACTAGGCTTTCCCCGGCTCCTCGGCTAAACCCGGACGAAATTTGGCCGGACAACCCGTAGGGAATGCCCGCATGAGACTGCCCAAAAATTTCTTCAAGCCGCTTGCGCTTGGCGCGCCCGCGCCGCTCCGCGAACTGCCGACCCGGCTCGAGCGCGTCATTCATTTCGTGCCGCCGCACAACGAGAAGGTGCGTGCGCGCATCAAGGACACCATCCAGAACGTCGATATCCTGCTCGGCAATCTCGAGGATGCCGTCCCGGCCGATGCCAAGGAAGCCGCTCGCAAGGGCTTCATCGCGATGGCGAAGGAAAACGACTTCGGCACGACCGGCTTATGGACGCGGATCAATTCGCTCGCGAGCCCCTGGGCGCTTGACGACGTTGTCGAGATCGTCGGTGCCGTCGGCAACAAGCTCGACGTCATCATGCTGCCGAAGGTCGAAGGTGCGTGGGATATTCATTATCTCGACCAGTTGCTGGCGCAGCTCGAAGCCAAGCACTCGATCAAAAAGCCGATCCTCATTCACGCCATTCTGGAAACCGCCGAAGGCGTGATGAATGTCGAGCAGATTGCCGCCTCCTCGCCGCGTATGCACGGCATGAGTTTCGGGCCCGCGGACCTTGCCGCGTCCCGCGGCATGAAGACGACGCGCGTCGGCGGGGGCCATCCCGAATACAAGGTGATCGCCGATCCAGTTGAAGGTGGTGCCCGCGCAGCTTCGCTACAGGATCTATGGCACTACTCTATCGGCCGCATGGTCGATGCCTGCGCCGCGAACGGCATCAAGCCGTTCTACGGCCCGTTCGGCGACATCGCGGATCTCGAAGGCTGCGAAGTTCAGTTCCGCAACTCCTTCCTGCAGGGTTGCGTCGGCGCATGGTCCCTGCATCCCAATCAGGTCGAAATCGCCAAGCGCGTTTACAGCCCCGATCCGAAGGAAGTCGCCTTCGCCAAGCGCATTCTCGAGGTCATGCCCGACGGCAGCGGTGTCGGCATGGTCGACGGCAAGATGCAGGATGACGCTACCTGGAAGCAGGCGAAGATCATGGTCGATCTCGCGCACCTCGTGGCGGAGAAGGATTCGGCCCGTAAGGACCTCTACAAGCTGTAAATTACGCCTTTCAGGTCATGACGGGGCTTGTTTTCCCGCTATAATGCCGGCCGGATTTGTCATGAAAACCAAAAGCGCCAAAGCCAAATTCCATATTGGCCAGGTTGTCCGCCACCGGGTGTTCCCGTTCCGTGGCGTGATTTTCGATATCGATCCGACCTTCAACAACACCGAAGAATGGTGGCTGTCGATCCCCGAGGAAATGCGCCCAGCCAAGGAGCAGCCGTTTTACCACCTGCTCGCCGAGAACGCCGAGAGCGAATACATCGCTTATGTTTCGGAGCAAAACCTGCTCGCTGACGAATCCGGTGAGCCGTTGCGTCATCCGGAACTCGAGGAGCGTTTCTACGCCGATGGTGCCGGTGCCTATCGCGCACGCGGCATGAACCTGCACTAACCCGCACTACGTTGCGGCAAAAGAAAACGGCGCGCCAAAGGCGCGCCGTCTCCAATCATCGGTAAATCGAAATTACTTCTGCTGGTTCTTGAGCGCATCCGCAGCGCGCTTCTGCAGCTCTTCCTTGAGCTTGTCGCGCTGTGCGGCCATCGCCTTTTCGTCAACCGGCGCGCCGTCATAAGCCTTGGCAAAATCCTTGGTGTTAAACACGAAGTCGATGGTGCGGCGCTGGCCGTTGATCACCTGAACACGCATCGTCTGCGACTTCTTCAGCATGTTGATGAAGTTCGCATCGACTTCGAGTTCCGCGATGCAGCCCGGCGGCTGGTTCGGCGGCGTCACGCAAGCGATATACGGAATGTCGTTCGGTAGCTGCTGCTGATCGACATGAATGCGAAGACCGGGCGGCAGCAGCATTCCGATCGGAGCGATGATCGTCATGCCTTTGCGCGGGTTGTCCTGCATTTCCTGAATGGTCGCCGACATCAGAAATTGTCCGGTCTCGGCAAAGAGCGCCTGGGCAATTTCGCAAATCTGTTTCTTCGACTGCGGCTCGACCGCGCAGCGCTTGGTCCAGGGCGAAGGAACGGCGGTCGCCTGCTGCGACTGCTGTTGCTGCGCGGGAGCCTGCTGCTGCGCTTCTGCCGGCGCCTGTTTAGGAGCGGCTTTCTTCGCTTGGGCGAAAGCATCGCTGCCAAATGTGCCCGCGATCATCAGCGCGCCCGCCAGCGCAAAATACGAACGAATTCTCATAAAGTTTCCCCTGTAACCCACGCCTGTCCGGCGCTTGTACGACGGTCGCATGAGTAAATTGGTGGAGCGCCAACGCTACTGAAGCAGCGCAGCGTCCCCCGTGTCAGCGGCAAATGAGGCAAGAGAGAGGCCCTCGTCAATAGCCATCATATGGAGAGGTAAAAGCTTGTGATAACGTCACTTTCCGTGACTGACTCGCAAGCCGACAGCCCTCGTTGCAAGCGGTTCCGTGCAACCGCCACGGCGCGATTCCGTGCGATCAGCAGAACGATTGTCGTGGCCATAGCGGCTGGCATGCTGGCTGCCCTGTCGTTCCAGCCTGTGACGGCGGAGTCTGCACATGCCATCGCCATGCACGGCAAGCCCGCGTACCCGCCCGGCTTCACGCACTTCAATTATGCAAATCCAAATGCCCCGAAGGGTGGCCGCCTTACGCTCGGGCTACACGCCACCTTCGATAGCCTCAATCCATTCGCGGTGCGCGGCACCGCCGTGCAACAAATCCGCAATTACGTCGTCGAGAGCCTGCTCGCGCGCGGCCAGGATGAGCCGTTCACGCTTTACGGTCTGCTCGCCGAGAAAGTCGAGACTGATGACGCTCGGAGCTTTGTCTCCTTCCAACTTGATCCGCGCGCCCGGTTTTCAGATGGCAAACCGGTTACGGCTGAGGATGTGATCTTCTCCTGGCAGCTTTTGCGCGACAAGGGCCGCCCCAATCATCGCTACTACTACAGCAAGGTTTCGCGTGCCGAAAAAATCGGCGAGCGCACGGTCCGTTTCGATTTCAGCGATCAGGGCGACCGCGAACTCCCGCTCATTCTTGGTTTGATGCCGGTGCTGCCGAAACATGCCGTCGACGCCAAGCATTTCGAGGACAGCGGGCTCAAGCGGCCGATCGGCAGCGGCCCCTATCGCGTCGCCGAAGTAAAACCCGGTGAGTTGCTCTTGCTGAAACGCGACCCGGATTACTGGGGGCGCGATCTTCCGGTCAATCGCGGGCTCTACAATTTCGATGAAATCAAAATCGATTTCTTCCGTGACGGCAATACGTGGTTCGAGGCGTTCAAGCGTGGCCTTTACGACGTGCGCTTCGAAACCGATCCCGGCCGCTGGACGACGCAGTACGACTTTCCGGCAGCGCGCAGCGGCCATCTGATCCGTGAAGCCTTCACCAGTGCCGAACCGCGCCCGCTGATGGCACTCGTCTTCAATACGAGACGGCCGATCTTCGCCGATCCGCGTGTGCGTGCCGCGATAAACGAGCTGTTCGATTTCGAGTGGGTGAACGCTCATCTCTATTATGGCGCCTACCGGCGGAACGGCAGTTATTTCCAGGCTTCCGAACTCTCCGCGCTAGGCCGGCCGGCAGACGAACGCGAACGCATGCTGCTCTCGCCTTTCGGCAAGGAAGTGCGCGACGACGTCATGGAAGGCCGCTATCGCCCTCCCGTTTCCGATGGTTCCGGCCGTGATCGCAATCGGCTCAAAGGCGCGCTGCTCCTGCTTTCGGAAGCAGGATGGGAACTCAAGCATGGCAGACTTCAGAACAACAAAGGCGAGCCGTTCCGCTTCGAGATCATGGTGTCCTCGCGTGACGAGGAGCGGCTGGCGCTTGCCTTCTCCAGCATGCTGAAGCGGGCCGGAATCTCCGCCTCGGTGCGGTTTGTCGATGGCACGCAGTTCGAGCAGCGGCGGCGCGCCTATGATTTCGACATGATGCCCTACACCTGGACGCAATCGCTCTCGCCTGGCAACGAGCAAACGTTCTACTGGGGATCTTCCAGCGCGGACACGCCGGGCACCCGAAACTACATGGGCGTCAGGTCCGCAGCCGTCGATGCGATGATTTCGGCGCTGGTTGCCGCCCATGACCGCGAGGAATTGATTGCGGCGGCGCGGGCACTGGATCGGGTGCTGATCTCCGGTGACTATGTGGTGCCGCTGTTCTACCCCCCGCAGACCTGGACGGCGCGCTGGCCGTGGATCGCCCATCCGCAACAGGCGCCGCTCACAGGCTTGCAGATCGAAAGCTGGTGGCGGATACCCGAATCATCGCAAACCAAGGAAGATTCGGGGAAGCGTCGGTAAATGGCGCGCGGGGCTACGCTCAATACGAACAAGACGGGGTTTGACCCGAAGGTCACGCTCGATGCGGTGTTCCGCCGCAACGTGCTGATGCGCCCGGGAGCGCTAGCGCTTGCCGACCCGCCGGATCGTATCAGCGCGATCGGCGGCATGCCGCGCCAGTTCAACTATGCCGAAGCCGATGTCGCGGTGAGCCGCCTCGCCCGCCAGCTCAAGGCAATCGGGCTCCCGGAACAGTCGCTCGTCGCGATCCAGCTACCGAATACGGTCGAGGGCGTGCTTACGATGCTCGCGGCCATTCGCGCCGGCATGATCGCGCTCCCCGTGCCGCTTCTGTGGCGGCGTTCCGATCTCGTAGCCGCGCTTCGCGATATCGCGCCGCGCGCGCTTATCACGCTGACACGGCTTGGCGATGCACGGCCGGCGGAAACCGCCTGCGAGGTCGCGGCCGAACTGTTCACGCTCGGATTTCCTTGCGCGTTCGGACCCGAGACGCCCGACGGCATCATCCCACTCGATATCGACGGGCATCTTACCGGCGAAACCGAAACCTTTGCGACGGCGCGCGGCATCTCACCCGACAGCCTTGCGATCGCGACATTCGATGCTTCGCGCGAAGGACCGTTTCCGATCGCGCGCAATCACAGCCAGTGGCTGGCCGCCGGCTTTTCGATCACGATGGAAGCGAATATCGCTTCGGGCGACACCATCGTCGCCACCCTGCCGCCCGCTTCGCTCGCCGGTATCGCAAGCGCCATTATTCCGTGGCTGCTGAGCGGCGGCACGCTCCAGCTCTCGCACGGCTTCACGCCTGCTATCGCCGCCATGGCGCCCGGCGGCGCGCATATCGCAGCGCCTGCCATTGCTCTGCCCGCACTGATCGGCGCCGAGCATGAAGGGTTCTCCTCCGCGATCGCCATTCACCGCGGACCGGAAAATCTCGGCATCGATCTCTCGCAACTGCCGTGCAACGCGATTGTCGATATGCAGACTTTCGGCGAGACCGGATTCACTGCGTTGCGACGCATCGCCAAGATCATGCCGGCGCCGATCCCGCTCGGTGAAATCTCGGCACCCGTCGACAGCGACGACGCGCCCATCGTCATCGAGACGCGCAGGCTTGCCGACGGCACGCTTGCCGTGCGCGGCGCGATGGTGCCGGGCAAAGCCCTCGCCATCAACGGTCACCCCGCTCCTGCACAGCTCCAATTCGACGTCGACAATTTTGTGCGCACCAATCTGCGCTGTCATGCGAGCGGCGGTGCGCTGGTGATCGAAGCGATGCCGGACGGCGTCGTGCAGGTCGGCGGCTTGCGTTTCGGCCTCGACGAAATCGCGGCGCGCGTCGAACAGGCGCTGCCCGGCGCGCAAATCGTCACGACGCGCGATCCGGTGCTCGGCATGCGCTGCATCATCGAAGCGGCCGATGCCGAACAGGCCGCGAAGGCGCTTGACGAGGCCGGGCTTTCGAGCGTCATAATCGACAGCATCCGCTACTGGCCGCAAGCAAGACGGGCGGCGGGCTGAGCGAGGCCAAATTGCCAAAGCGTGTCGTGATCGATGTCATTTCCGATGTTGTTTGTCCGTGGTGCTACCTCGGCAAGCGCCGGCTCGAGAGCGCACTAAAGCTGCGCTCCGACATCGAGACAGAAATTCACTGGCGGCCTTATCTTCTCAACCCGCAGGTGCCGCGCGAAGGCATGGCGCGGGTCGATTATCTGTCGCGCAAGTTCGGCAGCGACGAGCGCTTTCGCCCCGCGCATGAGCGCCTCACACGTCTCGGCAAGGAAGAAGGCGTCGAATTCCATTTCGAGCGGATCGTGCGTCAGCCGAATACGCTCGATGCGCATCGCGTGATCGGCTGGGCCGAAGAAGCCGGCAAGGCCGCGCCCGTCGTCGAGAACATCATGCGGGCGTTCTTCACCGAGGGTAAAGACCTCACCAACAACGAAGTGCTGGTCGAAGTCGCGGGCCAGAGCGGCCTCGATAGTGAAGCCGTGCGGCGCGATCTCGCGAGCGACCGCGACCTTGAGCTTACGCAAAAGGCTGCCGCTGCCGCCGCCGATGGCGGCATTTCCGGCGTGCCGTTCTTCATCTTCAACAGCCGCTTTGCGCTCGCCGGCGCGCAGGAGCCGGAGCAGCTTGTCTCCGCTCTCGATCAGGCGCTCGCAGCTGAAGAAGTAGTTTAAAGGCTGTTCAAACCGCGGGGCGGCCGCGCTCGGCAATCGCAACGAGGTTCTGCAACAGTTCGCGCGTGCCTTTCAGCCGCTTCTCGATGCGGTTCCAGTCCTCGAACCAGACCACCCTCTGATCGGGCCGCACTTTGGCGAGCGGCGCGTTGCCCGCGATCCATTTCAACAGGCCTTCGGGGTTCGCAAACTTGTTGTCGCGGAACGCGATGACCGCGCCGCGCGGGCCGGCCTCGATGCGGTCGACATTGGCGCGGCGGCAAAGCGCCTTGATGCCGACGACCTTGAGCAGCGTTTCGACCTCCTCCGGCAATTTGCCGAAGCGATCGACCAGTTCTGCCGCAGCGGCTTCGATTTCGTTCGGATCCTCGAGATCGGCAAGCCGCCGATAGAGCGAGAGCCGCACGGCAAGATCCGGAACGTAAGTCTCGGGGATCATCACCGATGTACCGACAGCGATCTGCGGCGACCACTTGTCGTCCATCGGCTGATCGATTCCCGCTTCGAGCGCCGCAACCGCCTCGGCCAGCATCTCCTGATAAAGCTCGTAGCCGACTTCGCGGATGTGGCCGGACTGCTCATCGCCCAGAAGGTTGCCCGCGCCGCGAATATCGAGATCGTGCGAAGCAAGTTCGAATCCCGCGCCAAGAGAGTCGAGCGACTGGAGCACCTTGAGGCGGCGCTCAGCTTGATCCGAGACCGGACGCTCGGCCGGCGTCGTGAGGATTGCGTAAGCGCGCGTCTTCGAGCGGCCGACGCGGCCGCGCAGTTGATAAAGCTGCGCGAGACCAAAGCGGTCGGCTCGGTGGATAATAAGCGTATTGGCAGTCGGAATATCGAGGCCGGATTCGACAATCGTCGTCGAAAGCAGCACGTCAAACTTGCCGTCATAGAAGGCCGACATAATGTCTTCGAGCTGCTTCGCCGGCATCTGGCCGTGCGCGACCTCGACCTTAACTTCCGGCACATGCGCCAGCAGGAATTCGCGGCGCGACGCGAGATCCTCGATGCGCGGGCAGACATAAAAGCTCTGGCCGCCGCGATAACGCTCACGCAAGAGCGCCTCGCGCAATACCAGCGGATCGAGCGGCGTCACGAAGGTGCGCACGGCAAGGCGATCCACGGGTGGCGTCGCGATGATCGAAAGCTCGCGCACGCCCGCGAGCGCCAGTTGCAACGTGCGCGGGATCGGCGTCGCGGTCAGCGTCAGGACATGTACTTCGTTGCGAAGCTGTTTCAGACGCTCCTTGTGAACGACGCCGAAGTGCTGCTCCTCGTCGATGACGACAAGGCCAAGTTCTTTGAACTTGATAGATTTGGCGAGCAACGCATGCGTGCCGACGACGATATCGACAGCGCCGCTTGCCAATCCCTCTTTCACCTTCGCCAGTTCCGGGGATGACACGAGCCGAGAGGCCTGCGCGACGTTCAACGGAAAGCCCTTGAAGCGTTCGGAAAATGTCTTGAAGTGCTGGCGCGAAAGCAACGTCGTCGGTACGACAACCGCGACCTGCTTGCCGTTCATCGCCGCGACGAAAGCAGCGCGGAGCGCCACTTCGGTCTTGCCAAAACCGACGTCGCCACAAATCAGCCGATCCATCGGGCGGCCTGCCGCGAGATCTTCCAGCACGGCGGCAATCGCCGTCTCCTGATCATCCGTCTCGTCATAGGGAAAGCGCGCGCAGAATTCGTCGTATTGCCCCTGTGGCGGCACGAGCTTCGGCGCTTCGCGTAACTTGCGCGCGGCGGCCACCTTCACCAGTTCGGCGGCGATTTCACGGATGCGGTTCTTGAGGCGCGCCTTGCGCGATTGCCAACCGACGCCGCCGAGGCGATCGAGCTGCACATTGGTGCCTTCGCTGCCATAGCGCGACAGAAGATCGAGGTTCTCGACCGGCAGAAAGAGACGCGAGTCATCGGCATAGTGGATTTCGAGACAGTCGTGCGATGCGCCGAGCGCCTCGATGGCCTTCAGCCCCATGAAGCGGCCGATGCCGTGATCGACGTGAACGACGAGATCGCCGGCATTGAGACTCGTTACCTCATTAATGAAATCCTCGGCGCGGCGCTGGCGGCGCTGCGGCCGGGTGAAGCGATCGCCCAGAATGTCCTGCTCAGAGAGAAATGCGGCGTTCGCCGTTTCAAAACCCGTATCGAGGCCAAAGACCGCAAGGCCAATGGCATTCTTCGGCAAGGCAAGGACATCGCTCCAGTTCGCGACCGGACGCAAATCCTTGAGGCCGTGGTCGGCGAGCACATGTTGCATGCGGTCGCGCGAGCCTTCGCTCCAGAAGGCGAAAACGGGATGCTTGCTGGCGTCGGTAAGTGCGCGAACGTGATCCGCAACAACGGCGAAAAGGTTCGTGCTCTCGTTGGCGCGTTCGGGCGCGAAGTTGCGGCCGGGCTTGCCGCCAGCGTCGATCACGTTGGCCGCATCCATCACATCGAACGGCTGCAAACGCGCGAGCGCAGCCTTCGCAAGGCGTGCCTGCCAATCGTCTTCGGAAAGATAGAGCGCATTCGGCTTCAGCGGCTTGTAGAGCGGACCCTGCCCGGCTTCCAGCGCTTCGCGGCGTGCCGAACAGTAATCCTCGATCTGGCTCAGGCGTTCGCGCGCCGCTTCTTCGATCAACGGTTCAAGCACGACCGGCGCGCCAGGCAAATAATCGAACAGCGTCTCCAGCTTTTCGACGAACATCGGCAACCAGTGTTCCATTCCCGGATACCGGCGTTTCTCGCTCACCGCGTCGTAAAGCGCATCGTCACGGGTCTGGCCGCCGAATTCAGTGGCATAGTTCAGCCGGAAGCGCCGCACCGTCTCGTCGGTCAGTTGCACTTCGCTGAGCGGCACGAGATCGAGCGAAGCAAGCGTTGCTGCGCTGCGCTGGGTTTCGGGATCGAAGCTCTTGATCGTCTCCAGCGTGTCGCCGAAAAAATCGAGCCGAACCGGCGCAGGCGTACCTGGTACGTAGAGATCGAGAATGCCGCCGCGCACGGCGTATTCACCGACATCGCGCACGGTCGAAGTACGCGAGAAACCGTTCATCTCAAGCCAGCGGACGATACCGTCCATCGGCCGGACGCTGCCGGCCTTCATGACGACGGATTGCGCGCCAATCGCATCGCGCGCCGGAACGCGCTGCAAAAGCGCATTCACCGTCGTCAGCACGACACCTGTATCGCTTCCGTCTTGTGCGAGCACCGCAAGCGTCGCCAT
>DATMGD010000017.1:0-43803 GCA_035555855.1 Xanthobacteraceae bacterium
GTGGCCTCGGGCTTGCAAAGACCGATCCCAGGCAAGTGCCGAGCGAGGAAATTGGCTCATGACGATACAGGCGATGCTTCAAAGCGGGACAGCCCGCCTTTCGGGCCCGTGGTTGCGTGCGCCATTTCGGCAGCGGCGCGCCATCGCCTACGCATCGCGTCCTCGGCGCGGCGGTTCGCGCTGGGCGCTAATCGTGCTTCTCCTGATCGTTGCCGATATCGCTCTTGCCGGGGCTGTCTGGTCCATTGTCCAGTACTTCGCCTTCTAGGAGCGTTCTGAGTTTCGCGCGCGAGCGGATGAGCATTCCGGCGAGATAAGCGATCTGACTAAAGAGCAGCGAGCCGATCAGCGGAAGTGCGCCATCTTTGAATCCGAAGCCGTTGCGTTGAAGAACGATCGCGACCGAGAAAGCGACGGCGAGCGAAACGAGTTCGAGCGCGAACCGTTTAACCCATATGCCGATGACGAATCCGAATACCGCGCTCGCCGCCACCAGCAACAATTCCAGACCCATCACCCGCTCCCGCCACGGCTTTCAACCCGTGCCGGTATGTTGCGGATTGGCTCCGAATGACAGGACAACTGCGCGCGCTCGCACAGCGATCGGGCAATATCCTTAATCGTTCCAAAGCAGTTCAATAGCCGTGTAATTTTTATCGGCTTGTTGCTCGCACGTATTCCGTCGCGAAAATACCGGTGAAGCTGCGCTTCGAGGCGCCGTTAGTCGCCGCGGGCGTCTTATTTGAAAACCTGCGGGCAGGGTTTTCCCGTAGTTTGGCAATACGAGGAATAAGATATATAAAGAATACCTCTTTAAGATCGGGACACGATGCCGGCCAAGCTTGCGATCAAGCGCGTTTACGAGAAGCCCGCCAAAACCGACGGGTTACGCATTCTTGTCGATCGGCTGTGGCCGCGCGGCCTCAGCAAGCAAAAGGCCGCGATCGATCTATGGCTGAAGGACATCGCGCCGAGCACCGAACTGCGCAAATGGTTCGGTCACGACCCCGAACGCTGGACGGAATTTCGCCGCCGTTACCGTGCCGAACTCAAGGCCAATAAGGACGCGGTGAAGGCGTTGCGGGCGGAGCTGAAAGTGCCGCGCGTAACGCTGCTCTACGGCGCGCACGACGAAGAGCACAATCAGGCGAGGGTGCTTGTCGAATATCTGAAGCGATGAATTGGATGGAATGGAATCGATGAGCTACACCCAACTGACCTCCGAGCGCCGCGCCGCGATGACGAAAGAGATTCAGGCGGAAACCGGCATTGACGAAGCGCTGATTCATCAGCTGGTGCACTCCTTCTATGCGCGTGTGCGCAAGGATCCGGTGATCGGCCCGATCTTCAACAATCATGTCGCCGACTGGGACAAGCATCTCGCGCAGATGTGCAGCTTCTGGTCGTCGGTCGCGCTGATGACCGGCACCTATCACGGCCAGCCGATGCAGAAGCATCAGCCGCTGCCGGCCGACGGCCGCCATTTCGATCGCTGGCTCGAACTTTTCGAGGATACCGCCAACAAAGTTTGTTCGCCGAAAGCGGCGATGCATTTCATCGAGCGGGCGCGGCGTGTCGCGCAGAGCCTTGAGCTTGGCATGGCGTCGTCGCGGGGCGTGATGCTGATGAAGGGCGAGCGGCTGCATCGCCCCGATCTCGACGCCTAAAAATAGTTTTGGAGAATAATTTTATGCGGGCTGTCCGAGCGTCGCGAGCAGGGCGCTGACGCCGCTCCAGGCGATCTGGATGCCGATGCAGACCAGGATGAAGGCCGAGAGCCGCACCAGCACGTTGATGCCCACCTTGCCGAGGAATTTCGCGAGCGGCGCCGCGAAGCGGTAGCAGACGTAAATCGACAGCGCGACGGCGGCGAGCCCGAGGATTGCCGCGGCGATCAGCGCGTATTCCGGCGATTGTCCGGCCGGGCGGTGGCTGCCGATGGTAAGCGCGACCGAGATCGAGCCGGGTCCGACGGTGAGCGGCAGCGTCAGCGGATAAAAGCTGTCGTTGATCTCGCTTTTCTTGGTTTCCTTGCGGACGGCTTCGCGTTCGGGCGCCACCGTGCCTTCGTTCAGGAGCTTCCAGCCCATCGCCGTGACCAGCAGCCCGCCCGCGACGCGCACGACCGGAATCGTGATGCCGAAGAATTCGAGGATTTCCGACCCCAGCAATAGCGAGCCGAGCAGCAACCAGAAGCCGTTGAATGCAACGCCGCGCGCCAGCCGGTTGCGTTCGGATTCAGAGCTGCCGGATGTGAGGCTGAGGAAAATCGGCGCGCCGCCAAGCGGGTTCACGACCGGAAACAATGCCGCAAACACAAGAAGAAACGCGTTGATGATTTCGCTCATGAGCGCGCCCGATCGATCCCCGCCGCGAGCTTATGCGGCGGCAGGAGATTCGGAAATGGCATTTGTGACCGCACGGCAAAATCGCTCAATGGCGCAATACCTTGCCCGCCTTAATGAGGGCTAGATTTGTTTCATCAATTCCATATATCAATGAGGCTGCCCCGAACGTGACGGGGGAACGATCCTCCGGCTATCCTCAAGCGGCCGCTCTCAAGATACCGTTGCAAACACTGGCCGGAAACGCCCGCTCCATGTTCTTTAAATCCCTCGTTCGTTTCCTGCGCGAGAAGGTCAACTGGCATTATGTCGGCATCGCCATCGGCCTCACGCTGGTCGCGATCGCCTGCACTGTCCTCTACAACATCCTGCACGATCTCGAGCCCGCCAAGGTCTATGGCGCGCTGCGCCGCACGCCGCCGCATGCGCTGATCCTGGCCGGCGTTTTCGTCGCTGCGGGTTATTTCACGCTGACCTTCTACGATTATTTCGCACTGCAGACGATCGGCAAGAAAAACATACCCTATCGCATCGCTGCGCTTGCCGGTTTCACCAGCTATTCGATCGGCCATAACGTCGGCTTCACCGCGCTTTCCGGCGGCGCGGTGCGCTATCGCATCTATTCGCTCTACGGCCTGACGGTGATCGATATCGCCAAGATCTGCGTCATCGCGGGTCTTACCTTCTGGCTCGGCAATATCGCGGTGCTCGGCGTCGGCATGGTGATCGAGCCTGAAGCCGCAACGGCGATCGACCAGTTGCCGCCCGCCATCAACCGCATCATCGGCATCACCGCGCTGACCGGCCTCGTTCTTTATGTGCTGTGGGTCGGCATCAAGCCGCGCACCGTCGGCATCGATCAGGGCAAGCTCAACGTCACGCTGCCGAGCTGCCGCCTGACGCTCGTGCAGATCGCTATCGGCGTCGTCGATCTTATGTGCTGCGCCGCTGCGATGTATGTTCTGATGCCGGCATCGGAACACATCGATTTCGTATCGCTGTCGGTGATCTTCGTCTGCGCGACGCTGCTCGGCTTTGCGAGTTCCTCGCCCGGCGGCCTCGGCGTCTTCGACGCCGCGATGCTCGTGGCGCTGCTGCATTATCACCGCCACGCCCACACGCCCTTCGCGAAGGAAAGCGTGCTCGGCGCGCTGCTTTTGTTCCGTCTCTATTATTACATCGTGCCGTTCGCGATTTCGCTGACCATCCTCGGCATCCGCGAATTCATTCTGGATCTCAAGCCGGTCGCCGAAAAAATCGCCGACGCCGAAATCTTCCATCACGAGCCGGCCCCGAAGCCGCGCAAGCGCCGCGCCAAGCTCGCGCGCAAGAAGACCCGCACGATCAGCTAGAACTGCGTTGGGTAAAACCTATTTGCCGAGCCCGAGCGCGCCGGCCGCGATGCTTTCGCCGACACCCTTCGGCATCTTCATCACCTTCACATCCTTCGGCATCACGAATAGCGACGGGTCCTGCTTGACCCGCTTCAGTTGCGTGATTTCGGTGACGGTCTTGAGCTTGCCGTCGATCGTCGCCTGGGTGCGCAGCGGAATGTGATCCTGCGAGAGGCAAACAATCACCGGCCCGTCGGTATATTTATTGTCGTGGCCCGCCTTGGCAGAGTCCATTTGCCACAACTGGCACGGCTCGCCGGCCACGGTGTCCTCGCCGACGCGCTTGCCGTTGCCGTAGACCTGGCCGTAGCTCGCATCGCCGATGCCGACTTCGACGGCCATGTTGGACATGCCGGGGATCGCGCCGATCATGAACATCTTGCGCGTCTTGAGATCCATGATGCCGGTGATGGTGATGCCGACATCCATCTCGACCCGCGCCTTGTCGCCCGAATGATGCATGATCATCGTCGCGCCGCCGAGCGTCGTCGCCGTCGCCTCGAAATCGGTGGTCGGCAGCGGGACCGGCTCGGCCGCCGCGCGGCCGAGGCTCAGGATGCCGCTAACGGCAATGACGGCGCAGGAAAAGCTCAGGCGGGAAGAGAAAGCGCTGGAACTGCAAAGCGTGCGCAAAAACCGCATCATGATGCTCCGGTCGCAACCCCCCGATCGCAACTCCTGTTGTCCTCGTCTCATGCTTCGCACCGGCTGGCAAGCCGGTAATCCGGCAAGGAGCGCGAACGGCTTGTGGTCATTCATCGGTCTTTCACAGGCTTGATTGGCGAGTGACGCGCCGCCGCGCTAGGAGGGAGGGAATGAGCACCGGGCCCGACCACAGCGTTCCCGAAAGCACCCCGTTGCCGCCGCCGCGCAGCGGCCGCTGGTGGCTCGCGCTCGCGCTGCTCGCCGTGATCGTCACGGCGGCGATCGGCTGGATACATCCTGTCGTCGCACTGCCGGCGATCGCGATCCTCGCGACTCTGCTTGCGGTCGGTTATCGCTTGCGCACCGTCGCCGGCAGCGCCGCGCGCACGCCGAGCCTCTCGAGCGAAACGGGGAATGCCGGTACGCCGCTCGCGGCGATCGTCGAAGCGTTGCCCGAACCCGCTTTGCTCGTCGATGACGGCCGCCGCCTGATCGCCGGCAATGTCGCCGCCGCCGGCCTGTTCGGCCGGCTGCGCGTCAACGAAGCGATTTCGCTCACGACCCGCAACCCGCGCATCATCGAGGCGCTCGCTAAAGCCGCCGCCGGCGACGCCCAGAACTTCGAGATCGAGGAGCGTCTGCCGGTCGAACGCTCGCTCGATGTGCATGTGACGCCGGTCGTGTTCGGTCATGAACGGCCGAAGCTCTTTCTCCTGGCCTTCCGTGACCGCACGCAGGAGCGCCGCGTCGAGCGCATGCGCGCCGATTTCGTCGCGAACGCCAGTCACGAATTGCGAACGCCGCTCGCGTCGCTTTCGGGCTTCATCGAAACGCTGCAAGGCCCGGCCAAGGACGACCCGGCCGCGCGCGAAAAATTCCTCGGCATCATGAACGATCAGGCCAAGCGCATGGCCCGGTTGATCGACGATCTGATGTCGCTCTCGCGCATCGAGCTCAGCCTGCACTTGCAGCCGCAACTGGTGATCGACCTTGCCGGGGTCGTCGATACGGCGCGCGACCTTCTGTCGCCGCTTGCCAAGGAGCAGGGCATTGCCATCGACATCAGGCGCGAGGGGCAATCGCTGGAGGTGCGCGGCGACCGCGACGAACTGCTGCGCGTCGTCGAGAACCTCATCGAGAACGCGCTCAAATACGGTGCGTCCGGCAAGCGCGTCGAAGTCACGTTGCGCGCCGAGGCGGGCGAGGCGCTGATCGGCGTGCGCGATTTTGGTCCCGGCATCGCACCCGAACACCTCCCGCGGCTCACCGAGCGCTTCTATCGTGTCGATACCGAGCGCAGCCGCCAGCAGGGCGGCACGGGCCTTGGGCTTGCGCTCGTGAAACATATTCTCGCCCGGCATCGGGGTCGTTTGACGATCGAAAGCAAACCCGGCGAAGGCGCTTTGTTCACAGCGCGGATTCCGCTGAGCGCCTGAAAAGCAAGCGATAACAGTCGCTTAAATTGTCATCCGGCTGTCACTCAGTCTTCATAGAACCGTTGTCCGTGGGGCCTAGGTCACGGACGCATGAACACACAGAACCAACCTAGGACAGCGAAAATGAAGCTTTCGAGCTTGCTCTTCTCAGCAGCTTTTGTGATCGCGGGCGTGATGCTCGCGGGTGAGACGCGCGCAGCCGACATCTCCGGTGCCGGCGCGACCTTCCCCTATCCGATCTACGCGAAGTGGGCGGATGTTTATAAGAAAGAGACCAACGTCGGTCTTAACTATCAGTCGATCGGTTCGGGCGGCGGCATCAAGCAGATCCAGGCCCGCACCGTGACGTTCGGCGCTTCGGACATGCCGCTCAAGGCCGAGCAGCTCCAGAAGGACGGCCTGATCCAGTTCCCGACGGTGATGGGCGGTATCGTGCCGGTCGTCAATATCGACGGCATTGCCTCGAACGACATTACCCTTGATGGCCAGACGCTCGCCAAGATCTTCCTCGGCGAGATCAAGCAGTGGAACGACCCGGCCATCCAGAAGCTCAATCCGAGCGCGAAGCTCCCCTCGCAGGCGATTGCCATCGTGCACCGCTCCGACGGATCGGGCACCACCTTCATCTTCACCAACTATCTCTCGAAGGTGAGCGGCGACTGGAAATCGAAGGTCGGTAACAACACGTCGGTCGAATGGCCGGGCGGCATCGGTGCCAAGGGCAACGAAGGCGTCGCCAACAACGTGATGCAGACCAAGGGTTCGATCGGCTACGTCGAGACGGCCTACGCGAAGCAGAACAAGCTGACGACCGTCAAGCTGATCAACAAGGAAGGCAAGTCCGTCGCCGCGACGGGTGAAGCCATCCAGGCCGCCGCCGCCGCCGCCGACTGGGCGAACGCGCCGGGCTTCTACATGATCCTGACCGACGAGCCGGGCGCGGGTGCGTGGCCGATCGCGGGTGCGACCTTCATCCTGCTGCCGAAGCAGCCGAAGGATGCCGCCGCTGCCGGTGAAGCCCTCAAGTTCTTCGCCTGGGCCTACAAGAACGGCGACAAGGCCGCTTCCGACCTCGACTACGTCCCGATGCCTTCGAACATCAAGAAGCTGATCGAGACGACCTGGGTCAAGGAAGTCAAAGACGAAGCCGGCAAGCCGATCTTCGCCGGCACGATGTGAGACTGACGCGTACGGTTGCGTAGCGTTCGTACAAAAAAGGGGAGATCGGCTCTGCCGCCGGTCTCCCCATTACGACAAAAGGCAGCAGGTTTGAGGTGAAGTACCATGGCGATTTTGACGCTTGAGGCAGCGGCCTTTCAGGAACGCTCAACGAGTCTCAAGCGATTCATCGTCAAGGATATGTTCTTCAAGAACCTGACCTTCGCCGCCGCCCTTCTGGTTCTTTCGATCCTGTTCGGCGTTTTTCTTTCGCTCATTATCGGTTCGGTCCCCGCGTTCACGACGTTCGGCCTCGACTTTCTCACCACCCAGAGCTGGAATCCGGTTACCGAAAAATTCGGCGCGATGGCGCCGGTTTACGGAACCATCGTCACCTCGCTGATCGCCATGGGCATCGCTGTGCCGGTCGGCATCGGCATCGCAATCTTCATCACCGAGCTTTGCCCGGCATTTTTGCGAAAGCCCATTGCGATCGCGATCGAGCTTCTCGCGGGCATCCCGAGCATCATTTACGGCATCTGGGGCCTGTTCGTGTTCGCGCCCTTCCTGCAACAGCACATTCAGCCTGCGATCATCGGCACGTTCTCCAGCGTGCCGTTCCTCAGCAATATTTTCGCCGGTCCGCCTTACGGCATCGGCGTGTTCACCGCGGGCCTGATCCTCGCGATCATGGTGATCCCGTTCATCAGCTCGATCTCGCGCGACGTCTTCGAGACGACGCCGAGCGTGCTGAAAGAGTCGACCTACGCGCTCGGCGCGACGACCTGGGAAGTGATCTGGAACGTCGTGCTGCCCTATAGCCGCGCCGGCGTGCTGGGCGGCGTGATGCTCGGCCTCGGCCGCGCGCTCGGCGAGACGATGGCCGTCACCTTCGTCATCGGCAACGCCCACAAGATCGCGGCCTCGGTGCTCGCGCCGGGCACCACGATTTCGGCGACGATCGCCAACGAATTCACCGAAGCGGTCGGCGACATTTACACTTCGGCGCTGATCGCGCTCGGCCTCATCCTGTTTGTCATTACCTTCATCGTGCTGGCGGCCGCCCGTTACATGCTCGCCCGCATGGAAGTGAAGACGAGGTAGCGCCATGAGCACCGGTATCTACGCCCGCCGCCTTACCAAGAACCGCATCTGGCTCGGCCTCTCGGTTGGCGCCGCCGCCTTCGGGTTGTTCTGGCTCGTGCTGATCCTCGGCACGCTGATCTGGAACGGGCTCGCGGGCCTGTCGATCGATGTCTTCACGCAGATGACGCCGCCGCCCGGCAGCGCCGGCGGCCTCCTGAACGCGATCGCCGGCAGCCTGGTGATGACGGTGCTTGCCGTCGCCATCGGCACGCCGGTCGGCGTCCTCGCCGGCACCTACATGGCCGAATACGGCCGCTACGCGAAGCTCACCTTCGTCGTGCGCTTCATCAACGACATTCTTCTGTCGGCGCCGTCGATCATCGTCGGTCTCTTTGTCTACGAAATCGTCGTCGTGCCGATGGGCCACTTCTCGGGGCTCGCGGGTTCGCTCGCACTCGCGGTGATCGTGATCCCGGTCGTCGTCCGTACCACCGAAGACATGCTGCTTCTCGTGCCGAACACGATGCGCGAAGCTGCCGCCGCGCTCGGTGCACCGCGCTTCTTCCTGATCTCGCGGGTGATTTATCGCGCCGCGCGCGCCGGCATCATCACCGGCATTCTCCTCGCCATCGCCCGCATCTCGGGCGAAACCGCGCCGCTGCTGTTTACCGCGCTCAACAATCAGTTCTGGAGCGTCAATCTCAACGCGCCGATGCCGAGCCTGCCGGTCGTCATCTTCCAGTTCGCGCTTTCGCCCTACGAAGACTGGCAGCGGCTCGCCTGGACCGGCGCGCTGATCATCACCGCCGCCGTGCTGAGCCTCTCGATCCTCGCCCGCGCCGTGACCGTAAAAGGAGTTGAACGATGAATGCCATCACCACCCTGCGCGCACCGGTCGAAAATCCCGCGACGCGCGAGAAGGTCGCGATCCGCGATCTCTCGTTCTTCTACGGCGACAACAAGGCGCTGGAGAACATTCATCTGACCGCCTACGAGCGCCAGGTTACGGCGCTGATCGGGCCGTCGGGCTGCGGCAAGTCGACCTTGCTCCGCATCCTCAACCGCATCTACGCGCTTTACCCGAACCAGCGCGCTGAGGGCGAGGTGTGGCTCGACGGCGAAAATATCCTCGACGCCGGCCAGGATCCGAACCTCTTGCGCGCCAAGGTCGGCATGGTGTTTCAGAAGCCGACGCCGTTCCCGATGACGATTTACGAGAACATCGCCTTCGGCGTGCGGCTTTATGAGAATCTCTCGCGCAGCGAGATGGACGAACGCGTCGAGCGCGCTTTAACGCGCGCCGCGCTATGGGACGAAGTGAAGGACCGCGTCGGCACATCGGCGCTCGGTCTTTCCGGCGGTCAGCAGCAGCGTCTCTGCATCGCCCGCACCATCGCCGTGAAGCCCGAGGTCATCCTGCTCGACGAGCCGACCTCGGCGCTCGACCCGATCTCGACCGCCAAGGTCGAGCAATTGATCGACGAGCTGAAGCGCGACTTCACCATCATCATCGTCACCCACAACATGCAGCAGGCGGCGCGCGTCGCCGACCGCACGGCCTTCTTCTATCTGGGCAAGCTGATCGAGGAAGGTCAGACCAGCCAGATGTTCTCGAACCCGAAAGACAAGCGCACCCTCGACTACATCACCGGGCGCTTCGGTTGAGGATTTAAATCATGATGACCCAGCATATCGTTGCCTCCTACGAAAACGAACTCCGTGAACTCGGCCGCAAGATCGCCGAGATGGGCGGCCAGGTCGAACGGCTCGTTTCCGATTCGACGACCGCGCTCCTCAGGCGCGACGTCGCGCTCGCCGAAAGAGTGATCATCGGCGACCGCAAGGTGAACGCGCTTCAGCACGAGATCGAGAACGCCGCCGTCACCATGCTTGCGCTGCGGCAGCCGATCGCCGACGACCTGCGCGAGGTGATCTCCTCGATCCGCGTCGCCATCGACCTCGAGCGCATCGCCGACCACGCCAAGAACACCGCCAAGCGCGTGCTCGCCATCGACGGCGAGTTCATGGCCCAGAAGCAGCTGCGCGGCGTCGAGCACATGAGCGAGCTTGCCATCGAGCAGCTCACCGCCGTGCTCGATGCCTATACCAGCCGCGACGACCAGAAGGCGCTCGCGGTCTGGCGCCGCGACGGCGATATCGACGCGATCTACACTTCGCTGTTCCGCGAGCTTCTGACCTACATGATGGAAGATCCGCGCAGCATCACGCTTTGCACGCATCTTCTGTTCGCCGCCAAGAACCTCGAGCGTATCGGCGATCATGCCCAGAACATCGCCGAAACCGTGCATTATCTCGTCGTCGGCGAGCCGGTTGTGGAAGAAAGCCTGTTGCCTGATAATCTCAACAAGAAGTTCGGATTATCACGTTGAACGGCCCCTTCCGCATGAAGCCGCGCATTCTGATCGCCGAAGATGAAGAGGCATTGGCGACGCTGCTTCGCTACAACCTCGAGAAAGCGGGCTACGACGTCGAGACCGCCGGACGCGGCGACGACGCGGATCTCCGGCTCAAGGAGCACACCCCGGATCTCGCCATCCTCGACTGGATGCTGCCGGGCCTTTCGGGCATCGAGCTGACGCGCCGGCTGCGGGCGCGGCCCGAGACGGCGATGCTGCCGATCATCATTCTCACCGCGCGCGGCGAGGAAGCCGAGCGCGTGCGCGGCCTTTCGACCGGCGCCGACGATTATGTGGTCAAGCCCTTCTCGGTGCCTGAGCTGATCGCACGCGTGCAGGCGCTCCTGCGCCGCGCCAAGCCCGAGCATGTCGCAACTTCGCTGAAAGCCGGCGAGATCGAGATCGATCGCGACAAGAAGCGTGTTTTTCGCGCCGGCCGTGACATCGATCTTGGCCCGACCGAATTTCGCCTGCTCGAATTCCTGATGATGACGCCGGGCCGCGTCTATTCGCGCGAGCAATTGCTCGACGGCATCTGGGGCCGCGACGTCTATATCGACGAGCGCACGGTTGACGTTCATGTCGGCCGCTTGCGCAAGGCGCTGTCGCGCGGCCGCGAAGCCGACCCGATCCGCACCGTGCGCGGCGCGGGCTATGCGTTCAACGAGCGCTTCGCCGAACGCGCCGAATAATTCTGGCTGAATTTTCCGGTCGAGTTATTGGGCCAATCCGAAAAGCGGTTCGCGCTTTTCGAAAAAAAGCTGCACCTCGGTAAAAAACATAACCCCGAAAAGCGAAATCCGCTTTCCGGGGTCACGCTGCAATTGAAAGCGTTGCTTAGCGCGCAGCGCGCCGTTCGCGGCGGCGGTCGGCGAGCGGCTGGTAGGCGACGCGCGCGTGATAGGGGCAATAGGGCGCGCCGGTTTTGACCTGCGAGCCGCAATAGGCGAACTCCTCCGAGGTCGGATCGCCGAACGGCCAGCGGCAGGTCGCTTCCGAAAGCTGGGTGATCGAGACGCGCGGCCCCATCGGCACAATATTGGCGATGGGATCGGCTTCCGGCTCGTAATCGACGTCGAATTGCGGCGCGAGCGCGGTGTTGCCGGCAAAGCGCATGCGCGGGCGCATCGTCGCCGTGCGCACCTTGCGTTGCCGCGGCACGGCCGAGGACGGGCTCTTGGCGCGTCCCGAGAGGCCGAGGCGATGCACCTTGCCGATGACGGCGTTCCTGGTGACGCCGCCAAGCTCGCCGGCGATCTGGCTGGCTGACAGCCCGTCCGCCCACAGCTTCTTCAGCATCTCGACCCGTTCATCCGTCCAGTTGATCGTCATGGCCGACGCTCCCTTTGAGTTCCCCGCATCGATTTCCGCTCGCGTCATCGGCAGAATCCCTCCGGGTGGCCGGAATCGGGGCTGAACCCGCTCCAACTCAGGTGATGGCTACGCCACGCTTAGGAATTTTGGCCGCACGAGATGTCGTGCTCGACAAGAAGAACGCTACAATAGGCAGACTCGGCGATTCAAGAGTCCGCGCGAAATGACGGGCCTTTTCCCCAATTTGCGCGCGGTTTTCCCCCGGAAACCGAAGAGATACCGGGGCTTTCCGGCGCGGAACCGCCGCGCACGCGCCGCACCATCATCAAGTTGATTAGCGCAAGTCTTTGACATACATTGCCAAAAGTGCCGCCCGCACCTCCGGGCGGCACGTTTCATTTGCTGCGGCAAAGAGTCCGCAGCGCGGAGAGGCACCTTGATTACCCCGTTGATGCCAACGTATGCGCGCGCCGACCTCGCCTTCGAGCGGGGCGAGGGCGCTTGGCTGACCTCGACCGACGGCAAGCAGTATCTCGATTTCTCCGGCGGCGTCGCCGTGAATGCGCTCGGCCATGCGCATCCGGTGTTGGTGAAGGCGCTCACCGATCAGGCGCAGAAGGTCTGGCACGTCTCCAATCTGTTTCGCATTCCCGAAGCCGAGCGATTGGCTGCGCGTCTCGTCGAAGCCTCGTTCGCCGACACCGTGTTCTTCTCGAACTCCGGCGCCGAGGCGATGGAAGGCGCGATCAAGACCGCGCGCAAATATCACGCCGTCTCCGGCAATCCGGAGCGCACACGCATCATCGCGTTCGAGAGCGCCTTTCACGGCCGCACGCTCGCAACGCTGTCGGCCGCCGGCGCCAAGAAATATCTCGACGGTTTTGGCGAACCGCTCGCGGGTTTCGATCACGTTCCTTACGGCGATCTTGAAGCCGCGAAGAAAGCGATCACCAAAGAGACCGCTGCGATTCTTGTTGAGCCCGTGCAGGGCGAGAGCGGCGTGCGCGTGCCGCCGCCATCTTTCCTGCGCGGCCTGCGCGAGCTGTGCGATCAGCACGGTTTGCTGCTCGTGCTCGATGAAGTGCAGACCGGCATGGGCCGCACCGGAAAATTGTTCGCTTACGAGTGGGCCGGAATCGAGCCCGACGTGCTCGGCACGGCGAAAGGCATCGGCGGCGGTTTCCCGCTCGGCGCGACGCTGGCGACGGCGGAAGCCGCCAAGGGCATGACCGCCGGCACGCACGGCTCGACCTTCGGCGGCAATCCGCTGGCGACCGCGGTCGGCAACGCCGTGCTCGACGTCATTCTTGCGCCGGGCTTTCTCGAGCATGTCCGCGAAAGCGGCCTGCGCATCAAGCAGCGGCTCGCAGAACTCAAGGACAGACATCCGTCGGTGATCGCCGAGATCCGCGGCGAAGGTTTGCTGATCGGCATTCGCTGCGTCGCGCCGCAAGCCGACGTCATCGTCGCGGCGCGCGACGAGGGGCTGCTGACGGCAGCCGCCGGCGAAAATGTCGTGCGGCTCCTGCCGCCGCTCATCATCGGCGAAACCGAAATCGCCGAAGCGATCAAGAAATTGGATGCGGCCTGCACCAGGGTGGCCGCAGCACAGAAGGCTGCGGCGCCCGGCGCCGCGGCGCGGGGAGCGGCCTGATGACGACGCCTGCAGTGAAGCATTTTCTCGATATTTCCGAGATTCCGTCGAAGGAATTGCGGCGGATGATCGAACTTGCGCGCACCTTCAAGAAAAGCCGCCGCTCGCTCGCGCTGCCGCAGAAGAAGCCGCTCGAGGGCCGCACGCTCGCGACGATTTTCGACAAGCCTTCGACGCGCACCCGCGTTTCGTTCGATGTCGCGATGCGCGAACTGGGCGGCAACGTCATCAATCTTACCGGCGACGAGATGCAGCTCGGCCACGGCGAGAGCGTCGCGGATACGGCGCGCGTGCTGTCGCGCTATGTCGACATCATCATGATCCGCACCCTCGATCACAAGGTGACCGCGGAGCTTGCGCAATACGCCACCGTGCCGGTCATCAACGGCCTGACCAAGCTCTCGCATCCCTGCCAGGTGATGGCCGATGTCTTCACGTTCGAGGAGCGCAAGGGCTCGATCCGCGGCCGCACCGTTGCCTGGACCGGGGACGCCAACAACGTGCTCGCCTCGTGGGTGCATGCCGCCGCGCGCTTCGATTTTTCGCTGCGCGTCGCGACCCCGAAGCAGCATGGGCCGAAGCCTGCGCTGCGCGAATGGGCCAAGCAGTCGGGCGCCGTCATTCAGTTCATGAGCGATCCCGAGGAAGCCGCCGCCAACGCCGACTGCATCGTCACCGATGTCTGGGTGTCGATGGGCGACAAGGACGGCAAGAAGCGCCACAACGTCTTCAAGCCCTATCAGGTCAACGCTTCGCTGATGCGGCTCGCCAAGAAGGACGCCATCTTCATGCATTGCCTGCCGGCGCATCGCGGCGAGGAGGTCACTGATGAAGTGATCGACGGGCCGCAGTCGGTGGTGTTCGACGAAGCCGAGAACCGCCTGCACGCGCAGAAGGGCATTCTCGCCTGGTGCCTTGAACCTGAAGCGTCTTGAACCTGAAGCGTTCCTGAGCCCGAAGCGTCTTGATCTGAAGCGTCTTGAGGCGGACGTAATTTGAACTATATGCCGGCAGGGGGCATTTGAACGCCCACACGAATGCTTCATCTAATCGCCGGAGATACCGTGAACGCGCCCGAACGCCGCCCGCAACAGAACCTGGAAGACGATGCCGTGCTGCCGTTCGCCGTCGAGGCGCTCGATGTGCGCGGCCGCGTCGTGCGGCTCGGCCATGCGCTCGACGATCTTCTCGCCGATCACGGCTATCCCAACCTCGTCTCGCGGCTTGTCGCGGAAGCTACGGCGCTTGCCGCGCTGCTCGCGTCCTCGCTGGAGTTTGAAGGCCGTTTCACTTTGCAGACGCAGACCGACGGGCCGGTGTCGATGATCGTCGTCGATATTCAGGCGCCGGGGAAAATGCGCGCCTATGCCAATTTCGATGCCGATCGGGTAGCGGCGCTGGGCGAGCGCTATGACGCCGGCGAATTGATGGGCCGCGGCCATCTTGCCATGACCATCGAGCACCCCGGCGACGTCAATCGCTATCAGGGTATCGTCGCGCTTGAGGGGGGTAATCTCGAAGACGCGGCGCATCAGTATTTCGCGCAGTCGGAGCAAATCCCGACCCGCGTCCGGCTTGCGGTCGCCGAGGAGATGCAGGCGAAGGAAAACTCCCGATGGCGCGCGGGCGGAGTTTTGCTGCAGTTTCTGCCGCGCGAAGCGGCGCGCGCCCGTCAGGCCGACCTCAATCCGGGCGATTCACCCGAAGGAACCTCGCATCATGAAGTCACACCCGATGATGCCTGGGTCGAATCCCAGTCGCTGATCGCGACCGTCGAGGATGTCGAGCTTGTCGATCCCGCATTATCGAGCGAACAGCTGCTCTGGCGCCTGTTTCATGAGCGCGGCGTAAAAGTATTCGGTGCCCGCAAAGTTTCCGCCGAGTGCCGCTGCTCGATCGACCGCCTCCGCACCATTCTGAAGAATTTTTCCGCTGAAGAACGCGAGAGCATGGTTGAAGACGGCCATGTCCGAGTGAAGTGCGAATTCTGCGGGAAGCGATATCATTTCAAACCTGAAGAGATCGGGTTGGCGCAGGGCACTAAGCCACGCTCTTGAGCGGCTCCCAGCCCACAGGCTTCACCTTGATGATGCTCGCTTTGCTTCCGGCGAGATGTTTCTCGGCAACCCAACCAAGCCGTTTGTCATAATAACCGATCGCGCTCCACTCGTTGTCGCCAACGAGCAGGAGCATTTTCTGGCCGGTTTTAGATGCTGTTTTCATCGAGAACATACGCCCTCAACTCCGAAACGGGAGAGCGGTTCCATGTTCGGCCGCGAAACGAAAAACTAGTGTAAAACTAATCTGTTATGTGGGCTGTCGAGGGAGAAGCCGGGGACCTCGACGTCGAAAACTTCGCCGGTGTCAGCTTCCATTTGATAGGAGCCGGTCATCATGCCGGTCGCGGTGGTCAGCGGCACGCCGCTCGTGTATTCGAACCGACCGCCCGGTTCCAGCACCGGTTGTTCGCCGACGACGCCAGGACCGCGGACTTCCTGCACCCGGCCATGGGCATCGGTGATGCGCCAGTGGCGAGTCTTGAGCTGCACCGTGACCTTGCCGAGATTGACGATCTCGATCTTGTAAGCCCAGAAGAACCGCGCATGTTCCGCCGAAGACTTATCGGCAAGATATGACGGCGTGACGGTAACCTGAATATCGCGGGTGACGGCACGGTACATGACGCAAGTGAAGCCGTTTCCGTGCCGCGACGCAATGCATAACTTCAGATCGCCTTCAGGCCGCGCTGCAAATCCTCGATGAGATCGTCGGTGTGCTCGAGCCCGACGGAAATGCGCAGGAGACCGTCGCTAATCCCCATCCCCGTGCGCGCTTCCGGCGTGAAACGCTGGTGCGTGGTTGTCGCAGGATGCGTGATGAGCGACTTCGCGTCGCCAAGATTGTTCGAGATGCGGATGAGCTGCACGGCGTTTTCGAAACGAAACGCCGCGTCCTTGCCGCCGTCGATTTCGAAGGCGAGCATGGTGCCGCCGCCCTTCATCTGCTTCTTCGCGAGTTCGTATTGCGGATGATCCTTGCGGAACGGATAGATCACTTTCTTGATCTGTTTGTTCGTTGCAAGGAAATCGGCGAGCTTTGCCGCATTCGATTGCGCCTTCTCGACGCGCAGCGGCAGCGTTTCGATGCCTTTCAACAGCACCCAGGCATTGAACGGCGAAATTGACGGCCCGGTCTGGCGCAAGAATGTTTGCAGATGATCGGTGACGAATTGCTTGGACGATAAAATCACGCCGCCAAGGCAGCGGCCCTGGCCGTCGATGTGCTTGGTTGCCGAATAAACGACAATATCGGCCCCAAGCTCTAACGGGCTTTGCAACATGGGCGTTGCGAACACGTTATCGACGATGAAACATGCGCCGGCCTGTTTGGCGATCTTGGCAATGCCGGCGATGTCGAGAATTTCGAGCGTCGGGTTGGTCGGGCTCTCCAGAAAGAACGCCTTGGTTTCCTTGCGGACGGCTTTCTTCCACGCATTGAGATCCGTGCCTTCGATGAGATCGACGGCGATACCGAAGCGCGGCAGCAATTCCTCGACGACATAGCGGCAGGAGCCGAACAACGCCTTCGCCGCGACGACATGATCGCCGGCCTTTAACTGGCAAAGGAGAGACGCCGTGACGGCCGCCATGCCGGTCGCGGTCGCGCGCGCGGATTCTGCGCCTTCGAGTGCGCACATTCTGCCCTCGAACATCGCGATCGTCGGGTTCGAATAGCGCGAATAGATGAAGCCTTCTTCCTCGCCCTTGAAGCGGCGTTCGCACTGCTCGGCGCTGTCATAGACATAGCTCTGGGTGAGGTAGAGCGCCTCCGCGTTCTCGCCGAATTGCGAGCGCAGGATGCCGCCATGCACCAGGCGCGTTTCGGGCCGCAGGCCCTTGAGGTCGAGAATGGGGCGGGGAAGAGTAGTCATGACAAGCCTCCAAAAAGCAAAAAACCCTTGCCGGGGGACGCCCGGCCGGGTTTCGGCATGTCCCCGGCCTTTTAGCGAGTTGTTTAACGTGGCTGCAAGCCGGCCGGCTCAAATGGACCACGAATTCGGGAAGGGGATTACTCCTCGAAGCCGCTTGGCGTCAAGCGGTACGCTCGCTAAGGCTTGATAGAGGTAATTTATGGAAGCAGCGGCACGCAAACTCGACCGGCATGAGGGCATCCTGCCCGCGCAGGAAATCGTCCGCATGTTCGAGCGCGGCGAGATCACGGGGCGGGCTTTCGAGCCGGGCCAGGTGCAGCCCGCGAGCCTAGATTTGCGCCTGGGCGCGCGCGCCTGGCGCGTACGCGCGAGCTTCCTGCCTTCGACCAAGACGAGCATTGCCGAACGGCTGAAGGATTTGTCGCTCCATCAGTTCGATCTCGATGCCGACGGCGAAGTGCTGGAACAAGGCTGCGTCTATCTCGTCGAGCTGGAAGAGAGCTTCAAACTTCCCGCCGATCTCGTCGCGACGACCAATCCGAAAAGTTCGACGGGCCGGCTCGATATTTTCACCCGCGTGCTCGGCGATCGCGTATCGGCGTTCGATTCCGTGCCGGCGGGCTACGAGGGCAAACTCTATCTCGAGGTCAGCCCGCGGACATTCCCGATTCTCGTGCGGCGCGGCTCGAAGCTCGCCCAAATCCGTTTCCGGCGTGGCGACGCGCGGCTCGATGCCAAAGAGCTTGCCGCGCTACAGGCGCGCGAGCGCCTCGTCGATAGCGAGAATGCAAACCTCAGCATGGGCGCGGTGGCTGTCTCGGTCGATCTTTCGGGCGGCGTGTCGGGCCTCGCAGGTTTTCGCGCCAAGCGGCACACCGGCTTGATCGACGTCGATAAACGCGGCGGCTACGAGGTGCTCGATTTCTGGGAGCCGTTGCCGGCGCACAAGTCGCGCTCGCTCGTGCTCGATCCCGACGCGTTTTACATTCTTGCGTCGAAAGAAGCCGTGCACGTTCCGCCGGACCACGCCGCCGAGATGGTGCCGTTCGATCCCTTGGTCGGCGAATTTCGCGTTCATTACGCGGGTTTCTTCGATCCCGGCTTCGGCCATGCCGCGGCGGGCGGCAGGGGCGCGCGTGCCGTTCTTGAAGTGCGCTCGCGCGAAGTGCCGTTCATCATCGAAGACAGCCAGATCGTCGGCCGTCTCGTGTATGAGCGGATGACCGAGCGGCCGAACACACTTTATGGCGAGTTGCCCGGCTCGAACTACCAGGCGCAGGGCTTGAAACTCTCAAAGCACTTCAAGCCGTATCAGCCTTAACGCTCGCTAGCGAGGCGCAGCATTGCGCGCGTCAGCCGCCCATCCGGCTTCCGAAATTCGTCGAGCACTGTCATGTGGTTGGCGTTCGTCACCGGAATGAGGTCGCCCGGTAGATGCAGCCCTGCACGATAGGCGTGATAGTCGCGGCTCGATGCGATCATGTGAGGAAGCTCGGCGGAGCCGTAGCTGATATCGAGCCGCTTCGATGCGGGCTTGAGACGCAGCGGCGACAGCGTTTGCAGTTCTTCATCGGTAAATTTCATCACGTCGTTCACATGCGGCGAATCCCGCAGATGCGCGAGGTCATAGATGCCTGAAACCGCATGTGCCGCCGCGACGGCGGGATGATCCGCGAACAACGACGTAAGATGCCCGCCCGCCGACCAGCCGGTGAGAATAACCGGGCCCGTGATGCCGTGTTGCTTGCGGCTCTCCGCGAACCAGTCGAGCGCCGCGCGAATTTCGCCAGCGATCTGGGAGAGGTTCGCTTCCGGCGCGAGCGTGTAGCCGGGCAGCGCCGCCGACCAGCCATGCGCGAGCACGCCCTCGGCAAGACAGGCGAAGGCCTCCTTGCTGCCGCGCTGCCAGTAGCCGCCGTGGATATGCACGAAACAGGGCGCGCTCGGATCGCTCGCCGGATAGAGATCCCATTTGGCGCGCTCGCGCGGGCCATAGGCAAGGTCGAGATGTTGCGGCCGCTGTTTGCGCAGGGTTTCCGAGGCGGCAGCCCACTCGTCGCGTTTTTGTTGCGCGTATTCAAGGCCGACATGCAGACCGTTGTTGTAGGCGGCGTTGCGCTCGTGAAGTGTGAGCGTCTGCCAATCGGGTAGCGGCGTCATGGTATCCATTCGTGTTTATGCAGACTTGACGTTAAGGCTTCGCCCGTCCGATGCAAGCGTTCAGCCGCGCCGTCATGTTCGCGCCGCCGCCATTCCAGCGCGCAAGCTCCGCGCGGCCAATCTTCTCGATGTTGGCGCGCGAATAATCGCCATTGAGCTGCTGCTTGGTGCCGCCGAGCACGAGGATCGCGAGCGTCGCCTTGTCGGCTTTTAGCCGCTCGCTGGAAATGTGAAATGAGTTGACGTCGTTGATGTTGATAACTGGCTTTCGGGTTTGCCCGAGCAGGATTTGATTGAAAGCAACCGAGCCTTCGCCGAATTGCTCGACCGGCCCCGCATCGGCGGCAATGCCGAAGGCGAGCCGTTCGGTGCGGCCGCTCTTGTAAAAGCCGATCACGATGTCGCCGAGCTGTGCCGCGCCGATGCTGCCGCCCGGCAACACGAAGAAGGGGATTTCGAGTGCGTCGATATAACGTGTCGGCGCACAGCCGTCGGGACGCACATTGCTGTTCTGGGTGAGCGTCGTCGCGGTGATGAAATAACCGGAGTAACGCGAGCCCTCGCCATGCAAACACGGATAGCCGTCATGGGTATGCGGGATAATGGCGCGTTTGAAGAAGGCGGCGAGCTTCTCCTCTTTCCAGTAGAACATCCGGTAGCCTTCAGGCGCGAGCGGGCCGCCGATCGCCTTGAAGTCGATCGAAGGCAGCTTGCGCTCGCGAATCAGGGTCCAGAAATCTTTCCATTTCGCGACGGTCTCGGCCGCTTCCTTCGGTTGCTTTGAGGGGTTGGGGAAGCGCATGCGCTCGGCGCCGTTGAAGATGCGAATGCCGCTCGAGGCGAAGCTGTCGAGCGCGCATACGCCGCGCAAGACTTCCGTGCCGTCGCGATTCTTGCGGCGCGTGCAAACGCCTTTGCCGTAAACATCCACCGGGTGATAAGCGCGTGCCGCGCCGTCGGCATCGACCGCGAGCCGGTTGATGACCGCGAGCATCTGCCGCGGCACGGCCGGCCGGCTGCGCTGCGGGTTGAGGAGCACCGAATATTGATGGGGCTTGTTGCGGTCGTCGCGTGCAAGCGTCATCTCGAACGGCTGCATGTTGCAGGCCGCGTCGATCGGCGTTTCCTTCGGGCGGAACGAAATGCGCGCGGCGGCGAGCGGCTCCTGCAGTTGCGGAATGATCCGCTCGATGGTGCCGGGCGGCGGCAAATCCTGCGCGGCCGCGGCGGTTGCGGCGCACATTCCGAAAGCGATGAGCGCGAGCCTTAAGTGCATCAGGCACTCCGAATCGCCGATCAAATTATGCTATAGGGAAGCGGGGTGACGACAACATGGAACGAAAGCATTTCGGCCCGCTGAAAGTTGCAACGTCGGTGATCGGCCAGGGTACCTGGTACATCGCGCGGGGCGACCGCACGCGTGCAATTACCGCGCTCCGGCGCGGGCTCGATCTCGGCATGAGCCATATCGACACCGCTGAAATGTATGACGGCGCCGAGGTGCTGATCGGCGAAGCGATCGCAGGCCGCCGCGACGAAGTTTTCCTTGTCTCGAAAGTGCTGCCGAGCAACGCTTCGCGCGAGCGCACCAAACGCGCCTGCGAGAAATCGCTCGCCAAGCTCAAGACCGACCGGCTCGATTGTTATCTCCTGCACTGGCGCGGCGAGCATCCGTTGGAGGAAACCTTCGAGGCCTTCGAGGCGCTGCAACGCGAGGGCAAGATCGGCTCTTATGGCGTTTCCAATTTCGACGCCGGCGATTTGCGTGAGGCGCTCGCCGTCACCGGCAAAGGCAAGATCGCCTGCAATCAGGTGCTTTACCACTTGCAGCAGCGTGCCATCGAGCACGAAGTGATCCCGTTCTGTGAGCAGAACGGCATTGCCGTCGTCGCCTATTCGCCATTCGGGCATGACAGTTTTCCGGCGGCAAATTCTGCGGGCGGCAAGGTGCTCGGCGAGATCGCTTCGAAGCATCGCGCGAGCCCGCGCCAGGTGGCGCTTGCTTTCCTCACCCGCCAGCCGATGCTGTTCACGATCCCCAAGGCTTCGAGCCCGGAGCACGCCGAGGACAATGCCGCGGCGGGCAAGCTGAAACTAAGCGCCGACGAGATTGCGCGCATCGACCGGGCGTTTCCGCGCGGGCCGAAACCGCGATCGTTGCCGATGTTGTAAGCGGGCGGCCTGATCCGATAAGATCGCCGCCGATGCGGGCGTAGTTCAATGGTAGAACGGCAGCTTCCCAAGCTGCATACGAGGGTTCGATTCCCTTCGCCCGCTCCAAATTATTGCCCGCAATCGATGTCATGAACCCGGTTGAGTTGCCTTCTGCTCAAGCTTACGGAGAGCTTCGGTGTCAAAGCTGCGTGTCTGTTGTTTCTCGACCTCTCTCGATGGCTTCGGCGCGGGGCCCAACCAGGACCGGAACAATCCCCTCGGCGTCGGTGGCTCCTCCTTGCACGAATGGTTCGTGCCGACCCGCACTTTTCGGGCGATGTTGTTTGGCAAGGAAGACGGAACGATGGGCCCCGACAACGACTTCGCAGCACGCGGAATCGAAAATCTCGGGGCGTGGATTTTAGGGCGCAACATGTTCGGTCCCGTGCGCGGGCCGTGGCCGGACGAAGAATGGAAAGGATGGTGGGGCGACAATCCGCCTTACCATACAGATGTCTTCGTTCTTACCCACCACCCACGCGAGCCGATCGTCATGGAAGGGGGGACGGTCTTCCATTTCGTGACGGATGGAATCCTCCCGGCGCTCGAACGGGCAAGGAACGCGGCCCGAGGAAAGGATATTCGCGTCGGCGGCGGCGTGAATACGATCCGGCAATACCTGAAGGAAGGGCTCGTCGATGAAATGCACCTTGCCGTAAGCCCGGTGCTTCTCGGCGAAGGAGAGCATTTACTCGGCGGTATCGACTTGCGCGCGGCCGGGTTGACCCAGATAAAATATGCCGGGACGCAGGCGGCTGCGCATTACGTGCTGTCGAAAGAGTCTTGAAGACCTCCCTGCGATCAGCCGAACGTGAAGGCGCCTCGATTGACGCACCGGCTGGCGCGCATTAGCTAATCTTTATGGACCATCTCGTGGATCAGCATGCGCCGGTGCGTCGGGTTTTCCTGCTGAGCCTTGCCGGCGTTTTCGGCGCGGCAGCGGTGATAACCGGCGTGTTCTGGGCGAAATACGGCACGGCCGTCTTTTTCGAAATGGTCCGCGCCGGCATCGCAAGCTGTTTTGGGTAATGTCGTGAACAAAAAGACCGCGAACAAAGAAGCGCGCCTGAAAATCCTCGCTCTGCTGGTCGCCTTTCTGGCGGGTTCCCTGACGTTGATCGCCGTACTCTTGTTCGTCGCGCCGCGCGATGTGACGCGGCCCTCGAGCGTCGGCGGGCCGTTCACGCTGATCGATCAGAACGGCAAGACGGTTACGGAAGCGAATTTCAAGGGCAAGCCGTTTTTGGTTTTCTTCGGCTTCACCCATTGCCCCGATGTCTGCCCGACAACGCTTTACGAGATATCGGAAGTCTTCAAGCAGCTCGGGCCGGATGCGAACAAGACGGCGGCGCTTTTCATCACCGTCGATCCCGAACGCGATACGCCGGAAGAATTGAAACGCTACATCTCTTCGTTTCATTCGGGGATCGTCGGCCTGACTGGAAGTCAGGAAGCGATCGATGCCGTCAAGCGCGAATACCGCGTCTTCGCCAAGAAAGTCCCCGGCAAAGACGGCGATTACACGATGGACCACACCGCTGTTATCTTCCTGATGGATAAGGAAGGCCGTTTCGTCGCGCCGTTCAATCTTTCGCGAAGCGCCGACGAGGCCGCGGCCGATCTGCGCCGCCGGCTCTGAAGCGCCGGGCAGCCGGCGACAGGGCTGCGTAGCGCCGCCGGATTTTTCCGTACCGTGAAGTGCGTGCGAGGCCGTGCTCGGTCTTCTCCCAGCGGTGCGGCGCGGTGACGAGCTGGATTGCGCTTCGCCAGGCGGCAAACGACAGCAAGACCCAGTAAAGCGGCATCAGAAGAAGCACCCAACTGCTGCTGAGCAGCTTCCGCCGCGCGAGCCCGACGAAGGCAAGCACAGCCGAGCCGATATAACCCGAGAAGAGAGTCGTGACGGCAAGCCCTTGGCGCAATGCATGGCCGACCGTATCGCTTTCAGCAAACAGATTGCCGAGCGTCGCATCGGTCAGCACCAGTGCGAGAAAGAACGGATGCACGAGCGCCGCGAGCACGGTGCCGCCGACCAGCAGCTGGAAAGTCAAAAAGCTGCCCAAACCAAGCTCCCGCAATGTGGTCAGGGGATAGCGCATATGCACGAGCCAGGTCTGGAGCCAGCCTTTGCACCACCGCGTTCGTTGCGAAAGCCACGCGCCTAGCCGCGCGGGGGCCTCTTCATACGTGGTCGAATCGATGACACCGGAGAGATAGCCAAAACGCGCAAGCCGCATGCCGAGGTCGGCGTCTTCGGTGACGTTATAAGGATCCCAGCCGCCGACCTTGCGCAGCACATCGGTGCGGAAGTGATTGGATGTGCCGCCGAGCGGCAGCGGCAAGCGCAGATCGGCGAGTGCTGGCAAGAAGACATCGAACAATCCGGCATATTCGGCGGCGAATTGCCGCGTCAGCCAGTTGTCGCCGACATTGTCGATCGCGAGCCGCGCCTGCACGCAGGCAAGATTGCGCGGACCGCGCCGGTATGCATTGAGCGCCACGCGCAACTGGTTCGGCTCCGGAACATCCTCGGCGTCGTAAATGACGAGATAATCTCCGCGTGCGAAAGGCAGCGCAGCCGAAAGCGCCTTCGGTTTGGTGCGCGGACCCGCCTCCGGCGCGATGATGATCTCGATATGCGGATCGAGGTCGAGTGCCTCGAGTGCCGCGATGGTTGCTTCGTCGTCGGCCTCGCATACGAGTTTGATGTCGAGCTTTTCCGGCGGATAATCGATCTGCTGCAATGCCTCGATAAGCGAGGAGACGACGCGCGCTTCGCGATAAAGCGCGACGACGACGGTGTAATAGGGCAACGTACGATCCGGGGTGTCGAGCTTCGGAGCTTTCGTTTTCCGGATTTGGCAGGCATGTAGCCGCAGCGTGATCCACGCCAGAAATGCCCCGCCGAGCATCACTTCCACGGTTGCGAGCACTTCGTGGGGAAAAAAGTAGCTGCAGAGAGTCGCGAACAGGGCGCAGAGCAGCGCTACCCTGCGCAAGCCGTGCCTGCCATGCGCGGCCGCCGATAAATCCGGCCGCCAGTTGCGAAGCCCTTCTGCCGCCTGTTCGGCAAGCGCGTCAGCGCCGAGGCGCCGGACATACGCGGCCATGCGTTCGGGTGAGGTGAGGCGCAGCCGCTTTCGCAGCTCGGGGTTCCGATGGATGGCGAGCGCAAGATCGCGAAGCTTCAGTCCGCGCGGAGCGATGGTGATCGCCCGCGTACCGTCGACATAGCGCCGACGCAGCACCCCGGTGTTTAGGGCTTCAAGAATCGGCCCGTCGGGCGGCACATCGTCGTCGAGCGGGTCGAAAGCGATCCCGAGCCGTTCGGCGATCGTTTTGGCAATGACATCGGGCGAAAGAACGCCGCAGGCCCGCAGCACTTCGTCGCCACCCGTGCCGATGGCGCTGGCCCGGCGGGCGGCGGCATCGAGCAGGGCGTCGTCGACGAGATGGCGCACGGCGGCCAGTTCGAACGGAAGTTCATAGGTGCGAGCAGGCGGCGGCAGCTTTGAAGCTGGCTTGCGGTATGCGGCCGGCTGAGGGCCAGAAGCACGGCCTACAGCCGGCCGAAATATGTCCATTTCTTCCCCGAGCCCTGGGCCAGTCACCCGAACAGCCTATATTTACAAATCCACGGGCTATGGTGAAAGTCGCGCCGCAACATGGAATAGGCAGCGATCAGCGTGATGATTCGGCTTTCAAACGCCCGGCAGCGGACGAAGTTGGGCGCGCTGGCGCTGTGCCAGACTGTTTGGCTTTTGGTCGCGTTATGTTCAGCGACTTTCGTTGCAAGCGCACTGGCGCAGCCGCAAAGCCAAACACAAACCAAAAATACGGACGTCTTTATTCCCGGCTTCTGGGACCCGAAACACCGGCCGGAAAAGCCGGATATCTCCCGCATGGGGACTATTCGTTTCCTGACCGAGGACGACTACCCGCCTTTCAACTTCAAGGGACCGAACGGCGAGGTCACCGGTTTCAACGTCGATCTTGCGCGGGCGCTCTGCGACGAACTCGGCGCGATGTGCACGATCCAGGTGCGCCGCTTCGATACGCTGCTCGACGCGCTCGACAAGAACCAGGGCGATGCCGTCATCGCTTCGATCGCGATCACGCCGCAGAACCGGGCGCGTGCCGATTTTACCGATCGCTATTACCGCACGCCCGCGCGTTTCGTCGCGCGCAAGGAAGTGGCGTTCGATCTCATTACGCCGGAAGCATTGGCGGGCCGCAAAGTTGGCGTCGTGGCCGGCTCGGCGCATGAAGCCTACTTGCGCAATTTCTTCCCGGAGATGTCGATCCGCAGCTATCCAAATCTTGAAACCGCGCTCGCTTCGCTCCGGCGTGCCGAGACCGATCTTTTTTTCGGCGACGGCATCACCATCGCGTTCTGGCTGAACGGTTCGGGCTCGGGAAACTGCTGCGTTTTCCGCGGCGGCCCTTTTACGGAGAGCCATTATTTCGGCGAAGGCGTCGGCATCGCGGTCAAGCGCGGCAACGAAACGCTGCGCCGCGCGCTTAATTACGGCCTGTTCCGGCTATGGGAGAAGGGCACCTATACCGATCTCTACTTGCGTTATTTCCCCATCAGCTTCTATTGAATGCGGGAAATTGAAGAGATCGTGATGGCCGAGACAGCGCTTGCGCAGAACCTGAGAGAAGTTGCCGAGAATTCCGCCGCCTGGCCGTTCGAGGAGGCGAAGAAGGTCGTCGCACGCCTGAAGAAACAGCCCAAGGATGAGGTGATCTTCGAGACCGGCTACGGCCCCTCGGGCCTGCCGCATCTCGGCACCTTCGGCGAAGTCGCCCGCACGACGATGGTACGCCATGCCTTCCGCGTGCTCACCGACGACAAAATCAGGACGCGGTTGATCGCGTTTTCCGACGACATGGACGGGCTCCGCAAGGTGCCCGACAACGTGCCGAACAAGGAAATGCTGACCGAGGATATCGGTAAGCCGCTCACGGTGGTGCGCGACCCGTTCGGCACCCACAAGAGTTTCGGCGAGCACAACAACGCGATGCTGCGCGGCTTCCTCGATCAGTTCGGCTTCGAGTACGAATTTATGTCCTCGACCGAGTGCTACAAGTCCGGCCGCTTCGACAAGACGCTCCTTCTGATGCTGGAGCGTTTCGACAAGATCATGAAGATCATGCTGCCGTCGCTGCGCGAGGAGCGTGCGCAGACATACTCGCCATTTTTGCCGATCGATCCGAGGACGGGCATCGTGTTGCAGGTGGCAGTCACGGCGCATGACGCCAAGGCCGGTACCATCACCTACGAAGACCCGGCGACCAAGACGGCGGTTACGACGCCGGTCACCGGCGGTCATTGCAAGCTGCAATGGAAGCCCGACTGGGCGATGCGCTGGGTCGCGCTCGGCATCGATTACGAAATGGCCGGCAAGGACCTCATCGATTCGGTGAAGCTCTCGAGCCAGATCTGCCGTGCGCTCGACGGCACGCCGCCCGAAGGCTTCAATTATGAACTGTTCCTCGACGAGAAGGGCCAGAAGATTTCGAAGTCGAAGGGCAACGGCCTCACCATCGAGGAGTGGCTGCGCTACGCGAGCCCCGAGTCGCTGTCGCTCTTTATGTATCGCGAGCCGAAGGCCGCGAAGCGCCTGCACTTCGATGTGATCCCGCGCAATGTCGATGAATACCAGCAATTCCTCGACGCCTACCCGAAGCAGGAATGGAAGCAGCGGCTCGCCAATCCGGTCTGGCATGTCCATACCGGCAATCCGCCGCAGGTCGAGATGCCGGTTTCGTTCCAGATGCTGCTCACGCTCGTCTCGTCGTCGAACGCCGAGAACGCCGAAACGCTTTGGGGCTTCATCGGCCGTTACCGGCCGGGTGTGACGAAAGAGACGCATCCGAAGCTCGGCGCGCTCGTCGAATACGCCATCCGCTATTTCCACGATTTCGTGCTGCCGGAAAAGAAATTCCGCCAGCCGACCGATATGGAGCGCGCGGCGCTCGGCGATTTGCGCGACGCGCTCTCGCAACTGCCGGAGAGTGTGACGGCGCAGGAAATCCAGGACGTCGTTTACGAAATCGGCCGCCGCGAGCCGTTCCTCGACGAGAAGAAAAAAGCCAAGGACGGCAAGCCCGGCGTTTCGCTCGAGTGGTTCAACATGCTCTATCAAGTGCTGCTCGGGCAGGAAAAAGGCCCGCGCTTCGGCTCGTTCGTCGCCGTTTACGGCATCAAGAATGCCGTCGCGATGATCGACGGGGCGCTGGCGCGCAGCGCATAAGACAAACCCCGCTAATGCGGGGTTTGTTGTGCTTCACTTCTTTCAAGAATCTCAAGCGAACATTTCGATCCGGCCGTTGAGCGCCATCAGCCCGGTTTCGACACCGAGCTTCGGCAGCCGCTCTTTCATCTGTTCGCGGAATTGCGCGAGCGCCGCTTTATGCGTTGCCGTTTCCGTCTTCCAGTTGGCGACGCTGCCCTCGCCATAGGCGATCTTGGCCGCGCCGCAATCGCGGTGATTGATCGCGATGACTTTCTTGATGTTGTGCAGGTCGACCGAGGCGGCGACATTATCCCACCAGGCCTTGTGCCAATCCTTGAACGGTTCGGCGACAACGCCGACGGCTGCGCCCGCGATCACGAACTGGCTGTATTTCCCGGCAAGATGGCGGCGGCGCGCGTAATAGCGCACCGGTCCTTGCAGGCGCGGGTCGATGCAGGAAAGCACCATCGCCTCGTAGTTTTTCTTGGGGGCTGCGAACGCGAGAGACGGCAGCAGGGCCGACACGCCGGCGGCGGCTCCGGTCATCAGAAAACGCCGGCGATCGAAACGCTGTCCCATCAGGTCAGCGCAGCAGGTGCAGCCGTTTAATTTCAAGATGTATCCCCCCTTGAAGTGCTCTATTGGCTTGCCCAGACAATCCGCGCGATCCACAGAATGTCCGCGGCCGGAATGTTGCGATCCTTGTGCGCCGGATTGAGCGAGGCAAGTTCCACCGCCTTGGCGTTCTTGCGCTTCAATTCCTTCGCCAGCACCTCGCCGTCCTTGGTCTTCACGACGACGCGGTCGCCCTTGCGGATTTGCGCGGCCGGCGAGACGAGCAGGATATCGCCCTTGCGATAGAGCGGTTCCATGGAGTTGCCGGAGACTTCAAGCGCATAGGCGTTATCGTCATCGACGTTCGGGAACATGATCTCGTCCCAGCCGCTGCCCACCGGGAAACCGCCGTCGTCGAAATAGCCGCCGCTGCCCGCTTCCGCGAAACCGATCAGCGGCACCGGGCGCTTCGGCTTGCGCTCCTTCTTGGTGAGGAGCGAGATGAATTCGTCGATGGTGGCGCCGGTCGCTTGCAGGACCTTGGCGACCGATTCAGTCGATGGCCAGCGCGGCCGGCCTTCCGGCGTGATGCGTTTCGATTTGTTGAAGCTCGTGGGATCGAGCCCCGCCTTCTTGGCAAGGCCCGATGGTGAATAGCCATAGCGCGCTGCCAGGCGGTCGATCGCACCCCATACCTGGGGGTGGGTAAGCATGGTCGCCACGAATCGTACTCCCTGATTTTCGCTGTAGGAATAATGACCTGTGTGTGCCGCGTCCAGTAATTATTCAAAAGGGAACTTTGCAGTTGATTCAGATGCCGGGCTGTGGCGAATTGCACGGAACAAACCCAGCAATTCCGCCATTTGTCGAAAGCCCCTCGTGATCCGTCTCCTTGACCTTGCACGCCCCTTCACAGGCTTGATCGACCCGGAAGAGGCGCATCGCCTTGCCTTGAACGCGCTAAAGTTGCTGCCCGGCTCGCGCGGGCGCGACGATCTGCGTCTACGTGTCACAGTCGCCGGAATAGAATTTCCCAATCCGCTCGGCATTGCCGCGGGCTTCGACAAGAATGCCGACGTGCCCGATGCCGTGCTTGGTCTCGGTTTCGGTTTTGCCGAAGTCGGCACGATCACACCGCGCCCGCAGCCGGGCAATCCACGGCCGCGTGTATTTCGTCTGCCGGCGAGCGAAGGCGTCATCAATCGACTCGGTTTCAACAATGACGGCTTCGAGCGCGCGTTAGCGCGGCTGAAAGCGCGCCGCACCAGGGGCGGCATCGTCGGCGTCAATGTCGGCGCCAACAAGGATTCCACCGATCGCGCCGCTGACTATGTAAATGGCATCGCTACCTTCGCCGATCTTGCGAGCTATTTCGTCGTCAACATCTCGTCGCCCAACACACCGGGTCTGCGCGATTTGCAGGCATCGGATGCGTTGCACGATCTTCTGGCGCGCGTCATGGAAGCGCGCGAGCAGGCCGCGGTGAAGCACGGCCGCCGGCCGGTGTTCCTGAAAATTTCGCCCGATCTTTCGCTTGCCGAGCTTGACGATGTCATCGCCGCAGTGCGCAAGCATCCGGTCGATGCGCTTGTCGTCTCCAACACGACGCTGTCGCGCCCCGCGCTTTTGCGCGGCGATCATGCCGAGGAGGGCGGCGGCCTCTCGGGCAAGCCGCTGTTTCCGCTCTCGACCTTGATGCTGAAGGAAACTTATCGCCGCGTCGGCAAGGATATTCCGCTGATCGGCGTCGGCGGTGTCGACAGCGCCGAAGCCGCCTGGGCGAAGATCGCCGCCGGCGCATCGCTCGTCCAGCTCTATACGGGCCTCGTCTACAAAGGCTTCGGCCTCGTCGGCAAAATCAAGTCAGGCCTGCGCCGCCGCCTCGACGAGCGCGGTTACAAGTCGATCGCAGAAGCGGTCGGCAAGGACGCGGATTAACGCGGCCCGTCGCGGCGCGAGCGCAGGAGCCGCGCGATCAGCCAGATCGGGAAAACAAGGATCGCGCCGAGCACGAAATAGCGCCACACCGAGTCGATCGCGTCCCAGCCGAGATTCCAGATCTTGCGGATCAGCCGCTCGATGCTCGGGATCAAATTCCACGGGTCGAAGCCGAAAGCGGTGAGCAGCACGCCGATCACGATCGACAGCAGAATCAGCCGCACGATCACCCACAAGGGCGAACCGCCGAAAAACCGGTCGATGGCATTATCGGACATCCTTACCTCCATCCGCTTCGCCCGCATTTAGCACGAGCAGATGGGGCAGGCGAGGCTTGACCGCAAGACCGTGACCGCAAGACCTTGGCCGCAAGACTTGACCCTAAGTCCCGGCTGGGGTTGTTGGCGCCTGTCATAAAGGCGATGGATGAGCCTGCTTTCGGCCCTTTTCCTCTCTTCCGGCGCTCAAACTCGATCCCGAAGATCGCCTCGGCGCGACGGCGCGATCCTGCGCGATACTTTGCGTTTTGCGCAAGGCGAGCGGCACCTGCGGGAAGCGGCAACGCGGCCGGAATGCAGATACGCCTGCTGGAAAATGTCGCCATCCGGCAGGAGCAAAATCTGCCGGTTGAAGGTTTGCTTGCGGTGTTGAGTAGGAGCTAGCGCCGGAACAGAAGCGAGGCGATGAAGCCCGCGACGATCGCCAAAATCGCGACCGTAATGCCGTAATAAAGCGCGTGCCGCCGCGATTCGACGGCGACGAAAGCCTCAAAGCCGGTCTTCACGACTTCAAATGCAGTCTGCTGCTTGGCCAGTACTGTGCCGTTCGAGATCAGAAGCGTCTCGACTTCGTAGTCGCCGGTGAGCGCGGTGCCGAGAATTTGCACCGTTGCCCGGAACAGCCGCGGCGTAACGAAGGTCACGCCGCTCGGATCGGAAATGTACGCGCCCTCGGCTTCCCTGACGCGCAGGAAGGCGGCACGAAACGGATCGTTCGGCGTGACGTCCGCGACATCGCTGCCGATCTGCTGGGCAAAGACATGATTGGTAAGGCCGATGCGGTTGCGCCGCAGGAAATCGGGCTCGCCCAGTTCGCGAATGGGCCGGTTGCTCAGGACGGCGAGATAGGACGGCACGCGGGTGAATTCGCGCGACGACGTATTCACCCATAGCCCTACGACGCGGCCTTTCTGGCGCGTGATGTAGGAGCGCGTCGGGCCGCGCACGGTGACGACGACATCATATTTCCCGATCTGCGCATTGGCCGCGTCTTCAATCGTACCGAACACGACGAGCTCGGCGCCGGTGAAGCTCGAATTGACGAGCACCCGGTGGGTCGAGACGGAAGTGACCAGCTTCTGTGCGCTTGCCGGCGCGGCAGCAAAAAGCACGAGACCGGCGAACGCCGCGGCGGCGAGGATTTTTGCGAAAGCCCGGTTCATCGCAGGCGCTCCACCGGAATGATGGAAAACAATTCAACCGGCGCATGAATGAGGTCGGAGGCGACGCGGGCGGCGACACCGAGGATCAGGAGGCCGAGCAGAAAGCGGAGCTGCTCGGCGCGGATCGCTTGCCCGGCGCGCGAGCCGAATTGTGCGCCGATCACGCCACCGACCATCAGGGTCAGGCCCAACACTGCGTCGACGGTATGGTTCTGCGCGGCTTGCAGCACGGTCGCGAGCAGCATGGTCATCAGCGTGATGAACATCGAGCTTGCAACCGCAACCGTCGTCGGCACGCGCAGAAGATAGATCAGCGCCGGTACCAGCAGGAAGCCGCCGCCGACGCCGAGGATCGCGCCGAGAAAGCCGATCGCAAGGCCGATGACAACAACCGGAATGGCGGAAACATAGATGCGCGATTGCCGGAAGCGCAGCTTGAGCGGCAGGCCGTGAAACCAGGCATGGGTGCCGGGGCGGCGCAGCACCGGCGGCGTGCCGCGCCAGGAGCGGATGATCGCGCGGATGCTTTCGAACGACAGCATGGCGCCGACGCCGGAGAGCAGTACGATGTAGGCGATGGCGATGAACAGATCGAGCTGGCCCATGCGGCGCAGCACCGAGAAAAACCACACGCCAAGCCATGTCCCGACCAGACTGCCGCCGAGCAGGATGAAGGCGAGCGACTGATCGACGAGCTTCTTCTGCCAATACGACAGCGTGCCCGAGAACGACGAGGCCGCCATATGCGTCGGCACGGTCGAGACGGCGATGGCGGGAGGGATGCCGATCAGGATCAGGAGCGGCGTCATCAGGAAGCCGCCGCCGACGCCGAACATGCCCGAGATGAAGCCGACAGCCGCACCCAGGCCGAGGATCAGGAAGATGTTGATCGGCAGGTCGGCGATCGGAAGATAGATGGGCAAGGCAGCCGTCCGGATTGGAGTAACGCCGCGTTCCGCGCGGCTGATGCGTTACCGAGTGCATCAACAACCGCGCGAGCGGATTGTCAATCGAAGTTGCGACGGAAGGTTAGCGTTTTGCCGTTTTTTTGCGGGCCGGCGGCGAGGTCATGGCCTTTTCCCATTCGGGCCGCGGTTTGACCTCGTTGGCTTCCTCGTCAGAAGGCGTCGGCTTCCATTCCTGCACCGCGACCTTGACGGTCGCGAGCGCCTGCGGGTCGAGCCGCTTGGCGATTTCGTCGCGCTTTTTGATCGCTTCGGTATCGCCCTGCGCGCCCGCGAGCGCGAACCAGCGGTAGGATTCGGCAAAATTCCGCTCGACCCCGGCGCCCCGCGCATAGAGCACGCCAAGATTGTATTGGCTGTCGCGGACATTGTGGTCGGAGGCGATTCTGAACCAGCGTGCGGCAAGCTTGTAATCGGGCTTGCCGTCCGCGCCCTCGGCGGCAAGCACCGCGAGATTGTGCATGGCCTTGATATTCCCGGCTTCGGCGGCCCGCGTGTAATAGCGCCGCGCTTCCGCGATATCCTTTGGCGCGCCGAAACCTTTCTCATACATGTTGCCGAGCCGATAGGCCGCCGGCATCGAGCCTTCGTTGAAGGCGATCTCGAACCAGCGCTTGGCTTCCGCCATGTCGGCAGGCACGCCCCGGCCCTCGAACCAGCGAATGCCGATCTCGAAGGCGGCGGCAGGATCGGCGGCGAGCGCCGCCATGCGAAGGCCGGTGGCCCCGATCTCGGCCGGCAATTCGGCGGGCCGATGCGGCTTGGAGGACGGGCTTACCGTCTTCGTCTTCGTGTCCGGCACCGAACCCGTCGTTTCGAATTCGATCCTCGGCTCGATCTCGGGCGAGAGCATGCTGGAGGTCGCGCTCGGCGCGACCATTTTCGGCGCGGCGATATCGGCGACGGTAAGATTGGGCGTTTCGGTTTCCGAGCGCTGCTCAGCCGCGCCGTCAGCCGGAGCGTTCCCCGATCCTACTTCGCCATCGACCGGGCTGACGCTGCGCTCGGATGTCGATGCGTCCGGCGCCTTCGGCTTCATCAGCGGTTCAGGCTTCAGGTTCGATGACGAATGCAGGAACGGCACCATGTTGGCGAGACCGCCGAAGCGGACCGCGCCGAAAGTGATGACGATGAACAAAAGGCCGAGCATGACGGCGCGCTTGCTCGCGCCGAAATTGAGATTGAGCCGGAACGAGCGCTTCGGTTTGCTGGTCGCAGCTTCGGCTTCGGGTTGCTTGGCAGCCGCGGCCTGGGCCGCGCGCCGCGCCGCCGCGATGTAATCGCTGGTCGAAACAGGTGTGTTCTGCCGGATCGGCATATCGCCAAGCGCAGCTTCAGAAAGGGCAACGCGCTCGGCGGCGCTCACCTGCGGCCGGCTGCGCGGCGAGCCGGAGCCGGGCTCGAGCGGAAAATCGCCTTCGCCGCTTGAAGTGACGGTGGATGTCTCCGGGTCGAGCGCGATCGAGCGCGGCTCGCCGCGCGGCGCCGACGGCAGCGAAGCGGAGGCTTCCGCGAATTCAGGCTCTTTACGCGTCGCTTTGAAGGGTTTCGCTTCGATGCGGGTCAGCGGCGCGGGCTCGCGCGGCTCGACCCGAGGTTCGACCTGCTGCGGCGCGAGCGGCGCTTCGACCGACACATAGGCCGCGCGCTCGACGACATCGAGCGCACTCTCGCGGATTTCTTTCATCTGGCTGAACAGATCGTTCATGCCGTGTTCGATGGTGCCGAGCTTGGCAAGACGCGTCTCGGCGGCGTCCAGCTTCGCCAGCAGCGCAGTCATCGTCGTTTCAAGGCCGCCGGGTGCACCCCGATCGCCGCGCGAAAGCGCACTTTCGATCTGTTCGAGCCGGCCCTTGATCTCGTCGAGCAGCGGCGACGCCTGCGGCTCGCGGCTCACGGCCTCGACGCGTTCGGCGAAACTGTCGATCCTGCGCTCGAGCGAGGAGACGACGTCGACCAGCGCGCCTTCGTTCGGTGAAGGCGCGTGATCGAGGCGGCGCATCAGGTTTTCGATCTGATCGACCAGCGTTTTCAGCGCTTCGCCCGGGAGCGCGTTGGCGAGCAACTCGCGAATTTCGGCGGTTTGCGTCTGCAAGCGATTGACGGTCGCGCCGTCGATGCCGCGCTCGTTCAGACCGTCGAGCTTTTCCGAAAGTGCCCGCAGATCATGTTCGACCGCTTTGAAGCTCTCGGCCGGTTTTACTTCGGCGAGCGAGCGGTGAATTTCCTGCAATGCCTGCACGACGTCGCCGTTATCGCGCTGCTCCGATACCGGTGCGCGATCGATCCGGCGCGCAAGACCCGCGACCGTGCGCTCCAGCGCATCGATCGAGCGGCGCGGCGTGAGATCGCCGAGCTTGCCGGCAAGATCGCCGACCTCGCGGCGTAATTGATCGACGGCATCGGCATGGGCGCTGGCGCGGCGCAGCGCCTGCATTTCGTCGGCAAGATACTTGATCTGCTGCTCGATGCCGGTGAGCTGCAGGTCGGTGCGCGGCGCAAAGCCGAAACGCTGATCGATCGCGGCAAGGCGGCGGTCGAGATCGCGGCTATGGGCGCCATCGTCGAGGGCCGCCTGCCGCACGGTGATTTCGGCGATCGCGGCATCGAGTTCGGCAATCGAGGGCACCGTGCGCGGCGAAGCGGTAATGCGCGCATTTTCCTGTTCGATCCGCCGGTCCATCGTCTCGACCTGGCGGGCAAGCTCGGAAAGCCGGCGCTCGACCTCGGGCTCGCGCGACGGCGCGCTGCGGGTGACGAGCGATTCCAGGCGGCTATCCAACCGGTCGATCGCTGTCTTGATCTGATAGGGCGAGCTTTCGTCTTCGCTGCGGATTTCCGAAATCAGCGTGTCGATGCGGTCGGTGAGACCGTCGAGCGAATTGAGGATGACGCTTTCCGGCCGCGAGCGGTTGCGGCCGCGCGGCTCGTCGCGTTCCATCATCCGGTCGAGCCGATCGGAGATATCGTCTAATTGGTTCTGAAGGTGCGCTCCCTGAAGATGTTCTGCTGCACGGCGGCTGCCGCGGGGGGAGAATTCGCGCTCGCCGTGTTCGCCGGCATTGCCGCGGATCGCGGCCTCCAGCCATTCACCGACCGAAAGACCGGAACGGCGCGCAGCCTCGCGAGCGGTGTCCCAGGTCTGGGGTTCGACCGCATTGATGCTCCAGGGGACATTGTTACTCATCAGGGGCCCATCAGAGAGCGCAACTGCCGCTACTCGCGGCGTGACTCGAAAAACGCGCGCTCTCGCCCAACCCTTTCATTTTTATAGTAAATATGCGGTTAATTTCGCCGCAAAAGCGCTCGGAGAGCCTCATTTTGGGCCATTGCTTGACGCGTACGGAAACCTTGGCCTAGCCTTTTGCCGTGGGGGCAACCTGGGGGTTGCCATGCACGGCGATGAAGGCCTGACCGGCAATCGTGCCGCGAGCGACTACGATCTGGCGTCCGGCTTCGAACCGGAAAAAAACGCCCATCCGGCGGAGACTTTCCGCATCCGCGACCTTGCCCGCGAATTTGACGTGACGGCGCGAACGCTGCGCTTCTACGAGGAATGCGAACTGCTCTCGCCGCGCCGCGAAGGGCAGGACCGCATCTACAGCCGCCGCGACCGCGCGCGGCTGAAGCTCGTGCTGCTCGGCAAGCGCGTCGGTTTCTCGCTCGAGGAGATCCGCGGCATGCTCGACCTCTATGATCTTGGCGACGGGCAGGCGACGCAACTCAACGTTGCCGCCAAACGCTTCCGCGATCAGATCGCAAGATTGAAAACCCAGCGTCTCGATATTGACAAGGCAATCGCCGAACTTGAGCGCGCGACCGAAATCGTCGAGCAGCGGCTGGCGGCGCAGGGCGGTGTCCGGCCGGGAAATTCTCCGCAAAGCGGCATCTGAATTCGCAGTTGAAGGAAACGATATGGCCAAAGCAAAACCAAAGAAACCGTCGAAGATGAAAGCCAAGGCTAGAACAAAGGCCAAAACAAAAGCCGGGAAACCCAAAGCTGCGAAAAAGTCCGCGAAAAAATCCACGAAGGTAAAATCGAAACCGGCGGCGCGCCGTGCGAACGGAAACTCGAACGGAGCGGGCGAAGCCTTTATTTTCGATCACGTTCGCACGCCGCGCGGCCGTGGCAAGAATGACGGCGCGCTGCACGAATGCACTTCGCTGGAGCTGGCGCGCCAGACGCTCGTCGCGTTGAAGGAGCGCAATCGCTTCGAGCCGAAACTCGTCGAAGATGTTGTACTCGGTTGCGTCGATCCGGTCGGCGAGGCCGGCGGCGACATTGCGCGCGCCGCGGCCATCGCCGCCGACTACGGCAAGGAAGTGCCGGGCGTGCAGATCAATCGCTTTTGCGCTTCGGGACTGGAAGCGGTGAATTTCGCCGCCGCGCAAGTCATGTCCGGCCAGAAGGAAATCACCATCGGCGGCGGTGTCGAAAGCATGTCACGCGTCGGCATCGGTGCTTCGGGCGGCGCGTGGCCGATGGATCCGTCGGTTGCGATTAAATCCTATTTCATGCCGCAGGGCGTTTCCGCCGATCTCATCGCAACGAAATACGGTTTCTCGCGCGATGACGTCGATGAATACGCGGTGATGAGCCAGCAGCGCGCCGCTGAAGCCTGGAAGGACAAGCGCTTCGAAAATTCTGTCCTCACCGTTTCCGACGTCAATGGCTTGCCGCTCCTCGACCATGATGAGCACATGCGGCCTTCAACCAATATGCAGTCGCTCGCGAGCCTCAAGCCATCGTTCGTGCAGATGGGCGAACTTGGCGGCTTCGATGCCGTTGGCATTCAGGCGCACCCGGAAGTCGAGCGCATCAATCATGTGCACCATGCCGGTAATTCTTCCGGCATCGTCGATGGTGCCGCTGCCGTGTTGATCGGCTCGAAGGAAGGCGGCAAGGCGCTCGGCAGAAAACCGCGCGCGAAAATCCGCCAGTTCGCCTCGATCGGCTCGGATCTTGCGTTGATGCTCACGGGGCCGGTCGATGTCACCGAGCGCGTTCTGCAAAAAGCCGGCATGAAGATTTCCGATATCGATCTCTTTGAACTCAACGAGGCCTTCGCCGCGGTGGTGCTGCGCTACATGCAGTATTTCAAGATCGGCAAGGACAAGATCAACGTGAACGGCGGAGCGATCGCCATGGGCCACCCCTTGGGTGCGACCGGCGCGATGATCCTCGGCACTGTGTTGGACGAGCTTGAGCGCACCGACAAGGAAACGGCGCTTGTGACGCTTTGCATCGGTGCCGGCATGGGCACCGCGACCATCATCGAGCGCGTGTAAGGGGTAGGGTCATGAACAATTTCAAATTCGACATCGACACCGACGGCGTCGCGCTCGTCACCTGGGACATGCCGGGCAAATCGATGAATGTGATCGACCCGTCTGTGATTGGGGAGCTTTCCGAAATCGTCGGCAAAGTGGCGAACGATGCCGCGATCAAGGGCGCGGTCATCACCTCAGGCAAGGAAACGTTTTCGGGCGGCGCTGATCTCTCAATGTTGCAAAGCCTTGGCCGTGCTTTCGAGGAGCTTGCCAAATCGAAGGGCCGTCAGGCGGCGATGCAGCATTTCTTCGATGAATCGCGCAAGCTCTCGCAAATCTATCGCAAGCTCGAAACCTCGGGGAAGCCGTGGGTCGCGGCGATCAACGGCACCTGCATGGGCGGCGCGTTCGAGCTTGCGCTCGCCTGTCACCGGCGGATCGCTGCCGACAATCCGAAGTCGCGGCTTGGCTTGCCCGAAGTGAAGGTCGGACTCTTCCCCGGCGCAGGCGGAACACAACGCGCGGCGCGCATGATGCAGACCGGCGACGCGCTGCAATTCCTGTTCAGGGGCGAGCAGCTGCGGCCGTCCAAAGCCAAGGACATGAAACTGATCGACGAGGTCGTGCCGCCGTCCGATCTCATCTCAACCGCCAAGGCCTGGATCAAAAACGGCGGCAAGGGCGTTCAGCCGTGGGACATCGAGGGCTTCAAGCTGCCCGGCGGTCCGGTGTGGTCGAAGGGCGGCATGATGACATGGCCGCCTGCGAATGCCATCTATCGCCGCGAGACTTACGATAATTATCCGGCGGCAAAAGCCATTCTCAAATCCGTTTTCGAAGGGCTGCAACTGCCGATGGATCGCGCGCTGACCGTCGAGTCGCGCTACTTCGCGCAAATTTTGCGCAGCCCCGAAGCGCAGGCCATGATCCGCTCGCTATTCCTGTCGATGCAGGAACTCAACAAGGGCGCGCGGCGGCCGAAGGAAATCCCGCCGAGCAACCTCAAGAAAGTTGCGATCCTTGGCGCCGGTTTCATGGGCGCGAGCATCGCTTATGTTTCGGCGCAAGCGGGCCTCAACGTCGTGCTCCTGGATCGCGACATGCCGTCCGCCGAGAAAGGCAAGCAGCTCTCGCACAAGCTGATCTCGGAACAGATCGCGAAGGGCCGCGCGAGCGCGGAAACGCGCGATGCGCTGCTCGCGCACATCCAGCCGACCGCCGATTACAACGATATCAGAGATGCCGATCTCGTCGTCGAAGCCGTCTTCGAGGATCGCAAGATCAAGGAAGACGTCATCAAGAGAGCCGAAGCCGTGCTCGGCGAAAACGCCATTTTCGGTTCGAACACTTCGACGTTGCCGATCTCCTCGCTCGCCGAATTTTCACCGAAGCCTGTGCAATTCATCGGCATTCATTTTTTCTCGCCGGTCGAGAAGATGATGCTGGTCGAAGTCATCAAGGGCAAAAAGACGGGTGACGCCGCAATCGCCATGGCATTCGATTTCATCCGTGCAATCAAAAAGACGCCGATCCTCGTCAACGACTCTCGCGGCTTCTACACTTCGCGCGTCGTCGGTACTTACATTCGCGAGGGCCATTTGATGCTGATGGAAGGCGTGCCGCCGGCAATGATCGAGAATGCCGGCCGCATGGCCGGAATGCCCGTCGGACCGCTTTCGCTCAACGACGAGGTCGCGGTCGATCTCGCCTGGAAGATTTTGCAGGCGACAAAAACCGATCTCGGCCCTGCGAGCGTCGATCCGCGCCAGGAAAAATTGCTCGAGGAAATGTCGGTGAAGCGCGGCCGCCTCGGCCGCAAGAACGGCAAGGGCTTTTACGATTACCCCGAGAACGAGCCGAAGCGGCTGTGGCCGGGCCTCGCGGAAATCGTGACGCCGAAACCGGGCGACGATTTTAAGGTCGAAGAACTGAAACAGCGGCTGCTCGCGATCCAGGCACTCGAGACTGCGCGCTGCGTCGAGGAGAACGTCATCACCGACATGCGCGACGCCGATGTCGGCGGCATTCTCGGTTTCGGTTTTGCGCCGTTCACCGGCGGGCCGCTCTCCTATATCGACGGCATGGGCGCGAAAGCGTTCGTGACGATGTGCGACGGCTTTGCCAAAAAATACGGCGAGCGGTTCAAGCCGAATGCGCTGTTGCGCGAGATGGCCAAAGGCGGCGAGACATTCTATGGCCGCTTTCAGGGCACAGGACGAAAAGCCGCTTGATGCGGGGAGGTTCGCGATGAGAGCAACAGTCTTTTTTCTTGCGATGGCATTGGCATCGCCCGCATTTGCGCAAGTCATCGACAATTCGAAGCTCACGCCCGACAGCGAGAACGGCCGTTTCACCTTGAGTCCCGTCGAGGGCGGCGTGATGCGGCTGGACACCCGCACCGGCAAGATTTCGATCTGCCGGCAGAGGGGCGAAGCCTGGGCCTGCGAGGCGGCGGCCGATGACCGTGCCGCTTACGAGCAGGAGATCGCGCGCCTGCAAGACAAGGTCACGAAGCTCGAACGGGGAATTCGCACCGACGACAAGACCGAGATGAAATTGCCGAGCGACGCCGAGGTCGACAAGGCGATGACGTTTTTCGAGAACATCCTGCGCCGGTTCAAGACGATGATCGACAATCTGCAGCGCGAAGACAGCCAAAAGCGCATGTAACGATCTGAAATGAAAAACGCCCCGGTTTTAGCCGGGGCGTTTTCCTTTGTGCCGGTTCGCTTACATCTTGGTGATGTCGCGATCCTTCGTTTCGGGCAGGAAGATCAGCGCCACCACGAAGCTCATGCTGGCGACGATGATCGGGTACCACAGGCCCGAGTAGATGTTGCCGGTCGCGGCCACGATCGCGAACACTGTCGCCGGCAGGAAGCCGCCGAACCAGCCGTTGCCGATGTGATACGGCAGCGAGAGGCCCGTATAGCGGATCCGCGTCGGGAACAGCTCAACCAGCCATGCGGCGATCGGCCCGTACACCATCGTCACGTAAATGACGAGGATGGTCAGGAGCAGAACCGTCATCGGATAGTTGATCTGGTTGACGTCGGCCGAAGCCGGATAGCCGTGGTTCTTCACCGCGGTGCCGATTGCGGCGGCAAGGTTCGGCGTGTCGGAGGAGATCGTCTGATCGCCGATCTTCACGCTGGCCTTGGTGCCTTTGGGCGCCTGGATGTTGGTGTAGTTCACCGAAAGGTTCACGAGCGTGGACTTGATGTTATCGCAGCCCGTCGTGAATTTCTCGGTGCCGGTTGCCTTGAACTGGAACGAGCACTCGCCCGGATCGGCGGTGACCGTCACCGGCGACGAGATGAGCGCCTTCTCGAGCGCGGGGTTGGCGAAGTGCGTCAGCCCCTGGAAGATCGAGAAGTAGGTGAGTGCGCCGAGTGCAAAGCCCGCCATCATGATCGGCTTGCGGCCGATCTTGTCGGAGAGCCAGCCGAAGAAGATGAAGAACGGCGTGCCGAGCGCGAGCGCAATCACGATCAGGATTTGCGCCGTGACGGCAGGCACTTTCAGCGTCTGGGTCAGGAAGAACAGCGCATAGAACTGTCCGCCGTACCAGATGACCGCTTCGCCGGCGGTGGCGCCGAACAGCGCGGCCAGCGCGATCTTGGCGTTCTTCCACTCGCCGAAGGCTTCCGAAAGCGGGCGCTTCGAGGCTTTGCCTTCCGCGACCATCTTCTGGAACAGCGGCGACTCGTTGAGGCGCAGCCGGATCCAGATCGAGACGATGAGCAGCACGGCCGAGAGCAGGAACGGAATGCGCCAGCCCCAGTCGCCGAACGCCTGTTCGCCCATCAGGGTGCGGATGCCGAGGATCAGCAGGAGCGCCATGAACAGGCCGAGCGTGGCGGTCGTCTGAATCCACGAGGTGTAGAAGCCGCGCTTGTCCGGCGGAGCGTGTTCCGCGACGTAAATCGCGGCGCCGCCGTACTCGCCGCCGAGCGCGAGGCCCTGCACGAGACGGAAAGCGATCAGCAGGATCGGCGCCATGATGCCGAGCGTCGCATAGCCGGGCAGCAAGCCGATGAAGAAGGTGCCGACGCCCATCAGCGACATGGTGATGAGGAAGGTGTATTTGCGGCCGATCATGTCGCCGAGACGGCCGAAGATCAGCGCGCCGAACGGACGCACGGCGAAGCCGGCGGCGAAGGCCAGCAGCGCGAAGATGAAGCCGACATTCGGCGGAACGTTCGAGAAGAAGTATTTCGCGAGGAACGCGCCGAGCGTGCCGTAGATGTAGAAGTCGTACCACTCGAAGACGGTACCGAGCGACGAAGCAAAGATGACCATTCTTTGTTCGCTCGTCATCGCCCCCGACTTGCCACGAGCCGTTGTGACGGAAGTCATAGGTTTTCTCCCCTTTCGATTCACCTCGCCCTTCGGCTCGGGAACCGTTGTTAGTGCAGTGATGAAGTTATGAGTTCGAGAAAGGCGTAGGCGGCTCTAGACCGCACTTCGTTTTGGGCGGTCGTTGCCGCCTTCAATGGTCAAAAACTATCACTCGAAAAAAAGCGCCAAATATTATACCTTTGACTTATAAGTCGCTGTAATAGGCGGGAGTTATTAAGCTTTTTCGCTCAATAACCGCCGTATACCAAGCCGTTTTCAAGGACTTGGAGCCATTTTGGCGGTTGGAAAGTCCCGCTTGCGCTTAGCTAGCGTATAGTTCCAAAGTCTTGTGCGCGGCTTGATGCGTCGCCCAGAAAAAAACGCCTAATAGCGCCGGGAAAATCTCAATCGTGGACTCGTCTGCCTCTCATCGTTTCGTCATCGCCGACGATCACCCCCTGTTCCGGGGCGCACTCAAGGAAGCTGTCGGTAATCTCTTCACCGGCTCGAAGGTATTTGAAGCCGGCGGTTTCGAAGAATTGCAATCGCTCCTCGAGCGCGAGGCCGATATCGACCTCGTGCTGCTCGATCTCACCATGCCCGGCGTGCGCGGCTTTTCGGGGCTGCTGTATTTGCGCGCGCAGTTTCCAGGCGTGCCGGTCGTCGTCGTTTCGGCCTCCGAAGAACCCGGCGTCATCCGCCGCTGCATGGAGTTCGGCGCGTCCGGCTTTCTGCCGAAGACGCTCGGCGTCGATCAGATGGGCGTCGCGATCCGCAAGGTGCTCGAAGGCGGCATCTGGGTGCCGGCCGATGTCGATCTCACCGCCGAGGCCGACACCGAAACGCGCGATCTTGTCGCCAAGCTCTCGACGCTGACGCCGCAGCAGGTGCGCGTCCTGATGATGCTGTCGGAAGGCTTGCTCAACAAACAAATCGCCTATGAACTCGGCGTCTCCGAAGCGACGGTCAAGGCGCATGTCTCGGCGATCCTCCAGAAGCTCGGCGTCGAAAGCCGCACGCAAGCCGTGATCGCGGCATCGAAGATCGAAGCCGGGCAGTGGTCGCGGCCGCCGGTCGGCTGACGCATACGCAGCCGTCATCGTTCTCGCGATCGCTTTTGAGCGCCGAGGCATCGTCAGCTTCCGCTCGCTCATAAAAAAATGAGGGCGGCGCGGGACGCCGGAGACTTGCCGGTCTCCACGGTCTGGTGTCGAAAAGTAGGAAGACACCAGAGTTGTAATTCCGCAGTCGCCGGCTCGTAACCGACATCCCGCGCGCGATGTTTCTAGGCTTGCT
>DATMGD010000018.1:0-39838 GCA_035555855.1 Xanthobacteraceae bacterium
CCGATGCTGACCCGTATCTACGGCACGGCATGGGCCGATCAGAAGCAGTTGGAGCAATATCTTCACATGCTGGAAGAGGCCGAGAAGCGCGATCATCGCCGCCTCGGCCGCGAGATGAATCTCTATCACTTCCAGGAAGAAGCGCCGGGCGCCGTCTTCTGGCACGCGAAAGGCTGGACGCTGTTCGAGACGCTCACTGCCTATCTGCGCCGTGCGCAGATGGAAGCGGGCTATCTTGAGGTGAATACGCCGCAGCTGATGGATCAGCAGCTCTGGATCACCTCCGGCCACATGGAGAAGTATCGCGACATGATGTTTCTCACGGAAAAGCGTGAGGACGACGAGCGCGTTTACACCATCAAGCCGATGAACTGCCCGGGTCATGTGCAGATTTTCAAGAACGGCTTGAAGTCGTATCGCGATCTGCCGCTGAAGATTGCCGAATTCGGCAAGGTACATCGCTTCGAGCCGTCCGGTGCGCTGCACGGCTTGATGCGCGTGCGCGCCTTTACGCAGGACGATGCGCATGTCTTCGTGACCGAGGAGCAGATCGCCGAGGAGACGTTGAAGATCAACAATCAACTCCTCGACATCTATAAGGATTTCGGATTCGACGACGTGCGGATCAAGTTCTCCGACCGGCCCGAAATGCGCATCGGCGACGATGCGGTGTGGGACAGGGCGGAAGCCGCGCTCAAGGACGCGCTCGATAAATCCGGCAAGCCGTGGACGCTGAACAAGGGCGAGGGCGCGTTCTACGGCCCGAAGCTCGAATATGTATTGCGCGATGCGATCGGCCGCGACTGGCAATGCGGCACCATTCAGGTGGACCTCAACCTGCCGGGACGGCTCGGCGCCTTCTACATCGCGCCATCAGGCGAGAAGGTGACGCCGGTGATGCTGCACCGGGCGATGTTCGGCTCGCTGGAGCGTTTCATTGGCATCCTGATCGAGCATTATGCAGGACATCTGCCGCTGTGGCTGTCGCCGACGCAGGCGATGGTCTGCACGATTACGTCCGATGCCGACGATTACGCCAAGGACCTCGTGCAGGCGGCGGGGCGTGCGGGCCTGCGCTTCGAGGCGGATCTCGCCAACCAGAAGATCAATTACAAGGTGCGCGAGCACTCGCTGGCCAAAATCCCGGTGCTTCTGGTCGTCGGCAAGAAGGAAGCGGCGGAGCGGACGGTTTCGATCCGCCGTCTCGGCTCGCCCGATCAGAAGTCGATGAGCTGGGACGAGGCGCTTTCGGTGCTGAAGGCTGAAGCTGTCGCGCCCGATCTGCGGCGCGTTTAAATGGTTGGCATAAGGCTGGCGCGGGTTATACTTTTTCGTATGACCCGTGCCAAAGCCCTTGCCGTTTTGCTGCTCACCGCGTCGGCCTTTGCGCTTGCCGCCTGCGACCCGTGCGGACATCCGGTAAGCAGCATCAGCGGCGATCAGATGATGGCCTGCAAGAGCGGTGCGCCGCGCTAGTTTTGCTGCTTGGTTTGCCGCGTCGCCGTCGTCTGGTTTTCGCTGCGCGCCAAGACTTCAATCTCGCGGTCCTTGCCGGGCTCGACCTTGAAATTCTGCTGGAAGGTGCGGTCGCTCGAACGGGCGACGGCGATGTATTCGCCTTCGGAAAGCACCACGGTCGGGAAGGCGCCGATCGACTCCTTGATCGAGTCGCCGCCCGGCGTCAGCACTGACCATTGCGTGTTGGCGATCGCTTCGCCGCCTGCGTTGTTGACCAGCCGCAGCGTTACCTGTGCCGCGCGATGATGCACGGTCGCGTCGGTGAGCTTGCCGGCTTCGATGCGTACGTCCGCCTGAATTTGCGCGTTGCCTTCGCCGTAAGTCGATTGAACGTAATAATTGCCGGCCGGCAGGAAGACGACTTCTCCGCCGCTCGCGCCGCGCAGCACCGGAGGCCGCTCGTTGCTTTTCATGCGGCCTTTTACGCTCGCGCCGCGTTGCAGGAAGCTGCCTTCATAGATGTCGAAGCGCAGCCGCGACGGAGGGATCGGCCGGTCGCCGACGCGGCCCTGCACGCGCAGGCCGCCGACCGGCAGGATGAATGTTTCTTTCTTCGGCTCGTTGGTGATCCTCACACTCTTCGCGGTGCTGGCGAGACCCGACGAGACGTGGACGAGATAGTTGCCGGGCGCGAGCGGGAAGGTAGGGGAAGCATCCTGTGCTTCGGTGACGAGCGTCGGCACACCGTTCTCGCCTTTTTCGTTGAAGACGCGCCAGATCAGCGTGCGCTGTATCGGCCCGCCGTTTTCCGCGAAGCGCGCCGAAACACCGAGCGCGACCTTGCCGGCCGGCATCGTCGGCGTGCTCATATGCGGCTCGCGCGCTGCCTGCTTGGGCGCCGCCGGAGCGGGAGCGATGATCGTTTGTGCAGGCGGCGGCGGTGCCGGTTGCACCGGCTGGATGTTCACGGGTGCCGGCGGTTCGGGAATGTCGGCAGGCGGCACGGGCCGCGTGCTGTTCTGCGGCGGCGGGGGCGGCGCAAAGGTGAGGCCGCCACTAGGCCCGGTGAAGCTCGCCTGCGCGTAAGCTGCGGGCGCCACTACCGCGCATACCGCTAGCGCAGCGAGCCCATAGAAGGCGCTGCGAAGAGGTAAAATGGCAAGGCGAAGCGGCGGCATGGCGTCCGTTTTCCTCCGGGCGTCGGGCGAATGCAAGGCAGCGCAAATTGAACGAATGACGAGTTTTCCGGCCATTCTCACTCGGGGAATTCTTGGCTGTAAAACTGCTGCTATGCTACGGCAGATACGGAAGAAAACGCATGACCGATACCGTAAAGCTCCTCAAAACCCGCCGCTCTCCGCGCGTCACCGATCTTGCCGCGCCGGGGCCGAACGCCGCCGAGATCGAAACGCTGCTCACCATCGCTGCGCGCGTGCCCGATCACGGTAAGCTCGCGCCGTGGCGGTTCCTGGTGATGCAGGGTGAGAAGAAACGAGCCTTCGCCGAGGCGCTCATTCCGATTTTCCGGCAGTCGCACCCGGAGGCGACAGACGATCAGCTGCAGAAGGAGCCGCAACGGTTGATCGGCGCGCCGCTCGTGATTGCCGTCATTTCGCGCGCGGGCAAACATGCCAAGATTCCTGAATGGGAGCAGGTGCTTTCCGCGGGCGCCGCTTGCATGAACCTCGTCATCGCAGTGCATGCGCTTGGCTATGGCGCGGCGTGGCTTACGGGCTGGGCGGCGTATGAACGTCCGGCACTCGATCTTCTCGGCGTCGGCGCCGACGAGCGCGTTGCCGGTCTCGTGTATATCGGCACGCCCGCGATGCGCCAGGATGAGCGGCCGCGGCCTTTGCTTGCCGACATCGTGAAGCATCTCTAGCGCGATGTTTTACGAGCCCGCCAAACGCGATCACGGCCTGCCGCACGATCCGTTCAAGGCCATCGTGACGCCGCGGCCGATCGGCTGGATCACGACGATGAGCGAGAAGGGCGCGATCAATCTCGCGCCTTATTCGTTTTTCAACGGCGTGTCGTCGCGGCCGCCGGTGGTGATGTTCTCGAGCGAAGGCCATAAGGATTCGGTGACGAACGCCAAGGAGACCGGCGAGTTCGTCTGCAATCTCGCAACATGGGACTTGCGCGAGCAGATGAATGCGACGTCCGGGACATTCCCGCACGGCGTGAACGAGATGGAGAAGGCGGGCCTCGCAGCTGTGCCATCAAAGCTCGTCAAGCCGCCGCGCGTCGCGGCGTCACCCTGTGCACTCGAATGCAAGGTGACGCAGATCGTGAAGCTCGAATATCTGCCGGGCGCTTCGCCCGAAACTTATGTCGTGTTCGGGCAGGTGATCGGCGTGCATATGGATGACCGCTTCATCAAGGATGGCTTCTTGGATACCGCGGCAATGAAGCCGATCGCGCGTTGCGGCTACCACGACTATTCGCTGCTCGATGAAACCTTCAAAATGGTGAGGCCGCGCTGATGCGTTCGCTTTTATTCGTGCCGGGCGACAGCGAAAAGAAGCTCGCGAAGGCGCAAGACTGCGGCGCCGATGCCGTGATTCTTGACCTGGAAGACGCTGTGGCGCCCGCGAGCAAGGCGAAAGCGCGCGGTACCGTTGCGGAATATCTCGGCTCGTTGAAGACGCGAAAGACACGCATTTATGTGCGCGTGAATGCGCTCACGAGCGGCCTTGCCGACGACGATCTCGATGCGGTGGTGCCGGGAAGACCTGACGGCATCATGCTGCCGAAAAGCGCGGGCGGCATCGACGCGATTGCGCTCGGTGCGAAGCTCGCCGCGCGCGAGGCCATCAACGGCCTTGATGACGGCGCGATCAAAACGATTCCGATCTCGACCGAAACGACGGCTTCGATCTTCAACATGGGCAGCTATCGCGGCGCGAGTGCGCGCATGGAGGCGCTCACCTGGGGTGCGGAAGACCTTGCCGCCGAAATCGCCGCGGAAACCCAACGGTTTCCGGATGGCAATTACACAGCGCCGTATCAGCTCGCGCGTTCGCTCTGTTTGTTTGCGGCGGTGTCATCCAACGTGACGCCGATCGACACGGTGTTCACCAGTTTTCGCGACGAGGCGGGCCTGCGCAAGGAGGCGCTTGCTGCGCGGCGCGACGGTTTTCTCGGCAAGATGATCATTCACCCCGATCAAGCCGGGCCGGTGAACGAGATATTCACGCCGACGAAAGAGTCGATCGCGCGGGCGCAGGCGATTTTGAAGGCGTTCGAGGGCGGCGTGGGCGTCGCCAATCTCGACGGCGAGATGCTCGACATGCTGCACGTCAAATATGCCGAGCGCGTGCTTGCACGCGCGAAGACAGCGGGGATTATTTAGGCCGCTTTCGCATGAAGGCCTGCCGCCGGCATTCGGCGACCAGCTTGTCATCTTGATTGAACGCCTTGTGCAGAAATTCGACGATGCCGGCGTCGGGCCGCGATTTCGAATCGCGCTTACCAAGCACTTCGGTCGTGCAATGGATGGTGTCGCCCTGAAACAGCGGGTGCGGGAATTTCACTTCCTGCATGCCGAGGTTCGCGATCGTCGTGCCGGTGGTGAGGTCATTGACCGAAATGCCGATCATCAGCCCGAGCGTGAACAGCGAGTTCATCAGCGGCTGCTTCCATTCCGTCTCGGCACAGAAGTGGCGGTCGATGTGCAGGGGTTGGGGATTGAGCGTCATGTTGGAGAACAGCATGTTGTCCATTTCGGTCACCGTGCGGGTGAGCTTGTGCGCGGTGACTTCGCCCGTGGTGAAATCCTCGAAATAGAGGCCGCCGCGCGGATGGCGCCTGGCTTCGGTCACGGGCGAGGACATGAGCAATTCTCCTTGAAAATCACGGGTTAAGCTTTCGTTTACCATACCAGCCCAACTATGGCGTCAGCAGCCGGCCGTAGCGATTCCGGGCCCATGCACCGGATCATGAGCGGAGGAGCCGTTGGTCCCCGACAATGTAAGCGCTGCAAATTCGCGCATCACCACGGCGTTGCAGACGGCGAGCCGCACGACCGGCACCGAATTCCATTACCTCGTGCAGACGGCGGCGCGCGAATCCGCGTTCAACCCGTCGGCGCAGGCGACGACATCTTCCGCGCGCGGGCTGTTCCAGTTCATCGAGTCGACCTGGCTCGGCACCATGAAAGAGGCGGGACCGCAGCTTGGCTTTGCGCGGCAGGCCGCGGCGATCGAGAAGGTCGGCGAGGGCAAATATGCAGTGCGCGACCCCGCAATGCGCGCGCAGATTCTCAAGATGCGTGACGACCCGCAAATCTCGGCGCTGATGGCCGGTGCGCTTGCCGGCAAGAATGCCGAGGGCCTCGCGCCCGACCTTGGGCGCAAGCCGACTTCGGGCGAGCTTTATATCGCGCACTTTCTTGGCCTCAACGGCGCGAAGAAACTGATCGCGCTCAAGGAGGCGCGGCCCGGTGCTTCGGCTGCCGCTGCCTTTCCCGAAGCGGCAAAAGCCAATCGCTCGATCTTCTATGAACGCAGCGGCCGTCCGAAGAGCGCCGATGCGGTCTATGCCTCGCTGGTCGCCAAGCACGACCGGCCATTGCAGCAGCGTCCTGCGCCACAGGCACCCGCGACGCAGGTTGCCGGAATTCTGCCGAGCAATGTATCGCGCAATCTGCCCGGCAACGGCGCGCGCGAAGCAACGGTCGTGCTGCCGAACGGCCATCGCGTCGAGCAGCCGATGCAGGTCGCGCAGGTGCGTCACGTCGTCGTGCAGCTTCCCGATCTCGAGAGCGACCAGAGCGCCGCCGCGGCGCTATCGAGTGACGGGCCGGTGTTCCAGACGATGTTTCATAATCAATCGGGGCCGATCTCGAATACGGTTCGTGAGATATGGGGCAGGCGCTCTGCCGATACGGTGAGCGGCGATCAGCCGGAGCGCAAACGCTATTTCCCGACCAATAGCGAGAAACCGGCCTAGCGCCGGGCTTTCTATCGTTAATCAATCGCAAAGAATTAGGCTGAACGCTTTATTAAGCGGCGGCGGCGATACTCTGCGCGTTGTTTTTGTTTTGTCGTGTACGAGTAGGTGCCGCGATGATTGTGCGTCAGTTCCTTCGCTGGATTCAGACCGCCGCGCCCGGTGAACGGGCGGACGCCACCAACGCACTCGCGCGCGCCTATCTTTACTCCGATCTCACGCAGGAAGACCGGCTCGCTGCCGAAGCGGCGATGACGGTGCTTCTCGACGATCCGTCGCCACTGGTGCGCAAGGCGCTCGCAGATGCGCTCGCGGGCTCCGACATAGCGCCGCGCAGCGTCGTTCTTTCGCTCGCGCAGGATCAGCCGGATATCGCGGAAACAATCGCCGGGCGCTCGCCGCTTCTGAGCGACGCCGAGCTTGTCGATCTTGCGGCGAGCGGCAGTGAAAAGATTCAATGCGCGATCGCGGCTCGCGCGCCTCTCTCGCGCACGGTAGCAGCGGCGCTCGCCGAAGTCGGCGGGGCGGCGGCCTGCCTGACCCTGATCGAAAACCTCGACGCGCAGTTCGACGCCGAAGAAATCGCGCGGATCGCCGAGCGTCACGGTCATCTTGCGGCGGTGCGTGAGGAACTGCTTGCGCGCGACGACCTGCCGGTCGAGACGCGCCAGGCGCTCGTCGCCAAGCTCTCAGATACGCTGGCGCGCTTCGTTGCTCACAAGGAATGGCTGCCCTCGGATCGCGCCGAGAACGTCACGCGCGAGGCCTGCGATCGCGCGACGGTCGTGCTTGCTTCGGAAACGCGCGAGGACGAGGTCGCGATTCTCATCCGGCATCTCGTCGAAACGCGGCAACTCACCGGCGGCCTCGTGCTGCGGGCGCTGGTTGCCGGCAATCTGCGCTTCTTCGTCGAGGCGCTGGCGCAGCTTTCGGGTTACGACGCACGGCGTGTCGAGGCGATCGTTTCGGATCGATCTAGCCACGGCTTCGAGGCGCTCTATCGTCAGTCCGGGCTGCCGAAAGCGGCCTTGCGCGGCTTCCGTGCGGCTCTTGAAGTGATTTACGAGTCGGATACGAGCGCCAATCTCCTGGGCCATGCCGTGTTCCGCCGCCGTATGGTCGAGAACGTGTTGGCGCGCTGCGAACACACGGGCGAGGGCGACCTCGATCATCTCTACGCGATGCTGCGCAAGTTCGCAGGGGAAGCGGCGCGCGAGGAAGCGAGGCTCTATGCGGCGGATCTTCTCGCCGCGGCTTGATCTGATTAGAGCTTGGGCGCCGTGACGTTCGGCAGCGAGGCGAGATCGCCCGCTGTGGCCGAAGATTTAGCGACATATCCGCGGATGAGCTTGCCGAGGCGCCGGTAGATTTCGTTGCCGGTGCGGTCGTCGGCTTCATGCACGCCTTCGCGCACGACGGCGCGCACGGCATCGACATGCGCATCGATCAACGCCATCGGGATGCGTTTTGCATCCGGCGCATGGGTGATGAGCTGGCAGAGCGAATCCGCGATCTTGCCGGCGAGGGGATAGCCGAACACATCGGCATGACCGATAATGTCATGCGCCGAATTGAACAGCTGCTCGATCAGCGCCGCGGTCTGGCCTTTTTCGCGAATTTCGCCGCGCACGGCCTCGAGCGCGTCGCATTCGGCATTCATCCAGCCGCGAAATTCCTTCTTGATCTGGTTGAACGCGGTTTCGGCGCGGGCGATGGGATCGGTCGCGATCTCCATCGAGTCGCCGGTGCGGCTGACGAAGCTTTTCAAGCGGTTCGGCGGAACGATGACGGTGTGATCGTCATACTGCGTTTCGCTGATGCGCGGGTTGGGCAGATTGTTTTTCGCCATGATGTATTGCTCGACGCGTTATTCGGCGGTGGCGGCCGCTTTGCCGCTCTGCGCACGGCCGAGAATACGGCTGTCGATCGGCGTAACGGGAATGGTTTCGGAGCCTTCTTCGCCCTTGCGGCGCTCGGGGCCCGAGTAGTTGGTGTTGACGTTGCGGCGCCGGTCGGGGCCGAAATAGGTCGCGGTCTTGATGAACGGCCGCGGCGCCAGCACGACACTCAGGATGCGCTCGTAGAGCGCTTTCGCGGCGATCGGCTTGGTCAGGAATTCGGTGACGCCGGCATCGCGCGCGCGCATGACGCGGCTCTTCTCCGAATGGCCGGAGAGCATGATGATCGGCACATAAGGGTTCGCGTTCGAGTCCGGCTTGCGGATCATCTGCGTCAGCTCGAGCCCGTCGAGGATCGGCATCGCCCAGTCGGTGATGACGATGTCAGGGTTGTGGCTATTGAAGCCCTCGAGGCCGGTCGCGCCGTCCTCGGCTTCATAAATTTCGCGGGAACCGAATCCGTGCAGAAGCTGCCGCACGATGCGGCGCATGTGCATGTTGTCGTCGACGACGAGGAAACGCAGGCGCTGAAATTCGATCCGGATCATGGCTCGCTCCCGCGGCCGTGGAGCCGGCGCGGCTTTGACGCCATTGGGCCAAAACAGCGTTAATTTTTCGGTAATCGGGAGTTTTCGCGGAAATTGCGAAGCCGTCAGCCGCCGAACTGCTCGGTCAGCACGCGCTCGTCCATGTTGCGGTCGGGGTCGAACAGCATGGTCATGGCGGAGGTCTTGTCCATGCGGACCCGCACCGCCACCACCGAGCGGACCTCGAAGTGGTCGGCAACCGCGCTTACCGGGCGCTTCTCGGATTCGAGCACCGCGATTTCGATGCGGGCCGTGTCCGGCAGAAGCGCACCGCGCCAGCGCCGTGGCCGAAAGGGGCTGATCGGGGTCAGCGCAAGAAGCGTCGCCGAGAGGGGCAGGATGGGGCCGTGGGCAGAGAAATTGTAGGCGGTCGAGCCCGCGGGTGTCGCGACCAGAATGCCATCGGCAATCAGCTCCGGCAGGCGCACCTTGCCGTCGATCGAAAGCCGGAGTTTTGCCGCTTGGTGCTTCTGGCGCAGCAGCGAAACTTCGTTGAGCGCGGGCGCCCGATACTGTTTTCCCTGATCGTCCACGGCATCCATGATGAGCGGATGGATGACCGCGCGCTGCGCGGCGGCAATCCGCTCCTTCAGATGGTCGAGCGAAAAGTCATTCATCAGGAAGGCGACCGAGCCGCGGTTCATGCCGTAGATCGGCTTGCCGCTGCCGCGGAAGCGGTGGAGCGTCTGCAACATCTGGCCGTCGCCGCCGAGTGCGACGACGACATCGGCCTGCTCGGGCGCGACATTGCCATAGCGCTTCACGAGCTCGGCGCATGCGGATGCGGCCTCGTCATGCGTGCTCGCGACGAAGGCGATCTTGTCGTAGGTTTGAACAGGCTTATTCATGGATGCAGCAGCAAATGAACGACGAACCGGTACTTTTATATACGACCTATCCGTCGGTTGTCGAAGCCGAGGACAGCGGGCGAAAAATCGTCGAAAGCGGTCTTGCGGCCTGCGTTAACGTTATTCCCGGCATGCGCTCGATCTATCGCTGGCAGGGCAAGGTCGAGCAGGCGGACGAGGCGGTGATGATCGTCAAGACGCGGATGTCGCTCGCGGAGAAGGTCACCGCCGCCGTCAAGTCGGGTCACAGTTACGAGACGCCGGCGGTGCTGGTGCTTCCCATTCTCGGCGGCAGCCAGCCCTATATCGACTGGCTGCTCGCCGAAACGAGAGGCGTTAGAGCCTGAATCAAAGGGGTTGAATCAGACTCTTCGCTTACCTGTTTGATTGAGCATGATCTTATCCGAAAACCGCTTCGCACTTTTCGGGATCATGCTCTAGAGCTTCATTTTCATGCCGACGAGATAGGTCGCGGGCTGGCCACGGAAGCCGTATGGCGTTTCGTAATGGCGGTCGAAGATATTGTCGCCGCGCACATAGACCGTCGTCGTGGCATTCAGTTCATAAGACAGGATGGCATTGACGATGGTGTAACCCGGCACGTTCACGCGCGTCGCCGTGATGAAATCCGAGAAATTATCCTGCATCACGCCGTTGTAGACCATGTTGGCAGTGAAGCGCGTGCGTTGATCCGGCGACTTTAAAGTCGCACTGAGGCTGCCGGAATTTCTCGGGCGCAGGAGATCCTGCAACCCGTTCGACTGACGCGCGTCGGTGTAGGTGTAGGTGGCGTTGACCTGCAGCCACTCATACGGAGAGTATTTCACGGCGACTTCGACGCCTTCGCGCGGCGAGGTGCCGGGGAGATTGATCGCCTGGATTAGGCCGGGACCCGCGCTGACCGTAGTGATCATGTTCTGGAAGCGCGACGCAAAATAGGTGACGTCGGTTACCAGCACGCCTTTGATCCAAGTTTGCTCGATGCCGAAGTCCCAGCCCAACGAGGATTCCGGCTGAAGGCCGGGGTTCGGTACGAAAATCGAGAAGGCTGAATACATCTCATTGAAGGTCGGGTTAGTGACGCCCTTGCCGATGCTCGAATGCAGACGCGTGCTGGTGCCGAGCTTCTGCGAAGCGGTGAAGCGCCATGTCGTCGTATCGGCGAAAGTATCGCTGAAATCGCGCCGCAATGCGCCGGAGAGGCTCAACCCCGTCGGCATTTCAATGATGTGCTCGAGCGCGACGCCGGTGCGTTCGCGTTCGGCATCGACGCCGCTCGTGTCCTTGAAGGTTTCGGTGCGCTTGTCGACGAGAAGGGATGTCGTGTTGGCGAAAGCGCCGAGGTTGTAGTTGAGCGAGGCCTTGTAATCGACGCCGCTGATATTCGATTTCGTGGCGTAGTAGTTGAACGGCGCGAAAGCCGGGATGTTGTCGGAATAGTTTTCCTGGTTGGTGTAGACGCCGAGGCGCTGCACGAAATGGCCGTCCAGCGCCTTATGCGTGGCGGCAATTCGCGCGCTGTTATTCAGGAACGTGTCGTACTGATAGCCGTCCGACGGAATGGTCGACATCAAACCGGGATCGAGCTGAGCGAAGCGCCGCTGCGAGCGGAACGAGCCTTCGACATTCAGGTTCTCGTTGATGTCGGCGCCAAGCTTGGTCGTTACCGAGTAGGAGCGGTGATCGTCCTTTTCGCTGCCGTCCCTCGCGATGTTGTAGCCGCCGGTCGAGAAGTTCTGGGCGGTGACGGCGCCATAGAGCGCGCCGTTCGAGCCGCGCACGCCGACACTTTCCATGTTGGTGCCGCGAGAGCCGTATTCGGCGCGCGCGGTGACTTCGGGCTTGGCAAGGCCGCGGCCGGACTTGGTGTAGATCGCAATCACGCCCGAATGTGCGCTCGATCCATAGATGCCGGACTGCGGCCCGCGCAGAATTTCGATGCGCTCGACGTCGTCGAGATGATAGTCGGCAAAATCGAAACCGAGGTCGGAAAGATTGGCAACCGGAACGTCGTCGATCAGCACTTGCAGATGATTGGTTTCGCCGCCTCGAATACGAATCTGCGTCAGCCCGCCGCCGCCACCCGTGGACATGACGGTGACACCCGGCACCATGCGCAAGGCATCGGCGACATTGGTGAAACCGCGGGCGCGCAGATCGTCGCCTTTCAACACGGTGTTGGAGGTGCCGACGCGGTCGGCCTCGACCGGCGTTTGACTTGCGGAGATGACAAGCTCGGGCAGGTTTTCAGCTTGCGCGAACGCTGCCGTTGCGGGCAGGCCGAACAGAAAAACAAGCGTTAGTCGTGAAGCGGTCGATTTGAGAGACATAGTTCGAAGTGACATGGTTCTTCGCCCCCAGCGAATGTCGGAATTGAACAAGTCGCGGAGGGGCGAACGCAAAACGGACTGCGAGGTCCGGCGTTTTCACTCTCGAATTCGAAGGGCGTTTTCACTTTCGCGCTCCGCAACGGTTGACTTCAGGCAGTCACCGCTGCGGACGAGCCGCTCCTACGCGCTTCCCGCACGTGGGATGGATGACCAGTGCAGACCGGTCTCCTGGCTCGCGGGTTGTCGCCCCAATCCGCCTTCCCGGGCTTAGCCCAGTGGCTTTATGGAAGGGGCAACCCGCCTACAGTTGCGGGAGCAGCCGCGGAATTGGCAATTAAAACAGTGCCTTACCGCGTTCCCATATGGCCTGATCCGAGGAGATCAGGCCGTCTGCACCTAGAGTCATCAAAGGCGACCCTTAGGAAACTGTCAACTATTCAGGACTGGAAAAAGATATAAAGATATCTTTATATGACCCTTATAAACGGGTTAGAAGCCTGCGTCCGGCAGACTGCCGCGATCCCGTCAATCGAGAGGCCACATGAGCGTCGAGAGCGTCGAACCGATTCGCCAAAGCCGCGTGCGCCATAGCCCGATTTCGGTGTCGTTCGAGTTTTTTCCGCCGAAGACACCGGAGATGGAAGCGACGCTGTGGAGCTCGGTCGAACGGCTTGCGCCGCTTACGCCGAACTTCGTTTCGGTCACTTATGGCGCGGCAGGCTCGACGCGCGAGCGCACGCATTCGACGATCGAGCGGATGCTGAAAGAGACGAAGCTGAAGCCGGCGGCGCATCTCACTTGCGTCGCGGCGACCAAGGAAGAGATCGACGGCGTCGTCAAAGGTTATTGGGACGCGGGCGTTCGCCACATCGTGGCGCTGCGCGGCGATCCGCCGGAAGGGCCGGGCACGAAATATGCGCCGCATCCGGGCGGCTATGCCTATACGAAAGATCTCATCGGCGGCCTGAAGAAGGTCGGTGATTTTGAAGTTTCGGTTTCGGCTTATCCGGAGAAACATCCGGAGAGCCCGTCGGTCGACTTCGAGCTCGATCTTCTGAAAGAGAAAGTGGACGCCGGCGCGGGCCGCGCCATCACGCAGTTCTTTTTCGATAACGACGTCTATTTCCGTTACCTCGACAAGGTGCGGGCGCGCGGCATCAGCGTACCGGTTGTGCCGGGTATTCTGCCGGTGCAAAATTTCAGTCAGGCGCGCAAGTTCGCCGAGCAATGCGGCACTTCGGTGCCGGGGTGGCTCGCGCGCCGCTTCGAGGGTCTCGACGACGATCCGTCGACGCGGAAACTGATCGCGGCTTCGGTCGCGGCCGAGCAGGTGCTCGATCTTGTCGATCGCGGCGTTCGCGATTTTCATTTTTATACCTTGAACCGCGCGGACCTGGTCTATGCGGTTTGTCATCTTCTGGGCCTGAGGCCCGAAGCCAGCAACGAGAAGGCGGCGTGATGGTCGATTTACCGAAAGTGGACGGAGCCGAAGTTAAGCGCGCGCTGCACGAAGCGGCACGCGAACGCATCCTCGTGCTCGACGGTGCAATGGGCACGATGATCCAGGCACTCGGCTTCGACGAGACGGCCTTCCGCGGCGCGCGCTTCGACGCGTGGAATCGCGAAGTGAAGGGCAACAACGATCTCCTCAACATCACGCAGCCGGCGGCGATCCGCGAGATCCACCACAAGTACTTCAAGGCCGGCGCCGACATCGTCGAAACCAATACGTTCTCGTCGACGCGCATCGCTCAGGCGGACTACGGCATGGAAGAGGTCGCTTACGAGCTGAACGTCATGGGCGCGAAGCTCGCGCGCGAGGCAGCGGAGCTTGCGCAAAAGGAAGACGGCAAGCGCCGTTTCGTCGCGGGCGCGCTCGGGCCTACGAACCGCACGGCGTCGATCTCGCCGGACGTTTCCAATCCCGGATTTCGCGCCGTCACCTTCGACCAGCTGGTCGAAGCCTATTACGAGCAGGCGCGCGGCCTTGCCGATGGCGGCGCCGAGATCATGCTGGTCGAGACGATTTTCGACACGCTGAACGCCAAGGCGGCGATCTTCGCGATCGAGAAGCTTTACGCCGAACGCGGTATCCGCCTGCCGGTGATGATCTCCGGCACGATCACCGACTTGTCCGGCCGAACGCTGTCGGGCCAGACGCCGGCGGCGTTCTGGAATTCGGTCTCGCATGCCGAACCGTTTTCGATCGGCCTCAACTGCGCGCTCGGCGCCAAGGAAATGCGCGCGCATATCGCGGAGCTTGGCCGTGTCGCCAATACGCTGGTCTGCGCCTATCCGAACGCGGGGCTACCCAACGAATTCGGCCGCTACGACGAAAGCCCGGAGTTCATGGCGGATCTGTTGAGCGAGTTTGCCTCGTCGGGCCTCGTCAACGTCGTCGGCGGTTGCTGCGGCACGACACCGGAGCACATTCACGCCATTGCTGAAATCGTAAAGGACAAGGCGCCGCGCACGGTGCCGGAGATTCCGCAGCGGCTGCGTCTCTCGGGTCTTGAGCCGTTCGAGCTCACGCCGGAAATTCCGTTCGTCAACGTCGGCGAGCGCACCAACGTCACGGGCTCCGCGAAATTCAGGAAGCTCATCAAGGAAAACGATCTGACGGCGGCGCTCGCGATTGCGCGCGATCAGGTCGAGAATGGCGCGCAGGTCATCGACGTCAACATGGACGAGGGCCTGCTCGATTCCGAAAAGGCGATGGTCAATTTCCTCAACCTCATCGCGTCGGAGCCCGATATCGCCAAAGTGCCGATCATGATCGACTCCTCGAAATGGTCGATCATCGAGGCCGGTCTTAAGTGCGTGCAAGGCAAGAGCATCGTCAACTCGATCTCGATGAAAGAGGGCGAGGAAATCTTCAAGCATCACGCTCGTCTGGTGCGCGCCTATGGCGCGGCGGTCGTCGTCATGGCCTTCGACGAGCAAGGCCAGGCCGATACATTCGAGCGCAAGACGCAGATTTGCGCGCGCGCTTATAAAATCCTGACCGAGGAAGTCGGCTTCCCGCCCGAAGATATCATCTTCGATCCGAACATCTTCGCGGTCGCGACCGGCATCGAGGAGCATTCCAACTACGGCGTCACTTTTATCGAGGCGACGAAGTGGATCCGCGAGAACCTGCCGCACGTTCACATTTCGGGCGGCGTCTCGAATCTTTCGTTCTCGTTCCGCGGCAACGAAGCGGTGCGCGAAGCGATGCACGCTGTGTTCCTGTATCACGCCATCAAGGTCGGCATGGACATGGGCATCGTCAACGCGGGACAGCTTGCGGTCTATGACGACCTCAAGCCGGAACTGCGCGAAGCCTGCGAGGACGTCGTACTCAACCGGCGGCCGGATGCGACGGAGCGCCTCTTGGCGCTTGCCGAGCAATACAAGGGCGGCGGCAAGGAGAAGAAAGAAGCCGACCTCACCTGGCGCGAGGGAACGGTGGAAGAGCGCATTTCGCATGCGCTGGTGAACGGCATCACGCAGTTCATCGAGGCCGACACCGAAGAAGCGCGGCAGAAGGCCGAGCGCCCGCTGCACGTCATCGAGGGCCCGCTGATGGCGGGCATGAACATCGTTGGCGACCTGTTCGGCTCCGGCAAGATGTTCCTGCCGCAGGTGGTGAAATCCGCACGCGTCATGAAGCAGGCCGTCGCTTATCTCTTGCCGTTCATGGAAAAGGAAAAAGAAGAGAAGGGCTATGCCGACGAGCCGCCTCCGGGCAAGATTCTGCTCGCGACGGTAAAGGGCGACGTCCACGACATCGGCAAGAACATCGTCGGCGTCGTGCTCCAGTGCAACAATTATCAGGTCATCGATCTTGGCGTGATGGTGCCGGCACAGAAGATTCTCGATACCGCGCGCAAAGAGAAGGTCGATATTATCGGCCTTTCGGGCCTGATCACGCCGTCACTCGACGAGATGTGCAACGTCGCGGCTGAGATGGAGCGCGAGGGCATGGACCTTCCGCTTCTGATCGGCGGGGCGACGACGAGCCGCGTGCATACCGCCGTCAAGGTCGCGCCGAATTACGTGCGAGGGCAGGCGGTCTATGTCACCGATGCGAGCCGCGCGGTCGGCGTCGTCTCGACGCTGCTCAACCCCGAGCAGCGCAAGAAATATATGTCCGACACCCGCGCCGAATACGAAAAGCTTGCGGACGCGCACGCACGCGCCGAGGACAACAAGACACGAGCGCCGATCGCGCAGGCGCGCGAGAACGGCCTCAAGCTCGATTTCTCGAACTACACGCCGCCGAAGCCGAAATTCCTCGGCACGCGTTACTTCAAGAAATACAGCCTTGCTGAACTCACGCGCACCATCGACTGGACGCCGTTTTTCCAGTCATGGGAGCTGAAAGGCGCATTCCCGCGCATTCTCGAAGACCAGAAGTACGGCGCTGCTGCACGCGGCCTTTATGAAGATGCGCAGAAGATGCTCGAGCGCATGGTGAAGGAGAACTGGGTCGAAGCACGCGCGGCGATCGGCTTCTGGCCGGCGAATGCCGACGGCGACGATGTCGTGCTGTTCAAGGACGACACGCGCAAGGAGAAAATCGCAACGCTGCACACGCTGCGTCAGCAGATGGCGCGCACGGGCGGCGGCCGGGCCAATCTTGCGCTTTCCGATTATGTCGCGCCGCTCTCAACCGGCGTGCCGGATTATATCGGCGCTTTCGTCGTTACTGCCGGCATCGGTGAGGTGGAGCGTTCGCAAGCACTGAAGGGACAAAACAACGATTACGACGCGATTCTGATGAAGGCGCTTTCCGATCGTCTCGCGGAGTCGTTTGCCGAGCGCATGCACCAGCGCGTGCGTGCTGAGTTCTGGGGCTATGCGCCGGACGAAAAGCTCACGAACGACGAACTGATCGAGGAGAAGTATCGCGGCATCCGGCCGGCACCGGGCTATCCGGCGCAGCCGGACCACACCGAGAAGGGCATACTGTTCAAGCTCCTTGATGCGCAGAAGCAGATCGATGTCGAGATCACCGAGAGCTACGCGATGTGGCCGGGTGCTTCGGTGTCGGGCTTCTATTACTCGCATCCCGAAAGCGCCTATTTCGGCGTCGGGCGTATCGATCGCGATCAGGTCGAGGACTATGCGAAGCGCAAGGGCATGACGGTGAAGGAAATCGAGAAGTGGCTCGCGCCGTCGCTGTCGTACAATCCGGCGCGTCTCGCGCGCGAGGTAGCGTAGGGCATCGTTGGTTTAGACGAGTTCTAATCTTCAATCGCAGACATTTACCTTCCAAATGTTCTGCTATTTATCAGATATCGGCACGACGACGAGTGGTGTAAGCCGCCGCGAGCCGATTTGTGCACGGCCGGAGGAGCCAAACAATGAAAACGAGATTTCATCTTTCCATCGTCGCGGTTGCTGCGATTTTCGGCGCGGTTCTCGCGCAGCCGGTTGCAGCACAGGACACCGCGATCAACATCACGGTCAAGAACAAGAAGTTTGAGCCGGCGACAATTAACGTTCCGGCGGATAAGCCTTTCAAGTTGATTGTGAAGAACTCGGATTCGACCGCAGTCGAGATCGAAAGCCACAAACCGCGCTTCGAGAAAGTCATTGCACCCGGCGCCACGGCGACCATCAACATGAAGGCGCTTAAGGCCGGCACTTATTCGTTCTATGACGATTTCAATAAGTCGAATAAAGGCGAGATCGTCGCGAAGTAATTGACCGGAAGAAACTCATGCTTGCCGCTCTGATTGTCGTCTTCCGTGAAGTCATCGAGGCCGGGATTATCGTCGGCATCGTGATGGCGGCGACGACGTCGGTGCCGGGGCGCGGGCGATGGATCGCCGGCGGCATCTTCGCGGGCTTTATCGGCGCGTGTCTCGTAGCGCTTTTCATTCGAGAGATCACCGAAGCGTTCACCGGGATGGGGCAGGAGCTTTTCAATGCTTCCATTCTCAGCATCGCCGTGCTGATGCTGACCTGGCATAATGTCTGGATGTCATCGCACGGCCGCGAGCTTGCTACGGAAGCGAGAGCACTCGGACAATCGGTGGCAAGCGGCACGCGGACGCTGCTCGCGCTTTCGATCGTGTGCGGAGTTGCGGTGTTGCGCGAAGGCTCGGAAGTAGTACTGTTCCTGTACGGTATCCTCGCTTCCGGTGGCGATTCATTCTCGAGCGTGTTTGGCGGCGGGTTGATCGGCCTTCTTCTTGGCGCAGGCGTGAGTGTACTCACATATCTCGGCTTGTTGAGGATTCCCGGTCGTTATCTATTCGCGGCGACGAGCGGAATGATCGCGCTACTGGCTGCGGGTCTTGCTTCGCAAGCGGTCGCCTTCCTGCAGCAGGCCGGCATGCTCAATGCGTTCAGCGATACGCTGTGGGATACTTCCTGGCTGCTGTCCGATTCCAGCATCCTCGGCCGGGTGCTGCACACACTGATCGGCTATAACGATCATCCCAGCGGAATGCAGCTCATTGCCTATTTTGCGGTGCTGGCTCTCACGTTCCTGTTGACGAAAGCCGTCGCACCAGCGCCGACGCTCGCCGGCTCGTCGAGATAAAGGCCGCTCCCAAGAGCGGCCTTTATCGAGCTTGCAGGAAACCAGAGAGCAGACCGGGTTAGATCACCGGATCAGATTACCGGATTCCACGGCATGGGCACGAGGCGATAACCGTCGCCGGCTTTTTCGAGATGGCCGAGGCCGGGGAAGGGGTAGTGGAAGCCCTGCACCGGCAGCTTCTCCGCGACGACCATGTCGTAGGTCTTGCGGCGCGTTGCTTCCGCCATGTTGCCGTCCTGATCGTAGCCGGCGTGCCAGCCGGGGTTGCTGACGAACAGGAACGGCACGTTGGTGACGTCCGACTGGATGAACACCTTGCTGTTGCCGGAAGCGAGCACATAGGAAGTATGGCCTGGCGTATGGCCCGGCGTGCCGATCGCGGTGAGGCCGGGGATTACTTCTTTATTCCATTCGTAAGGCGTGACCTTGCGATTGATCGCATCGAAGATTGCGCGGTTCGATTTGAACAGACCCTGCATGCGGCCTTCGGGCGCGCGGCTCATTTCGCCGTCGTCGGTCCAGTATTTCCATTCGACGGCAGGCACCATCACCTCGGCGTTCGGATAGGCGAGCTTCTTCTCCGAGTTCAGCAATCCGTTCACGTGGTCGCCGTGGAAATGCGAAATGATGACGATGTCGATGTTCGCGGGATCGATGCCGGCAGCTTTCAGGTTGGCGCCGACTTGCCCCGTCGTTGCGTTCGGCTTCTTCGCCGCGTCCTCGCCGTAGCCGGTGTCGATCAGCACCAGCTTCGAGCCGGTATTGATGACGAGCGGCGTAAATGGAACGGTGAGCTTCGTCGAATCGAGGTGGTGTTTGGCAAGCTCGGCCGCGACCTGATCCTTGCTCGCGTTGACGACGAATTTATCCGGCAACGGGAAGGTGCCCGCGCCGTCGGTGACGACGGTGACTTCGTAGTCGCCCACCTTGTAGCGATACCAGCCCGGATTTTGCTTGCCTTGCAGCGGTAATGCGGCGTGGGCGGGTTTGGCCTCCGGCAGCATGGCGGCGGTGACGCCGGCCGCTGCGCCAGCCAGCACGATGCGACGGTTGATCCCGGTCATTGTCGTTCTCCCGAAATGGCGTTGATGATTGGCGTAAGATGAAACCAGATACGATCATAGCCGCGCGCGGCGGTTCTCGACAGGGGCAGCGCCAACCGCGCCGGTGCAGAAATCCAAGCGAGAATAATTGTCCCAAACCTTCGGTGTTCAAATCTCCGTGTGGAACCGGCGCAAGGATAAAGCGTTGCTCTCAGGGCCGGTAGGAACGAGAGGGACGAATTGATGAAACTGAACAAGTTACTGCTTGTTGCCGCGGCGTTCGGCGCATCATTGCTGCTCGTTGCGGTGCCGTCTGCTTCGTATGCTGCGCCACAGCACAAATCCTCCGGATCGCACGCCAGAAGCGGCGGATCGCGCGCGCATTCGGCGCCACGCGCCCATCGTTCAGCCCCGCGCGCTCATCGGGCGCCGCGTGCGCACCGGGCATCGCCGCGCGCTCATCAGCGGGCGCGGCAGCACCGGACGAATGCGCAGCGCGGCCATCGTGTGCACAATCGTAGCAGCGTGAATCGCAACCGGGCCAGCCAGAACAGGCGTCACATCGAACGGCGGAATTTGCGCAACCAGCAGACCAAAGCGCGCCAGCGCACACGAGACGCCAATCGCGCACGTGCGGCCGATCATAGAGCCCGCTCAAACGAACGGCGTGATCGTGCTCATGATGCCCGCAGGCATCGCCGCGCGCATTTCAACAATCAACAGCGCACGCGAATCCGCAATTTTTATCGCGGTCATCGTCATCGCTTCCATCGTGTCGCGCGGGTGACATGGCCGATCGTGATCGGCGGCTTCGTGCCGCGCGACTACAGCGTCTATAGCATTCCGAACGATTTTTACGGCTACGTGCCGGGTTACGAAGGCTATAAATATATCGTGGTCGGCGATCAGCTCATCATCATCGATCCCGATACCTGGGAGATCGTGGCGATTATTCCCTTATAACGAGGGAGTGAACGAAGGAGAGGGCGGCGCTGCCGCCCTTTTCTTTTTGTTGGTGCGGCATCGGTGGCGTTTTGTTTCCCGCGGGTTAATGGCATGATCGCTTGCGCCTGTTCCTGCCTTTCCGCCCTCACACCACGGCCAAGCCCGAATGAATTCCGGACCGGTGAAGCGTCAAACCGCCAAGACGGCAGGCTTTATCGCGCCCAACGGGCTGCTGCTCGCCGCTTTCATCGCGGCGATTTTTGTCAGCGCATCGCTTCTATTCGCGGTGCAGCCGTTATTCACCAAGCTTGTACTGCCGCGCTTCGGCGGCTCGCCGTCGGTCTGGTCGGTGGCGATGGTGTTTTTCCAGGCGATGCTGCTCGCCGGTTATGGCTATGCGCATTTGCTGACGCGCTATTTTCCGTTGCGTTATGCGATCGCCATTCATCTCGCGGTGATGCTGGCCGCCGTGATCGCGCTGCCGCTGTCGATTGCCGAAGGCTGGGGCAGGCCGCCGGCGCATGGCGAGTCGTTCTATCTCATCGGGTTGTTTTCGGTTTCGGTCGGCCTGCCGTTTTTTGCGCTCGCGGCAAACTCGCCGTTACTGCAAGCGTGGTTTGCGCGTTCGCATCACCCGGCGGCAAGCGATCCTTATTTTCTGTACGCGGCGAGCAACGTGGGAAGTTTTCTTGCGCTGCTCGGCTATCCGCTGCTGGCGGAACCCTTCACTCGGCTTTACGAGCAGCGGCTTTACTGGTCGGGCGGCTTCTACCTGCTGATCGGGCTGATCGCGATTTGCGGCGCCCTGGTGTGGACGAGCGGACGGCCACAAGCAGCTTCAAGCAAGCTGCGTGACGACAGCACGCCGCCGACAATACGCGACGCGCTGACATGGACGGCGCTTGCCGCGGTCCCGTCGGCTTTCCTCATCGCCGTGACGTCGCATATCTCCACCGATGTCGGCTCGACACCGCTTCTGTGGGTCATTCCGCTTGCGCTTTATCTTGCGACCTATGTGATCGTCTTCCAGCGGCGGCCGCTCATTCCGCATCGCTTTGCGCTGGCGGCGCAGCCGGTGGTGATCGCACTCTTGACCGGCGTCTATCTCAAGGGATCGACGGATTCGATCATTACGACGATCGCGATCAATGTCGTGGCCTTCGCCATTACCGCGCTCGTCTGTCACGGCGAACTTGCCCGGCGGCGGCCGGCGGCACGCTACCTTACCGTGTTTTATCTTTGGATGTCGTTCGGCGGCGTGATCGGCGGCATCTTCGCGGGACTGCTCGCACCTTATATCTTCAACTGGATCGCCGAATATCCGCTCTTGATCGTCGCGGGGCTGCTGTGCCGCCCGGGTCTCTTCGACGGCGACAGCGCGCGCGGGCGGCTGATCTGGTTCATCGTCTTTGCCGTATTTGCGGTCGCCGTGACGAGCTATCTGCGCTCCGACGATGCGCCGGAAGCCACAACGGTGCTTGCCGTATCCGCGGCGATCATGCTCGTCGCAGTCATCCTGCTGCGCGACCCGCTGAAGTTCGCGGCCATCATCGGTTTTGCGTTGCTGTGCTCGATCACGACGGATACCGGCGGGGGGAAGTGGGTCCGTAACTTCTTCGGTGTGCACAAGATTTACGCAACGGCGAGCGGTTACTACCGGGTGCTGTTACACGGCACGACGATCCATGGCGCCGAAGCTATCAGCGACACGGTGAAGATGCCGGGTTCGCGGCCGGTCCCGCTGACCTACTATCATGCCAATTCCGGCATGGCGAAAACGATAGAAGCCGCGCGACAGAAAAAGACCGGGCCGCTCAGCATGGCGGTGATCGGTCTCGGCACCGGAACGCTGGCCTGCTACGCGCGGCCAAACGACCATCTGACTTTTTATGAGATCGATCAGAGCATCATCGATGTTGCGACCGATCCGAAATATTTCACGTTCCAGCCGGTTTGCGCGCCGCAGGCGAAGATCATCCTGGGCGATGCGCGGCTGACGATTGGCGATGCGCCGGACGGCAGCTATGACATCATCATTGTCGATGCCTTTTCGTCCGATGCGATCCCGATTCACCTGCTGACGCGCGAAGCGATGGCGGCCTATCTCGCGAAGCTCGCGCCGCACGGCATGATCGTGATGCATATCTCGAACCGCTATCTCGACCTTACCTCGATCGTGGCGGGAATTGCCGACGCGAACGGCTTGCGGACACGCATCAACTCGCAGCTCGATGAGAAGGAAGATGGCGGGCGCTACATCTATACTTCGACCGTGACGGCAAGCGCGCGAGGCGAGGCGGATTTCGGCGCATTACAGGAACCCGACAGCGGCTGGGAGCCGCTCGAGTCCGACCCCGATCAATGGGTTTGGACCGATGACTATTCCAACGTCGTCGGCGTGATGATCAGGACGTCGCGCGAGTAACGGCTTTAGGCGTTCGGCGTCGAGAATTTCTCGAGCAACGGAATCATGATCTCGCTGGCGCGCCTGCGATGCGCGCCGGCCATCTTCGCCGCCGCCGCAGGGTCGCCCTTGCGAATTGCTTCGATGATGGTCCGATGCTCCTCCGCGGATTTCACCGGCAGCGGCCGCAGCCGCAGCGTGAGCAGGCGAGCGCGGTGCGTTTGATCGCGGATAGTCGATGCCATGCGGGAGAGGCGGCCGTTGCCGCATTCGCCCGTCAGGATTTCATGAAAGCGCTCGTCGGCAGCAGCCCATCTGTTGAGATCGTTTTTCCTGAGCGCGCTCTCCATCGCTTTCGTTTCGCCCTCGAGACGGGCGATGATCCTGCTCACGGCTGGAGAGGAGGGGCGCGCCGCGAGAACTTCGGCAGCCATGCTCTCGAGCGCGATCGTCAGCTGGTAGGTTTCGCGAATGTCGCGATGCGATATGGCGCGCACGAGAATGCCGCGGCGCGGTAGAACTTCGACGAGCCCTTCTTCCTGCAAGCGGATCGCGGCTTCGTGCACCGGCGTGCGGCTCATGCCGAGTTGATTTGCCACTTCATTTTCAGCGGCGAAGTGACCGGGCGGATAGATATTTTCTCGAATTGCCGACTTCAGCGCGGCGTAGGCGTTTTCGACCCGCGAACCGGAACGGACAGGGCGCGCACTTTTTCGTTTTCTCAAAACCGCTGGCGGCACGAGTTCGCTCTGGCTGTTTTCCAAGCCGCTGTCTTTCCCGATTGACAGACGGCGAATGCGGCGACCATACTTGCGTGCAAGCTTGCATGCAAGATTTTATAAAAAATGCAGTAGCGCGGAATCAACCGCGCACACCGACAGGGAGCAAAAACGATGTTCAATACGCGAATTTTTCTGATCGCCTGCACGCTCGCGGCCATGCTTTCGCCGGCCGCGGCCGAAACCAACCACATTCGTGCGTCCAAGCAATACGGCCTCAGTTATCTGCCGCTGATGATCATGGAAGATCAGAAGCTCGTCGAGAAGCACGCGGCGGCGGCCGGCCTCAAGGATATGAAGGTTTCCTGGGTCACGCTCGGCGGCCCGAGCGCGATGAACGATGCGCTGCTTTCGGGCGGCATCGATTTCGGCGCGGGCGGCGTTCCCAGCCTTTCAACACTGTGGGCGAAGACGCGCAATACGCCGCTCGCCATCCACGGCGTCGCGGCGCTCAACGACATGCCGGTCGATCTCGTTTCGTCCAACCCGAACGTGAAAAAGCTTTCGGACTTGTCGGACAAAGACAAGATCGCCGTTACTTCGGTGAAGATCTCGACACAGGCGCTGCTCTTGCAGATTGCTTGCGCCAAGGAATTCGGCGAGGCGAATTACGAGAAATACGACTCGCTCACCGTCTCGATGCCGCATCCCGAAGCGATGACGGCGCTGATGTCGGGAAGCGCCGGCATCAACGCGCATTTCTCGTCGCCGCCGTTCCAGTATACCGAGCGGACCGATCCGAAGATCCATACGGTGCTGAACAACTACGAAATCCTCGGCGGGCCGGCGACTTTCAACGTCGTATGGGCGACGAGCAAGTTCCGCAACGAGAACCCGAAGGCCTTCAAGGCGTTCTTCGATGCGCTCTCGGAGTCGATGGACATCATCAACAAGGACAAGAAGAAGGCGGCCGAAGACTACAAGCGCATCACGAACACCAAAGAGACCGTCGACTTCCTGCTGCAGATCCTGAACGACCCGCTGGTGAAGAACACCGTCGAGCCGCACAAGACGCTGCCGATCGCGCAATTCCTCGCCAAGGTGAAGCGCATCCCCGCCGCGCCGGAGAAGTGGCAGGACATGTGGTTCCCCGAGCTGCATGGCATGAACGGTAGCTGATCGAGGTCAGGAAAGTCCGATGATGACGCTGAACCAGACATCGGGCGCGGGATATGCCGCGCCCGATCCGCATCTTTCCGTCGAAGGTGTGACGCTCCAGTACAAGACCAAGGAGCATCTCGTCACCGCGTGCTACCGCGTCGATTTCAACGTGCTGAAATCCGACCGCTTCGTACTGCTCGGGCCTTCGGGTTGCGGCAAGTCGACGATCCTGAAGGCGATCGGCGGCTACATGAAGCCGGTCGAGGGCCGCATCACGCTGAAGGGCAAGGAGATCGGCAAGCCCGGTCCCGACCGCATGATGGTGTTTCAGGAATTCGACCAGCTCCTGCCGTGGAAGACGGTGAAAGAGAACGTCACCTTCGCACTGACATCGAGCGGGCGGCTCAAGGGCAAGGCGGCCGATGAACGCGCGATGCAGTACATCGAGAAGGTCAATCTCGGCAATTTCGCCAATACCTATCCGCACATGCTCTCGGGCGGCATGAAAGCGCGCGTTGCGATCGCGCGCGGCATGGCGATGGAGCCGGATATCCTGCTGATGGACGAGCCGTTCGCGGCGCTCGATGCGTTGACGCGGCGCAAGATGCAGGACGAATTATTGCAGCTCTGGGAAGGGACGAAGTTCACGGTTCTGTTCGTGACGCACTCGATCCCCGAAGCGGTGAAGATCGGCAGCCGCATTCTTTTGCTGTCGCCGCACCCCGGCGAGGTGAAGGCTGAACTGAATTCAACCGGCTCCGATGAGCCCGATCCAAAAACTGGCATCGCGCTTTCCGAGCGCATTCACAAATTGCTGTTTGCCGACGAGGTCGAAGAGGAGGCCGTCCATGGTTGATCAATCGGCTGATCTCTCCCAGATGCGGCCGGAATTCGTCCGTCAGACCGGTATGTCGAAATCCTATGGCGTCGTCGAAAAACCGCTGTCGCTGATCGAGCGCATTTACGACCTCAACTGGGTCCGCAAATGCTTCATCCTGCTGGCGCTTGCGGCGGCATGGCAGATCTATGCGTTGCATCTCAACAACGTATTGCTGTTTCCGACATTGACGCAGACATTCAGCGCGCTCGTCGAAGGCATCCAGTCGGGCGGCCTTCTGAAGCGCGCCTGGTTTTCGATAAGCCTCTTGTTGCAGGGATATGCGATCGGCCTCTTGCTCGCCGCGATCCTGACCGGCCTCGCCATAGGCACGCAGGTCGGGCAGGATTTTCTCGAGACGCTGACCTCGATGTTCAATCCGCTGCCGTCGATTGCGCTTCTGCCGCTTTCGCTGCTGTGGTTTGGTCTTGGCAACGCGAGCCTCATCTTCGTGTTGATCCATGCGGTGCTGTGGGCCGTCGCGCTCAACACGCATTCCGGTTTCAAGTCGGTCTCAACGACGATGCGGATGGTTGGCCGCAATTACGGGCTCTCCGGCATTTCCTACATCACCAAGATTCTCATTCCGGCAGCGTTTCCGAGCATCCTAACCGGCCTCAAGATCGGTTGGGCCTTCGCTTGGCGCACCTTGATCGCGGCCGAACTCGTGTTCGGCGTTTCGTCCGGCTCCGGCGGTCTTGGCTGGTACATTTATGAGAACAAGAACCAGCTCGAAATTCCCGGCGTGTTCGCCGGCCTTCTCTCGGTGATCCTGATCGGTTTTCTCGTCGAGAACCTGATCTTCCGCGTGATCGAAGCGCGCACCGTGAAGAAGTGGGGCATGCAGAACTAACCCCTCAATCGAAAGACAAGACAATGAAGACCTATAAAATCGCAGCCATCCCGGGTGACGGCATCGGCAAGGAAGTGATCGCTGCCGGCATCGAAGTGCTGAATGCACTCGCCAAGCGCGAAGGCAAGTTCGCCTTCAAGTTCGATCATTTCGATTGGGGATCGGACTACTACAAGAAGCACGGCGTGATGATGCCGGAGGGCGGTCGCGAAGAGATCAAGGATCACGACGCCATTTTCTTCGGCGCGGTCGGCGCGCCGGATGTGCCGGATCACATTACGCTGTGGGGCCTACGGCTCGCGATCTGCCAGCCGTTCGACCAGTACGCCAATGTGCGGCCGACACGCATTCTGCCGGGCATCGTCAGCCCGCTGCGCGCCGTCACCGGGCCGGAACTCGATTGGGTGATCGTGCGCGAGAATTCCGAAGGCGAATATGCCGGCGTCGGCGGGCGCGTTCACCGGGGCTTGCCGGAAGAAACGGCGACCGACGTTGCGATTTTTACCCGCACGGGCGTTGCGCGCATCATGCGCTTCGCTTTCGAACTCGCACGCTCGCGGCCGCGCAAGCAACTCACCATCGTCACGAAATCGAATGCGCAGCGCCACGGCATGGTGATGTGGGACGACATTGCACTCGAAGTTGCGCAGGAGTTCCCCGACGTGAAGTGGGACAAGATGCTGGTCGATGCGATGACGATGCGCATGACGCTGAAGCCCGAGACGCTCGACACCATCGTGGCAACGAACTTGCACGCCGACGTTCTTTCGGATCTTGCGGCGGCGCTCGCGGGTTCGCTCGGCATCGCGCCGACGGCGAACATCAATCCCGAGCGTAAATTTCCCTCGATGTTCGAGCCGATCCACGGCTCGGCCTTCGACATCACCGGGAAGGGGATCGCGAACCCGACCGGCACTTTCTGGACCGCAACGATGATGCTCGATCATCTTGGCGAGCCGGAAGCGGGTGCGCGGCTGATGAAGGCAGTCGAGCGGGTGACCGCCGACAAGAGCCTCCATACGCCCGATCTCGGCGGCAAGGCAACGACCCGCCAGGTGACCGATGCGGTCATCAAGTCGATCGAAGGCGGCAACGAATAATTTTCAGCCGTTGAAAATGATCTGAAAGTCGGGGGCCGCGCGGCGCTTCATCTGTCCCGGCGCCACGGCCCCGATTTCGGCGAACATGCGATCGACACTTTCTTTCGCTGCCGCTCGGAAGGTCCGGAGTTTCGAGATCTCGCTATCGGACCATCGGGCGAAGCGAGAAAGATCCACGCTGGCTATTTCCTCGTCCGAGATCACTCTTTCTGCTGAGCCGAAAATGTCGTGAAGAAGCGATGAGATTTTTGGCGTATTGGACTCGACCGCTACGAAAGGCGTTTCCGTCGCAAGACAAAATGTGACGACATGGAAACGGCCGGTCAGCATGAGTTCGTAAGAGGAAAGTTGCCTGGCATAATCAATGGGGCTGGAGGCGAAAGGCGCGTCGCCGTATTCTTCTTTTTTTACGCAGACGAAAGGCATGTTTTCGCTCTTGCCGCGTGCGGCGAGCTGCGCTCCGGAATCTTTTTTCACGTTGCCGGAATAGCAGTATCCGCTTCGGCCTTCTGCTTTCGGCAGATCGGCGCTGAGCGTGATGTCGGGCACGACCGTGGAATCGATTCCGAAGCCGCGGAGCTCGTTCTGGCTCGCGCTGTCACGCACGAAAATTCGATTAAATGAACGGAGCAGTTGCGCCGCCTTATCATCGATCGCGTGAATCGTCGCGTTGATGAGGAAAGAGGGAACGCGAAGGTCCCGTTTCGCGTAAAGGCCAACGCGGCAAAGCCTGGCGCCGCGAGGCCATGTGGCGCAATCGTGGATCGTGCCTTCGCCGTTGACGACGACTACGTCGACGTCGAGCGTTGAGGAGACGATCTCGGGAGAAGTGCGCCAGTCATCTTCGACATAATGCCGCCAAACCGGCTTTACGCCGACTTGCGCGAGACGGCGATCGACTTCGGCCACCACCAGATCGCAACCAAAATGCCGGTCGTGGCTCGTATCGTTGAAAAGGGCGGCACGAAGCGGCGAAGGGCGCGAAGTCGCAGTGGGTGTATCCAAGGCGTTGTCCCTGTCGAAATCTGGACGTCCGGAGGCTCGAATCAACGAAGCACAGACATTCTACGTCAGCCGGCAGGGTTCCTGTTTTCTTTGGGTTCCGCCGTTAACCTTTCATTAACCTAATCAGGTAAATGGCGTTTCGTATTCTTAGCCATTTGTTAAGCATACCTTGAGGCCAAAGGTTTGACGGGTGGCGGATACCCGGAGCTGTGCCCGGCAGGTGTCTGCCGGACGCGCGGCGTCGTCCCGAAAAATTTCCGCTCGTTCGATCGTCACGGCCTCGTGTGACGGAGCATGCCGCACAGCAGATTCTGTCTCAATTTTTTGCGCCTCGGAGAGGGAGCGGCTTCGTGACGGCGGGAACTTTGACGCTACAGAGCGGCCAGTCGGGCCGCGATCACCTCGATTTCGCCGCCGCCGGCGCGTGGACGGCTGAAAACGCGGCCACGCTCGAATTGCTGGTTGAAGCTGCTACGCGGCCGAACCTGCCGGCGCGCACCATCGCGCTCGATACCGGGAAGATCGAACGGCTTGATTCATTCGGCGCCTGGCTGATCGAACGGACACTGCGCACCTGGAACGGGCAGGGGCTCGAAGCAAAGCTCGTCGGGCTCAACGAAAACTTCCAGAGCTTGTTCGACAAGGTGCAGGCCGGCACGCAGCAACTGTCGGCGCCGCCAAAGAAGCCGAACTCGATCATCGCAACGCTGGAGAGCGTCGGCCGTACAATGTCCGCGGTGTTCGACGATCTCGTGTTGCTCGCTCAGATGGTCGGCTCGGTGATCGTCGCGTTTTTCCGCGTGCTGCGGCATCCGTCGCGCTTCCGTTTTACCTCGATGGTCAATCATATCGAGCGAGTGGGCTGGCACGCGCTGCCGATCATCATCCTGATCACGCTTCTGATCGGCGCGATCCTGGCGCAGCAGGGCATTTTTCATTTCCGCAAGTTCGGCGCCGACATCTATGTCGTCGATATGGTGGGCGTCCTGGTGCTGCGCGAACTCGCTGTGCTGATTGTCTGCATCATGGTCGCAGGACGCTCGGGTAGCTCGTACACCGCTGAAATCGGCGCGATGAAGATGCGCGAAGAAATTGACGCCCTGCGCACCATGGGTTTCGACCCGATCGAGGTGCTGATCCTGCCGCGTATCCTCGCGATCGTGGTTGCGGTGCCGATCCTGACCTTGTTCGGCGCGCTTGCAGCACTTTACGGCGGTGGGCTGGTGGCGTGGCTCTATGGCGGCATCGCGCCGGAAGTGTTCCTGTCGCGATTGCGCGAAGCGATCTCGATCGAATCCTTCAAGGTCGGCATGTGGAAGGCGCCGTTCATGGCGCTCGTCATCGGCATCGTCGCTTGCGTCGAAGGCTTGCAGGTCAAGGGCAGCGCCGAGTCGCTCGGCGAGCGCACGACGAATTCGGTCGTGAAGGCGATCTTTCTCGTCATCGTGCTCGATGGCATGTTCGCCATGTTCTTCGCGTCGATCGGGTTGTGACGATGGCAAAAGCGCCCGAGCCGGTCATTCAAGTCAAGGATGTAGTGGTCGAGTTGAACTCGAACCGCATCTTGAACGGCATCACGCTCGACGTACATCGCGGCGAGATTCTCGGTTTCGTCGGCGCCTCGGGCGCGGGCAAATCGGTGCTGACGCGCACCATCGTCGGACTGTTACCGAAACAGGCGGGCCAAATCGAAGTATTTGGAACTAATCTCGACGGTCTCGACGAGGACGAGCGCCGCAACATCGAGCGGCGCTGGGGCATTCTCTTCCAGCAGGGTGCGCTGTTTTCCTCACTCACAGTCGGTCAGAACGTCGAATTCCCGATGCTGGAATATCTCGATCTATCGCCACGGTTGATGACCGAAATGGCGATCACCAAGCTCGAGATGGTCGGCCTTAAACCCGACGTTTATCGCAAGTACCCTTCGGAACTCTCGGGCGGCATGATTAAGCGCGTGGCGCTTGCACGCGCGCTCGCGCTCGATCCCGAAATCCTGTTTCTCGACGAGCCGACCTCCGGCCTGGATCCGATCAGTGCGCATGAATTCGACCAGTTGATCTTGACCTTGCAGAGGGCTTCGCAAATGGCGATTTTCATGGTGACGCACGACCTCGACAGCCTCTACGCGACCTGCGACCGTATTGCCGTCCTGCTCAACGGCAAGATCGGTGTTGTCGGCAACATCGACACAATGCTGGCGTCGGAAGAGCCCTGGCTCAAATTGTATTTTCATGGCGCGCGAGCACGCGTTGGCCAGCAAGGCAAGCAATAGGCGGAGAAGAGCGATGGAACGCAAAGCGCACTATGTCCTGATCGGATTGTTCACCTTCGCTGCGATCGCTGCTGCGTTCGCCTTCGTGTTCTGGATTCATCACACGTCGGACAAGAAGACGGGTGTCGCGTATCGCGTGATCTTCGACGGTGCCGTCTCGGGCCTGCGGGTCGGGAGCTCGGTGCTGTTCAATGGCATCCGCGTCGGCGAGGTGACGGCGCTCAAGCTCGATCCCGACGCGCCGTCGCAGGTGACGGCGCTCATCATCGTCAACAAGGCGACGCCGATCCGCTCGGATACCTATGTTGGCCTCGAATTCACGGGTCTTACCGGCATCGCTGCCGTGTCGCTGAAAGGCATCACGACGACGGCGCCGCTTCTCGAAAAGGATGAAGGCGAGCCGCCGAGCCTGCGCGCCGATATCGGTTCGAGCCAAGATGCAATGCAAGCCGCGCGCGACGTGCTGGCGAGGGCGGATGCGGTGATCACCGCCAATCAAGAGGATCTGCGCAAGGCGATTCAGAACCTGACGAAGTTCAGCGACACGCTGGCGAAAAATTCGGACAATTTGGATTCGATCATTGCCAACACCAAGGATGCGACGGCCTCGGCAAAGGATTTCATGACCTCGGGCAAGGAGCTAATGGTGTCCGGCAAGGAGATGGTCGAAAACGTCGACAAGCGCACGGCGGAAATGAGCGGGCACTTCAATACGCTGATGAAGACCTCGACCGCGCAGGTGCAAGTCATCGGCAAGTCGATTACGGAGCTCACCAAGAACCCGTCACGGATTCTATTCGGAGGAGGCGGGCGCTAACCGGGTGCGGGGAAACCAGCTGCTGCGCGATCAGGGGATGAAGGGGGCGCCGAAGAGCCGGCGCACTTACTTTTTCTGTTGAGCTGTCGACACTTCGGCCGCGTATCTCTCGGCGATATCTTCGTAAATCTCTTTCAACTGATTGAGCGGAATCGTCACCGAGATCCGCGAGCCGGCAGGCCTGACGAAGTTGATCTCGGCGAGATCCTTGTCGTCGTGAACCGTCAAATTGATGTATTCGGCCCTCTCGGATAGGGGCGGCGTCCGCGTAATCATGCTGCATTGTAGGATCAAAACGGCGTGGGTTACCAGTTGAATCTTGCAAGAACAAGATTCTGAAAGGCAGCAGAGCAAATGGTTTTGATTGGAAATAGTAGGAAAATATACTTATTATTCCGCTAAGAATATCGATGCGGCGGTTTATCCGCTGCCGGATCAAATGCTTCGAGATGAGGGTGATCGGAAAGCCCGAATGCCGGGACGGCTCGGCGGCCGAAAAACTTTACGGTGTTGCCCAGCAAAGATCGCAAGCCGCGCGCCAACTGGACCGACCAGGAGCGTTTGACGCGAGGGATTGCGGCCTCGCCTTTCCAGAGGAGTTGCTCGTAATCGGATTGCTGCGGCTGAACGAGCGAACGGGGCGTCCGATCGGTTTTGCGAGCGAAGGCGAGCACGAATGTCTGCTCGCCGTTGATTACTTCGACGCGGCCCTTGATCGCGTGGGGATCGGCGACCTTGAACCAGGGAGGCTCCGGCCGCGTGGGAACAAGAAATACCTCAATGTCGGCGAAGTGGTTGCTGGAGAACAGGCTGAACCATAGCTCCGGCGAGATCTGGTAAAAGCCGTGTCCAGAATAACTATTGCCGCAGGTGAGGCACATGTAGAACCCGCCGGGTTTCAGCATCCCGAGGCAGTTCTCGACCGCTTGCGGGAAATTATAAATGTGCTCGATCGTGCCCGCGTCGATGACTGTATCGAACCGGCCCAGCCATTCCGAGGGGACCGGTTTCGAGAGATCGGCGATCAGGTTGGCATCCTGATAATCGCTGGCATCGACGCTATCCACCGACGTTGCGCCAAGATATTCGAGCAGCGGTTCGGCATATCTCGTGGAACAAATTATACGAGTATCTTCCTCAGTTAGTTGATATCCGTGCAGCCCGAAAATCCGCTTCAGTGTACGCGGCTTGAGAGGCATGCCATGACGTCCGATCATCGCTGTGCGATCGAAATTGTGATGACGGGATAAGTATAAAAGCGCTTCCAGCGCCCTACGGTCGACGCCCATTTTTCCTTTCATTCCCGATTGTGGTGTTGCATGGCCGCAACGAATCGCAATTTGTCTGGAGAACGAGGCGAGAGAATGTCGAGATGTAAAAATTGGTGCCGGTTGGTGTCCACTTAGAATTTTAAAGAAGCCCTGTCAGAGAGGCAAACTTACTCCATTAGATCAAAAATCCGGTTCTGCCGTTTTGCAGGAGGATGCGATTGTAAAATTGACTTCCATCGCTCGTAAAACTTGATTCGACTATTTGCAATGTCTCGATTGCGTCTCGAGCCGTGTGTCACCGCCTCAAAATGAATGAGAACAGAATTAGGTTGATATATTGTGCGCAGGCCAAGTTCACGTATCCGAAACGCCAGATCTACATCTTCGAAATACGCTGGTGTGAAGAGTTCGTCGTATCCATCGAGCTGCATCCAGAGTTCTCTGCGGACTGCGATCGAAGCGCCGGTGCAAAAATCCATGTCACGAAGAAAATTGTATTGGAGACGGCCGGGATGATCATCGCGGCCGAAGTTGGACGCTGTGCCATCGTTCCATACAATTCCGCCGGCTTCTTGCAAACGACCGTTGGCGAATAGAAGCTTCGACCCGACAAGGCCGATCCTATTATCCGTTTCCAGCGTGTTTATCAGCGCATCAAGCCATCCTGGCAAAACTAGCGTATCGTCGTTCAGGAGAACCAGAAATTTTCCGCGGGCCGACTTTGCGTTCAAATTGCAATTTAATAAGTATCCTAGATTCTGCTCGTTACGACGATAAATGATAGGGTCAGAAAATTCTGACATGATGGACGAAATTTCAATTTCGGAACCATCGTCACCAATTATGACCTCAAAGGTCCATTTCGTCTTTTGCTTTAGGAGGTGATGTAAACAGATCAAAAGGTGAAGGAGGTTATTAAACGTCGGAAGTAGAATAGTAACGTCAACGTTTTGTTGGTCCTTCGTATTTCCGCACTGTGTTTTGATCTTGCTCACTAACTCACGAACCAGCGGGTTGGACATAACCTCTGCATTTTTGCATCTGCGAAGTAGGTAGAGAGATTTGTGTACATCCTGGCTAACGTTTATCTCAAAGTGTTTGTTCAAGAACTTTCGGAGTCTTGTCGTCATAATTTTTTGGGGAAGTTTTTGCTCTATATCGTGTCCCCATTCAGGCAGCCTCGACCAAATCATTTTAGATAACGGCGCCATAACCAGCCTTCTTCAAAAATATTTCTGTTTCCTGCAGAAACTCAGCGTCACTTCAGGTTCTGAGTGAAAACAGAGGATCGAAGCCAATTTAGTTTCGGCAATTATTTGTGGGTTGGATAAAATCTATAGTATCTAAATACTATCGTAGATATATTTTTGTTTCGATTTTTCTATTTGAGGACTGCTTGAGGACTGCAATGCTAGAGGTTATCCCAGCTGCGATACCAGATGTTTTGCACATAAAGGCGAAATCGTTCGGCGACGAGCGAGGTTATTTTGCCGAAACCTATAACAAGCGCGTATTTTCACAGTCTGGTGTTTCGCTGGACTTTGTGCAGGACAACCAATCGCTTTCGAAATTGTCAGGCACTGTGCGTGGCCTTCACTTTCAGACTGAGCCATACGCACAAGCAAAACTAGTTCGAGTTTTAAAAGGCCGAATCTTAGATGTCGCGGTGGATATGCGACGGTCTTCGGCTACTTTTGGAAAACATGTTGCTATCGAATTGGGTGATAACTCGCTAGAGCAATTATTTGTGCCGGTTGGATTCGCGCACGGTTTTTGTACGCTCGAACCGGATACTGAAGTCTTATATAAAGTATCTAATTTTTACGCCCCTCAGCATGATCGCGGCGTTTTATGGAATGACCCCGCGCTCGGGATAAAATGGCCAGTTTCTGCTGAGCGTGCTGTATTATCCGAAAAAGATTCCAAACAACCCGCATTTCGAGAATTAGAGAACGTATTTTAGCAACGGTAGCGCAATGAAAAAGATTCTGGTGACGGGAGCGGGTGGTTACATCGGTACCACGCTTGTGCCGATGTTGTTGAATGCTGGATATTCGGTAAGAGCGGTCGATCGTTATTTTTTTGGCAAAGAGCTGCTAGCGCACAACGATCGGCTAGAAGTCATTCAAGACGATTGCCGGGCGATGCCGGAAAACCTTTTTGAGGGTGTTGATGGGGTAATCGATTTGGTGGCTTTGTCGAACGACCCCACAGGAGAACTATTCGGTTCAGAAACACTGCAGATTAATTTCGAATCCAGGGTAAGAACCGCGAGACTTGCAAAGGCTGCTGGGGCGCGGCGGTATATTCTCCCGTCTTCGTGCAGTATTTACGGGTTCCAACCGGCCGATTTTATTGCCGACGAACAGACCAAAACCAATCCGCTTACGGTCTATGCGCGGGCCAACGAAATGGCCGAGAACGAAATCCTCGGGCTTACAGATCGCGATTACGTTGCGGTAGTGCTACGGCAGGCCACGGTTTACGGTCTGAGCCCGCGCATGCGGTTTGATCTTGCGATCAATGGCATGACGTTCGGCGCCTGGAAGACTGGTGTTCTGCCACTCATGCGGGATGGTACGCAGTGGCGTCCGATGGTGCATGTTGCCGATACTGCGCGGGCTCAAGTTTTCATGCTGACGGCGCCGGCCGAGCGAATTAACGGACAGATATTTAACGTTGGCTCGGCTGATAACGTCTACCAGCTCGGACCTCTTGCCGAGCGCGTGGCCGCCGCCGTTCCGCGCGACGTAAAGATCGAATGGTACGGCGATCCGGACCACCGTTCCTATCGGGTTGCGTTTGATAAGATCGAGAAGCTGGGTTGGAAAGCAGAAAAGCGAGCGGAAGACGGCGTAAAGGAAATTTGCGAAGCGCTTCACAGCGGCGCGACCGACAAGACTGTAAAAACGATCACGCTCGATTGGTACAAGCAGCTTGTTGAGTGGCACGATAGAGTCCGCCAAGTCGAGATGTATGGCGGCATCTTGAAGCTATGAAAATCTTGTTGCTGGGAGCCAATGGCCAATTAGGAACAGATATTCTCGTCGAAAATGAAAGACGCGGTCTGTTCGATATTTTTCGAGTCGGCCGTGACGTTGTCGACCTGAGTTTTGCAGGCCAGGCTACGGATAATCTTTCTTCGCTTGATTTCGATGTGATGGTCAACTGTACAGGTTATCATCGCACTGACGAGGCGGAGAACAATGAGACACTGGCGATCGCTGTTAACACACGTGCAGTTGGCGAACTCGCGGTGTTGTGCGCTCGAAAGAAAGCTCGCTTTATTCATGTTAGCACCGACTACGTTTTCGGCGGAGGCGCTGAGTGTAGCCCCATCCCAGAAAGGGCGATGAAAGCACCTTTAAATGTGTACGGGCGAACGAAATCGGATGGAGAGGATCTCGCGCTCACCTCCCACGACGATTCCCTCGTTATTCGTGTGGCGTCGCTATTCGGTTTAGCTGGTGCGAGCGGCAAGGGCGGAAATTTTGTCGAGACGATGATACGTCTCGGCAGAGAGAGGGGAAAGCTACGCGTTGTAAACGATCAGCATATGTCTCCCACTGGCACGCAGGATGTCGCCGCAGCGATGCTTGCATTGATCGAGAAGCGAGCTTCCTCCGGCATCTATCACGTGGTGAATACCGGCGTTGCGAGTTGGTGTGATTTTGCCCGGCGTATCATCGAGCGGGCCAATGTATCAGCCGAAGTGGAGGGGATTTCTACCGCCGAGTTTCCGACCCCCGCGCGGCGGCCGCCGTACAGCGCGCTCGACAATCAAAAGACCGTTTCCATCGTCGGCAGGATGGCGCCGTGGGAAGAAGCACTCGACCGCTACCTGATCGGTAAGGGGTATCGGCATTGAAGGGGATCATTCTCGCAGGCGGCACGGGCACGCGCCTCTACCCGATCACCGAAGCTGTCAGCAAGCAATTGCTGCCGGTCTATGACAAGCCGATGATTTATTACCCGCTATCGACACTGATGCTGGCGGGCATCCAGGACATTCTGGTGATCACCACGGCGTGGGATCAGCCGCTATTCCGGCGGTTGTTGGGTGATGGCTCGCAATGGGGCATCCGAATTGCATTCGAGGTGCAGGACGAACCGAGAGGGCTTGCAGATGCGTTTCGTGTCGGCCGGGATTTCATCGGTCGGGACCGCGTTACGCTGGTGCTCGGCGACAATATATTTTTCGGCCAAGGCCTTCCTAAGCTGCTGCGCGACGCCGTAGCACGGGAGGAGGGCGCGACCGTGTTTGCCTATCAGGTTGCTGATCCTGAGCGATACGGGGTCGTCGCCTTTGACAATGAATTTCGCGCGACCGGTATCGAGGAAAAGCCCGCGAAGCCAAAATCGAGCTGGGCGGTCACGGGGCTCTACGTCTACGACAACCGAGTTGTCGAATATGCGCATGAAATCCGGCCATCGGCGCGCGGCGAACTCGAGATCACTGAGATCAATGCTCGTTATCTTGCGGCCGGCTCGCTGTTCGTCGAGCGCATGGGCAGGGGTTATGCGTGGTTGGATACGGGAACATTCGAAAGTCTGATCGACGCCGCGAACTTTGTGCAGACGCTGGAGAAGCGGCAGGGAATGAAGATCGCCGCGCCGGGGGAAATCGCTTACCGTATGAAATACATTTCGGCGGAGGGTTTACTTAGGCTCGCAAAGAAATTCGAAAAAAGCGGGTATGGGAAATATCTTCAACAGATTGCCGATGAACTTTGACACATCGACCGGTATCTCATGAAACGCGGAAAAATCAGAGTATTCACGAGCGCTGCCTTCAATTATTTGCCGAAGCTTCGGCTGCTTTGTGAATCAATTCGAAAGTTTCATCCTGAATTCGAAATCTATTGGGCAATCGCCGATAAGATACCAGACTGGGCCAGTTTTGAGAAAGAACCCATCGACGGCATCGTTCGGATTGAAGACCTCGGCATTGAAAATTGGCAGCAGTGGGCTTTCGGGCTGAATCTCATCGAATTGAGCACTGCAATCAAACCATTCGCGGCGAAATACTTGCTGGATCTGCCCGGCACAAAGGGCGTCTTCTATTTCGATCCCGACATGGTTTTATTTTCGCGGCTCGACGACATGGTGGACGAGCTGAAACGATCAAGCATTCTACTCACACCACACCAGGCCGAGCCCGAAACGGAGCTCGATGCAATTATCGACAACGAAATCTGTAGCTTGCGCCACGGAATTTATAATCTGGGCTACTTCGGAATCAGTAACGATGAAGAGGGGCGTAGGTTCCTCAAGTGGTGGGGCGACAGACTTTTTCGTTTCTGTCATGCGGATCTCGATCGGCATCTTTGGACCGACCAGAAGTGGATTAATTTTGCGCCCGTTTTCTTTGACCGCGTTGGGACTCTGAAATCGCCACGATTTAATGTTGCTGCCTGGAACATAACGAAGCGCGATATGAAGGAAGTCGCGCCGTGGAAATTTACGATCAATCGCGTACCACTGGGGTTCTATCATTTTTCTGGTTTCGATTCCGGTGCTCACAAGATTATGGCCACGAAATACGCAGGTCATAATCGGGCGGTGATGAAGCTTGTCAAATGGTACGAAAAACAGATGAAGGAGAGGAGCGAAGAAAAATACGAATCGTTACCTTGGGGGTTCGGTTCTTTCGATAACGGACAGGAAATTACTGACGCGCACAGAAAAATTTATCGTGAGCGTTCCGATCTGCAGAAAAATTATCCGGATCCGTTCGCAACTTCCGCGTCTCATTCCTACGAGGCGTGGTTTAATGACCGGGCGAGGATCGAATATCCGCAATTTTTCGGTGGGTCTCCCCTTCGGCCTATCGAGCAGCAGATCTTGTCATTCATTCCGAAGTTTTTGATTGTTCGGCGCCCCAAAATTCGTTTCTGGATCGATAGCGCGACGGTTGGGCTGTTCGACTTTTTTGGTACTGGCTGGGTTGCATCGGAGACGCACGAAATCGTCGCGGTGAAAATCCTGGCGAAGACGGGGCTTTTCGGAAGGGCTTATGTGATTGCTAATGGCGTGTGCCAGCTTCACCAGCCTCGGCAAGATGTTAAAGCCGTCCATCCGGATTTACCGTTTGGCGAAAATTCAGGGTTCACCTTTCAGGCGCCGCTTATAAGAAGTGAGAAAGCTCGCCTTTATGGTTTTGAACTTACATTGGCGAATGGTCGAAGGGTTCGAATCCGATCGAATCTTCAGCCCGTGATTGGCGTCACCGCAAGCCGTCATGTCGCAGATATAAATAATGAAAAAAAGAGATTGAAGGCTGCCTTTGGAAACAGCCGAAAAAAATCTTTATTGGTCTTCGATCATCAAATGGGAGGAGGAGCGAACCGCTATTGCGAGAGGATGATCAGGGATCGTCTCGATTCCGGGCAATCGATCGCACTGGTGACATACAATCTGTCGGCCAAAAAATATCAGTTGCAAGCCGGATGCTTAGATGGCGGGGTCAATCTTTTATTCGATAATATCTCGCACCTTTTTGAATTGATAGCCGATGTCGGCTTCTCGGAGATTTTCATTAATAATCTGGTTTCCTATCCATCTCCGCTCGATTGTATTGAGCGTATACGTAATCTTCGTCAGCCGGGGACCAGGTTGACTGTGCCGGTACACGACTTTTTTGCAGTGTGTCCGCAATGGACCCTGATCGATGATAAGGGCCGCTATTGCGGCGTGCCTCATGTTTCTCGGTGCATTGAGTGTATGGCCAATAATCGGGAGTTGTTTACATCCCTGGTGGGA
>DATMGD010000019.1:0-10169 GCA_035555855.1 Xanthobacteraceae bacterium
GGCAGACAAACCGCAACGAGCAAGCTATCCCGTACTACCGAAAAGCACTGGAGTTGAACGCTAATCTGGAAGCCGCCCGTTTGGGCTTCGCGAATTCGCTGAGCGTTCTTGATCGTGTTGATGAAGCCAGACAGCATTATGAAGAGCTGGAAAAGGGAACCTCTATATCCAAGAACGGGCCTTACAATAAGGCCTTGATGGATCTTTCGCTCGGGCGTTTTCGCGAAGGCTGGGAGGGTTACGAAGCGAGGTCGTTGAGTGAGATCGGGACGCTTCAGCCGCGTCAATATTCCTACCCGCTATGGGATGGCAGCCATGTCGAAACCCTGTTCATTTGGGGCGAGCAGGGATTGGGCGACGAGATCGTATACACCAGCATCCTGGAAGACGCGCAGCGGCGAGCGAACAAGATTATTCTGGAAACCGATCCGCGGCTCGTACCGTTGATGGCGCGATCGTTTCCGAAAATTCAGGTCATCGCGCGTGACATGGATCAGCTGACGAAAGAGCGGGTTAGCGCGAGCGCTCATTTGCCGATCGGCAGCCTCGGAAAACTGTTTCGGTTGGACTGGCAGGATTTTCCCCGGCGGCCTTATTTGCTTCCTTCGGTGGAGCGTGCCGAAAAGTTGCGGGCCCGGATTGGCGAAACAGGCAAGGCGATCATCGGGCTTTCCTGGCGTAGTGCCAATCCGAAATTCAGCGAAATGAAGAGCGCTGACATTTGCGATTTTCATTCTCTTCTGCAGCAGCCCGGATTTAACTTCGTAGATCTTCAATACGGCGATACGGCGAAGGAGCTTGACGCCTGCCGCGAGAAAACAGGCGTTTCGGTTATCCATCTCGACGAGGTGGATAACATGAACGATATCGACGGACTTGCTGCGCTCATCGAGGCTTGTGATGCGGTTGTGACGACCAGCAATACGACGGCGCATATCGCCGGCGCGTTGGGTAAGCCGGTCTGGGTTCTGGTGCCGCATGGACACGGAAAGTTCTGGTACTGGTTCCGCGATCGTACGGACTCGCCGTGGTATCCCGGCGCGCGGATTGTACGTCAGCAACCTGGGCAGTCCTGGGCCGCTCTCATCACGTCGATCACGCCCGAGATTGTGGACTTTGCGAACGATCTGAGAAAGTGAACTAGCCGCCGCGTTGTAGGTCGGCCTCGATGGTGAGACCGCGGTGATTGCCCGAAAGTGCTTGATATACCTGAAGATTTTCCATTACGCGCTGCACGTAATAGCGCGTCTCGGAAAGCGGGATGCGTTCGACCCAGTCGACAACATCGACCTTCGGGTCACGCGGATCGCCATACTGGTTGATCCACTGATTGGCGCGGCCGCGGCCGGCGTTGTAGCCGATGAAGGTCAGCACATAGCTGTTGCGATAAGCCTGCATCAGATCGCCAAGCTCCGCCGCGCCGAGCTGGACGTTGAAGACCGCATCGCCGCCGAGCTTCTTCTCCTCCCAGTGCAAGCCGAATTTTTTCGCGATCGCACGCGCTGTCGAAGGAATGACCTGCATCAGGCCTTTGGCGTTTGCAATCGAGACGACGCGCTGATCAAACTGACTTTCCTGCCGCGCAATCGCGTAGATCAGCGAAGGGTCGGCATGCGGTCCGACATGGGTGTATTTCGGGATGCCGAAGGTGGGGAAGCCGATCATCTCCGCCGGCACGCCCTTGTTCATGGCGGACTTTCCGATCAGCACCATCGCGCGCGCATCGTGCATTTCGCTGGCGACGCTGGCGAGCATCAGATAGCCGACGGTGTCGTTGCCGGCGCGATCGGAAAAATCGGTGTAAATCGGGATCGCGAGTTCGCGCGCATCGGCGGCATAAAGCAGACGAAGTGCGCGGATCGGCTCCTGCCGCTCGAACGCCGCAAGCTCGGCCGCCGGCGGCTTGGAAAGATGCGGCAAGGGGAGATCTTTCAAGCCGAGGCGCGCGCGGGCGAGTTGCCCGTAATAAGTCACGGTGTGGCGGGCGGCGTTCTGATAATTGATCCGCGCGCCGATCTTGTCTCCGCCTGCTTCCTCGGCGCGGCCGAGCCAGTAGTAGCCGCGCGAAACGGTGACGGGATGAACGGAGACTTTCGGAATATCGGCGAACAGCCGCTTGGCGGTACCGGCATCGTGCAGGAAGCGCAGCGCAATCCAGCCGGCAGTGAACAGGCGGTCGGCCTGGTAATTGTCCGCCTCCGGTATCGCGGCGTCATGCGCGACCTTAAAAGCAGCCTGATAGTCGCCGAGATCGAGCAGCTGGCGCGCAACGATGCGCCGTTCCTTCCACCATTCATCGGCGCCGACGACATGGCGCGGCGCGTCGGCGAAGGCGCGGGCGGCCGCGCGCGGGTCCTTCTTCAGGCGCAGATATTGTGCGCGGGCGAAGACGTAGCTCTGGTCCTTGCGGAGCGAAGCCGGGACGGCTTCGAGAAGATGCCCGGCGTTGATCGCTTTCTTGCGGACAGCGGCGCGCGCAAGCGCAATCGCGCCGTCGCCTGAGCCGGCAAGTTGCGCGGCGCGCACGGCGGCATCGGTCTTGTCGTCGGAAAACATCCGGTACGAGCGCAACCGATGATCTTCTTGCGTCAGCGCGCCCTGGAAGGAGGCGAGGAGATCGCGTTCGCTCTTGGTGTTGAGGTTGTCGTCTCGCCAGGCCATGCGGGCGAGTGCCGCGGCGTTGCGCTGATCCCCGGCCGCGGCGAGCGCCTTGGCCAGCATGAGCTTGCCTTCGCCGGTGATCGGCGTGTTTTGACCGAAGAAGGAGCGGACGGTATTGGCGTCGCGGTTTTCTTCGTAAAGCAGATATTCGGCGCGGCGGCGAATAAACGAGGTGCTGGGCCAGGACGCGCCGCGCTCGCGCAGAAACTGGGCGGCGCGGTCGAAGCCGATGTCTTTCGGGGTAGAGCGTAGCCCGAGCCAGATAATGAGATTGCGCGCGGCGGGGTTTTGCAGCCGGTCGGCGATCGCGAGAGCCTTGCCGCCGTCGTCTTTTTTGATGAAGCCGATCGCCTGTTTGAGCGCCGCGACATCAGACTGGCTTTGAGCATGGGAAGGGGCCGCCGTGAGAACGGCGATTGCTACAAAAAGACCCTTCAGCAGGCGCGATTCAGTCCGTTTCATCTCCACCACAGGAATCAGAGATTTCGGTCAATTCATGGCTTGATAGCCCCACGGGTGCAAACAAAAGCTTGACGGCAGGGCTTTCGCGACCCCCGGTTTGGGGGTATCCCTGTCGCATAGCCGATAATCAGGGAAATAGCCTGCCATGTTCCGAGGTTCCTTCACCGCTTTGGTCACGCCGTTCAAGAACGGCGGCCTCGACGAACGCGCGTTCCGCGAACTCGTGGACTGGCAGATTGCCGAGGGTACCGATGGCCTCGTGCCGGTTGGCACCACAGGCGAGAGCCCGACCTTGAGCCATGATGAACACCACAAGGTGGTGGAGTGGACCATCGAGCAGGCCAAGGGCCGGGTTCCGGTGATGGCGGGGGCGGGCTCGAACTCGACAGCGGAAGCAGTCGATCTCGCCAAGCATGCCGAGAAGGCTGGCGCGAACGCCGTGCTCGTGGTGGCGCCGTACTACAACAAGCCGGGCCAGGAAGGCATCTATCGCCACTTCAAGGCGGTGAACGATGCGATCAACATTCCGATCTTCGTTTACAACATTCCGCCCCGTTCGGTGATCGACATCTCGGTCGAGACGATGAAGCGCCTCTCAGAGCTTCCGAACATCAAGGGATGCAAGGACGCGACCGCCAAGCTCGATCGCGTCAGCCTGCAGCGCCACGCTTGCGGTCCCGATTTCATTCAGCTTTCGGGCGAGGACGGTACGGCGCTCGGTTACAATGCGCAGGGCGGTGTCGGCTGCATTTCGGTGACGGCGAATGTCGCGCCGCGTCTCGTCGGCGAATTCCAGGACGCAATGCTAGCCGGCGACTACGCTGGCGCGCTGAAGCTGCAAGATCGCTTGATGCCGCTGCATGCGGCGCTGTTCGTCGAAAACAGTCCGGCGCCCACCAAGTACGCGCTTTCACTCCTGAACAAGTGTTCGGAGCATGTGCGGCTGCCGCTCGGTCCGATTTCGGACGCAGGCAAGAAGGTCGTGCGCGAAGCGATGGTGCATGCCGGCCTGCTGAATGCATGAGGCGGGGTATCCCCGGCCTTTCATGACCAAGAACTTGCATGGCTAAAGATAAAGACGCCGATCCCAAACGCGACGTCGCCGTTAATCGCAAGGCGCGGTTCAACTACGAAATCGGCGAAGTGTTCGAGGCCGGTATCGCGTTGACCGGCACCGAGGTGAAGTCGCTGCGCGTAGGCAAGGCGACGATCGCCGAATCCTACGCCGATGCGCGCGGCAACGAGCTGTGGCTGGTCAACGCCAACATTCCCGAATATTTGCAAGCCAATCGCAACAATCACGAACCGCGGCGGGCGCGGAAATTGCTGCTGCATCGCCGCCAGATCAACAAGCTGATCGGCGCGATTGAGCGCGAGGGCATGACGGTCGTGCCGCTCAAGCTCTATTTCAACAAGCGCGGACGGGCGAAGATGGAAATCGCGCTGGCGCGCGGCAAGAAGCTGCATGACAAGCGCGCCACCATCAAGAAGCGTGATTGGTCGCGGGAAAAAGGCCGCCTGTTGCGACAGAAGGGGTAACGCCGAACATGACTTTGCCGGTCAAGCTCGATCACTGCGTCATTCACGTTTCGGACTGGACACGGTCCAACGAATTCTACGTCAAGGTTATGGGAGCCGAGCTGGTTACGCGCCCCAAGGGCTTCGCTTATCGTTTTGGCGATGAGCAGCTCAATCTGCACGGCCCGGGCTTCACGCCGGCCGAAGTGGCGCGGCTTCCGGTGCAGCCGGGCAATAGCGACCTTTGTTTCGAATGGCAGGGGCCGATCGAGGACGCCGTGAAGCATCTCGGGGGTTGCGCGGTGAAGATCGAGCTTGGGCCGCTTGAACGGTTCGGCGCCAAGGGGCCGGGGATGAGCGTCTATTTCCGCGACCCCGACGGATCGCTGCTCGAATTCATCTCCTATGCGAGCTATAAGAAGTAGCCGATTGCAAACAGAGTCTTTTTTCTCAAGTGAATCGATTACCACTTGGAGCCTGCCATGAGTGTTTTCCAGAACATGGAATTGCCCGGAGGCTTGCCGGCCCCGCAGGATGACGGCGCGACCCGGCACTTGCCCGGCATGAAGCTGCCCTCGCTGCCGTTGCGGGCGACGGACGGCTCGACGGTCGATCTTGCGGCGCTCAAGGGCCGGACGGTGGTTTACGCTTATCCGCGTACCGGCGTGCCGGGTCAGGCGTTGCCCGATGGCTGGGATGCGATCCCCGGCGCACGCGGCTGTACGCCACAGTCGTGCTCGTTCCGCGACCATTTCAAGGATCTGCAAGGAGCGGGCGCCGATCAGTTATTCGGCTTTTCGACCCAGGACAGTGCCTACCAGCGGGAGGCCGCCGAGCGGCTGCACTTGCCGTTTGTTATTTTATCCGATGAAGACCTGAAGTTCGTTCGCGCGCTCAATCTTCCGACCTTTCAGGCGGCCGGTATGGAGCTTGTGAAACGGCTGACGCTGGTGATCGATGATGGCATCATCACGCATGTGCTCTATCCGGTGTTTCCGCCGGACCAGAGCGCGAGCGATACGCTAACGTGGCTGAAAGCCAACCCGCGTTAGGCGCTATTTCTTTTCGAGATATTTTTTTACGTCGGCGAATACCGCGCGAAACATTTTCGGCGTCAGTACGCCCGTGTTCGTGTTGTAGCGCGAGCAGTGGTAGCTATCGAACAGCGTATAGCCTGCGATCTCGTGTTTGGCGCCATGCGCGAATTTGTAATGCGCAAGCTTGCCGTTCAGCGTGCGGACGACAGAGTCGTGCGCGATCTTGCCGAGCGCGACGATCGCCTGCATTTCCTTCGTTTGCTCCATCGCCCCGGCCAGAAATCTCCGGCAGGTATTGATCTCGGCGGGTGTCGGTTTGTTTTGCGGCGGCACGCATCGCACGGCGTTGGCAATTCTCGCGTTGACGAGACGCAGACCGTCATCGGGGCGCGCTTGATACTCGCCGTGTGCAAAACCGAATTCCTTGAGCGTCGCGTACAACAAATCGCCGGCGTAATCGCCGGTGAACGGGCGTCCGGTGCGATTGGCGCCGCGTAAACCCGGCGCGAGTCCGACGATCAAGAGTTCAGCGCTGGCGGAGCCGAAGATGGCAACGGGTCCATTGAACCAGTCAGGCTCGGCCTTCCGGTTGGCTTTCCGGAACGCGGCGAGGCGAGGACACAGGGGACAGTTATGGCTGGGCTCAGCGATCATTACCGCTCTAATGGCGGCAGGCTAGCGAGAACTCAAGCGCCTTTCCGTTCAAGCATCTTCAGGATCGGGCTCATAAGCGCGGGCAGGCGGCGTCGGCCCCCGAGAGATGAACCCCGGCATCGTATCCTGGCCGTGAGACGGGCTGTGGTGATGGCGCGGTTCGCGCACTGGCCGCTCGGATGGATCGCGGCCCACCTGGCTCTGGAGGCTCGCGAGATCGAGGAAAACATCGGCCTGGCGGCGGAGTTCGTCGGCAATCATCGGCGGCTGGGTCGAGATGGTCGAGACGACGGTGACGCGAACACCCTTCTTCTGGACGGCCTCGACGAGCGGACGGAAGTCGCCGTCGCCCGAAAAGAGCACCATGTGATCGATGTGCTCGGCAATCTCCATGGCATCGACGGTGAGCTCGATATCCATGTTGCCTTTGACCTTGCGGCGGCCGGCGGAGTCGGTGAACTCCTTGGCGGGCTTGGTCACGACCGTGTAGCCGTTGTAGTCGAGCCAATCGAGCAGCGGGCGGATCGAGGAATATTCCTGATCCTCGATCAGCGCGGTGTAATAGAAGGCGCGCAACAGATTGCCGCGGTTTTGAAATTCCTTCAGCAGGCGCCGATAATCGATATCAAAGCCGAGGCCTTTGGTCGTGGCGTAAAGATTGGCGCCATCGATGAACAGAACAGTCTTTTCGGGAAGGCTCATCAGCAATCTCGTTGATAAAAACAGCGGTTGGTGAAACGACGAAAAATGAAGTTAAGCGGCCAATCGGCCTAAAGCATGGCAATCGGATGATGGTATTTTTCTATCGCGCTTGGCAACGAACCACGCTGTGTCGCAAGCCAAAGTTCCACCCACGGCTGTATGATGACTGCCTAGCGAACAGGGGATGTGGAATTGCGCCTTGCTTCCCGAGCTTTGGCAGGCTATAGCCCGCCTCAATCCATAGATCTCAGGTTGCGGAGCACGCCGGATGGCACGCGTCACCGTTGAAGACTGCATCGATAAAGTCGAGAACCGTTTCGACCTCGTTCTGCTCGCGAGCCATCGCGCGCGGATGGTGTCGGCCGGTCAGGAAATTACGGTCGATCGGGACAACGACAAGAACCCGGTGGTGGCGTTGCGCGAGATCGCCGAAGAGACGGTCGAGGCGAACGACCTCAAGGAAGAATTGATCCACTCGTTGCAGAAATACACCGAAGTGGACGAGCCGGAAGCGGAGGCGGTGCCGCCGACGCTTGCTGCCCCTGGCTCCATCGTGGCCGACGCCGACGACAAGGAAGTCGTGCAGGACCGTATGACCGAGGAAGAATTGCTGGCGGGGTTGCAGGGGCTGGTACCCCCTCCGGAAGCTCCGCCGGAACCAGATGTCGAAGAAGAGGAAAACTCCTGAAGTTTCGCCTCGAACAGTTTCACGGCCCGGCTCTGCCGGGCCGTTTGCGTTTCAGGCATGCCTTAACCACATGAAGTGGCGCATGAAATTGGCCTTGCACAGCCGAGGTCCCGGCGCGATATGCTGGTGAATGAACCCCAGTCTTCAAGCGGATTCGCAGCCACTTTTGAAAGCGCGCGCAAGTCTTTGATTTTGCTCTTCGACCCGGAAACGCACCGATGATGCGACAATACGAGCTGGTCGACCGGGTCCGCCGTTACAACGCGGCTACCGATGAGGCGCTGCTGAACCGCGCCTTCGTTTACGCCATGAAGGCGCATGGCAGCCAGAAGCGCGCCTCGGGCGACCCGTATTTCTCGCATCCGCTCGAAGTCGCGGCGATCCTGACCGACCTCAAGCTCGACGACGCCACCATCGCGGCGGCACTTCTCCACGACACCATCGAGGATACCACCGCCACCCGAAGCCAGATCGACAAGCAGTTCGGCAAGGATATTGGCGAACTGGTCGACGGCCTGACCAAGCTCAAAAAGCTCGATCTCGTATCGAAGCGGGCCGAGCAGGCGGAAAATCTTCGGAAGTTATTGCTGGCGATTGCGAGCGATGTTCGGGTGCTTCTGGTGAAGCTCGCCGACCGGCTGCACAACATGCGGACCTTGAAGTGGGTGCCGCTCGACAAGCGCAACCGGATTGCCGAAGAAACGCTCGATATCTATGCGCCGCTCGCTGGCCGCATCGGCATGCATGACATGCGCGAGGAGCTGGAAGATCTTTCGTTCCGGCAGCTGATGCCCGATGCTTACCAGTCGATCGAGGCGCGGCTCGTCAACCTGCGCAAGACCAACACCAGTCTCATCAAGGAAATCGAGGACGAGCTGACCGGCGAACTCGCCAAGAAAAAGATCGTAGCGACGGTCAAGGGCCGCGAGAAGCGGCCTTATTCGATTTGGAAAAAGATGGAGCGCAAGGCCGTCGGCTTCGAGCAGCTTTCCGACATCTTCGGCTTTCGCGTCATCGTGCCGACGATCGAGGATTGTTACCGCGCAGTCGGCATCGTGCACACCAAATGGGCCTTCGTGCCGGGCCGCTTCAAGGACTACATCTCGACGCCCAAGCAGAACGACTATCGCTCGATCCACACCACGGTGTTCGGGCCGGGCCGCCAGCGCGTCGAATTGCAGATCCGCACGAACGCGATGGACAGCATCGCCGAATACGGCATTGCCGCGCACGCGCTCTACAAAGACAACACCGGCACACCGATGGAAGTGCTGGCGAAAGAGTCGAACGCCTATGCGTGGCTCCGGCGGACGATCGAAATGCTCGCCGAAGGCTCGAGCCCCGAAGAGTTTCTCGAGCACACCAAGCTCGAACTATTCCACGATCAGGTATTTTGCTTCACGCCGAAGGGCCGCCTGATCGCGCTGCCGCGCCGCGCGACTCCGATCGACTTCGCCTATGCGGTGCATACCGATGTCGGCAACAACGCGGTCGGCGCCAAGATCAACGGCAAGGTCGCGCCGCTCGTGACCGAACTGCAAACCGGCGACGAGGTCGAAATCATCCGCGGCGAGGGGCAGCATCCGCCCGCCGCCTGGGAGTCGCTCGTCGTCACCGGCAAGGCGCGCGCCGCGATCCGCCGCGCGACACGCGTCGCGGTGCGCACGCAGTATCTGGGTTTGGGGCGCAAGATGATCGAACGCGCCTTCGCGCGGGCCGCCAAGCCCTGGTCGGAAGAGCGGCTACAGAAATCGCTGTCGCGGCTTGCGCGCGCATCCATCGAAGACGTTTTCGCAGCCGTGGGCCGCGGCGAGATCAAGGCGAGCGATGTCGTCAAGGCGATCCACCCCGACTGGCGCGACGAGAAGCGGCCGGTGGAACAGGCGCCGCGCAGCGAAGGCTGGTTCGGCCTCTCACGCGTCAAAAGCCTGAAATTCCGCATTCCGGGTTTTCGCAGCGGCAACTCGCATCACGAGGAAGAATTGCCCACGGCCATTCCTATTCGTGGCATCAATGGCGATTTGCCGGTGCGCTTTGCGCCGCAGGGCGGCGCGGTACCGGGCGACCGTATCGTCGGTATCCTGACGCCGGGCAAGGGCATCACGATCTATCCGATCCATTCGCCGGCGCTGAAGGAATTCGACGACGAGCCGGGCCGCTGGCTCGACGTGCGGTGGGATGTCGATGACGGCGGTATGCAGCGCTTTCCGGCGCGTCTTGTGCTGGGAGCGAAGAACCAGCCGGGCACGCTCGCGCAAGTCGCGCAGATCATCGGCGAGCATGGCGGCAATATCGACAATATTCACATGGAGCGGCGGTCGCCCGACTTCACCAAGATCACCATCGATCTCGGGGTCTATGACCTGAAGCATCTCAACGCGATCATCGATGAATTGCGCGCGAAGCCCGTGGTTTCGTCCGCCGAACGGTTCAATGGGTGAAGAGAA
>DATMGD010000020.1:0-16252 GCA_035555855.1 Xanthobacteraceae bacterium
GTAAGCGGCCTTGTTGTAGGGCGTGCCCGAGCCTTCGGCGATGTCGCGCACCACTTTCCAATCCTTCTCGTAAGTGATCGGGAAGAAGCGGTCGTTGCCCTTGAACTCTTTTTGCATGTCGGGCGGGAAGCGGAAGTCGCGGAAACAAGTGACGATCTTCTGCGCGAGTTCCGGCTTCAGATCATGTGCGTAAGCGTAGGAGGAAGTCGGAAATAGCTCGCTCGAATAGATCGTGCGCAGATCGTCGGCCTTGACGGTGCCGCGCGCGACCATGCGCTCGTAAACGCTCGAAGCGACGCCGGCCATGTCATAATCGCCGGCGGCTACCCCGATCGCCGACTTGTCGTGTCCGCCCGACATGATCGGCTTGTAGTCCTCATTCGGCTTCAACCCTTCCTTCGGATAGAGCACCATCGGCGCGAGGTTGCCGGAATTGGACGACGCCGAAGTGTGCGCGACCTTCTTGCCCTTGAGGTCGGAGAGTTTTTGATAGGGGCTATCCTTGCGGACGAGCGCGATCAGCCGATAGCCCTGCGGGCCTTTTTCTGTACCCATCGCTGCGAATGGCACGGCACCCGCGAGGTTGACCGCAAAGCCCGTCGGCCCGGTCGAGAAACCCGCGACATGCAGGCGGCCCGAACGCATCGCCTCGATCTCGGCCGAGTTCGATTGCACCGGATAATAGAACACCTTCTTGCCCGTGCACTTCGCGAGGTAGTCGGTGAACGGCTTGAAGATGTTGGCGTAGACCGCAGGATCCTCCACGGGCGTGTAGGCGAACACGATGGTGGAGGGGTCTTTCCACTTCTTCGGGTCCTGCGGTGCGTCAGCAACGAGGTCGTTGTTGTTGTCGCAATAGGTGGCGTCGAGCTGGCCGTGATGCGCGCATTCCTGCGCCATCGCGTAAGCGCAGATCATCACGAATCCTGCGATGAGCAGGATGCGCAGCGAAAAGCGCGAAGTGAAAAATGTTCGCATGGCCGGCCCGGCTTATTTCGCCGGAGCCGCCTGCTTTGCTTTCTCTTCCTGCTTTTTCTTCAGGGCCGCCGCTTCGCGCGCGCTTTCCTTGTCGTAGGCCGCCTTGTTGTACGGCGTGCCGGAACCCTCGGCGATGTCGCGGACGACCTTCCAGTTATCCTTGTAGTTGATCGGATAGAAACGGTCGTCGCCGTTGAATTCCTTCTGCATGTCCGGCGGGAAGCGGAAATCGTAGAAGCACTGAACGATCTTCTTCGAGAGTTCCGGCTTGAGGTCATGCGCGATGGCAAATGACGAGGTCGGGAAGATCTCGCTCTTGTAGATGATGCGGAGCTTGCTGCCGTCGATCGTGCCGCGCGCCACCATGCGCTCGTAAACGTCGGAGGCGACGCCGCCCATGTCGTAGTCGCCCGACAGGACGCCGAGCGCCGACTTGTCGTGTCCGCCGGACATGATCGGCTTGTAGTCCTCGTTCGGCTTCAACCCTTCCTTCGGATAGAGCACGAGCGGCGCGAGATGACCTGAGTTCGAGGAGGGCGCGGTATGCGCAACCTTCTTGCCCTTGAGATCGGAGAGCTTCTGATAGGGGCTGTCGGCGCGCACGAGCGAAACCAGACGATAGCCCTGCGGGCCTTTCTCGGTGCCCTTGGCCGCGAACGGTACGGCGCCCGCGAGGTTGACCGCAAAGCCCGTCGGCCCGGTCGAGAAGCCCGCGACATGCAGACGGCCCGAACGCATCGCCTCGATTTCGGCGGCGTTCGACTGCACCGGATAATAGAGCACCTTCTTGCCGGTGCACTTGGCGAGATAATCGGTGAACGGCCGGAAGGCGTTGGCATAGACCGCAGGGTCTTCAACCGGCGTATAAGCAAAGACGATGGTGGAGGGGTCTTTCCACTTCTTCGAATCTTTTGGCGAGTCGGCAACGAGGTCGTTGTTCTCGTCGCAATAGGCGATATCCAGTTCGCCGCGATTCTTGCAGCCATCGCCCTGCGCAAAGGCGAGGGTAGGCAGCAGGGCGATGGCGCTACCGGCGAAAAAGGCGGCGGCCAGCCGTTGGGTCCAGACGGTCATTTTGTCATCCTCCCTCGTATTTTTATGGGTCGAACGATACGGGTGTGTGACGTTTCCGGCAATCTCCACGGTGACCTGAACGTTTGCAATCCGGAGGTGCGTGGGTATAGTCCGCCCGCTTCGGTTTTCCGGGCTTATTCGACCCCTTAAACCCCCATTATTCCGGTAAGGAACCCGATGTTTATCACTCCCGCGTTCGCACAAGGCGCGCCGGCTGGCGGCGGCTCCGACATGCTGATCCAGATGGCGCCGTTCGTTCTGATCTTCGTCATCATGTATTTCCTGATTCTCCGCCCGCAGCAGAAGCGCGTGAAGGATCATCAGGCGATGGTGAAGGCGCTCCGCAAGGGCGATACCGTCGTCACTTCGGGCGGCGTCGTCGGCAAGGTTACCAAAGTCATCGACGACACCGAGGTCGAGATGCAGGTCGCCGATAACGTTCGCATCCGCCAGGTCCGCGCGATGATCAGCGAAGTGCGCGCCAAGGGCGAGCCTGTCGCCGACAACGCATAAGCGACGGGTCACGGCCGAACGAGGAAGACAATGCTGCATTTTACGCGCTGGAAGGCATGGGCGATCGTTTTGTTCTCGCTCATCGTCTGCCTGTTCACGGTACCGAGCCTGCTCTCGCCGCAAACCGTGCAGAAGCTTCCGACGGCGTTGCAGCGCCACCTCGTCCTCGGCCTCGACTTGCAGGGCGGCTCGCACATTCTTCTTGAGGTCGACAGCAATGCCGTCCGCAAGGAGAAGCTGGAAGCGTTGCGCGACGATGTGCGCAAGACGCTGCGTGAAGCTCGTGTCGGCTACAGCAACCTGACGATCCAGGGCAGCGGCGTGCAGGTCCGCATCCGCGAAGCCGCGGAGGTCCCCGAGGGCCTGCGCCGGCTGCGCGAATTGTCGGCACCGGTCGGCGGTCTGCTCGCGGTGAGCGGCCAGCGCGACATCGAAGTCAACGACGCCGGCAACGGTCTCATCCAGTTGAACCTCACCGAGTTCGGCATCCGCAACCGCATCCGGCAGGCGGTCGACCAGTCGATCGAAATCGTCCGCCGCCGTATCGACGAACTCGGCACGGTCGAGCCTTCGATCCAGCGGCAGGGCGACGACCGCATTCTCGTGCAGGTGCCGGGCTTGCAGGATCCGGCGCGCCTGAAGGCGCTTCTGGGCAAGACCGCCAAGCTCACCTTCCGCATGGTCGATATGTCGATGCCGGCCGAACAGGCTTTGCAGACGAGACCGCCCGCGGAATCCGAAGTTCTCTATTCGCAGGACGGACGGCAGCCCTATCTGATCGAGCGCCGCGTACTGGTGCCGGGCGAAGACCTTGTCGATGCGCAGCCGGGTTTCGACTCGCGCACGCAGGAGCCGGTCGTCAATTTCCGCTTCAACACTTCGGGTGCCCGGCGCTTTGCGGCGGCGACGCTGGAGAATGTCGGTAAGCCGTTCGCCATCGTGCTCGACAACCAGGTGATTTCTGCGCCGGTCATCCGCGAGCCGATCACTGGCGGTTCCGGCCAGATCAGCGGCAGCTTTACGGTACAGGGCGCGAACGATCTCGCGATCCTGCTGCGCGCGGGCGCATTGCCGGCGCCGCTCACCATTATCGAAGAGCGTACCGTCGGTCCCGGCCTCGGGCAGGACTCGATCAACGCCGGTATTTCGGCGGCTTATCTCGGCATGGCGCTCGTCGTTGTCTTCATGATCGTGACCTACGGCCTGTTCGGCCTGTTCGCGAACCTCGCGGTCGCCATCAACGTCGGCATGATCCTCGGCATCCTGTCGTTCCTCGGCGCGACGCTTACCTTGCCCGGCATCGCCGGCATCGTGCTCACCGTCGGCATCGCCGTCGACTCGAACGTCCTTATTTACGAGCGCATCCGCGAAGAACTGCGTGCCGGACGCTCGCCCGTCATGGCGATCGATCAGGGCTTCGAGCGGGCGCTTGCGACCATTCTCGACTCCAACATCACCACCTTCATCGCCGCTACGGTGCTGTTCTTCATCGGTACCGGCGCCGTGCGCGGCTTTGCCGTGACCCTCGGCATCGGCATCCTGACAACGCTGTTCACCGCCTTCACGCTGACGCGCCTGATCGTCGCGCTGTGGGTGCGCTGGTGGCGCCCGCAAACCGTGCCGGTCTGATCGCGAGGAAGAAATGACGACTCAAGCCATGATCTTTCTCGGGCTCGGCATCGCCGCGACCATTCTGTGCCTTCTGGTGCTGTTCGGCTATCTGCCGCATCTGCGCATCGTGCCGGATGACACCAAGTTCAACTTCGTCCGCTTTCGCCGCATCAGCTTTCCGATCTCGGCGGCACTGTCGATCCTGGCGCTGACGCTTTATTTCACCCACGGCCTCAATTTCGGCATCGACTTCAAGGGCGGCACGCTGCTCGAAGTGCAATCCAAGGCGGGGCCGATCGACATCGGCGAAATGCGCGGCAAGCTCGACGCGCTCGGCTACGGCGAAGTGCAGTTGCAGGAATTCGGCTCGAACGGCGAGGTTCTGATCCGCATCGCCCAGCAGCCCGGCGGCGACGAAGTGCAGCAGAAGGTCATGACCCGCGTTAAGGAGACGCTCGGCGACAATATCGAATATCGCCGCATCGAGGTCGTCGGTCCGCGTGTCTCGCAGGAATTGTTGGGCTACGGCACCATCGGCATCATCGTCGCGATTTTCGGCATCCTGGTTTACTTGTGGTTCCGCTTTGAATGGCAATTCGCGCTCGGCGCGATGATCGCCAACGTCCACGATCTTGTGCTGACGATCGGCTTCATGTCGATCGCCCAGATCGATTTCGATCTGACATCGATCGCGGCGCTGCTGACCATTCTCGGCTATTCGCTAAATGACACCGTCGTCATCTACGACCGTATCCGCGAGATGCTGCGGAAGTACAAGAAGCTTGCGATCGAGGACCTTCTGAACATCTCGATCAACGCCACGCTGTCGCGCTCGATCATCACCCACGTCACGGTGTCGGCGGCGCTGTTCGCGCTTCTGGTCTTCGGCGGCCACGCGATCCACAGCTTCTCGGCGACGATGATGTTCGGCGTCGTGCTGGTCGGCACCTATACCTCGATCTTCATCGCATCGCCCATCCTGATCTATCTCGGCGTCGCGCAGGGCCGCACTGCGCATCTCGAGGATATCGAGGAAGAGCCCGCCAAACCCGCAGCAAAACCCGCTCCGGCGCTCGGCAAGCCTGCGCCCCAGCCTTCACCCGTCAAGCGTTGAGCGATCCCGCCGAGCGGCATTTACCGCGTCAGGCCCCGATCGAGGCCTATGGCGCGGGCGGGTTTCGCTTCGCGGAGATGTCGCACAAGGGATCGCTGCTCTCGCTGCCGAGCGGCATATGGGCCTGGCCGCCACGGAGCGCCGCCGAAATCGACCTCGCTTCGCTGGCGCGGGTATTCAGCGAGAAAGTCGCGATCGACATCTTCCTGATCGGCTGCGGGAGAGAGCCCGTATTGCTGCCCGCACCGCTGCGCGAGCGGTTACGCGCAGAAGGTATCTCTTTTGACGTCATGCCGACGCGCGCCGCCGCCAGCACCTATAACGTGCTGCTCGGGGAGGGCCGCCGCGTCGCCGCTGCGCTGATTGCGGTAGAATGAGCGATGGATCTAGCTGCGAGCTATGAGAGCTGCCGCGCGCTCGTGCGCGCCGAGGACCGCGATCGCTATCTTGCGGCGCTGTTCGCGCCGGCCGCGAAGCGGCACCATCTCTTCGCGCTTTACGCCTTCAACCTTGAGATCGCGCACATCGCCGAGCGGGTCCGCGAGCCTGCGATGGGCGAGATACGTCTGCAATGGTGGCGCGACGCGATCGAGGGCAAGGCCGCGGGCGATGCGGCGGGCAATCCGGTTGCGCATGCGCTGATCGACACTATCGAGCATTGCGGGCTTTCGATGCCATTGTTCACGACATTGATAGACGCGCATGCTTTCGATCTCTACAGCGATCCGATGGCGTCGATGCAGCAGCTGGAAACCTATCTCGACGAGTCATCCGTTGCGCTGATGCGGCTCGCCACGCAGATTTTAGGCGATAGCGGTGACAGCCAGATGGGTGCAAGCTTCGCGGGCCGCGCCTTTGGCTTGACGAATTTGCTGCGTGGCTTTGGCCCGCATGCGGCGCGCGGCAAGATATTTGCGCCGCCGCTCGATGTGCTTGCCCGCAATGGCGCGGATTATGCGGCGGCGCTTTCCGGTGAAGCCACGGACAATCTCAAGGCCGCGCTTCGCGAGATGCGCGAACGTGCGCGCGCCGACTGGCTGCTGGCGGAGCCGTCGTTGACGAAAGCAAATCCAGCCCTTCCAGCCTTGCTCCCGGCGGCACTCGTGCCGGAATATCTCAAGGCGATGGAGCGGCCTGCTTACGACCCGTTCCGCACGCGGGTTGAAGTCGCGCCGTGGAAGAAACCGTGGATTTTGTGGCGCGGCGCTAAGCAGCGTTAGCGTTAGCCTTCGTCTTACCGAGCCACGTTTCGAGATCGGCTTTCGCACGCGACGTAATCGCTTGCTTGCGTGAGATCGCGCGTTGCGATCCGCGCAGCTTACCGCCGGTCGGTTTCTTTAGCTCCTCAGCAGGCGGGAACAGCCCGAAATTGATGTTCATCGGCTGATAGGAGCGGGCAGGCGCATTCTCGTCGGCGAGGTGCCCACCGGTGATGTGCGCAAGTAACGCGCCGAGCGCCGTGGTCGGCGGCGGCAGGCGCAATTCCTCGCCGCGCCGCTCCGCGCTTGCGAATAGGGCAGCCATCAGGCCGACAGCCGTGCTTTCGACATAGCCTTCGCAGCCGGTGATCTGTCCGGCGAAGCGAAGCCGCGGCGCAGCTTTCAGGCGAAGCGTGCCGTCGAGCAGCTTGGGCGAGTCGAGATATGTGTTGCGGTGCAGGCCGCCAAGCCGCGCGAACTCGGCGTTCTCGAGGCCGGGGATCATGCGGAAAATCCGTACCTGCTCGCCGTGCTTCAGCTTGGTCTGAAAGCCCACCATGTTGAATAGCGTGCCGAGCTTGTTGTCCTGCCGGAGCTGGACGACGGCATAGGCTTTGGTCTGCGGATCGTGCGGGTTGGTGAGGCCGAACGGCTTGAGCGGGCCGTGGCGCATCACTTCCATGCCGCGCGCCGCCATCACTTCGATGGGCAGGCAACCGTCAAAATAGGGAGTGCCTTCCCATTCCTTGAATTCGACCTTCTCGGCTTCGTTCACTGCCGTGACGAAGCGTTCGTACTGCTCGCGCGTCATCGGGCAGTTGACGTAGTCGGCGCCGGAGCCGCCGGGGCCTGCCTTGTCGTAACGCGACTGGAACCAGGAGATGTCGAAATTGATCGACTCGCGATGCACGATCGGCGCGATCGCATCGAAAAAGGCGAGTGCCGTCTCGCCGGTCAGCCGGCAAATCTCACCGGCAAGTGCCTGCGAGGTGAGCGGGCCGGTTGCGACGATTACGCTGTCCCATTCTTCGGGTGGCAGCGCGATTTCCTCGCGGGAGATTTTGATGTTGGGATGGCTCTCGATGACCGCCGTCACCGCCGCGGAAAAAGCCTCGCGATCCACGGCGAGCGCGCCGCCCGCCGGCACCTGATGGCTGTCGGCCGAGCGCATGATCAGCGAATTCATCTGGCGCAACTCGTAATGCAGCAGGCCCACCGCGTTCATGTCCGAATCGTCGGATCGGAACGAGTTCGAGCACACAAGCTCGGCGAGCTTTTCGGTCTTGTGGGCGGGCGTACCTTGTTTTGGCCGCATTTCGTGCAGCACGACCGGCACGCCGCGCTCGGCGAGCTGATAGGCGGCTTCGGAGCCGGCGAGGCCGCCGCCGATGATGTGAACTTCTTTCATGGCGGGGAAACTAGAGCAATTCCCGGAAAAGTGTGAAGCGGTTTTCCGTCAGGAATTGTTCCAGCAAAAGAGTGCCCAAAAACACAAAGGGCCCCGCAAGGGGCCCTTCAGATCATTCGCAGGGAATGCGAATTAGTGGACGGTCGCAGCCGACTGGCGAGCGATGAAATCGATGTCGCTACGACGGACGTTGATGTCAGCGAGCTCACGGTCGTCGAGCCGCATCAATTCTTCATAAGTCCGTTCGTAAGCGCGCCAGCGCTTGTAAACGCGAACGAGATTTCCCCAGAGCAACATTTTCGGTCTCCTACATCTCTCAGGCCCGGGGCCCGAGTCTTCTTCGTGTTGGGGTGTATGTAACGGAGGCAGGCCTTGCCGGTTAGATGGGCAGGGGCAATGCTGCAATGCGGTAAACGCATGGGGTTGTTTTAAAATATTAGTATTTTCGTAAAGACTTAGCGCGGCAATGAGGGCACTCGCGCCGCAACAAAAAGGCCGCTAAAACGCCCCGATTCAACCGCACGGCGCGCCGGTCTCCGCGTGCCGCTTTTGGGGGCCATAATGGCGAAGGCGAAGAAATCAGCAAAAAAATCTAAATCCAGCAAGAAATCGAAGGCCAAGGCAAAACCGGCTGCGAAGAAGGCCGCGCCGAAAGCGGTTGCCGCCAAGACTGTATTCAAGCTGCCGCAGATGGCGATCCCGGTTGCCGGCACCGATCTCACGTTCCCGATCCGCCGCATCTATTGCATCGGCCGCAATTACGCGGCGCATGCCATCGAAATGGGTTCCGATCCGACGCGCGAGCCGCCGTTCTTCTTCCAGAAGCCGGCCGATGCCGCGCAGTACATCGCGCCGAAGACGGTCGGCGTGCATCCGTATCCGACGCTGACCAAGAACTATCACTACGAAGTCGAGATGGTCGCCGCGCTCAAGTCGGGCGGCAAGAACATCAAGGCCAAGGATGCGCTCAAGCACGTCTACGGCTACGCCGTCGGCATCGACATGACGCGGCGCGATCTTCAGGGCCAGATGAAGGACCAGAAGAAGCCGTGGGAAATCGGCAAGGCGTTCGACAAGGGCGCGCCGATCGGCCCGATCTTCCCGGTCTCGAAAATCGGTCATCCGTCGAAGGGCGCGATCTCGCTCCTCGTCAACGGCGAAGTGAAGCAGAAGGCCGATCTCTCGCAGATGATCTGGAGCGTTGCCGAGCAGATCGAGAAGCTCTCGCAGGCCTTTGAGTTGAAGGCAGGCGATATCATTCTCAGCGGCACGCCCGAGAATGTCGGCGCGGTCAAGAAGGGCGATACGATGATCGCCCGGATCAAGGGCTTCCCCGATCTGACGCTCAAGATCGTCTGATCGTCAGAACGAAATTTTCTCTAGCTAAATCATGGCCGGGCAAAGACGCGTCGTATTCGCGTTCAAGTCCCGGCCATGATGCTTTTATGCCGCGTGCTTGGCCGTTTTCCTTCCCCGATCTCAATAAACGGAATTTCTGATTGGTATATTTCGGAAATTCGTTATTTCGCGTGGAGAAACGCCTGCTATAGAAAAGTGGGGGACTTCACATTTTAGTCTGGGAAAATTGAGATGACGCATTGGATACGGTTCGAGAAGAACGGCAATCTTGGCTTTGGCAAGCTGGAAGGGGATACGATCGCCGTTCATACGGGCGATATGTTCAGCGACGCCAAGGCGAGCGGCGAGACGGTGAAACTTTCCGACGTAAAGATCGCAACGCCCTGCAATCCCTCGAAGATGATCTCCCTCTGGAACAATTTCCATCAGCTCGCGGCGAAGCTCAATCAATCCGAACCGGAAGAACCGCTCTGGTTTATCAAAACCGCCAACGCCTACTGGCCGGCCAACCAGCCGATCCGCCGCCCCAAAAGCTACAGCGGCAAGATTATCTACGAAGGCGAACTCGGCATCGTCATCGGCAAGAAGTGCGCCGATATCACCGAAGCGGAAGCTGGCAACTACATCTTCGGCTACACTTGCGTGAACGACATCACCGCGGTCGATCTTTTGAAGAAGGATAAATCCTTCGACCAGTGGTCGCGCTCGAAAAGCTTCGACACTTTCGGCGTCTTCGGTCCCGTCATCGCGACCGGCCTCGACCCGATGAAGCTTTCAGTCAAGACGATCCTGAACGGCACCGAGCGGCAGAACTATCCGGTCGCCGATATGTTCTTTCCGCCGCACCGGCTCGTTGCCGCGCTCTCGAAAGATGTGACGCTGTTGCCGGGCGACATGATCGCCTGCGGCACTTCCCTCGGTGTCGGCACCATGAAGGATCCGAAAAACACGGTGGAAGTCGTCATCGACGGCATCGGCAGCCTGGTCAACACCTTCGATCAATAACAGGCACCGCCGGTAGTACACCCATGACGCTCGCGACCATCCTGTTGCTTGCCGGCGCAGGAATGGCCGGGGGCCTCGCCAATGCGGTTGCCGGCGGCGCTTCGCTCATCACTTATCCGGCGATGCTTGCGACGGGGCTGCCGGCACTGATCGCGACGGCGTCGAATTCGGTCGCCGTCGCTCCGGGCCACGCAATGGCGGCTTTCGCCGATCGCGAGCGGCTGCCGCCGGTCGATCGCCGCGCCATCGCGATTTATGCAATCTCGATCATCGGCTCGATTGCGGGAGCGATCTTGCTGCTCGTCACTTCGGAGCGCGCGCTATCGTTCATCATTCCGCTGCTGCTCGGCATCGCGACGGTGATTTATGCTTTTTCGTCGCAGATCGAGCGGCTCGTCCGTTGGCTCGCAGGCGGCGAACCGCATCCGCTGCTGTCACAGACTCTGCTCGCGGCGACAGCAGTCTATGGGGGCTATTTCGGCGGCGGCCTTGGCGTGATGCTGATGGCGATCCTGTCAGTCGTCGGTATCAATGAGGTGCGAACGGCGAATGCCCTGAAGAACGCCATTGCGACGGTTGTCGCCGCCGTCGCCATCGCGATCTTCGTCGCAAAGGGCGTCGTCTCGTGGCCCGAAACGATGGTGATGCTCGCCGGTGCGGTCGCGGGTGGTTATGCGGGCGGGCGGCTGATCCGCGTGCTGCCGCCTGCGCTCGTGCGCACGGTTGTCGTAACCGCAGGCGTCGTGATGACGTGCTACTACGCCTGGCGCTACTGGGCCTAGATATTGGCGGCCGGGAAATATTCTTCGATCTGCCGCCGCACCGTGGCGTAGCACTCGCAGGCGCACTGTTCGAGACCGTTTCGATCGATGATTTCGATCTTGCCGCGACGATAGCGGACCAGATTGCGTTTTTGCAATCCGCGCGCGATCAGCGTCACGGTCGTGCGCCGTACGCCGAGCATTTGTGAGAGAAATTCCTGGGTGAGGGGGATCGTGTCGCTGTCGATGCGATCGCGTGTTTGCAGCAGCCAGCGGCACAGCCGGGCTTCTGCTTCATGAAATGCGTTGCAGGCGGAGCCTTGCTGAATTTGCGCGAGCAGCACTTCATTATATTTCACGATTACGTCGCGCAGCGACGGGCTGGCTTTGACAGCAGCTTGCAACCTCGATGTCGGGATACGGGCTATGGTGCCCGCGACCTGCACGACGGCGCGATTGAAAGCGTGGCGCGGGCCTAGTCCCGACATCGCGCCGACCGTGCCTTCGCGCCCCACAGTTGCGGTTTCGATACTCTTCTCGCCGTCGTTCATGACCGCGACGAGCGAGATCATGCCCGAATGGGGAAAATAGACCTGCTCGATCGGCTCGCCTTGCTCCTGCAAGACCGCGCCTTGTGCGAATTGAATTTCCTTGAGATGCGGCTGGACGAGCGATAATTCCGCCGGACTGAGTACCGAAAGAATCCGGTTGCGGCCTTCGACGCTGTACGGTGCGATATTTTCCAGTTTTTCTTGCACGAAGCTATCTTCCTCCCGCGGCCAATGCGTGAGACGTCGGAGATTCAGAGCCAAGAAAAATGCAACAGCTCTCAATCACGCGCAGTGATCGACCGGCGAGTTTCTTAGCTTGGCCGTTGTCTTAGTGTCTGTACGTCACCGTACACAACGCGGGAGCTGCAGGGTTCGTTCCCCGGCGTGTCTTCTTGCTCAGGGCAGGTGCCGCCATAGCCAGAGAATCAATCCTGCTCCCAGCATCGCACCGAGAAAGCCGACATAGGCACTAAGACCCATCATCTGACCCATCATCCCGAGGTGGTAGCCGATAAAGGCGCCGGCGATGCCGACGAGGGAAGTCGTTGGCGAACTGCGCTGGGAGCCGAACTGCCGGGCGATCCACGATTGCCCGCTGAAGCGATCGAACAGCATGCCGGCGGCGATGCCGATGACGATGACTAAAATGAAAGCCGTGGTCGGATTCGTGCCGATCATGTATTTCCCCATCCCCAATCCGTTGATGATAACTGCTCTCGCAGCGAATCAAAACGCTCGCTTCGCGCCGCTGGCAGCCTGTGGTAGGGCTCGCGCAACTATTCAACCTCGTCAGCCAATCCTGCTCAGGGCCAATGCGACTTCTCGTTGTGCTGTTGTCGGTGATGCTGCTTGCGGCGGCGCCCGTGCTCGCGGAACTTTCCGCGACCACCAGCGGCTATCTGCAAGAGATCGGCGTCGATCCGGACGGCAGCGAGATCGCGGCCGTGGCCAACGATCGTGTCCGCTTGCGGGACGGGTCTGTCGCGAGTCTCGATGAACTCGCCCGCCAGCAAAAATCGAAAGCCGATGTTATGCGCTTCGTCGGCACGCGCCGTTTTGTGCAAGCCTACAAACAGGACGCGGCAACGAGGCTGCCGGGCACCGATCGTTTCGATACGATCTATCTTACGGACGAAGAACGCGCGTTGGTCCGGCCGGCCTTGCGCCGGGCGGGCGATGAGCTTTATCTGCGATCGCTGCAACAGGGAAAACCAAAATGAATTTAGTGAAGGCACTTTTCTTTGACGTATTCGGCACGCTGGCCGACTGGCGCAACGGCGTCGCCCGGGAATCCGAAAAAGTGCTTGCACCGCTCGGCTACAAGCTGGACTGGCTCGAATTCGCCGATGCATGGCGCAACGAGTACCAGGTCGGCATGGAAGAAGTCCGCTCCGGACGGCAGCCGTTCGCCAAGCTCGACATCGTTCATCGCCGCAACCTCGATCGCATCCTGCCGCGCTTCAATATCAAGACGGAAGAGGCTGTGTTGAAGGATCTCAATCTCGTATGGCACCGCATCGACGCATGGCCCGAAGTGCCGGCTGCCATGGCGCGGCTGAAGAAGAAATTCATCTTGGCACCGGTTTCGAACGGCAACATCTCGATGATGGTCGCGCTCGCGCGCAAGAATGCATTTCCGTGGGACGCCATTCTCGGCGGCGAAGTCGCTCACGATTACAAGCCGAAGCCGCGGGTATATCTCGCGGCCTGTGAGGCGCTCGATCTCGAGCCTTCGGCCTGCATGATGGTCGCCGCCCATTCCTACGATCTTTCGGCGGCCTCCGCGCTTGGTCTCAAGACGGCTCACATTGCCCGGCCGCAGGAAGCGCCCGGCAAAGGCGAGGCGGCGCCGAGCGTGCCTGTCGATGTCGTGGGTCAATCGCTCGGCGAAATTGCCGATAAACTCGGCGCCTAGCGTTTTATGACCCGCCGATGACGGCGGTGCGTGAATTTAAATATGGTTTTATGAGGTTTATCGCCGCTTGACGGCATACATGCCCATTGGGGTACCTTTAAGCTTCCGGTGCACTCCATTCGAAAAATCGCCTGCCGGCGGTTTCTCGTAACAACGAAGTCAAAAAGAGAGAGGAGCGTTACGAATGAGCATTTTCGGAAAAATCATGGGCGCGATTTTCGGGACGAAAGCCGAGGCTGCCGAGAGCGGTCAGGTCATCCCTGAAGTCGACGTGGCTGCAACGCTCGACAAGGCTGTTGCCGGCAAGGGCGAAAAGCTCGACTGGCGCAACTCGATCGTCGACCTGATGAAGGCGCTCGATCTCGACTCGAGCCTTACGAACCGCAAACAGCTCGCTCACGATCTGAACTATACGGGCGACACCAACGACTCCGCCTCCATGAACATCTGGCTCCACAAGCAGGTCATGGAACGCCTTGCCAAGAACGCCGGCAAGCCGACCGCCGATTTGATGAAGAAGTAAATCGTTCGCATAAAAGCGGCGCGCTCCCCAAAGGGCAGCGCGCCGTTTTCTTTTGCGCCGCGAGATTAATCGTAAGCGACGATGCGGCGGTAAAGATGCCAGGTCGCGTGACCGAGCACAGGCATGACGATCGCGAGCCCGACGAAGAACGGCAGCGAGCCGATCACCAGCAGCGCAGCGACAATGATGCCCCAGATCGCCATCGGCACCGGGTTCGTGAGCACGGCACGGACCGAGGTTTCGACGGCGACCGCCGCGCCGACGTCGCGGTCGAGCAGCATCGGAAACGACACGGCTCCGATCAGGAAGCTCGCGAGCGCGAACAGGAAACCGGCGGCATTGCCGTAGAGGATCAGCTTGTGGCCGGCATCGGTCGTCAGCACCTCATGGAAAAATTCGCCGACATCGCTCGGCGCGTTAAGCCCGAACAGCGACTGATAGATCGCCTGCGCGGTATAGAGCCAGGCGAGGAACAGGATCATCAGCACGATGCCGAGACCTGCAATCGCGCCGATCGACGGCGAACGCTGAACGTCGAACGCGTTTCGCCACGTTGTCTCGAGGCCCGCTTCTCGCCGGCGGCTCAACTCGTAAAGACCGACCGCGGCAATCGGACCGATGAGGGCGAAGCCCGCCATCAGCGGAAACAAGAGCGGCAACACCGCGGCGCCGAGCGCGAGGCGGCCGAGCGCAAGGCCTACGATCGGATAGATCAGGCACAGAAAGAACAGTTGTGTCGGGAAGGTCATGAAATCTTCCCAGCCTTTGCGGAGTGCTATTTTAAGGTCGTCGAGGCCGATCTTGCGGATCGCAGGATGCGCGGGGCGGGCGCTCGCGCCCGAGATGACATGAAAATTGGCCATGCTGGTCCTCCTCAATCGCGGGATTGAGGATCGTGGCGTGGCTGGCGAAGCAGTTGTCAGCCGCGTGCGCGAACCGCAATGCCCGTTCCAATATTCGTATCAAGACTACGTCGCCGCAGAGCTTTGGTTCCTCAAAGGCCGCGGCGGTATTTCCGGAATCATCCTCCTGATTCCCCGGGACGTAAAGAGGGCGCTGAACACGGTTCCTTGATTGCGAAAACGGCGCGCGTTATGCGATTCAAATTTGAAGGAAGGCCGCGATGCGACAGGCACAACACACGATCATCGTTGAGACGCACGGCAAGGGTTTGATCGACATCACGCGCGAGGTGAGCGAATGGCTCGGCGAGCAGGGTGTCGGCACAGGCCTGCTCACGCTCTATTGCCGCCACACTTCGGCGTCGCTGCTTATTCAGGAGAATGCCGATCCCGATGTGCAGAAGGATTTGAAAAACTTCTTTGAGGACATCGCGCCGGAGTCGCGGAACTACATTCACGACACCGAAGGCCCCGATGACATGCCCGCGCATATCCGCACGGCGCTCACGCATACCTCGCTGGCGATTCCGGTCGCGAAAGGCGCGCTCATGCTCGGCACCTGGCAGGGCATTTATCTCTTCGAGCACCGCAGCAGCCCGCATCGGCGCGAAATCGTGCTGCATCTGATCGGCGAATAAGTCGCGCCTGCAAGTCACCTTTCGGCCATCAGATTTCGCTAGTAAAACACAATCATCAAGGGAGAGAGTTCATGGCCGATCTCACGCTTTATCACGCCAATCCTTCGCGCTCCGCCGTCGCGCTCTGGATGCTGGAAGAAATCGGTCAGCCCTATGACATTCACAAACTCGACTTGCAGAAGGGCGAACAGCTCAAGCCCGACTATCTCGCCATCAATCCGATGGGCAAGGTGCCCTCGCTCAAGCACAAGGATGCGGTCATTACTGAAAGCTCGGCGATCTGCACCTATCTTGCCGATGAATTCCCGCAGGCGAAGCTGAACGTACCCGTCGGCAATCCGCAGCGCGGCGTTTACCTGAAGTGGCTGTTCTTCGGCCCGAGCGTGTTCGAGCCCGCAATGACCGACGCCGCGTTTCCGCGCAAGGAAGCGGCGAATCCGGCAGCACTCGGCTACCGACCGTTCAATCAGGTGCTCGACATAATGGCGAAGGCCGTGAGCAAGGGTCCGTTCCTGATGGGCGAGCAGTTCACCGCTGCCGATGTCGTCATCGGCTCCGGCATTCGCTACGGCACGATGTTCAAGCTGATCCCCGAGCGTAAGGAATTTTCCGATTACATCGCGCGCTTTTCCGAGCGGCCTGCACTCAAGCGCGCGATGGCGAAGGACCACGGCGACAAGGCCGCATGAGCCTTTTTCTCA
>DATMGD010000021.1:0-61455 GCA_035555855.1 Xanthobacteraceae bacterium
CGCTTCTTGAGCGCATCCAGCATTACGGCTACGCGGTGTTGCTCACCTCCGGCACGGTGACTTCGGCGCGGATCGCCGCCGACCGTCTCCCCGAGGGCGTGCTGCATCAATTCGTTCCGCTCGATACGCCGAAATTCATGAAGCGGTTTCTCGACCACTGGAAGCCGGACCTCGTGTTGCTCACCGAATCTGAGCTGTGGCCGAACCTCATCCTGCAGACCGCCGAGACCGGCACGCCCATCGTGTTGATCAACGGGCGGCTGTCGGCAAGTTCGTTCGGACGCTGGAAGAAAATGAAGCGCACGGCGAGCGCGCTCTTCGAGCGCATCGACCTTCTCCTGGCGCAGGATCCTGAGGATGCGCAACGCTTCGCCAAGCTCGGCGCGGGGCGCGTCATCACCACCGGCAATCTGAAATTCGACGTGCAACCGCCGGAAGCCGACAAGAAGGCCCTGGCCGCGATGCAACAGGCGTTGCGTCAGCGGCCGGTGCTGCTCGCTGCCTCGACCCATGTCGGCGAGGAAAAGCTGGTGATCGAAGCGCATCGCCGCCTGCGGCGGCAAACGCCGGGGCTCATTACGATCATCGCGCCGCGCCATCCGCAGCGCGGCGGCGCCATCGCCGATCTTGCCGCCGACTATGGCTTTCCGGCCGCGATGCGCTCGCGCGGGCACCTGCCGGACCGCGGCACGGAAATCTACGTCGCCGACACCATCGGCGAGATGGGCCTGCTCTATCGTCTCGCGCCGATCGTGTTCATGGGCGGCTCGCTCGCCAAGCGCGGCGGCCAGAACCCGATCGAGCCCGCGAAACTCGGCGCCGCCATCCTGCACGGGCCTTACGTCTCGAATTTCGCCACGGTCTATGGTGAACTCAACCGCATGCGGGGCGCAGCGACCGTCAGTGACGCCGAATCGCTCGCCAACAGCGTGCAGCGATTGCTGGACGATCCGGAACTGGTGAAGCAAATGCAGAAGACCGCCTATGATACGGTGAAGCGCATGGGCGGCGCGCTGGAGCGGACCTTGAACGCCATTCAGCCTTATCTCATGCAACTGCGGCTGCGCTGATGCGGGCGCCGGCGTTCTGGTGGCAGACACCGGGGCTTTGCTCGACAGTGCTTGCGCCGATTGGCGCGATCTACGGCGCGGTTGCCGGATCGCGCATGCGGCAGACGGGCGCGCGCGCCGATGTCCCGGTGATCTGCATCGGCGACCCGACGGTCGGCGGCGCGGGCAAGACGCCGGTGGCGATTGCCGTTGCGAAGACACTCATTGCACAAGGCAAGCGGCCGTATTTTCTGACGCGCGGCTATGGCGGGCGCGAACAGGGGCCGCTGTTGCTCGATCCGGCGAAGCATAGTGCCGCCGATGCTGGCGACGAGCCGCTGTTGCTGGCTGCCGTCGCGCCGGTCGTCGTTTCCGCCGACCGTGTCGCGGGCGCAAAGCTCGCCGCGCAATCGGGCGCCGATGTCATCGTCATGGATGACGGTTTCCAGAATCCGGCGCTTATCAAAAATCTTTCGCTGCTCGTGATCGATGCCAAAGGCGGCGTCGGCAATGGCCGCGTTTTTCCAGCGGGTCCCTTGCGCGCGCCGCTCGCAGAGCAGCTTCAGCGCGCGAATGCCATCGTGCTGATCGGCAACGGCGAGGCGGGCGAGCAGGTGGCGCGCGATGCAAGCAAGGTGCTGCGGGCTTCGATCGTGCCCGACGCGGATGCCGCGGCGGCGCTCAAGGGAAAATCGCTGTTCGCTTATGCCGGCATCGGCCGGCCGGAAAAATTTTTCGCGACGCTCGAATCAATCGGCGGCAATATCACGGAGCGCCGCGCGTTTCCCGATCATCATGCGTTCAGCGCGGATGAAGCGAACGAATTACTGGCGGCGGCGCGAAGCCGCAACCTCACGCTCGTCACCACCGAGAAAGACCTTGCGCGCATGCGAGGCAATGCCGGGCTCAACGAGCTTGCGGATGCAAGCAAGGCGCTGCCGATCACGTTGCGATTTCAGGACGAGCGCGCGCTCGACGCGCTGCTTACTTCGGTCTGAGCGCCGGCCCGAGCCGCTGCATCACGGCCTCGGGTGTCGCATAGGCTTCCTGGCGCTCGACGCTCCAGTATTTCAGCTCATCAAGCGGAATGGCTTCGCCGGTCACCGCGCAGCGCACATAGCTGCCCGGCCGGACGATGCGATAATCGCCGTCGAGATAGCGAAGCTGGGCTTCGCCGGCTGCCAGGGGGATGCGTTCGAAACGGTTCATGAGGCCCGAAAGATAGTGTCTCATAGCACGGCTTACCAGTCCGTTTTATGTCAATCGAACAGGCCGCCTTGGCCGCCATTTTTCTCGCTTTTACCGCCGCTGCCGCCTGGTTTCGCCTTGCGGGCAGTTCCCTTGCCCTCGGCGATGGCATTGACGCGGCCGTCGGCGAACTCGATCTCGATGTGCTCGCCCGCGCCGAGTGCCGCTGCCGCGCGCACCGGGCTGCCTGCGGCATCGCGCACCAGCGCAAAGCCGCGATCCAGCACCTTGTGATAGCTGTAGGCCGTAACGAGCTTGGCGAGGGAACCGACGCGGCTCTTGAGATGCTCGATGCGCGATTTCAGGCTCGCCGGCGTCAGCCGGCCGCTGGTGCGGGTGAGCGCGACGCGATGCCGGTGCGCGTTGGCATGGAGCGCACGCGGCAGCCGCTCGCCGAACGCGTCGAGCTTCTGGCGCGGCATCGCTAGAATCGCATCGAGCGTCGGCAGCGCGCGCGTGAGGCCGCGCAGTTCATTGCGCAGTTGCTCGAAGAACCGCCGCAGCGAGCCCGCGAGACGCGCGGCATGACTCGCGGTCGCAGCAACCAGCTCGGCGCGCACGGGCACGGCAAGCTCGGCGGCGGCGGTCGGTGTCGGCGCGCGACGGTCGGAGACAAAATCGATCAGCGTGAAATCGGTTTCGTGGCCGACGGCGGAAATCAGCGGAATGGCGCTTGCGGCCGCTGCGCGCGCGACGATCTCCTCGTTGAAGCCCCAGAGATCTTCCAGCGATCCGCCGCCGCGCGCGACGATTAGAACATCGGGGCGCGGGACGCTGCCGCCTGCTTGCAGCGCGTTGAAGCCTTCGATCGCCGCCGCGACTTCCGGCGCGCAGGTGTCGCCCTGCACGCGCACCGGCCACACGAGAACGCGGCGCGGAAAGCGATCGTTCAGCCGATGGAGAATATCGCGGATCACTGCGCCGGTCGGCGATGTCACGACGCCGATGACTTCCGGCAAGTAAGGCAGCGGTTTCTTGCGCGCCGGATCGAACAGGCCTTCGGCTTTGAGCTTTTTCTTGCGCTCTTCAAGGAGCGCCATCAGCGCGCCGGCGCCGGCGGGCTCGAGACTGTCGATGACGATCTGGTAGGAGGACTTGCCCGGATAGGTCGTGACCTTGCCGGTGACGACGACTTCGAGTCCCTCTTCGGGCTTGAATTTCAGCCGCGCAAAATTGCCCTTCCAGATGATGGCGTCGATGCGGGCGCCGGGGTCCTTGAGGCTGAAATAAACATGGCCCGAAGCATGCGGCCCGCGATAGCCCATGACTTCGCCGCGCAGCCGGACATAGGAGAAATTGTCCTCGACCGTGCGCTTCAGTTCCGCCGACAGCTCGCTGACCGTCACCTCGGGCAGGTTGCTGCGGGTTTCGCCGCGATTTTCCGTGGACGCGGCTGCCTTCGATTCTCGGATCGCCATTTGCCTATGCTACATCATCGCGCATGAAAGTTCTTCTCCTCGGCTCCGGCGGCCGCGAGCACGCGCTCGCCTGGAAGCTCGCATCGAGCCCGCTTTTGACGAAGCTTTACGCGGCGCCGGGCAACCCCGGCATTGCCGAAGACGCCGAGCTTGTGGCGCTGAACATCAGCGACAATGCGGCGGTCGAGGCGTTCTGCAAGGAGCACAAGATCGATCTCGTCGTCGTCGGGCCGGAAGCGCCGCTCGTCGCGGGGCTTGTCGACCGGCTGACCACAGCCGGCATCAAGGCATTCGGACCGATGGCGGCTGCGGCGCGGCTTGAGGGCTCGAAGTCCTTCACCAAGCAGCTTTGCGCGGCGAACAACATTCCCACCGCGCGCTACGCCGAATTCACCGACAAGGATGCGGCGCGAAAATACATCGAGCAGCACGGCGCGCCGATCGTGCTCAAGGCCGATGGATTGCACGCCGGCAAGGGCGTCGTCGTCGCAATGACCAAGGACGAGGCGCTTGCCGGGCTCGATCAAGTTTTCTCGATGGGCAGCAGCGATCCCGTCGTCATCGAGGAATTTCTCGAAGGCGAGGAAGCAAGCTACTTCTGCTTCGTCGATGGCGAAACGGTGCTGCCATTGACGAGCGCGCAGGATCACAAGCGCGTCTTCGACGGCGACAAGGGTCCGAACACCGGCGGCATGGGCGCCTATTCGCCCGCGCCCGTATTCACGCCTGCAATCGAACAGCGCACGCTCGACGAGATTGTGAAGCCGACGGCGCGCGCACTCGTCAAAGCCGGGATGCCCTATCGCGGCGTTCTTTATATCGGGCTGATGATCACGAAGGACGGCCCGAAGCTGATCGAATACAACGTGCGCTTCGGCGATCCCGAGTGCCAGGTGCTGATGCCGCGGCTCAAGGACGATTTGCTGACGCTGATGCTGGGCGCGTGCGAAGGCGGGCTCGGCAAACTCAGCGTGCGCTGGCGCGACGAAGTCGCGATCACCGTGGTGCTGGCGACCAAGGGCTATCCCGGCGCTTACACATCGGGCTCCGAAATTCGCGGGCTCGATGAAGCGGCCAAGGTCGAAGGCGTGACGATCTTCCACGCCGGGACAAAGCGCGATGGCGGCAAGTTGCTTGCGAATGGCGGGCGCGTTCTCAATGTCACCGCGACCGGCAAGACGGTGAAGGAAGCGCAGACACGCGCCTACAAGGCTGTCGATCTCATCGACTGGCCCGAGGGCTTTTGCCGCCGCGACATCGGCTGGCGCGCGCTGTAAGCTCGCAGCATGACGCAACTCGCAGACCTGTTTCCCGGTTACGAATCCCGTTTCATCGAAACCAGCGCCGGCAAGATTTTTGCGCGTGTCGGCGGCAAGGGCGCGCCGCTTTTGCTGCTGCACGGCTATCCGCAATCGAACGTGATGTGGCACCGGCTGGCGCCGCTGCTCGACAAGCAATTCACCCTCGTCATTCCGGATCTCCCCGGCTACGGGCAAAGCGACGCGCCGGAATCTGGCGTGGGCCATGCGCCCTATGACAAGCGTTCGATGGCGCGGGCGATGTGCGAGGCGATGGCTGCGCTCGGCCACAAGCAGTTTTCTCTTGCCGGCCACGATCGCGGCGGGCGCGTCGCCTATCGCCTCGCGCTCGATCATCCCGAGCGGCTCCTGAAACTTTGCACGCTCGACATCGTGCCGACCTATGAGATGTGGGCGCGGCTGACGCCCGCCAGCGCCATGAAGATTTTTCACTGGACGTTTCTGGCGCAGCCTTTTCCGCTGCCGGAAAAAATGATCGGCCACATGGCCGTCGAGTATCTGGAATGGAAGATTTCGAGCTGGAACGGCGAGAACAATCTCTCTGTCTTCGATCCGCGCGCGCTCGAACATTATCGCGCGGCGTTCACGCAGCCGGCGCGGCTGCATGCGAGCTGCGAGGATTATCGCGCTGGAGAGACGACCGATCGCCTCAACGACGAAGCCGACAAGAAGGGGGGCAACAAAATCCGCTGTCCTTTGCTCGCATTGTGGGGCGAGAGCGGCATTCCGTCGAAGGGATCGAACCCGCTCGACATCTGGCGCGAATGGGCGAGTGACGTCAGCGGCGGGCCGATCCGAAGCGGACATTTTCTCGCGGAGGAGAATCCCGCCGATACCGCGAAGGCGATGCTGGCGTTTTTTGCTTAAGGGCAGCCGCTATCGTTCTCGCGATCGCTTTTCAGCGCCGAGGCATCGTCAGGTCACCACTCTCTCATCGAAAATGAGGGCGGCGCGGGACGCCGGAGACTTGCCGGTCTCCACGGCTCGGTGTGAAAAATAAAGAACACACCGAAATATGTACTCACCGCAGTCGCCGGCTCGTAACCGGCGTCCCGCGCGCGATGTTTCTAGGCTTGCTCTGCGCGGCCCCCGGTGGTGTGACTTTGCTAACCACCGCTTTCGGCGCTCAACATCAACCGACGACCCGGATGAGCCTTCGGTCAATGTCACCGGCGCCCGTCGCGAAGAGCCATCTTCGCCGGGAACACGCAGCTTGGGCCGCCATGTCAGGTTTGCGAACCCTTCACGGCCACCGCTCCCTTCCCATACGCAAGCACGCCTGCAGACGTACCCCTCACGGGAAAAGACAATAGTGAATATAATCCTATAATCAAAGAAAGTCAAGGCGGATCGCGACACACGCCCTTCCACGAAAATTCCGGATTTCGGAATCGCCGCCGAACCGCCGCGGATTCCGCGCACCTCCCCTGCGCCGCCGGCATTTCGCCCGCTGTCATAAAACTGTTACATAGCGCCGCCCAACCTCGTGAGGTCTTTCCTTGAGCGCATTCGTTCTCGCCGCTGTTCTGCTCGGCGCTTTCTTCCACGCGAGCTGGAACGCCATCGTCAAGGCGCAGCGCGACCGCTCGATCGCCTCGGAAGTGGTGGGCATGTTCGCCGGCTTGTTCGGCCTTCCCATCATGATCGCGCTGCCGCTGCCCGCGGCGGAGTCGTGGCCGTACCTCGTGGCTTCCGCGCTCATCCATGTCGGCTATTTCGCGCTCGTCGGCTTTGCCTATCGCTCGGCCGACTTGGGAGTCGCCTATCCGCTGACGCGCGGCTCGGCCCCGCTCCTCACCGCCATCGCCGCGCTGTTCCTGATCGGCGAAAGCCCGCAATGGAGCGGCTGGCTCGCTATCGTCATCATCGCGAGCGGCATCCTCACGCTGTCGCTCGACGCATTGATGCGCGGCGGCCTCACGCGCCATGCCGCCTTCGCGGTCATGACCAATGCGCTCGTCATTGTCTCTTATACGCTGGTGGACGGCATCGGCTCGCGAAAAGCCGGCGACAGCCTCGTTTATACGGCGTGGCTGACGGCACTGACCGCGCTCGCCGTCTTTTGCATCTCCTACGCGATGCGCCGCCAGAAGCTGCTGATCGAAGCGAAGAAGATCTGGCTGCCCGCGCTCGGCGGCGGCGCCCTCCTGATCTCGTCCTACGGCATCGCGTTATGGGCGATGACGCGCGCGCCGATCGGCCTCGTCGCGGCGTTGCGCGAGACGTCCGTACTGTTTGCCATGCTGATGGGGATGTATTTTTTCCGCGAGCCATTCGGCAAACGCCGTTTGCTCGCGGTCATCCTGATCGTGACGGGAATTGTCGTCCTGAAATTACCCGCGCACTGAAGCGCGTTCGGGCGATTACTGGCGATACTGCTGGAGCCGCGTCGTGCGCAGCCCGGCAAGGCCGTGACGGTCGATCGAAGCCTGCCACGACAGGAGTTCTTCGGTGGTCAGCGTATAACGCTGGCAAGCGTCTTCCAGCGACAACAGGCCGCCGCGCACCGCGGCGACAACCTCAGCCTTGCGGCGAATAACCCAACGCCGCGTTTCCGGCGGCGGCAGATCCGCAATCGTCAGAGGGCTGCCATCAGGCCCGATGACATACTTGGCTCTCGGGCGGTGAACTTCGGTCATTGGTACGCTCACTGAACACAACAAAACACTCTCGGAAGCTAAGCCCGAGGCGTGAAAATTTCACTAAGAGGTTGTTTCCAAAAGGCTAATGCCGATTCAGGATTTACGCCTGAATTATCGGGCAAATTCGACGCAAAGCTTAAGAACTGGGCGTCGTCGTCTGCTGCACGATGCCCTTGATCTGATTGACCTTGAGGTATGTCGAGCCGACCAGAAGCAGCGGCTCCGAGCCGCTGAGATCGACGCCGGTGACGGTTCCCGAGAAGTCGGTCGAGGTCGTGACCGGCATGCCTTCCGAATCCTGCGCATCGATCTTGATGGTGTACGAGCCTTCCGGCGCGAGCTGGCCGGTCGAGGTGCGGCCGTTCCAGGCGTAGCTCTGGATGCCCTGCTGGAGCGTCTGCTTGTCGGTCCAGACCGTGTTGCCGTTCGCATCCAGCACCGAGACCGTCGCCGTCGCCGCGACCGGCGACGTCACGTTCCACACCGCGACGCCGTCCTTGTATTCGCTGGCGCTGCCGTCGGCGATGACCTTGGCGCCGACGAAGTTGAGCGAGGCGGTCGCCTGCTGCGACTTGTTGAGCGCGACCAGCGCATCGAGATTGGTGTTGGTCTTGAGCTGCTGTTCGACCGAAGCGAACTGCACGAGCTGCTGGGTGAACTGGTTGGTGTCGAGCGGGCTCGTCGGATCCTGGTTCTTGAGCTGCGTCGTGAGGAGTTGCAGGAACAGCTGGAAGTTGCCGGCGATCATCTGCTGATCGCCGCTGCTGGCGCTCGACGTCGAATTGAGAGCCGAAGTAACCGAACCGACCGCGCTCATGTTCCTCTCCTAGACCCGGATATCGACGCCGCCGCGCAGCCGCGCGGCCCATTGGTACTCGGCATGCACGCTGCTTGCCGTATCGTCGGCGGCAAGCACGCCGTTCGTTTCGCCGCCCTGCGATTGCGCCTGACGCTGATTGAAGCCGTCCGGCGTCTGCTGGCGCAGCGAAAATTCGAGATTGCCGTCGGACGTTTTAAGCCCCGACTGCTGGAGCGCGCGCTCCAGGCTCTGCGCGTCGCGCCGCAGGAGATCGAGCGTCTCCGGGCGATCGACGGTGAGATGCGTATTGACCTGGCCGTGCTTGTCGACGTTGAGCTTCACATCGACGCGGCCAAGCTCCGGCGGATCGAGCCGAATTTGAAACTCGCGCATGCCGTCCTTGGCGCGCGACGCGATCTCGATGGCGAGCGCGGCCGCTTGCAGCGGCACCGGCTGGTTGGTCGCGGCCGAGGCCGAGGTCTGCACCGTGACGCTCGCCGTGGTGAAATTGTTCTGCGCCGCGCGCGCCGTGTCGGGCAGCGTGACCGGCGCGTTGTCGGCACTTTTCGTTTCAACGCCGAACTGCTTGGCGAGCGCGTTTTCCAGCGTCTCCGGCTGCTTCGCGGCGCGCGTTTCGTTGGCAGGCTTGGCGTCACCGTTGCCGTCCAGAGATTTGCTGTCACTGTCGGCGCGCATCGCCGAGGCATCCGGCATTACCGGCCGCTCGGGCTTCGGCGCCGGTTGAGCGGCCTTGGCCGCATCATCGGCCTGCGGGTTGAGCGCGGCGACATCCTTCGCAACTTGCGGCGCGGACTTGGTGTCTGCTGCTTGCGCGGCGCCCTTGGTCTGGGGAAGCGCCGCTTCGTTCTTCTTCGCGGGTTGCGCGGCATCCGCCGTTTGCTTTTCTTCGGGCGCCGCATCGGCTTCCGGCGCCTGGGGTGCCGCGGCCTGCACCGGCATTTGCGGCGCGGCTTTCTGCGGCGCTTCGATTTCAGCCGAAACATCGGCGGGCATCGCTGGCGTATCGGCGCTCTCCGCGGGCGCGGGCGCGACAGCGGCCTCGATCATGCCGGTCTGCACATCCGGCGTTTGCACGCTTTCAACTGCCTGCGGATCAACCGCCGCGTCGGCGCTGTCCTGCGCGTCCTTGTCTTCAGCTTCCTTCGGCTTGTCGGCGGCCGAGACGTCGGTCTGATCGGAATTGGTCTTTTCGGTTTTATCCGTACCGGTTTTGGCGTCCTGCTGTTCGCCGCGCACGCCATTTCGCGTCTCGTGACGCCGCCCGGCGTGATCGGCCCGCCGTCGCATCTTCACCGGCTCGACATCGCCCGCATCGCCATCGCGCGAACGCGCCGCCGGCTGTTCCACATCGCGCGGCTTGTCCTGCGGCCCGGCATCCATCGTGTCGAGCAAATCCGCAAAGCCGCCGCCCTTGCGCTGCGTCACGGGGCGGGTGTCGGAAGCGGCAGGCGCGATCTGCGAAACCTGGGGCAAAACTTGCGGCACGGACATTCCTCGAAAGACAAATTAATCCGCACCCACCGGAGCAAATGCCGGGCCAGCCGGAACCCATCCCAAAGCCCGCAAAATCGCGCCTTTGTGCGCGTGCCGGCCCGCGCGGCACGGCAGAAAGCGCCAAGCCCGGCAGAGTTTGCCGGGCGGCTTGCGCCGCCCGTTCGCGCTCCTATAACCATCGCGCATGACCAGCCTTGCCACCGATCTCGAGCTTCCGGGCCGTCCCGCCGACACGCGCATCGTCGTCGCGATGTCGGGCGGCGTGGATTCGTCCGTCGTCGCGGCGCTTTTGAAGCGCGCGGGCTACGACGTCGTCGGCGTCACGCTGCAGCTCTACAATCACGGCGAAGCTGTCCGGAAAAAGGGCGCATGCTGCGCCGGGCAGGACATTCACGACGCCCGCATGGTCGCTGCCAAGCTCGGCATCCCGCATTACGTGCTCGACTACGAAGAGCGTTTCAAAAAGGCCGTGATCGAGCCCTTCGTCGCGAGTTACGTTGCGGGCGAGACGCCGATCCCGTGCGTTGCCTGCAACCGCCACATCAAGTTCACCGATCTCTTGCAGACCGCGCGCGATCTTGGCGCCGCGGCGCTCGCGACCGGTCATTACATCGCGAGCCGCAAGCGCGGCAACGCCCGCGCGCTTTATCGTGCCGCCGACCCGGAGCGCGACCAGAGCTATTTCCTCTACGGCACGACGCAGGATGAAGTCGATTATCTGCGCTTCCCGCTCGGCGAGCTGCCGAAAGCCGAAGTGCGCGCCATCGCTCATGAGCTCGGCCTGATCGTCGCCGACAAGCACGACAGCCAGGACATCTGCTTCGTGCCGTCCGGCCGCTACACCGATTTGATCCAGCGCCTTAAGCCGGACGCCGCCGAACCCGGCGACATCGTGCATCTCGACGGCCGCGTGCTCGGCACGCATCCCGGCATCGTGCACTTCACCGTCGGCCAGCGCCGCGGCATCAATGTCGGCTCGCCGGAGCCGCTTTACGTCGTGAAGCTCGACGCCATGCGCAAGCAGGTCATCGTCGGTCCGCGCGCCGCGTTGCTCACGCAGCGCATGACGCTCGCCGACATGAACTGGCTCGGCGAAACGCCGCTTGCCGAAGCCGCGCGCGACGGCCTCCCTGTATACGTCCGCGTGCGCTCGACGCGCGCGCCGCAGCCCGCGACGATCTTCGCCAACGGCGACAGGATCGAAGTCGAAATCACCGGCGGCGAGGAAGGTGTCGCGCCGGGGCAGGCTTGTGTTGTCTATGAGAACGCCGATCCGCGCGCCCGCGTGCTCGGCGGCGGCATCATCCGCGCGACGGTGCCGATGAAGCTCAACGCGCCGCTCGAAGCCGCCGAATAAAATGGCAAAGGACATCAGCGAAGCGAGCGTCGAAAAAGCCTACGCCCGCTGGGCGCCGGTCTATGATGTCGTGTTCGGCAAGGTGTTCGAGCCCGGCCGCAGGGCCTCGATCGCCGCCGCCGAAAAGATCGGCGGACGCATCCTCGATGTCGGCGTCGGCACCGGCATTTCGCTCCCCGACTATTCCCGCGACATCAAGCTCGTCGGCGTCGATTATTCGGCGGCGATGCTGAAAAAGGCCCATGAGCGCGTCCGCGAGCAAAAGCTCGACAACGTCGAAACGCTCGCCGTCATGGACGCGAAATATCTCGGCTTCCCCGATGCGAGCTTCGATGCCGTCGTCGCGCAATATGTCATCACCGCCGTGCCCGATCCGGAAGCAACGCTCGATGAGTTTGTCCGGGTCGTGAAGCCCGGCGGCGAGATCATCCTCGCCAACCACATCGGCGCCGAGAAAGGCCCCCGCAAGGTGTTCGAGGCCGGCTTTTCGCCGATCGCCCGCCGCCTCGGCTGGCGGCCGGAATTTTCCTGGCAGCGCCTCGTCGATTGGGCGGCCCGGAACAGCAATGTGCAGCTGGTGGAACGCCTGCCCCTGCCGCCAATGGGGCATTTCTCGCTGATCCGCTACCGCCGCCGTGTATAGTTGACAGCCAATTCCCCCGCTCTTTATATCGCGGCGCCATTCGGCGAATGGCGGGGTAGCTCAGTTGGTTAGAGCAACGGAATCATAATCCGTGTGTCGGGGGTTCGAATCCCTCCCCCGCTACCAAATTTCTCCAAAACAAAATTTCTATCGCACCGCTTGCGCGGGTGCTGCGGCATCCGGCGGGCGCACCGCGTGGCCGCCGAGTTTCTGCAACAGCTCAAGCGTCGGATAGGCGTCGGCGGGAAGGCCAAGTTTCATCTGCGCGGTCTTGATAGCGCTGCGTGTGCCCTGCCCGAGCTTGCCGTCGACTTCGCCGGTGTAGCCATAAGCCTTCAGGCGCTGCTGCAAGTCTTTCGATTCCTCGAAATTGAGCGGCGCCGGCGGCGTGCCCATGCCCTTGTGCATCGGCGGCTCGCCCGCGAGCCGCGTCGCGAAGTAGGCGGCGGTCAGCGAATAGACCAGCGACTGATTCCATTTCAGATAAACCTGGAAATTCGGATAGGCGAGAAACGCCGGGCCCAGCCGCCCCATCGGCAGCACGAGCGAAGCCGGAAGATTGCCGGTGAGCGGTTTTCCGTCTTGCGCCGTCACGCCCCACTGCGCCCATTGCGACACCGGATGCTGGATCGAAAGATCGGATTGATCCCACGGCGTCTTCGCGCTCACACGAACGCTTTGCAGCCACGGCTCGCCGCGCCGCCACTCGAGCGTCTGGATGTAGTTGCCGGCCGAGGCGATGATGTCGGGGATGCTTTTCATCAGGTTGCGATGACCGTCGCCGTCGAAATCGACGGCGTATTTGTTGTACTCGGTCGGCATCATCTGGATCTGCCCGACCTCGCCGGCCCACGAGCCGATCATCTCGTTCGCCGCAAGATCGCCGCGATCGATCAGCCTCAGCGCGTCCATCAGTTGCCCGCGGAAGAAATCGCCGCGGCGGCAGTCATAGGCAAGAGTCGTCAGCGCGCGCAGCGACGGCTCCTTGCCCATGTTGCCGCCGTAGTCGCTCTCGAGCCCCCAGAACGCGGCGATCACCGGTCCCGGCGCGCCGTATTTTTCCTCGGCATGCGCGAACTCGGCTGCGTACTGCTCCAGGAGCTGCTTGCCCTTTTGCAGCCGGTAGGCCGGGATCAACTGGTTGGAGAATTGCAGGAAGGTCTTGGTGAAAACGCGCTGGCCGCGATCGGTATGGATGATGCGCTGCTCGAGCGTCATGTAGGGCGCGGCCGAAGAAAGCGCGTGCTGCGAAATGCCTTGCGCCGCTGCCTCCTGCTTGAAGGCCGAGAGCCACGCCGGAAAATTTTCGGTGTTGCGGCAGGACTGAGCGAATGCCGGCGACACTGCAATGAAGAGCGCCGAAAACGCGGCACCGAGACGAAGCGAATGCTGCAAGGCCATCCCCCTTCACCGGCCGGAATCGGCCGCGCGACAAATCAGCCGCGATCTTCGGCATTTTGGGGGCGTAGATAAAGAGCCGCGATAACGGCGTTTTCGGCAGCCGTTACTCGGCGGCGAGGGCTTCGGTCTCGGCGAACGGCAGGCCGAGCTTGCGCCACGACGCCGCGATCGCACGCGCCAGCTGCTCGATCATCGCATCGGTGTGAAGCGGCGTCGGCGTCACGCGCAGCCGCTCGGTGCCGACCGGCACCGTCGGCGAATTGATCGGCTGAAGATAAATGCCGTGCTCGTTGAGCAGCATGTCGCTCACCGCCTTGCACAGCCCCGCGTCATTCACCATCACCGGAATGATGTGGGTGTCGGACGGCAGCATCGGAATGCCCATCGCGGCAAGCGCCCGCTTGGTCTTCTTCACCTGCGCCTGATGCAGTTCGCGCTCGCCGCCGTTCGACGTTTTCAGGTGATGCACCGAAGCGGCGGCAGCCGACGCGAGCGCCGGGCACATTGCGGTGGTGAAAATAAATCCCGGCGCATAGGAGCGCACGGCGTCGATCGCCACCTGCTTGCCGGCGATATAGCCGCCGATCACGCCGAAGGCTTTGGCGAGCGTGCCCTCGATGATGTCGATGCGATGCGCGAGGCCTTCGCGCTCGGCGATGCCGCCGCCGCGCGGGCCGTACATGCCGACGGCATGCACTTCGTCGAGATAGGTCATCGCGCCGTACTTCTCGGCGAGATCGCAGATCTTCGCCATCGGCGCGATATCGCCGTCCATCGAGTAAAGGCTCTCGAAGGCAATGAACTTCGGCCGGTCGCCCGCGGCGATCAGCAATTCTTCAAGATGCGCCATGTCGTTGTGGCGGAAGATCACGCGATCCTGCCCCGACTGGCGCACGCCCTCGATGATCGAATTGTGGTTCGACTGATCGGAGAAGATCAGGCAGTCCGGCAAAAGTTTTGCGAGCGTCGAAATGCCCGTCTCGTTCGAGACATAACCCGACGTGAACACGAGCGCGGCTTCCTTGCCGTGCAGATCGGCAATCTCGCGCTCGAGGCCGACGATGGCGCTGGAATTGCCCGAGATGTTACGGGTGCCGCCGGCGCCGACGCCCATCTTGCGGGCGGCTTCGCGCAGCGTCTCGATCACCACCGGATGGCTGCCCATGCCGAGATAATCGTTCGAGCACCACATGATGATGTCGCGCTCGCCGTCGGCCGACTTCCAGCGCGCATGCGGGAAGGTTTCGGCGTTGCGTTCGATTTCGGTGAAAATCCGGTAGCGGCGTTCGTGCTTCAGCTTCTCGAGTGCGTGCACAAAAATCTGCTCGTAATCCATGCCCGACACTCGCTCGCTCCCGCGCTGCCTTCATTCGAGGCCGTGGGATTCTCCTTAGAACCATTCGCATATTCTAGAGAGCGAAGGCCAGAACAAATTGCGCGACATCAACCGCGCGGCCTCGCGGCAGCTTCCCTGCCAAAAAAATCCAACCAGTCACAAGACGTTACACATTTGGTAAAATAATACCTAAAACCAGCTTCGTCCAGGCTTTTCAGACATCGGCCTTACCCGCGAAAGCTTATTGATTTCAAGCCACAACCCGGCATTGCGCAAAAAGTGCCCGAAGATCAAAGCGTTAACTGTTTATCAACCATGAACCGGGAAATTATTGCCTAGCTGCATCGGCTTTCCGCTTCGCGTGAAAGCGGCGCTGGAGGGTTGGACGTGAATAGCCTGATCGAGTTCATCAAAACCATGGGCGCCGCGCGGCTTGCCGCGATGGGCGCGGTAACCGCCCTGCTGATCGGCTTTTTCACCATCGTCATTATGCGGATTTCGACCCCCGCGATGGCCCCCCTCTTCACCGAACTTTCGCTCGACGACTCGGCCAAGATCGCCAAGGACCTCGACGCCCAGGGCATCAATTTCGAGCTGCGCGCCGAGGGTTCGACGATCATGGTGCCGAAGGCCGACGTCACGCGCCTTCGCATGAAGCTCGCCGAAGCCGGCGTGCCGCGCGGCGGCTCGGTCGGCTACGAGATCTTCGACAAGTCCGACACCCTCGGCACCACCTCGTTCGTGCAGAACGTCAATCACCTGCGCGCGCTCGAAGGCGAGCTTGCCCGCACCATCCGCTCGATCGATCGCGTCTCGTCGGCACGCGTCCACCTCGTCATTCCCGAACGGCAATTGTTCGCCCGCGACAAGCAGGATCCATCCGCCGCCATCGTGCTCAAGCTGCGCGGCTCGCTCGACGCCAGCCAGGTGCGCGCCATCCGCCATCTCACGGCATCCGCCGTGCGCGGCCTCAAGCCCGAAAAGATTTCCATCGTCGACGAGCGCGGCAAACTTCTCGCCGACGGCTCCGGCAACGAAGCCGATCCGGTCGCCAACGGCCTCGACGACCGCCACGCCGCTTTCGAGAAGCGCATCCGCGATCAGGTCGAGTCGATCGTCTCGAACATCGTCGGCCCCGGCCGCGCCCGCGTGCAGGTCGCCGCTGAAGTCGATTACAGCCGCATCCAGCAGACCTCCGACACCTTCGATCCCGAAAGCAAGGTCGCGCGCTCGACGCAGACCCGTGAAGAGTCGAGCGGCACGACGAGCAACGAGCAAGGCGTCACCGTCGGCAACGAAGTGCCGCCGGTCGCGCAGCGTGGCCCCGCCGCTGCCGCCGCGCAGAATCCCGCGCCGACACAGCGCGACCAGAGCAAGAAGACCGAAGAGACCATCAACTACGAAATCTCCCGCACGACGCGCTCGGAAACCACCGAAGCCGGCCGCGTCAAGCGCATCTCGGTCGCCGTTCTCGTCGATGGCAGCTACGCCAAGGCCGACAAGGGCGAGATGACCTATCAGCCGCGCAGCAAGGAAGAGATCGAGCAGATCACCGCCCTCGTGAAGAGCGCGATCGGCTTCGAGCAGAAGCGCGGCGATCAGGTCGAGGTCGTGAACCTGCGCTTTGCCGACAGCCCCGTGGTGCCGGTCGCGGCCGAAGAAGGCGGCTTCTTCAGCATGCTGCGTTTCACCACCGACGACATCTTCCAGGGCGTGCAGATCCTCGTCATCGTCATGCTCTCGGGCCTTGTGCTGCTGTTCGTCATCCGCCCGCTCGTCCGCCGCATCATCACGCCCGACGAGTCGGTGCCGCTCGCGCCGGCGCCCGCTCCGGCCGTCGTGCCGGCCTTGCCCGAACCCTCCGCGCTGCTTTCGCCCGACAACCCCGCCGCCCGCCTGATCGAGGTCGCGAAGATCCAGGGCGAAGTGCAGGCACAATCAATTCAAAAAGTCGGCGAGCTTGCCGACCGCAACCCGCATGAAACCGTCTCGATCATCCGCCAGTGGATGCACGAGACGAAGGTTTAACGAGGAAACCGCTCCGTCATGGCAAGTGCTGCCGCAGCCTTCGTCGACTCGCTGTTCTCGATGAAGCCGAAAGCGAAATCAGCCGATGCCGCCGCGCCCAAGGCTGCGGCGCAGCCCTCATCCGGCAAGCGCGTACTGACGGGCTTGGAGCGTGCCTCCATCCTCTTGCTGGCGCTCGGCGAGAAATACGGCTCCGGCGTCTGGAAACTCCTCGACGACGAGGAAATCCGCATGGTGTCGCTCACCATGTCGAGCCTCGGCACCATCGACGCCGAAGCGATCGAAAAGCTCCTGCTCGATTTCGTCAGCCAGCTTTCCACCACCGGCGCGCTCATGGGCGATTCCGTCGCGACCGAGCGGCTCCTCTCGGAGTTTCTGCCGCAGGATCGCGTCAATCTCATCATGGAAGAGATCCGCGGCCCCGCCGGCCGCAACATGTGGGAGAAGCTCTCGAACGTTCAGGAAGAAGTGCTCGCGAGCTATCTCAAGAACGAATATCCGCAGACCGTCGCCGTCGTGCTGTCGAAAATCCGCCCCGAGCACGCCGCGCGCGTTCTCTCGATCCTGCCCGAAGACCTCGCGCTCGACGTCGTGAACCGTCTCTTGCGCATGGAGTCGGTGCAGAAGGAAGTTCTCGAGCGCGTCGAGCAGACGCTGCGCACCGAATTCATGTCGAACCTCTCGCAGACCAGCCGCCGCGACCCGCACGAGGCGATCGCGGAGGTCTTCAACTATTTCGACCGCCAGACCGAGACGCGCTTCATGACCGCGCTCGAAGAAAACAACCGCGAGTCCGCCGAGCGCATCAAGACGCTGATGTTCACCTTCGACGATCTCGTCAAGCTCGAGCCGGGCGCCGCGCAAACTCTCCTGCGCCAGGTCGACAAGGACAAGCTCGCGATCGCGCTCAAGGGCGCCTCCGACATCGTCCGCAACTTCTTCATCTCCAACATGTCGCAGCGCGGCGGCAAGATGATGTCCGACGACATCGCGACGATGGGCCCGGTGCGCATGCGCGACATCGACGAAGCGCAGTCGCTGATGGTCAATCTTGCGAAGGATCTTGCTGCCAAGGGCGAGATCGTCATCGCCAAGGGCCGCGGCGCCGACGACGAACTGATTTACTGAGAGCTGCATGATGAGCGCGAGCACCACAGCAACGCAGGAAAAGCCGGGCAAAAACCCGGTGAAATTCCTGTTCGACGATGAGTTCGGCGCGAACGGCCGCGTGCGCTCGAAGCTCTCGCTCAGCGAACACGAGGCGCTTCTCGCGAGCGCGCAGGAAGAAGGTTTCCGCAAAGGTTTTGCCGCCGCGCAAGCCGAGATGCGGGCCGCCGACCAGCACCGCATTGCGGCGGCTTCCGAAAAGATCACCGACGCGATGGAGATGATCGCTCATCAGCTCACTTCGCTGGAAACGCGCCTTGAAAGCGAAGCGGTCGAAGTCGCCGTCTCCGTCGCGCGCAAGCTCGCGCCCGCGCTGATCGAGCGCGAGCCGCTCGCCGAGATCGAGCGCCTCGTCGTCGAGGTCTTCGCCCAGCTTCGCGCCGCGCCCCATGTCGCCGTCCGCCTGCCGACGGCGCTCGTCGATGGCGCGAGCGCACATCTTCTGAAACTCGCCGAAGAGCGCGGCTATGCCGGCCGCCTCCTCATCCTCCCCGATCCCGAGCTTGGACCGGACGACTGCAAGATCGAATGGGCCGACGGCGGCGTCGTGCGCGAGCGCGCCGCCATCGAGGGCCGCATCAACGAGGCCGTGAACCGCTATCTCGGCCGCATCGAACGTACCGCCACGGAGAACGACCAATGAGCGACCCCGCCAACCCCGGCCAGCCCGATACGCCGCCGCTGCCGGATCTCGCGAACGACGTCGATATGGTCGCCCGCAACGCGGCGCCGTCGATCTCGCCCGAGGACATCGCCGGCAAGTCGGCGTCCGATCTCGAAGCCGTCTTCGACGTGCCGGTGCATGTCTCGGCTGTCCTTGGCCGCACCCGCATGGATATCGGCGATCTTCTGCGGCTCGGGCCGGGCACGGTGCTCGAACTCGATCGCAAGGTCGGCGAGTCGATCGACATCTTCGTCAATAACCGCCTGGTCGCGCGCGGCGAGGTCGTCCTCGTCGAGGAACGGCTCGGCGTCACCATGACCGAAATCATCAAGGCCGAACGGAACTAACGGCGCGTAGGAGAAGAGCAATGCGGCTCCTGATCATAGGAACCCTCAAAGGCCAGCTTACAACGGCGACGAAAATCGCCGTCGATCGCGGCGCGAATGTCACGCACGCGACCGACACCGATCAGGCCCTCGCGGTGCTCCGCTCGAAAGGCGCCGATCTCATCATGATCGACGTCGGCCTCGACATCCGCGATCTCGTCGACAAGCTCGCGAGCGAACACATGAGCGTGCCGGTCGCCGCCTGCGGCGTCGATAACGACGCGCGCGCTGCTGTCGCCGCGATCCATGCCGGCGCGAAAGAATATCTACCGCTGCCGCCCGACGCCGAACTGATCGCCGCCGTGCTGGCCGCCGTCACCCACGACGACCGCGAACTCATCTTCCGCGACCCGGCGATGGCGAACGTCGCAAAGCTCGCATCACAAATCGCGACCTCCGAAGCCTCGATCCTGATCACCGGCGAGAGCGGCACCGGCAAGGAAATGCTGGCGCGCTTCGTCCATCAGAAAAGCCCGCGCGCCAAGAAAGCCTTCATCTCGGTCAACTGCGCCGCGATCCCCGAGAACTTGCTTGAGTCCGAACTGTTCGGCCACGAGAAGGGCTCGTTCACCGGCGCCGTCGCACGCCGCATCGGCAAGTTCGAGGAAGCCACCGGCGGCACGCTGCTCCTCGACGAAATCTCCGAGATGGACGCCCGCCTGCAGGCGAAGTTACTTCGCGCCCTGCAGGAGCGCGTCATCGACCGCGTCGGCGGCGGCAAGCCGGTGCCGGTCGATATCCGCGTCATCGCGACCTCGAACCGCAACCTCACTGAGGCCGTGAAGAACGGCACGTTCCGCGAAGACCTGCTCTATCGCCTGAACGTCGTGAACCTGAAGATTCCACCGCTCCGCGAGCGTCCGGCCGATATTCTCGAACTCGCTGAGCATTTCAGCCGCCGCTATGCCGTGGCGAACGGCCTGCCGGTGCGTCCGATTTCACCTGAAGCCCGCACGGAGCTGAAGAACGCGAAGTGGCCCGGCAACGTCCGCGAACTCGAGAACACCATCCACCGCGCCGTGCTGCTCGCGACCGGCCCCGAGATCGACGCCGAGTCCGTGCGCCTTCCCGACGGCACCCGCCTTTCCGAAGCGCGCGGCCCGGCCGAAAAAGCGGCGATGATCGCCGATCAGATGACGCAGGGCCTCGTCGGCCGCACCGTCGCTTCGGTCGAGCGCGAACTCATCCTCGACACGCTCAAGCACTGCCTCGGCAACCGGACGCATGCCGCGAACATTCTCGGCATCTCGATCCGCACGCTCAGGAACAAGCTCAACGAATACATGGCCGAGGGCATCGAAGTGCCGGCGCCCGCGTCGGGCGTTGCCGCCAACATCACGACTTCGGCTGCCTGAGGCTAAATGACCGACACCACCGTCGCCGCACCCGCCGCTGCATCCGTCAAGTCGGGCATGCCGTCGCTCGCGCGGATCGGTCTTCTGTTACGGCGCGGCGACCTCGCGCTCGCGCTGGTCGTTCTCGCGATCCTGATCGTTCTCATCCTGCCGCTGCCGCCGATCCTGCTCGATCTTGCGCTCGCGACCTCGATCATCTTCTCCGTGCTGATCCTGATGACGTCGCTGTTCATTCACGCGCCGCTCGAATTCTCGTCCTTCCCGACGATCCTGCTGATTTCGACGATGATGCGGCTGTCGCTGAACCTGGCTTCGACCCGCCTCATCCTCTCGCACGGCCATAACGGCACGGCCGCCGCCGGCCACGTCATCGAAGCCTTCGGCAACTTCGTGATGGGCGGCAACTTCGTCATCGGCATCATCGTCTTCTCGATCCTGGTGATCGTGAACTTCGTCGTCATCACCAAGGGTTCGGGCCGCATCGCTGAAGTCGCCGCGCGCTTCACCTTGGACGCCATGCCCGGCAAACAGATGGCGATCGACGCCGATCTTTCGGCGGGCCTGATCGACGAGAACGAGGCGCGCAAGCGCCGCAAGCAGTTAGAGGACGAAAGCTCGTTCTTCGGCGCCATGGACGGCGCCTCGAAATTCGTTCGCGGCGACGCCATCGCCGGTTTGCTCATCGTCTTCATCAACGTCGTCGGCGGCATCGTCATCGGCACCGTGCAGCAGGGCATGACCTTCGCGGCCGCCGGTCACACCTATACGCTGCTGACCGTCGGCGACGGCCTCGTCACGCAAATTCCGGCGCTGATCGTTTCGACCGCCGCGGGCCTCCTCGTCTCGAAGGCCGGCGTCTCGGGCGCCGCCGACAAGGCGCTCTTGGGCCAGCTCTCCGGTTATCCGAAGGCGCTCGGCATGTCGGCCGCCGTCATGATCCTGATGGCGCTCCTGCCCGGCATCCCGATGTTTCCCTTCCTGACACTCGGCGCGGGCGCGGGCTTCCTCGCCTATCTCATCGACAAGCGGGCGCGCGCAGCAGCAGACGAAGAAAGCGCCGAGCCCGGCACGCCGGGCGCGCTTGCCCGGCCCGCGGAAGAACCGATCACCACCGCGCTCAAGATCGACGACCTCAAGATCGAAATCGGTTACGGCCTCCTGCCGCTCGTCAACGGCCCGGACGGTACCGACCGCCTCACCGAGCAGATCAAGGCGCTCCGCCGCAACCTCGCCGGCGAGATGGGCTTCGTCATGCCGTCGGTGCGCATCCTCGACAACGTGCAACTCGACTCGTCGAGCTACATCATCAAGGTCAAGGAAGTGGACGCCGGAAACGGCAAGGTCTATCCCGGCCAGCACATGGTCATGGATCCGGCCGGCGGCCAGGCCAACCTGCCCGGCATTCACACCATCGAGCCCACGTTCGGCCTGCCGGCGACATGGGTCGACGAGACGATGCGCGAGGAAGCCTCGCTGCGCGGCTACACCGTCGTCGATGCCGCGACCGTCATCTCGACGCATCTTTCCGAAGTGCTCAAGAACAACATGGCCGACCTCCTCTCCTACGGCGAGGTGCAAAAGCTCATCAAGGAATTGCCGAAAGAGCAGGCCGATATCGTCAAGGACATGGTGCCCTCGCATATCTCGCACTCGGGCATTCAGCGCGTCCTGCAAATGCTGCTCGCCGAGCGCATTTCGATCCGCGACCTCGGCACGATTTTGGAAGGCGTCGCCGAGGGACTGTCGAGCGGCGCGCGCAATCCGGCGCAGATCGTCGAGCATGTCCGCGCCCGCCTCTCGCGCCAGATCTGCGCCATGCATCTTGCGCCGCAGGGCTATCTCGCGCTCATCTCGCTCACGCCGCGCTGGGAGCAGACCTTCGCGGAATCCCTGATCGGCGAAGGCGACAACCGCTCGCTCGCCATGCAGCCCTCGAAACTTTCCGAATTCGTCACCGCCGTGCGCGAACGCTTCGACGAGGCCGGGCGCAACGGCGAGGTGCCGGTGCTGCTCACCAGCACTTTGGCGCGGCCCTTCGTGCGCTCGATCGTCGAGCGTTTCCGTCCGCAGACCGCCGTTCTGTCACAGGGCGAAATTCATCCGCGCGTGCGGCTGAAGACCGTCGGCAACGTGTGAGCGCATGACGATCCGCGACGAATTCACGCTTCTGCCGCCCGGCCAGATCGCCGCGATCGTCACGCACCTGGAAATGCACGCCAAGCCTGCGCTGCGCAAAGAATATGTGAAGCCCGGCGAATACGCGATCCGCCGCATGAACCGGCCGGAGCTTGATGCCTACCGCGCGATCTATCGCCGCGTCGGCGAAAACTGGCTGTGGTTCTCGCGGCTCGCCATGGACGACGAAACGCTTCTGGCCATCATCCACGATCCCGGCGTCGAGGTGCACATCCTGCGCCACCGCGGCAAGGACGAAGGCATTCTCGAAATCGACTTCCGCCGCTTTCCCGAAGTCGAGATTTCGTTTCTCGGCGTCGTCGATACGCTGCTCGGCAAGGGCGCGGGACGCTATCTCATGAACCGCGCGATCGAGATCGCCTGGGCGCGCGCGCCGAAGCGCGTCACCATCCACACCTGCACGCTCGATCATCCGCGCGCGCTGGAATTTTACCTGAAGACCGGCTTCTCGCCCTACTCGCGCTCGATCGAGATCGCCGACGACCCGCGGCTCAAAGGCATCCTGCCGCGCAAGGCCGCACCGCAGGTGCCGGTGATTACCGGGCTCTGAAAAGAAAATGGCCGGGCAAGCCCGGCCATCATGCATTCGGAAAATTCGGGAACTTAGACGCGGACGCGCTGGGCGCCGATGCGATCGAGTTCGGCCTGCTCGCGGGCGGCGGCCTCGGCGCGCTCGCGCTGCTGGTCGCGTTCTTCGAGGATCTCGACCTTCTTCAGTTCCTCGAAGGCGTCGGCAAGATGCCCGCGCGCTTCTTCGAGCTGCGCCCGGAGGTCGCCGATCGAGCGGGCGAGATTGTCGCGGCGCTGGATCGCGGCCTTGGCATAGGTCGGATAGGCGAAATGACCCGGATCGGAGATACCGGCCTTGGCCTGTTCGGTGGTGATTTCACGCTCGAGGTCCGCGCTCATGCGCTCGAACTCGGCGATCATGGTTTCGATCTGCGCCACCTTGCGGCGCTTCTCGTCGACCTGAAAGCGTTTCAGGCGGATCAGGGTTTCACGCGATTTCATGCCGGCGATACTCCACGCGACCGGTTAGGATTCGGTTGGCGCGGTACCTACAATTTGCGCCAATTGCCGATAACCCTCGCCTAGATTGGTTGCTTCTTCCTTACCCTGGGCCAAAAAAGCCTCAAGTTGGGGAAAGAGCCGGATCGCTTCATCGGTCTCGGGGTTGGAGCCTGTTCGGTAGGCCCCGAGCCGGATCAATTCCTCCATGTCGCCGTAGATCGACAGAATGCGCTTGGCGCGCTGCACGACCGGCCAGTATTCCGGATCGCACGAGCGCGGCATGGTGCGCGAGATGGATTTGAGGACATTAACCGCCGGGTAACGTCCGCGGTCGGCGATCGCCCGCTCCATGACGATATGGCCGTCGAGAATGCCGCGCACGGCGTCGGCGACCGGCTCGTTATGGTCGTCGCCATCGACCAGCACCGTGAAAAGCCCGGTAATCGTGCCTTTTCTGGTGCCCGGCCCGGCCCGCTCGAGAAGCCGCGGCAGCTCGGTGAAGACGGTGGGCGTGTAGCCCTTGGAGGTCGGCGGCTCGCCGGCAGAGAGGCCAATCTCGCGCTGGGCCATGGCGAAGCGCGTGACCGAATCCATCAGCGCCAGCACGTCCTTGCCCTCGTCGCGGAAATATTCGGCGATGGATAGCGTCAAAAACGCCGCCTGGCGGCGCATCAATGCGGGCTCGTCCGAGGTCGAGACGACCACGACCGAACGGGCAAGCCCCTCCTCGCCGAGGTCATCCTGGAGAAATTCCTGCACCTCGCGGCCGCGCTCGCCGACAAGCCCGATCACCGAGACGTCGGCGGCGACGTTCCGCGCCATCATCGAGAGGAGTACCGACTTGCCGACGCCGGAGCCCGCGAAGATGCCCATGCGCTGCCCCCGGCAGGTGGTGGCGAAGGCGTTGAGCACCCGCACCCCGAGATCGAGCGGGCTGCCGACTCGTTTTCTTTCGTGCGCGGGCGGCGGCAGGCCCCGGAACGGATAAGGCGACGGCCCGACCGGAAGCGGTCCCTTGCCGTCGATCGGCTCGCCCATGGCGTTGACGACCCGGCCGAGCCAGCCCGTCGAGGGCCGCACCGATGCCGGAGCCGAGGAAACCAGCGCCCGGCAGCCGCGCCGCACACCCTCTAGCGGTGCGAACGGCATCAGAAGCGCATTGTCACCGGCAAAACCCACGACCTCGCAGGGCACGCCCTTCGGGAGGCCCGTCTCGATGACGACGCGGGCCCCGACCGGCATTGCATGGACGGGTCCGGCGACCTCGACCATCAGGCCGCGCACGCCCGCGACGCGGCCATAGACCTCCGGGCCGTCGAGCTCGCGTATCTGGTCGGCAAGCGCCTTCATCGGGCGATATTGCCTCCGGCAAGACCCTGTTTACCCAGTTCGTTCATCTTTAACCGGCCTCAAGACCGCTTTGGTGGGGCAGCTTGCCCCCGGAATCCGTAAAATCGGATTCTTAAAGTGGGACATTAAGTTCCCGTTCAGCATGAATCCTGCCTGCTGCCAGTATCTTACGCCGATTCGTGAATATTTATCAGTGGGACTCTTGCAGGTAAGAATTAGGTTCTGTTAACCATTAACGAGTAGCGTGCGAATCGTAAATTTTCTGCCGGAGAGGCGGGCATGCGGCGCCCGTCCCGGTATCTCCCCCAAGGGCCATGAAGGGGATTGGGCATGCGAGTGCTTTTGATTGAGGACGACGGCGCTACGGCGAAAAGCATCGAGCTGATGCTCAAGTCCGAAAGCTTCAACGTCTACACCACCGATCTCGGCGAAGAAGGTGTCGATCTCGGTAAACTCTACGACTACGACATCATCCTGCTCGACCTGAACCTTCCGGACATGTCCGGCTACGAGGTTCTCCGGTCGCTGCGCGTCGCCAAGATCAAGACGCCAATCCTGATCCTCTCCGGCCTTGCCGGCATCGAGGACAAGGTTCGCGGTCTCGGCTTCGGCGCCGACGACTACATGACGAAGCCCTTCCACAAGGACGAGCTGATCGCGCGCATCCACGCGATCGTCCGCCGCTCGAAGGGCCACGCACAGTCGGTCATCAACACCGGCGATCTCGTCGTCAACCTCGACACCAAGACGGTCGAAGTGAACGGCGCTCGCGTGCATCTCACCGGCAAGGAATATCAGATGCTGGAGCTTCTCTCGCTCCGCAAGGGCACCACGCTCACCAAGGAGATGTTCCTCAACCATCTCTATGGCGGCATGGACGAGCCGGAACTGAAAATCATCGACGTCTTCATCTGCAAACTCCGCAAGAAGCTCGCCAACGCTTCGAACGGACGCAACTACATCGAGACGGTGTGGGGCCGCGGCTATGTGCTGCGCGAGCCGATCGAAGGCGAAGCCAGAATCTCGGCGTAAGCCGCGAGTAAGATCAAAACAAAAACCCCGCCAACTGGCGGGGTTTTTTATTGGCGCTCGCGTTTGCCGAACAACCAGGCCGTGAACGGAACGGCCATCGCCACGCCGATAAACTGCGCGGCGATGAAACCCGGCGCGCTTGCGGGCGCGATCCCCGCGAAACTGTCGGACAATGCCCGCGCCAGCGTAACGGCTGGATTGGCGAACGAAGTCGAAGCCGTGAACCAATACGCCGCCGTGATGTAAAGGCCGACCGCCAGCGGCACGCGATCCGTCGATCCGAGCGCGAATATCGTGAGCAGGAGCCCGAAGGTCGCGACAATTTCGGATATCCATTGACCGCTCGTATCGCGTGCCGTCGTCGATAGCTGCCATATCGGCTCGCCGAACATCGCGTGCGCAATCAAGACCCCGGCGATGGCTCCGGCGACCTGGGCTGCGGCATAAGGCACGAATTCGCGCCAAGCCGCTTCACGCCGAAGCGAGAACGCCAGTGTCACAGCGGGATTGAAATGCGCACCGGATATCGGCCCGAAAATCCAGATCAGCACCACCAGTATCGCGCCGGTGGCGATCGCATTGCACAGAAGCGCGAGCGCGGCGTTTCCGCCCGACAGGCGTTGCGCCATGATTCCGGAGCCGACGATTGCCGCGAGAAGAAACGCCGTGCCCAGCGCTTCGGCGGCGGCGCGGCGCATCATCCCTGCTTCGCCTTGCCGGTCGCGCCTTCCATCCGGCCGATTTCCTTCAGTTTGGAAGTCAGAGCGATCTGATCGAGCGAAGTAAACGGCAAAGCCGCGAACAGGCTGATACGATTGTGCAGATAGCGGTAAGCCGCCTGAAATGCCTGCGCGACTTCAACCTCGCTGCCGGTTACAGCGGCGGGATCCGCGATACCCCAATGCGCCGTCGCCGGTTTTCCCGGCCATACCGGACAGGCTTCGCCTGCGGCATCGTCGCAAACCGTAAAGATGAAATCGAATTGCGGCGCATCGGGCTTTGTGAACTCATCCCACGACTTCGAATAATAATTCGATGTGTCGTAGCCGAGCCCTTGCAGGAGCTTGATCGTGCTCGGATTCACCTGCCCTTTCGGCTGGCTGCCGGCGCTATAGGCGTGAAACTTGTTACCGCCGATATTGCTCAGAATAGCTTCGGCCATGACGGAACGCGCGGAGTTGCCCGTGCAAAGAAAAAGCACATTGTACGAATTCATGCGGATACCCGCCGCTTTCCGGTTGATGGCTTTTTGCCTGCTGGTTTGCAACGTGCCGGATTGCCGTCGCAACAATGATCGGCCAGATAACTCAGGAGGTCGTTCATCGTGTCGAAGCGCGCCGCATAAATCATCGAACGCCCTTCACGGCGCACCGTTACAAGCGCGGCATGACGCAAGCGGTCGAAATGGAAAGTCAGCGTGTTCGGCGAAACTTTCAGCCGTGCGGCGACATCCCCCGCGGCCATCCCTTCCGGCCCGGCTTTGACCAGCAAACGGTAGACGTCCAGCCGGTTTTCTTGCGCCAGCGCGGCAAGCGCTTCAATGGCATCTAGCTTTTCCATATTTCAACGATTATTGAAATAATAGACCGGAGTCAACCCAAACAAAAACCCCGCCAACTCGGCGGGGTTTTTTGTTGCAGGAAGGCGATGTCTATACGTTCGCCTTCGCCGCAGCCTGCGAGAGTGAAGCCGCCGTAGGAAAGACCGGCCTCGGAGTGGCGTTGCCGGCGCGCACATAAAGCCCGCGCTTGTCGGCGTGCGGCTTGAAGCAATCCGAAAGGCCGACGACTGTTTCCGCCGCGCCCAGCACCAGGAAGCCTTCGGGCGCAAGCTGGTGGCTGACGCGCTCGAGCACATTCACCTTGGTCGGCTGGTCGAAATAGATGAGCACGTTGCGGCAGAACACGACATCGAAGGTGCCGAGGATCGTGAAACGTTCGAGGAGATTGAGGTGGCGGAACTGCACCATCCGCCGGATCTCTTCACTGACGCGCCACTGCTCGCCGACCTGCTGAAAATACTGCATCAGCATCTGAATCGGCAGGCCGCGCTGCACCTCGAATTGCGAGTAAATGCCGGCCCGCGCGCGGTCGAGAACTTCGCGCGAAATATCGGTCGCAACGATGTCGATCTGCCAGCCCATGAGCTTCTCGCTCATGCTCTTCAGTACCATCGCCAGCGAATACGGCTCCTGCCCGGTCGAGCAGGCCGAGCACCAGATGCGCAGACGGCGTGTCGCATGACGCGCTTCCATCAGCGACGGCAGGATCGTGTCCCTGAAGCGGTCGAACGGAATCTTGTCCCGGAAGAAGAACGACTCGTTGATCGTCATCGTTTCGGTGACGCGGGCAAGCAATGCCTCGGCGCCCGGCAGCCGCATCTTGACCACGAGTTCGCCAAGGTTCGCGCAGCCTTCCCGCTTCGCGACCGGCGTGAGCCGGCTATCGATCAGATAATGCTTGTCCGGCGAGAGCATATAGCCCGACCGCTCTCTCAGGACCTTGCGGATGAAATCATAGTCGGCTTGCGTCACGGCCGTTCCCCATGAAAAAATTTCAATATTCTTGGTGCTATATCGTCGATCGAAAGAATCGCGGAGCACTGCCCGGTATGCGCCGCGGCGCCCGGCATGCCCCAAACCACGCTACTGGCTTCATCCTGCACAATGATCGCGCCGCCGGCGCCGGCGATCTTCTGCACACCGGCCGCGCCATCGACGCCCATCCCGGTGAGCACGACGCCCATGAGACCGGCGCCGAACGCCGCTGCCGCCGAAGCGAAAAACGGATCGACCGCCGGCTTGCAAAAATGCACCGGCAGGCCGTCGTTGAGCACAATCGACATCTCGGGGCCGCGGCGCTCGATCAGCATGTGCCTCGCGCCCGGCGCGATATAAATGTGGCCCGGCTTGACCGGCTCGCCATGCACCGCTTCGTGCGCGCGCCCGTCGCAGATGCGGCTGATGTGCTCGGCGAGAATTGTCGTGAACATCGGCGGCATGTGCTGGGTAATCAGGATCGGGACGCGGCTCGCGATCGGCAGAAGCCCGCGCAGCAAGACTTGCAGCGCCTGCGGGCCGCCGGTCGACGAGCCGACGGCGATAGCGCGCGGCATGATCGGCGGAAAGGGCCTCAACCTGATGCCGGGGCGCGCATGGGCATCCGCGAATTCAGCCGGGCGTACGGTCCTGACGGGCTTGCTGCGAAAGGCGGGCAAACGGCTGCGGCCGAGCTGGCGGATGCGCTCGATGATCTCGCGCCGGAAGCTCGTCGAGACGGTGACTTCGCGATTGCTTTCGGGCTTGGCGATATAGTCGGTGGCGCCGAGCGAAAGCGCCTTCAAGCTGACCTCGGCGTTCCGCCGCGTCAGCGTCGAAGCCATGATGACGACGAGGTCGGGGCGGCGCGCCAGCAATAGCGGCAGCGCCGAAAGCCCGTCGAGCTCCGGCATCTCGACATCGAGCACGACGACATGCGGACGGGAACGAATGACGTTATCGACCGCCTCGCGGCCGTTACGGAAGATGCCGACGACTTCGATGTCCTGCTCGGCGCTCAGCCAGCGCGACATCAGCCCGCGCACGACCACCGCGTCGTCGACGATCATCACACGAATTCGTGTGTCGTCCTGACTGACGGCCGTGGGTTGCGGAAGCGACATACGCGGTACTCGAAATACTTCTGTACAAAGGATTTCGCCCGGCCTTCTGGCCGGACGGCAGCGCAGGTCAGATCAAGCCGACTTCCTGGAACTTCGCTTCCACGATCTCCTTGTCGAACGGCTTCATGATGTATTCGTCCGCCCCCGCATGCATCGCGCGCGCGATATGCGCGAGATCGTTTTCGGTCGTGCAGAACACCACCTTGGGCTTGTCGCCATGCGGCATCGCGCGCAAGGCGCGCAGGAACTCGTAGCCGTCCATCACCGGCATGTTCCAGTCTAACAGGATCGCATCCGGCATCTCGCGGACGCAGGCATCGAGCGCCTGACGGCCGTCGGCGGCTTCCATGATGGTGAAGCCGAAGCCTTCGAGAATTCGTCTCGCTACTTTACGGATGACGCTCGAGTCGTCGATCACCAGGCAGCGTTTCATCATCAAACTCCTTCAGAACCAATCAGGCGGCAGCTTCGCGCGGCTGGCTTTCCAGCACGCGGTCGATGTCGAGTACGATCATCAGGCCCTCTTCCAGCCGGAAGATGCCGGACGCGACCCGCGCCCAGCGCGGATCGAGATTGACGGGCACCGGCTCCTGCTGCGCGGCGGCAAGCTTCATCACCTCGCCGACTTCGTCGATCAGGAGCCCGTAGGATTCGCCGTGAAATTCGATGCCGAGCGCCATCTGATCGGCGGCGCCGGAACGCGACGGCAGATCGAGGCACTTGCGCATGTCGATCATGGTGACAATTCTGCCGCGGAGATTGAGGATACCGGCGATTTCCGGGCGCGCCAGCGGCACGCGCGTCACGCGGTCGGCGGCAAAGACGTCATGCACGCGGTCGATCGGCATGCCGAACAGCTGATCGCCGATCATGACGGTGACGAATTCGGTTTCGCCGGACTGTTTGATTTCTTTTTTCATCACGCGGCCGCCTTGCTGACTTCCTGCGGCACATGCTTGAGCGCCGTAAGCAATCCCTGACGGTCGAACTTGGCGACGAAATTATGGAAACCGGCCTTGCGGCCGCGCTCGATCACCGACGGCGTCGAGTGCGACGACAGCGCGATGATCGGCACATCCGAATAGCGCGGATTGGCGCGCAGCACCTCGGCAAGATCGAAGCCGCTCATGCCCGGCATCTCGATATCGCTGATGACGGCGTCGAATTCGGCGTCCTTCTCGATCATTTCGACGACTTCGCCGCCGCTCGCAGCGACCGTAACGTCATAGCCCGCCGCCTTCAGCACCGGCAGCAGCATGTTGCGGAAGAATGCGGAATCGTCGACGAACAGGAGGCGGCACTTGGTGCCTTGCGGCCCGCGCTCCTTGCGGATGAACCAGTCGGCATAGGCAAGCGGCAGGTAGTGCGCGACGTCGAGAATTTCCGTCGCCTTGCCGCCGATGATCGCCGAGCCGATCGTACCGGGTTCGGCGCTGCCGACTTCGATATTGAGGCGATCCTCGATGACATCGACGATCTGGTCGACGACGAGGCCGAGCGCGCGATCCGAGTCGATGAAGACGAGGAGCGGCTGCATGCCTTCGGAGCGCACCTTGACCTCGTCGTTGATCGGCACGAGCGGCATCAGACCGCCGCGATACTGCACGAGATATTTTCCGTTCGAGACTTCGATGCGGCTCGCGTCGATCTCCTCGAGGCGCGTGATGAGCGAAAGCGGAATCGCCTTCGGTTCCTGCGAGCCGGCGCGGAAGACCAGGAACGACACCGGCCGTTCGGCTTCGTTGACGCGGACTTCCGCTTCCTGCTCGCTTTCCGCGCTGTCGCCTTCGAGGCGCGCGCCGAGCGTCGCGGCAAGCCCGTTCGGATCGATGATCATGATGACCGAGCCGTCGCCGAGAATGGTGTTGCCCGAGAACATCGCGATGTCGCGCAACATCGAGGACATCGGCTTCACGACGATTTCCTCGGTGTGAAAAACGCTGTCGACGACGACGCCAAGCTTCTTCTTGCCGATCTGCATGACGGCAATGAAGGCGTTGTCGTTCGCGAGCGGTCCTTGATTGAGCGAGAGCAGCGACGACAGATGTGCGAGCGGCAGAAGCTTGTTGCGAAGACGCAGCACCGGCGCGTCCTTGACGCGCTCGATCTTGTGCTTCGACGTCGGACTCACACGCACGAGTTCCACCACCGCCGACTGCGGAATGGCGAAGCGCTCGCCGGATGCTTCGACGAGTAGCGCCGGGACAATCGCCAGCGTCAGCGGAATCTTGATCGAGAGCGTCGTACCCTTGCCGGCGACTGACTTCAGGTCGATCGAGCCGCCGATCTGGTCGATATTGGTCTTCACTACATCCATGCCGACGCCGCGGCCGGAAATGCTGGTGATGGCGGCTGCCGTCGAGAAACCCGATGCGAAAATGAATTTATGGATCTGCGCGTCGGAAAGCTTGTCGCCTTCCTGCATCAGGCCCTGCGCGATCGCCTTCTCGCGAATGCGGTCGGTGTTGAGGCCGCGGCCGTCGTCGGCGATCTGGATCACGATCTGGCCGCTCTCGTGATAGGCCGAGAGGCGAATGGTACCCTGCTCGGGCTTGCCGATCTTGCGGCGCTCTTCCGTCGTCTCTAAGCCGTGATCGGCGGAGTTGCGCACGATATGCGTCAGCGGATCGCGGATGATCTCGAGCACCTGGCGGTCGAGCTCGGTCTCGGCGCCCTGCATCTCGATTTCGATATTCTTGCCGAGTTCCTTCGAGAGGTCGCGCACGATGCGCGGCAGCTTCGACCAGGCATTGCCGATCGGCTGCATGCGCGTCTTGATGACGCCTTCCTGCAATTCGGCGGTGACGTTCGAGAGCCGCTGCAACGGCGCCTTGAACTCGGAATCCTGCTTGTGGCGCATGATTTCGAGCAGCTGATTGCGCGTCAGCACCAGCTCCGAAACCATCGTCATCAGCCGTTCCAGCGTCTCGACCTGCACGCGCAGCGTCTGCGCTTTCGCGGCCTCTTCCTGGCGGTCGCTGTCGCGGCGATGATTGACGCGGCGCGTCGATGTTTCGCGATTGTCGGTTTCCGGCTCTTCGCTCTTTGGCTTGGGCGCGGCCACTGCAACAGGCGCGGGCGCAGGTTTTGGCGCGGGCGCATGCGCTGCCGGCTTCACCGGTTCGGGTGCGGGCACCGGGATTTCGGCTTCGGTCTCGCGGAAGGCCCGCTCAAGATCGTCGAGCGAAACTTCGCCGGGGCGCAGATCGCGCTCCAGCGTCTGCACGACGAGCGGCGGCTCGGCCTTGGCCGGCGCGGCTGCCGCGTCCAGTTCGGACATCGTTACGAGCTTTGCGATCAAATCCTGGTCGGCGCCTTCAGGCTCGCCGCCGCTCTTCTCGAGCTCGCTCAGGATTTTCTTGATGCGGTCGATGGTCGAAAGAATGAGTGAAACGGCATCCGAGGTGACCGGCATGCCTTCGCGGAATTTGCCCATCAAGGTTTCGGCGGCATGCGCCAGCGCCTCGAGGCGCGGCAAGCCGAGGAAACCGCAAGTGCCTTTGATCGTGTGAACGAGCCGAAAAACGTTCGCGAGAATTTCCGCGTTGTTCGGCTCCTGTTCGAAACGCACGAGTTCGACGTCGACAACGTCCAGATTTTCGGTCGTCTCGGTCAGGAATTCGCGAAGCAGGTCATCCATAATGGTTACCAAAAAGTAAACAGGCCGCGAGTCAGCGCGGCCCCGCGAAAAGCCGCACGATTCAGCGGCGAGTGTCGCGCGCGACCGGTTAAATTTGATTGAAGCGATGAGGCGAATTCTCAACCCTGCCGTGTTCCATCGCGGCACGGCATGGCCGGAAACGGCGCTGTTGAAGCCGCTCTAGACGGGCTTCTCAGACAGGCTTCTTAGAGAGACTTCTTAGAGAGGTTTGGCCGTCAGCACGATCGCCGCGCCTTCCTGCGCGATCGTGACACCAAAACCGGCCGCCCGCGCGATCATACCCGCATAGAACGGCTGGATATGGTGGGCATCGAGCGTCTGCTCGGGCGTGCCCGCCAGGAGCTTCTCGGCATGGGGCGGAACTCGCGAATTGGGGCCTTCGGCGTGGAGCCGGAAGCCCATCGCCTCGCCCTCGCCCACCGGATCGACCTTCAGCAGGCCGCCGCGCGGGATCGCCCCCGTGGCGATCATCAGGAGGTTCAGGAGTAGCTTCACCCGGTTCTTCGGCAGGAGCGCCCGCGGCAGATTCCACTCGAGCTTCAGCCGGTCGTCCTCGAGAAAGCCCTTGGCGACATCGGCGGCATCGCCAAGATCGATCTGCGCCCCGGCCGAGCCCGCCGCGCCAAAGGCGAGCCGGGCGAATTGCAGCCGGGCCGATGCCTGCGTCGCGCTCTTCTTGATGAGATCGAGCGCGATCTCCTTCATGCTTTCGTCTTTTTCGTCGGCCAGCACCTCGAGGCCGTTCACGATCGCGCCGACCGGGCTGATGACGTCGTGACAGACGCGCGAACAGACAAGCGCGGTCAGGTCGAGGGAATCGAGGGTGATGGGCTCGCTCATGCCAAGGCTCGCGAATCGCTGCTAGGTCCGGCCAGACGGTGTGTGATAAACCTGCCGCAAGTCAAACTGCGAAATCAAAGAACCCAAACGCTGGACAGATAATGACGGCAAGCTTCTCGGCGCGAAACGATCTGCACAGCCTTCTCGGACCCATCGCCGAGCTTGCCGCGAGTGCCGGCGGTAAAATTCTCGAAATCGCCAAGGGCGATCTTGGCACCAGCCGAAAGCAGGACAAAAGCCCAGTCACCGCGGCTGACGTTGCCGCCGAAGGCTTGCTGCGTGAGGGCCTCGCGAAACTTCTGCCGGGCGTACCGTTCATCGGCGAGGAATCCGTCGAGCGCGGCGACATTCCCGAGCCGGGCCGCGAATTTCTGCTGATCGATCCCCTCGACGGCACGCGTGAATTCATCGCCGGACGCGACGAGTACACCGTCAATATCGGACTCATATCGAACGGCGTGCCGGTGCTCGGCGTCATTTACACGCCGGCCAAGGGCATCATCCATGCCGGCGCGCAAGGTCACGCGCTGCGCGTTGCGCTCGCGCCGGGTGCGAAATTCGACGTCGGTGCGACCGAGCACATCCGCGCCCGCGAGCGGCCGGCGCAACTCGTCGCCGCCGTGAGCCGTTCGTTTCTGGAAAAGCGCAGCGAGGATTTTCTCGCCGCTCTGCCGGTCGCGAGCCGCCTCGCTTATGGCTCGTCGGTGAAGTTCACGTTTCTTGCCGAAGGCAAGGCCGACGTTTATCCGCGTCTCGCTCCGATTTGCGAGTGGGACGTCGCGGCCGGTCACGCGCTGCTGAGCGCGGCCGGCGGACGTGTCGAGCAGATCGACGGCTCGCCGATGGATTACGGCGCACGCGACAAGAAATTCCGTTTCGGCGGTTTTGTCGCCTGGGGCGCCGGTTAGAAAACGGCTCTCGTCAGTGCACGAGGCCGCGCCGGACGCGCGGCCAGGAAAATTCCGCCGCCGCCAGCACTTCTTCGGAATTGGCGATGAAGTTGGCGCGGCTTTCCTCGCTCGCGAAGAAGTAAAGCTGCCCGCTCCGGATCACGAAGAACTGCGGCAAGCCGGGCACCGGCGAGCCGCGGCCGATTGCGAGCGCGTCATAGCCGCCATAGCGCGGAAGATAGGTTTCGGGATTCTGGGCGAAGGCCGCGCGGTTGCCTTCATTGCGGAAGCGGACGACGACGCCCCCATGCACCAGTTCGAAAGCCGCCACGCCCTGGCGCGGCGCGCCGTCGATGAAGAAGGAAACCGGATCGAAGCCATAAAAAGCGATGCCGTTCCGGTCGCTGACATAAAGCTCGGTCGTCGCGGCATCCAGCCGGTGCGGCCATCCGGCCAGCGCGAGACAGCAAAAAGCCGTCGCCAGCGCGCCGTAAAACGGCCACGAGCTTTTGCGCTGCTGGCACAGGCGGGATAATGGGCGGGGCGACATAACGGATTCCCTTTTGCTCCCGGGCGCGGCAAACTGATCGGACCGCCTGCGGCTTGATTCGCAAGGCCGGCGGACTGATCCCCATTTTAGGCCGGGCGGGTATGCGGGCGGTTAAAGCGGGATCGACCGGTTTAAGTGCGTAGTAATTGCGCCGGCGAAGGCGCCCCTGAACGACGGCTTGGAGGATTGGAATGACCCTTCTGCGCGCATTGGCTATTCTCGTTACCTTACTGTTCGCGGCGGCGCCTGCCGCGGCACAACAGCGGCCGGGGACATATTCCTCCAACGAAGTTCTCGACGCCGGGCACCGCTTCTTCGGCACCGTGTCACGCGACCTTGCGATGGTGATCGAGAAGTCCTTCAGCAAATGGGGCGAGCCGAACGGCTACATCCTCGGCCAGGAAGCCTCGGGCGCCATCAGCGTCGGCCTGCGCTACGGCGAAGGCACTCTCTATACCCGCAACGCCGGCGACCTGAAGGTCTACTGGCAAGGCCCCTCGCTCGGCTTCGATCTCGGCGCCGACGGCGCCCGCACCATGATGCTCGTCTACAAGCTGCCGCGCGTCGATGCCATCTTCAGCCGCTTCGTCGGCATCTCGGGCTCCGCCTATGTCGTGGGCGGCTTCGGCGCGACCGCCGTGACCATGAACAATATCGTCGTGGTGCCGATCCGCTCCGGTGTCGGGCTACGGCTCGGGGCTAATATCGGCTACCTGAAATTCACGCCGACCTCGACCTGGAACCCGTTCTAGACCCCGGCCGGGCACCGCCCGCCTCCGGCGCAACCGCTGGGCGCGGTTTAAGCCTGTCATCAGCTTTTCATGAGCTTTTATTGGAGGGCGTCATTTCGTCCTCCCGTTCAACCGGGTTATTGGCTACTATCGGTTCTGTCAGGTAGGTGCTGTTGCGTTTGGAGCATGATCTCGAAAAGCGCGAAGCGGTTTTCGGATAATGTCATGCCCGACCTAGGTGTATCGTTGGGGGCGATGGCGTGTTTTCCAGTAATTGCGTGAGGCCCGCATGATCGAACTGATCATGTTCTTCGCCCTTGGTTTTCTGACCGCGAGCCTGCTCGCGCTCATTCTCCTGTCCGCCGTCTGGCACCGTGCCGTGCGCCTCACGACGAAGCGCATCGAAGGCGCGATCCCCGTTTCGATGGCCGAGATCCAGGCCGACAAGGATCAGCTTCGCGCCGAGTTCGCAATGTCGACGCGCCGTCTCGAAACCAGTGTCGAACAACTGAAGCTCAAGACGACCGAGCAGTTCGCCGAACTCGGGCGCAAGAACGACACCATCCGCCGCCTCAAGACCGAGACCGAGGAAAAAACCGCCCGCGTCAGCGCGCTCGAAGCGCAGGAGCGCAATTTGCGCGACAAACTCGCGAGCACCGAAGAAGAACTCGCGGTGAAAACGCGCGAGCTGCACGACACCGAAGCGCAGCTTGCCCGCAAGACCAACGAGCTTGCCGAAGCCTCCCGCTCGCTTTCCGACCGCACCTCCGAATCCGACAGCCGCCGCCTCGAAGTCCAGGCGCTCGAAGGCCAGTGCTCGACGCTGAAAGAGCGCATCGCCGGCCTCGAAAAAGAAGTCGCCGCCGCCGAAGAACGCGCCGCCGAAGAACGCAACGCTGCCGACAGCGCCGCGCGTTCGCTCGTCGACGAGCGCAGCAACGTGCAAAACCTCAACGGCCGCATCGCCGAGATGCAGGCGCATGCCGAAGCCGGCAACCGCCAAGCCGAGCAGCTCTCGAAGAATATCGCGAGCCTCGAAGGCGAAGCGCGGCGGCAGGCCGAACTCGCCGCACAGCGCGAAACCGAACTCACCGCGCGGCTCGCGCAACGCGAGGCCGAACTCATCGAGCTGAATTCCGGTCTCGAAACGAGCCGCAATGAAGCACTCGAACTGCACCGCGAGATCGAGAACAGCGGCCGTTCCTACAACGCCACCGTCGAGGCGCTGAAGGCCGAAAAATCCATGAATGAAGGCGCGCTGGCGCAGCTCCGTCAGGATCGCGACCGCTTGCAGCGCGAAGTCGAAACGCTCAAGCAGCAGGCCGAAACCAATTGGGCCAACGAGCGCGTCGAGGGCGCGCTCCTGCGCGAGCGCATCAACGATGTCGCCGCCGAAGTGGTGCGGCTTGCCGCCAATCTCGAGGGCGGCAATTCGCCGATCCAGAAGATCATCGATCAGGCCCCGGCGGCGCGCGCCAATGGCGCGCAGCAGGGCGATGACGCCGACGGCAACGCCCCGCTTTCGCTCGCCGACCGTGTCCGCGCGCTTCAGCGCACGCGGACGTAAATCAATCGATCGCCACCATCACATCCGACGCCTTGATCACGGCGGCGGCGTTCATGCCCTTCTTGAGGCCGAGTTCATCAACCGCCTCGTGGGTGATCACGGACGTAATGATGGTGCCGTTGACGTCGATCTTGACGTGCGCCGTTGCCTGCTCCTTCACGACATCGACGATCTTGCCCCGGATCATGTTTCTTGCGCTGAGCTTCATGTCTGCCTCCTGACCTGCGGCCACATAGATGGCGCCACCAGGCGGACAAACTGCCGATTGCCTCTTTTGGCGATTTCCGCCAGATTATCGGGGTCGCGAACAGGCGGCCCGCCGTAGAAGGCGGCAACGAGCCCGTCGGCATTCGAGGGAATCCGGGCGGCGTTCTTCAAACATAGAAAGCGGGCTTTCGCCCGTGGGAGATCGTCATGCTTTTGCCGTTTCGCACAGCGGCGGCTGCGCTCGCATTCGTGCTCGCTGCTTCCCTCGTCGCCACCCCTGCTCGCGCCCAGAGCAAGCCTGTCGTCGTCTTTGCCGCCGCCAGCATGAAGAATGCCCTCGATGAAATCGCCAAGGGTTGGACCGCAAAGTCCAAGACCGAAGTGAAGTCGAGCTATGCCGCAAGCTCTGCGCTTGCCAAGCAAATCGAAGCCGGCGCACCTGCCGACATCTTTATCTCTGCCGACCTCGACTGGATGAATTACGTCGAAGGCAAGAAGCTGGTGAAGGACGGCACGCGCCTCAACCTTCTCGGCAACGCCATCGTGCTCGTCGCCAACAAGGACTGGAACAAGGGCGACGTAAAAATCGCCAAGGGCTTCGACCTTGCCAAGCTTTTGGGCGACGCCCGCCTGTCGATGGCCAATGTCGACTCGGTGCCGGCCGGAAAATACGGCAAGGCTGCGCTCCAATCGCTCGGCGCCTGGGACGGCGTTTCCGGCAAGCTCGCGCAGGCCGAGAACGTCCGCGCTGCGCTCGCCCTCGTCGGCCGCAACGAAGCACCGCTCGGCATCGTCTATAAAACCGACGCCGCCGCCGACAAGAACGTCAAGATCGTCGGCACCTTCCCCGAAGACTCCCACAAGCCGATCGTCTATCCGGCTGCGCTCCTGAAGGATTCGAAAAACGCCAAAGGCGCCGAATTCCTGAAGTACCTGTCAGGGCCGGAAGCCAAGACGATCTTCGAGAAGCACGGCTTTTCGGTGCTGTCGGCCCGTTCATCGACCTGATTGATGGACTGGTTCACGCTCTCACCCGAAGAATGGGACGCGATCCGGCTTAGCCTCCGGGTCGCGACCGTCGGGACGCTGTTCAGCGTCCCAGCGGGGCTCTTTATTGCCTATGCGCTGGCGCGCTGGCGCTTTCCCGGCAAATTCCTCGTCGATGGCCTCGTCCATCTGCCGCTCGTGCTGCCGCCGGTCGTCACCGGCTACATTCTTTTGCTGCTGTTCGGTCGCCACGGCCCGATCGGTGCTTTCCTGTACGAGCGTTTCGGCTTCGTCCTGGCGTTCCGCTGGACCGGCGCCGCGCTCGCCGCTGCCGTCATGGGTTTTCCGCTCCTCGTGCGCGCGGTACGGTTGTCATTCGAGGCCGCCGACCGGCGATTAGAAGATGCTGCACGCACGCTCGGCGCAAATGGCATCACCGTTTTCTTTACCGTCGTGCTGCCGCTCGCGCTGCCCGGCATCCTTGCCGGTTTCGTGCTCGCCTTTGCCAAGGCGCTCGGCGAATTCGGCGCCACCATCACTTTCGTTTCCAACATCCCCGGCGAAACGCGCACGCTGCCGACCGCGATCTATACCTATACGCAAGTCCCCGGCGGCGACGGGCCGGCCGCGCAGCTTGCGGCGGTCGCCGTCATCCTGTCGCTGATCGCGCTTGTCGTTTCGGAATATCTCGCGCGCCGCATGTCGGCGCGGATCGGCGGCTGAATGTTCGAGGTCACAGCCAAAAAGAAGCTCGGCGATTTTTCGCTCGACATGCGCTTCGACAGCAAGGCGCCAGTGACGGCGCTGTTCGGCCCTTCGGGCTCGGGCAAGACCAGCGTCGCCAACGCGATCTCGGGTTTGCTCAAGCCCGACGAGGGCCGCATCGTCGTCGGCGATCAGGTGTTGTTCGACTCCAAAGCCCGCATCAACGTGCCGGTGCATCGCCGCCGGGTGCGCGTCATCTTTCAGGAGAGCCGCCTCTTCCCGCATCTCAACGTGCGGCAGAACCTTTTGTTCGGCCGCTGGCTGGCGCGCAAAAGCGCAGGGAATGAATTCGACGAGGTCGTGCATCTCCTCGGCATCGAGAAGCTCCTGAAGCGCCGCCCGCGCACGCTGTCAGGCGGCGAGCGCCAGCGCGTCGCCATTGGCCGCGCGCTGCTGGCAGATCCCGCGGCGCTCTTGATGGACGAGCCGCTCGCCTCGCTCGATCAGGCGCGCAAGCAAGAAATCCTGCCCTATCTCGAAAAGCTCGTCGCGGGCGCCCGCGTGCCGATTCTCTATGTGAGCCACGCGCGCGAGGAGATCGAGCGCCTCGCGCAAACCGTCGTCACCATCGAGGATGGCCGGGTGAAATCCGTCGGCGCGACGATCGGCGAGCCGCAGCAGGCCGTCCCCGCAAATCGTGTGCTTAACCTTCGGTCTTGACGAGTTCGAGCCACGCCCGCACCCGTGCATCGGGGTCGGGATTCATTGTGATGTCGCTAACCACGGCAATCGAGTCCGCGCCCGCGGCGAAAATCGACTTGGCCTGTTCCAGCTTGATGCCGCCAATGGCAACGAGCGGAACGCGCCCGACAGCATGCTTCCATGCCGTGATGCGATCGACGCCCTGCGGCGCAAAGCGCATTTTTTTAAGCGTCGTCTCGTAAATCGGCCCGAGCGCGACATAATCGGGATCGAAGCGCAGCGCGTTCTCAAGCTCCGCGCCGTCATGCGTCGAGAGCCCGAGCGTCAGCCCCGCGCGCCGGATCGCCGGAACATCGGCGTCCGCGAGATCTTCCTGGCCGAGATGCACATGCTTTGCACCCGCGGCGATCGCCGCCTGCCAGTGATCGTTCACGACGATCTCGGTGCGCGTATCCTTCGTCGCGGCGAGTGCCGTGCGCACCACCGCCACGGCTTCCTCGTGCGGAATATTCTTGATGCGAAGCTGCACGGTGCGCACGCCGAGTTTGGCGAGGCGTACGACCCACTCGACGCTGTCGACGACAGGATAAAAACGATCAGGATGCGGCATGCCAGAACGGTGTCCCCACAACGGGCGTTGAAGGCGATGCGAGATCGCGCGGTTCCATCAACCCGGCTTCGAGCCCGGCACGGCCCGCCTCAACGGCGAAGCGAAATGCCTTTGCCATGCCGACCGGATCCGCCGCTTTCGCAATCGCTGTATTTAGAAGCACGGCGTCGTAACCTAGTTCCATCGCCTGCGCCGCATGCGAGGGCGCACCTAACCCGGCATCGACCACCATCGGTACATTCGGGAAACGTGCGCGCAATGTTTTCAGCGCGAACGGATTGACGATGCCCTTGGCGCTGCCGATTGGCGAGGCCCACGGCATGATGACCTCGCAGCCGGCGTCGATCAGCCGGCCCGCGACGGTGAGATCTTCGGTGCAATAGGGAAACACCTTGAAGCCGTCGTTCGAGAGTTCGCGCGCCGCCTCTACCAATCCGATCACATCGGGTTGCAGCGTCTCGTCGTCGCCGATCACTTCAAGCTTGACCCACGGTGTGCCGAACAATTCGCGTGCGAGCTGCGCCGTCGCGATCGCTTCCTTGGCCGAACGGCACCCCGCCGTGTTCGGCAGGATTTTCGTGCCGAGTTCGCGGATCAAGGACCAGAAGCCGTCGCCGGTCTTGCCGCCCGCCGTCTCGCGGCGGATCGAGACGGTGACGATCTCGGCGCCGGAAGCGCGGATCGCGTCCTGCATGATTGCCGGCGACGGATAGAGCGCCGTGCCGATCAGCAGCCGGGATGAAATTTGTTCGCCGTAGAATTTCAGCATTGTTCTCTCACTAGCCGCCTTGTCGCGGGCTCACGATCTCGATCTTGTCGCCGTCTTTCAGCACCGACTGATCCCAGTCGCGGCGCGGCACGACGGTCTGATTTATGGCAACGGCGAAAAAGCTGCCCTCATAGGCAAGCTCCGCGAGCAGCTGCCGCACGCTCTGCGCCTTCGCCCGTTTCGCTTCGCCGTTGACGATCAAGTCCATCGCATGACCTCGTTGTCGCGCGCGCCATCTACCACATAATTGAAGGTAAGCTCCGCAAGCGCCGGCGCAAGCAGAAAACCGTGACGATAGAGCCCGTTTACGGCGATTTTGTCGCCGCTCACCTGAATGCGCGGCAGGTTGTCCGGGAATGCCGGGCGCAGCCCCGCGCCAAGCTCGACGATCCGCGCTTCGGCGAACGCCGGATGCAGCGCGTAAGCCGCCGTCAGAAGCTCCAGCGCCGAGCGCACGCTCACCTGCTGGTCCTCGGTTTCGATCGAGGTTGCGCCGATCATGAAGCGCCCTTCGGGGCGCGGCACGACATAAAGCGGCCAGCGCGGATGGAGAAGCCGCACCGGGCGCATGAGCTTCACTTCCTGCGTCTCAACGATCGCGATCTCGCCTTTAACGCCGCGCAATTCGGGAAAATCGCCGCGCGCCGCAAGCCCGCGGCAGTCGATCACCATGCCGGGCAGCGACTTCGGATCGACCGCCGTCTCGTAGCGGATCTCAACGCCCTTGTGCTTGAGCTTCTCGTGCAGGAGCGGCAGCACACGGCGCGGCTCGACATGCCCTTCGCGCGGAAAGAACAGCGCCTCGCGAAAACGTCCTTCGAGCGCGGGCTCGACCGCCGCGAGCGATTCCCCTGTGATGCGCTCGTAACCCGAGGTCGTGCGCGCGAAGCGATCGAAGTCGGAGCGATCGCGCGGATGGGCGACGACGAGCGAGCCTGAGAATTCGGCTTCGGCGCAATGCTTCTTCCAAAGATCGAGCGAGCGAGCGCCGAGCCGCACGATGACGGGCTCGGCGCTTTCGGCTTCGCAGTCCGGCGCGAGCATGCCGCCCGCCCAGTGACTTGCGGCCGACAGCAAATCCGCGCCGCCCTGCTCATAGAGCGTCACGCGAAAACCGGCTTCGGCGAACAGAAGCGCCTGCCATGTGCCGGCAATGCTGCCGCCGACAACGGAGATTTCTCGGATTGTTTCGCGCGCGTTGGTCGAGGAAGAAGAGCTAGCCGGCATTTCCGTCCCTCCGCCGATACGAATCGGATCAGGTTCAAAGGGTTCGGCAGCGGCCGTCTCAGCCCGTCGGGGCACCCCTCGGATCGCTTCTAGTTAGAACCGCGTGCGCTGCAAATCAAGCGGGACGATTTTTCCATCATCCGGAATTTTTCGCCCAAGCGCGGAAAAACGAAATTCCTATTGCGAAGCCGCGGCATTCTTCCGAAGATGAATATGTTCCAGTTGTCATATGGAGAATCCCGACCGACGAAAATCGTTTCAGCGGCGGGCAAGATTTCTAGCCTTGCAACAGGCATTTTAGAGGAGGAAATCAGGTGGAACATAAAAACATAACAAACCTGTCCCGACGGCGCTTTATAGTTGCCGGTGCGGGCGCTGCCGGCGTCATTGCTCTCAATCCTGAACTGAAGTTTTCAACACCAGCGATTGCCGAAGACGCAAAACCACTTCCGGCTTATCTGAGCTGGAAGAATCCCCAGGCGATGATCGTACATTCCAGCAATACACTGGAAACGAAGCGTGATTCGATGGGTACCGGCGGCATCACGCCGACGAACGAATTGTTCGTCCGCAACAACCTGACCCCGCCGGGCGAGGACATCATCGCCAATCGTGACGCCTGGGAAATCAATTTCGAGGGCGTCAAGAAACCGCGCACGATGAAGCTCGGCGAACTGAAAAATCTCGGCCTCGAAAGTGTCGTTGCCGTGCTGCAATGCTCAGGCAACGGCCGCGGCTACTTCAGCCACAAGGCGAGCGGCTCGAAGTGGCAGGTCGGCGCCGCCGGCAACGTGATGTGGGCGGGCGTGCCGCTGCGTGACGTCGTCAAGGCACTCGGCGGCGTCGCCGATGGCCGCAAGTTCATCACCAGCACCGGCGGCGAAAAGCTGCCGGACAACGTCGATCCGAAGAAAGTGATTGTCGAGCGTTCTGTCCCGCTCTCCGCGCTCGACACCGCGATCCTTGCCTGGGAAATGAACGGCGACCCGGTGCCGCTCGTGCATGGCGGCCCGGTCCGGCTGGTCGTGCCCGGCTTCTATGGCGTCAACAACATCAAATACGTCAAGAAGATCGCTTTCTCCGACAAGGAAACCGACGCCAACATCCAGCAGAGCGGCTATCGCATGCGGCCGGTCGGCGAGAAGGGTGCGCCGAACCAGCCTTCGATGTGGGGCATGACGGTGAAGTCCTGGATCACACACCCGATCAAGGAATCCGCCAAAGGCCCGGTGCAGATCTACGGCGTCGCCTTCGGCGGCACCAATCCGGTGAAGAGCGTCGAGGTCACGGTGGACGGCGGCAAGACATGGAAGGCCGCCCGCTTCATCGGCCCCGATCTCGGCCGCTATGCGTGGCGAACCTTCGTGCTCTCGGCCGATCTCAAGCCGGGCAACCACGTCATCGCGAGCCGTGCGACCGATACCAAGGGCGGCAAGCAGCCGGAGGTCTTCGAGGAGAACGAACGCGGCTACGGCCACAACGGCTGGAAGTCACCGGCGGTGGAAGTCGCGATCGTATGATGGGAAGAAGACCGGCTCATCTTCTTGCCGTTGCCTTGCCGCTCCTGTTCGCCTGCGCTCCGGCGCAGGCGGCGGGCGACGAACTCGGCAAGAAGGTGTTCACCGCGGATGCCAACCCGCCCTGCGCGGCCTGCCATACCTTGAAAGCGGCAGGTGCGACGGGCGAGGTCGGCCCCAATCTCGATGAACTCAAGCCGAGCGAAAGCCAGGTCACTGAAGCCGTCAAAGGCGGCATCGGCCCCATGCCTTCGTTCGAAGACAGCCTGAGCGCCGAGCAGATCGCCGCCGTCGCAAAATTCGTCGCCAACGCGACGAAATAACCGGCGACACGAAACAGCACCGGGCGCAAGCGCCCGGTGCTCGATTTCCAATCTTCAAAAATTACAGACGGAATGCTCGCCGCTTCAGATCGGCGGAAAGATCGTCATAGGCCTTGCGCCGCTCGTTCTCGTCGATCGGCCCCGGTGCATTCAGCGCGATCGCCGCATCGAGCGCGGCAACATCCGGCTCGACACCCATCAGCCGCGCAAGATCGCAGGTGATTTCCCGCGGCATCGCCATCAGTTGATCGGTGGTCAGAAACACCGGCTTGATGCCGGCGAAGGCGAACAGCTTGCGAAAGCCGGTATCGTCGCCGATCACCGCATCGAGATCGAGATCGAACAACGCGACATTCTCTTGCGCGCTATCCGCGTAAGGACGCGGCTCGCTCGTTCGCGCACCCGAGAGATCCCACATGCCGGTGTGGGTCGCGGCGCGCCAGGCGGTGACCTGTTCGACGATGTCGGTGCAGAACAGGTGAATGACAACCGCGCCATGAAAGAGTCGAGCGCCAAGCCGATTGCGCAAGTGCTCGGTATATTGCGGATAGCGCAGACCGGCCGCGAACACGCCGTTGCGGCCGCGCTGCAGTTTCAGCATCTGCAAATAGAATTCGCCGTATTTCGGCTCGAGCGGATCGCCCGGCAATTCCCAGCGCCCGGCCACTTCGCGCGCAATGGCGGCATCGAAATATTCATGCGGGATGCCGACCCCGGCGGCGAGCAGCAGGCGCAACAGCTCCTCGCTACCGCTTTTCGGGGCGGCGCAAACGACGAGCGTGCGTTCGGCCGGCGTTTCCGACGGCAGATCGTAGCTATCGCTGGTGAGGTCGGCGGCCGTCGGGCGCACGCCGGTAGGAATTTGTTTGGTCGGCATTCCTGCACGCTTTCGGCGCGAATCCGTGAAGGCGGCAATGTAACATCGTGCCGATTCGTGGCAAACGGCCGCCCCGCTTCCGCGCCGCGGCGATCGCCTGCTTGAAATACCGTATTGCGCGGATAGTATTTGCGAATCGCAGTTTATGCGTTTCGATGATCTCGCGCGCGAGAATCCTATGCCGGGGCGACGCAGTTGGCGCAGCTGCACGATCGGCGCGGGGAAAGCACCATGATCGAAAGCAAGGACATCGCCCTCGTCGGCAATGGTCCGGTTTCGCAAGATTACAGATCGTTCGTCGGCGAACACGATGTTGTCGTCCGCATGAACCTCTGCGCCAATCGCGACAAGACCGGCGACAAGACGGACTTTATCGCTCTGGTGAACACCGGCCGGCCGGTATTCGAGATATGCGACAAGGCCGAGGCATTCGAACCGGCAAGGCGGAACTGCAAGAAGATCTGGCTGGTGCGGCACCCTTCGATCGCCGCTTCGTTGAGGAAAGATTTTTTCTCCGAGAAGGATGATCCCTATGAAGGCCGGGATTTCTCTTTTCACATCACCCGGAAGTTTGCCCCCACGCCTTGCGAAACATTCGCGGCGAACATCTGGCAAGATGCCAACAAAATCATCGCGGCTGAGGGCGGCGGCGGCAAGCAACCGAGCACCGGGCTGCTCACCTTCCTGCGGCTGCAAGAGCTGTATCCCGGCAAGATCGTGAATCTGTTCGGCTTCACCCACGAGGGATGGAAGGGCCATCCGTGGGACGCCGAAAGAAAATTTTTCGGCTCGCACCCTTCCGTCAGATACTTTTAGCGCCGCTTGAATCAATCTCGGCTCAGGGAAAAATGACTACACCGCCACGTAGACTGATATCGTCTGCAGACGGCCAGATGGAATGGCCCTCGGTCGCAGAGTATCGATCGTTCACTCATGTAAAACACGTTCTGGAACTCGAAGCCTGCCGGCAACATGGGCCGCTGGCGGACGATACGATTCCGCTCGCAGCCGTGGTGAGAAACGAGCGCGTTCTGATCGAATCGTTCCTGAATCATTATCGGCGATTGGGCATCGGCCGTTTTCTCGTCGTCGATAACGGATCGGATGACGGCACCTTTGAGTATCTTGCCGAAGCGCCCGATGTGGATCTTTGGCGCACGGATGCCTCATACAAAAAGGCCGGGTTCGGCGCGTACTGGCAGGACGGCCTGCTCTCGAAATATGCGCCCAATCGCTGGGTCATGTATGCCGATGTCGACGAGTTTCTCGTTTTTTGCGGCATGGAAAAGGGGTTGAGCAGTCTGGTCAGATCCCTTGTCGAGCGCGGCGAGACCCGCCTGTTCGCTCCGCTCCTTGACGTCTACGGCCAGGCATCCATTAGCGAAACCGAGATCGCCCCCGGGCAAGACCCATTGGAGGTTTGCTGCTGGTTCGATGCCGATCCCGAAAGATACGAACAATTCGACCGCGGCGTTTCGGTGAAAGGCGGAGTTCGTCACCGGCTATTTTTCAAGGACTACGATTCATCCCCGCAGCTCGCCAAATATCCGCTCGTCTTTTACGATGATGAAACCGCACTGGTCACTTCGCACTTCCCCGAACCCCGAGCGAGAAATTGCGGCGCGGTTCCCTATGGGCGGCTGCTGCACGCCAAATATATTTCCAGCCTGAAATCGAAAATCCAGCTTGCATTGCATACCGGGCAACACTGGAAGGATTCCGTCGAGTACCGGCAATATAACGACACGCTATCAAAGGACGGGGCCGTTACGCCTTATTGCGACGTGAGCGCCAAATATACCGGCCCTCATTCGCTCGTCAGCGCCGGCTTCATGCAGGATCTTTTTCTGAGCGAGAAGTAAGCGCGGATTCCGAAATCAGATCGCGCCACAAAAAAAGGGCCGCTGTCTCTTGGGGACGGCGGCCCTCGCCGCGCACGGGGGGAGGGATTAGCGCGGCGTAAAAGCTGCTACGGCACCGCTAGGAATAATGTCCCGACAATGACCGCGGCGGCAACAGTAAGTAGCAGCAGGATGAAGGTGGCTTTGAGATCACCCGCATAGCTGGGGCTATAAGGATCGACATATGATGCCATGACGTCCTCCTATCGTTACGTTACAAGAGCGATATAGGAACGAAACTCCGTAAAACAAGGGCGCGAAAGCGCGGCGCCCCGGCCCGAGCCGTTGCGAAGCGGCAAAGCCGGCCACCATCTGGTGAGAGCACACAGAAATCGGCCCGGGCGCGCGGGGCGCATTAGGCGCGCACTGATTTCAGCTAAAATCTGAGAAAGGCTGGCGCTCCCTACGGGACTCGAACCCGTGTTTTCGCCGTGAGAGGGCGACGTCCTGGACCGCTAGACGAAAGGAGCTTGCCGGCGGGCGAGAAGCCTTAAGCCGAAGCGCCGCTGCGATCAAGCCGACCGCACCATAAAAAACGGACTTCCGGAAATCCGCTTCGGCGGAAAAACGGCTGGATCGATAGCGGCTCGCATGCCAAAGGCGCGAAATTACGCGCTCAGGAAAGCGAAACGAGCCCTGCCCGCATCTGATCCGGATCGGGCTTGCCGAGCATCCGTTCGACGGCGGCATGTTCCCGCTTCCAGACCGGCACCGCTCGCGCGAGCAGCGCCTTGCCCGCCGGCGTCAACGACAGGCGGCGGCTGCGCTTGTCCTCCTTGTCGATCGCGATCTTCGCGAGGCCCTTGCGCTCCAGCACCTTGAGGTTCGCGGTCAGCGTCGTGCGGTCCATCGCCAGCAAGGTCGCAACGCTCGTCATGCTCGCCGGCTGCGGCCGGTTGAGCGCGTTCAGCAGCGAAAACTGGCCATGCGTAATACCGAGCGGCCGCAACGCCTCGTCAAAGCGGCGCGCGAGCGCCCGCGCCGCGCGTTGCACATGCAGGCACAGGCAATGATCGCGAATGTGCAGGGTCTGCTGAAAAGATTCGTCGAACGGAATTGACATGCCTTAATTACGTTGATATCAACATAATTGTCAAGCGGCGTTCAAGCCGCAAACCACAAGATATGGGGGGATCAAAATGAGTTACGTCGACGGCTTCATCGTTCCGGTGCCGAAGAAGAAGCTCAAGGCCTACCGGGCCGTGGCTGCCAAAGCCGGCAAGATCTGGCGCGAATATGGCGCCACCGCATTTTTCGAATGCGCCGCCGACGACGTCTCGAAGGGAAAGCTGACTTCGTTCCCGCGCAGTGTGAAACTGAAACCCAGCGAAACCGTCATCTTCTCGTTCATCATTTATCGCTCGCGCTCCGAGCGCGACCGCATCAATGCCAAAGTGATGAAGGATCCTCGCCTCGCGAAGATGATGAAACCGAACGACATGCCCTTCGACGCGAAGCGCATGATCTATGGCGGCTTCAAAACCATCGTCAAACTCTGATCCGCCCCCGCGTAAAGGAGTTTTCCATGCAACACCCCGTCGTATCGCAGGAAGAATGGCTGAAAGCCCGCAAGGCGCATCTCCTGCGCGAGAAGGAATATACCAAGCAGCGCGACAAGCTCGCTGCCGAGCGCCGCGCCCTCCCCTGGGTCAAGGTCGAGAAGAACTACGCCTTCGACACGCCCGCCGGCAGAAAATCGCTCTCCGATCTGTTCGACGGCCGCAGTCAGCTCATCGTCCAGCACTTCATGTTCGCGCCGTCATGGGAGGCCGGCTGTGTCGGTTGCTCGTTCGGCGCCGACCATGCCGACAGCGCAAGACAGCACTTCGAAAACCATGACGTGAAATATGTCGCGGTGGCGCGCGCGCCGCTCGCCAAATTGCAAGCGTACAAAAAGCGCATGGGCTGGCAATTCGATTTCGTCTCGTCTGCGGATAGCGATTTCAACTTCGACTACCGCGTCTCGTTCACGCCGGAAGAAATCGCGCGCGGCAAAACCGAATACAACTACACGACCATCGACAACACGATGGAAGAACTGCCCGGCTTCAGCGTCTTCTACAAAAACGACAAGGGCGAGATCTTCCACACCTATTCGTCCTACGCCCGCGGCAACGAGGAAATCATCGGCGCCCTCATGTGGCTCGACATGACGCCGAGGGGCCGCAACGAGAAAAGCACCATGGACTGGGTGAAGCGCCACGACGAATACGGCGCCTCTGCACAATCGAAATCCTGCTGCGACTGAATCCTGAAACGTAAAAACGTAAAAGGAGTAAACGGCATGATTACGATTTCCGCCTTCGCATGGGTCCCGGATTTCGCCAAAGGCTATGTGCGCGACTTGCGCGTGCGCTGGGCACTGGAAGAGGCTGGCCTCCCCTACCGTACGCGCCTGCTGACATTCGGCGATCAGGACAAGGAAGATTACCGCGCCTTGCAACCGTTCGGTCAGGTGCCGATCTTCGACGAAAACGGCCTCGTGCTATTTGAAACCGGCGCCATCGTGCTGCACATCGCCGAGCGCAGCGAGGCGCTGCTGCCGAAGGAAGCGGCGGCCCGCGCCCGCGCTACGCAATGGCTGATCGCCGCGCTCAATTCGATCGAGCCCTTCATGATGAACGTCGCGCTCATCGATATTTTCTACGCCAACGAGGAATGGGCGAAACTGCGCCGCCCGGGCGCCGTGGAATTCGTGCAGCGGCGGCTCAAAGCGCTTTCCAAAACGCTCGGCGACAAGCCCTTCCTTGACGGCGACTGTTTCACCGCGGGCGACCTGATGATGTCGACCGTGCTTCGCATTCTCGACAACACCGACATCGTCACCAGCGACAAGCGCCTCGCCGCCTATATCGAGCGTTGCACGGCGCGACCCGCCTTCAAGCGCGCGCTCGATGCACAACTCGGTGACTTCAAGGAAGCCGCCTGAACAATTCGGTAAAGGGAGTAACGATGAAAAAACTCAGCACATGCCTCTGGTTCGACGGCAACGCCGAAGAGGCGGCGAAATTCTACGTCTCCGTGTTCAAGAACGCGAAGATCGTCGACACCCTGCTCTGGGGAGATGTCGGACCCGGCCCCAAGGGATCGGTGCTCACGGTGACGGTCGACATCGGCGGCCATGAGATCATCGCAATGAACGGCGGCCCGAACTTCAAATTCACGCCGGCGAATTCGCTCTTCGCCGTCTGTGAGGATCAGGCCGAGGTCGATCGCTACTGGGAGAAACTCTCCTCCGGCGGCAACATTATGCAATGCGGCTGGCTGACCGATAAATTCGGCGTCACCTGGCAGATCGTGCCCGACGGCCTCATGGAAATGCACCAGGACAAGAACCCGAAAAAGGCCGCCGCTGTCATGCGGACGATGATGGAGATGAAGAAACTCGACATCCATGCGCTGAAGCGCGCCTACGAAACCGCCTGAGGAGACACTTTATGAAAAGCAGTCCCTATCTTTTTTTCAACGGCAACTGCGCCGAAGCCTTTGAATTCTACGGCAAGACGCTCGGCACCAAGCCCGAACTGATGAAGGTCGCAGGCTCCCCCGCCGAGCCGCACTATCCGGCGGGTTGGGGCGACAAGATCCTGCATGCCCACCTGCCGCTCGGCGAGCACCACTCCATCCTCGGCTCCGACGGTCCCGACTACAAGATGCCGCAAGGCATGCGCGTCGTCCTGATCGTCAACGGCGTCGCCGACGCAGACCGCGTCTTCAAGGCGTTCGCCGAAGGCGGCAAAATCGACATGCCGCTCGACAAGACTTTCTTCGCCGCGAAATTCGGCATGCTGACCGACCGCTTCAATATCCCCTGGATGATCATCACCGAGGAACGGCCATGACAGTCCTTCTGCTCATCATCGCTGCCATCGTTGTCGCGATTCTCGTCTACGCCGCGACCAAGCCCGGCACTTTCAGCATCAGCCGCTCGGCGACGATGGAAGCGCCGCCGGCGCGCATCTTTCCGTTCGTCAACAATCTTGCCGATCACGCGAAATGGTCGCCCTTCGCACAGGATCCCAAGACCAACCATGTCCTCGGCACGCCGTCGGCCGGCCCCGGCGCGCGCATCGATTTCGACGGCAATTGCAGAGGATCGCTTTCGGTCACCGACTCGAAACCGGATTCGAAAATCCTGATGCGGCTCCTGATGACCAAACCGATGCCCTGCGACAACAAGATCGAATTCAGCTTCGTCCCGCAAGGCGCTTCGACAAACGTCACCTGGCAGATGAGCGGGCCGCAGCCGTATCTGGGCAAGCTGATGAGCGTCTTCATCAACTGCGAGAAGATGGTCGGCAAACAGTTCGAGCAGGGCCTCACTGAACTCAAGAAGCTTTCCGAGCAGAAATCGCTGCAAGCGGCGGAGTGACAGGCCTCGCCGCTTTTCACGCCCATCCCCTGCGGCCGGAGCGATCCGGCCGCAAGTGTTTCAAGGAAATCCAATGCCTTCGAGTTTCGTCAAAAACGCCATCGTCCTCGGCCTCCTGTCCGCCGTCGGGCCGTTCGCGATCGACATGTATCTGCCGGCGCTGCCGACGATCGCCAGCGATCTCCACGCCTCGATTGCCGCGACACAAATGACGCTGATGAGCTTCTTCATCGCCTTCGGCGTCTGCCAGATCGCCTATGGGCCGATTTCCGACATGGTCGGCCGCAAGCCGCCGCTTTATTTCGGACTTGCGCTATTCACCATCGGATCGATCGGCTGCGGGCTGTCGCCTTCGATCGAATGGCTGATCTTTTTCCGCTTCGTTCAGGGCGTCGGCGCGGCTTCCGTCATGGTTATCCCGCGCGCCATCATTCGCGACCTGCACACCGGCGTCGAAGCGACGCGCCTGATGTCGCTCTGCATGCTGGTGCTTTCCGTGTCGCCCATCCTCGCGCCGCTCACCGGCAGCGCGCTGATCGTGCCGTTCGGCTGGCGCGCCGTCTTCGCCGCCGTGACGATTGTCGCGATCCTCGGCATCCTGCTCACCGCCTTCACGCTGCGCGAAACCCACCTGCCGAAGGACCGCATTCCGCTGAATGTAAGCGAAGTGTTGCAGGGCTTCGGGCATCTTTTCCGTCACGCCCGCTTCATGGGCCTCACCTTCATCGGCGGGCTCGGCATGGCTAGCTTCTTTACGTTCCTCGCGGGCTCGTCGTTTCTCTATATCGAGCATTTCGGGCTGACGCCGACCCAGTTCAGCTTCGCCTTCTCGATCAACGCCATCGGCTTCATCGGCGCCTCGCAATTCGCCGCTCACCTTGGCGCGCGCCTTGGCATGGATCGCATGGTGCTGATCGCCGTCTCGATGTACGCGGCTTTCCTCGGTATTCTGCTCGCGCTCACGCTCGCGGGCGTCGACAACCTCGCGATCCTGATGGCGCTTTTGTTCCTCGGCTTCGCCTCGATGGGCGTCGTCATCCCGGCGACGATGGTGCTCGCGCTCGACGATCAGGGCCCGATCGCCGGCATCGCCTCGGCGCTCGGCGGCACATTGCAGATGGTCACCGGCGGGTTGATGATCGTCGTCATGAGCCTGTTCTTCAACGGCACGACGCTGCCGATGGTGCTGATGATGGCGCTCTGTGCCTTCGGGGCGTGTCTCTTGAGCTTCGTTACACTGCGCGGCAAACGCCTCGCTGCGCAGGCGGCCGAGTGACTAGGCGGTAGAGTGACTACGGCGCCGTCCGGATCGTGAACCGTCCGCGCGGCTGCAGGCTGTCGAGATCGTAAAGCAGCACCTCGACAAGACCGCCGAGTTCGACCGTCACCACGAGCTTGCCCTCGTTGATGGCGGTCGAAATGACCTTGGCGCCTTTCGGCAGTTGCAGCGTCTTCTCGAGCGGCGGGTTCAAAGGCGCAGGCGTCTTGAAATAAAGCCGATAGCCAATCACCCCGAATACGGTAAGAAAGCCGGCAACCATCACGAGGAGCGGCAGCGCCATCAGCCGCTTCACGCGCATGATGAGCTGCTGCTGTTCGGGAGTGAGTTCGTCGTCTTTCTTGCGGGTCATGATGCCTAAAACGAAGGAAATCATCGAGAAGGTTCACGCGGAAGCCGAAGATGCCGGCGCGCGGCTCGATCGCGTCCTCGCCTTGCGGCTCCCCGCGCTCAGCCGCACGCGGCTGAAGCAACTGATCCTGCAAGGCGAAGTCAGATCGAGCGGCCGGACGATAAAAGACCCCGAACATCGGGTCAAACCGGGCGACGAGTTTGCCGTGCACGTGCCGCCGCCCGAGCCCGCAAAACCCAAGGCGGAGAAAATTCCGCTTCACGTCGTCCATGAAGACAAGGACGTCATCGTCATCGACAAGCCCGCGGGCCTCGTCGTCCATCCCGCGCCGGGCAATCGCAGCGGTACGCTGGTCAACGCCCTGATCGCCCATTGCGGCGCGAGCCTTTCCGGCATCGGCGGCGAACGCCGCCCCGGCATCGTCCATCGTCTCGACAAGGATACGAGCGGACTTTTGGTCGTCGCCAAGAACGACCGCGCCCATCGCGGCCTTGCCGCGCAATTCGCCGATCACGGCAGAAGCGGCGGTCTCAGGCGGCGCTATCTCGCGCTGGTGTGGGGCGTGCCTTCGCCCGCGCAAGGCTTGATCGACAAGCCGATCGGCCGCGACCCGCGATCGCGCGTCAAGATGAGCGTGCGCGCCGGCGGCCGGGAGGCCGTCACGCACTACAAGGTGCGCAAGGTGTTCAACGGCCGCGACGGCAAGCCGGTCGCGTCCTTGATCGAGTGCGAACTGGAAACCGGCCGCACGCACCAGATCCGCGTTCACCTCGCCAAAATCGGCCATCCGCTTCTTGGCGACGAAACCTACGGCAAGAGCCACCAGACGGCGGCGAGCCGCTTATCCACGTCGGCAAGACGTGCTTTGAGCGATCTGAAGCGGCAGGCGCTTCACGCTTATCTCCTGGGCTTCGAGCATCCGGTCAGCGAAAAGGCCCTGTCCTTCGAGGCCAAACCCCCGGCGGACCTAGCCAAACTGATAAGTGCCCTCACAAAGGGGTGAATTCAGCCCACGGGCACGGCCATTGCACTGCCAAAAATGGAACCTATATCCCGGAGTTGCGGTTGGCTTTGAAGCAGCCGCAACAGTAAGACCCGCCGTTCCGGGGGTCAGAAATGGAGCGCTGGATGGCCCAATCTCGTCTTCCCGTCTTCTCCACCGAAGGCGGGCTCTCTCATTACCTGTCCGAGATCCGCAAGTTCCCCATGCTGGAACCGCAGCAGGAGTACATGCTCGGCAAGCGCTGGCGTGAACATGGGGATTCCGACGCCGCGCACAAGCTCATCACCTCGCATCTTCGCCTCGTCGCGAAGATCGCCATGGGCTATCGCGGCTATGGGCTGCCGATCGGCGAAGTCATTTCCGAAGGCAATGTCGGCCTGATGCAGGCGGTCAAGCGCTTCGAGCCCGACAAGGGCTTTCGCCTCGCGACCTACGCGATGTGGTGGATTCGCGCCTCGATCCAGGAATACATCCTGCGTTCGTGGTCGCTGGTGAAGCTCGGCACCACCGCCGCGCAGAAGCGGCTGTTCTTCAATCTGCGCAAGGTCAAGAGCCAGATTTCTGCGCTCGAAGAAGGCGATCTTCGCCCCGATCAGGTGAAAACGATCGCGACGCGTCTGGGCGTTTCCGAGAAGGACGTCATCGACATGAACCGCCGCCTCGGCGGCGATGCGTCGCTGAACGCGCCGATCCGCGCCGAAAACGAATCCGGCGAGTGGCAAGACTGGCTGGTCGACGAGCATCTCGATCAGGAGACGCAGCTCGCGCAAAGCGAAGAGCTCGACAACCGCAAGCGCGCGCTCGGCCAGGCGCTCGACGTCCTGAACGATCGCGAGCGCAAGATCTTCGAGGCACGCCGCCTCTCCGAGAACCCGGTCACGCTCGAAGAGCTCGCCGCGGAGTTCGGTGTCTCGCGCGAGCGCGTTCGGCAGATCGAGGTCCGTGCCTTCGAGAAGGTGCAGGCCGCCGTCGTCTCCCGCATCAAAGCCGCGGAAACGCCGGCCGCACTGCCGGCGCGCTGAAGCTGAGTAATTACTGAAACGAAAAAGGGCGGCCTGATCGGGCCGCCCTTTTTGATTCCGGCTGATGCCGGCCTTACGCATTTTACTGCGCCGGGGCTTGCCCCTGCTGGTTCTGACCCTGACCCCACGAATTGAGCACTTCGCGCAGCGCCCGCTCGCCGGGCGTGCCCTTCTGGAAGGTCAGCACCGCGCGGCGGCCATTCGCATAGACGAAGGGAATATCGAGCCAGTCGCGGTCGCGCAGCATCCCGAGATTGTTGTCGCGCTCGATCTGCGGCAGCGCCAACAGGAAGTAGCCGTCCTTCACCTTCTGCACTTCAGCGGCGATCGGCGTGCCCTGCGCCGTCTCGCCGCCCTTGGCGCGGATGCCGCGCATGTCGGCGATGCCGCCGAAGGCGTCGCCCGCCGGAACGTCGAAGATCACTTCGATGGTGTGGCTCGCCGGAAATGACGGATCGGTATTGCGGCGCATTTTCAACGTGATGTTGATCTTGCGCTCGGGAATTTCCACTTCGATCCGCAAGCCGAGATCCGGCGCCCGCCCCGGATTGTTTACTGCTTCGGTTTTCCACACGGCGCTGCCGATGAAATTCTGGAATTGCTGGCCGCCGCCCGGGTTCTCTTCATAGAGCACGGCGCGCTGCGCCACCGCTGGATCAAGATTGCCCGGCGTGCTCGACCGGCTCTGCCCGTCGGCGCTTTGCGTGATGCGCTCGGAAGACTTCGGCGTGTCGTTATCGGTGACGGCTGGTGCCGGAGCCGTAGCGGTGCCGGCGATGCGCCCGCGCTGCATGAATGCGAAGACGCCAGCGGCGGCAATCGCCACGAACAAAATGGCGGAGATGATGTATTTCGCCTTGCCGCTTTTTGCCGCCGGCACGCGCACCGGCTGACCGGCGCGCGGATCGCGGGCCTGCGGATCGCGTCCGGCAGGAGCACCCGGATGCGGCGGACGAGCGCGCGGCCGCGGCTGAGGATGTCCCTGCGGATGCGGCGGCGCGGGCGGCATACCGCCTCGAGGCCCTTCGTTTCGCTGTCCCTCACCCGGCTCAAATCCGCCGCGCGGCGGCGGCGGACGCATACGCTCGCCAGTGCGCTCGCCACGCCGCACCATCGGCGGCGGCGCGGGCGGGTGTGACGGAGCCTGCGGTGCGGCCACTTCAGCCTCGGCCACAGGCGGAGATGGAGGCGGCACATCCACCGGCTCGGTGGATGGCATATCTTCGGCGCTGTCCTGCCGCGGAACATGGGCGGCGCGTGCCGGCGCCGGAGCGGGCTCCGGCTTCGGCGGCATCGGAATGCGCGGCTGCGATGGCTGGGCCGGTACGCGCAACGGCGGCGTCTGCGGCGCTGACCCCGCTGGTGGCGAAGCCGGCCGCGGCGCAACCGGCGGCCGGGCGGCGCCCGGCGTGCGGACCGAATGCGGCTCGGCGAGCACGGCTTCGGTTTCGGTCTTGCGGATGGCGTCTTCGAGCGCGAGGCGCTCGCGCGTGATATCGGCATCCGCCATCGGCGGATTGGCGCTACGGAGCTGGTTCAGCAAGGCCTGGCGCGCGCGATCGTAAACCGCCCGCCTCGTCTCGCTGGAATTGCGATCGAGCCCCTTGAGCGCACGCGCCAATAGCGGCTGATAATCGGTCATCGAATAAACGAACCTGTACGAACGCCGGACCTACGCCTGGAACGGATTGTGAACGAGGATGGTGTCATCCCGCTCCGGGCTGGTCGATAGTAACGCGACTGGGCAACCAATCAATTCCTCGACACGCCGCACGTATTTGACCGCGGCGGCAGGCAGGTCCGCCCAGCGGCGCGCGCCCTGCGTCGATTCCTTCCAGCCCTCGATTTCCTCGTAAATCGGCTCGAGCCGCGCCTGCGCGCCCTGGCCCGCGGGGATATGGTCGATTTTCTTGCCGTCGAGCCGATAGCCGACACAGATCTTCAGCGTATCGAAACCGTCGAGCACATCGAGCTTGGTGAAGGCGATACCGTCGATGCCCGAAGTGATCACCGTCTGGCGCACGAGGGCCGCATCGAACCAGCCGCAGCGCCGCGGCCTGCCGGTCACGACGCCGAATTCGCGGCCGCGCTCGCCGAGCAGCTTGCCGGTTGCGTCCGTGAGTTCCGTCGGGAACGGCCCCTCGCCGACACGCGTCGTATAAGCCTTGGTGATGCCGAGCACATAGTTGAGCGAGCGCGGCCCGGTGCCGCTGCCGGTCGCGGCGTTCGCCGCCACGGTGTTCGACGAAGTGACATACGGATAGGTACCGTGATCGACATCGAGCATGATGCCCTGCGCGCCCTCGAACAGCACGCGCTTGTCTTCGCGGCGGCAGCGGTCGAGCAACTCCCACGACCGGTCCATGTAGGGCAGCACTTTCGGCGCGACGTCGATGAGTTCCTTGCGGATCGTTTCGGGCGCGACTTCCGGCAGACCGAGCCCGCGCCGCAAGGCATTATGATGCGCGAGCAGGCGCGTGATCTTGTCGTCGAGAAACTTTTCGTCGGCAAGATCCATCAGCCGGATTGCACGGCGGCCGGCCTTGTCCTCGTAGGCCGGGCCGATGCCGCGGCCGGTCGTGCCGATCTTGAGATTGGCGACGCTCTCGCGCGCCATGTCGAGTTCGCGATGCAGCGACAGGATCAGCGAACAGTTCTCGGCGATCTTCAGATTGTCGCGGGTGACCTCGACGCCTTCCGCCGCGAGCTTGCCGATCTCGGTGATCAGCGCGTGCGGATCGAGCACGACGCCATTGCCGATGACCGCGAGCTTGCCGGGACGGACGATGCCCGAAGGCAGCAACGAGAGCTTGTAGGTCTTGCCGTCGATGACGAGGGTATGCCCCGCGTTATGGCCGCCCTGAAAGCGGACGACGACGTCCGCCTGTTCGCTCAGCCAATCGACAATCTTGCCTTTTCCTTCGTCGCCCCACTGGGCGCCGACGACGACGACATTCGGCATCGCCGATCTCCTTATAGATGCCGACACGAAAAGCCCCAGCACGCTTACGGCCGGGGCCTATTTGTCGTACCGGATCGAGCCGCGCGTGGCAAGAATTGCCCTCAAGAATTGCCCTTCGGCAAGATTAAGGCGAAGACGCATATAAGCTATATTAATGCCGCCCTGTGGATAGCGATCCTGCCTGTCATCGCAAAAACCGGAGCCGCCATGCCGGAACACGCCGCTCTACCCGATGCGACTCGGATCGGTTCCGCGACCTTGCGGGTCGCCGACGAAAAGCGCGCACTCGCGCTCTACTGCGACATCATCGGCCTCAAGGTTGTGGCGCGCGAAAACGGCCGAGTCGCGCTCGGCACCGAAGCTACGCCGTTTCTGTTTCTGGAAATCAGACCCGGAAGCGAACCGCGGCCGCGCCGCGGCCTTGCCGGACTCTTTCACGTCGCGATCCTGCTGCCCGACCGTGCGGCACTTGGTAGCGCCATTACGCGGCTCGCGAACGCAGGTATTCGATTAGGCGCCGCCGATCACAATGTCAGTGAAGCAATCTATCTCTACGACGATGACGGCAACGGCCTCGAAATCTACCGCGACAGGCCGCGTGCCGAATGGCCGTGGCAGAACGGCCTTGTGCAGATGGTGAACAAGCCGCTCAACTTCGACGGCATTCTCGCCGAAGGCGGCAAGGAGGAGCCCGACGAACACATGCCGGCCGGCACACGGATCGGCCATGTGCATTTGCAGGTCGGCGATCTCGCGGACGCCGAAAAATTCTACGTCGGCACGCTCGGTTTTGCGAAAACCGCGGCGCTGCCCGGCGCGTTGTTTGCCGCCGCGGGCGGCTATCATCACCATATCGCAACGAATATCTGGGACAGCCAGAACGCGCCGCCGCCACCCGCGGAGATGGCGGGGCTTTCGGAACTCGTGCTGGAGATTCCGCAATCCGAAATGGCGAACGTAAAAGCGCGTATCCGCAATGACGGCGGGACAACGACGGACGAAGATGGCGGCCTTATCATCACCGATCCCTGGCGAACCAGAATCCGCATAGCACCCATGCAGGCGCGCGCCGCCGATTGATTGCAATCGCCGAGCCCCGTACAACGCGGCCTGCAAGCCTAAAACCCGAAAAGTTGCATGCCGACGAAATTGCGCCGCCACGGCGATCTTCTGTTCGACAGCCCCCGCCTGCTGCTGACGCTCGTGTCGCTGTTCTGGTCGGGAAACGTCGTGCTCGGCCGCTTCATCGCCGGGCACGTTCCGCCGGCGACGCTTTCCTGCATCCGCTGGCTCGGCGCGGCGCTGTTCATGTTCGCATTTGCATGGCCGCATCTGCGCCGCGACTGGAAAACGATCCGGAAAAACTCCGGCCTGCTCACGATCATCTCCCTGATCGGCATCAGCACCTATACGCTGATGTCCTACTATTCGCTGCAATATACCGAAGCGATCAACGCGCTCCTGATCATCTCGACCGGGCCGCTCCTGGTCGCCGCCGTTACATTCATCATGTACGGCGAAAAGCCGACGGCGCGGCAGATCGTCGGCGTCATCGCCTCGCTCGCCGGCGTCACCGTGGTGATCTCGCGCGGCGATCCCGACGTGCTGTTGCATCTCAAGCTGAACAAAGGCGATATCTGGTTCTTTCTCGCCCAGATCGTTTACGCGTTTTACACCGTGCTGCTGCGCAAGCGGCCGGCGATCCATTCGCTGAGCTTCGCGTTCGTGCTGGCCGCCGTGGGCGGATTGATTCTGGTCCCTCTGATGCTGGCGGAAATGGCCGCCGGGCAATATCCGGTCTGGGACGGCCCGGCGCTCGCGACGCTTGCCTACGTCACACTGCTGCCCTCGCTCGTCGCCTACCTGTTCTACAATCGCGGCGTCGAACTCTTGGGGCCGAACCGGGCGGCGCCGTTCTATCACCTGATCCCGATTTTCGGATCGGCGCTCGCCATTCTGTTTCTCGGCGAGCGCCCTTATTTGTATCACGCGGTCGGTTACGGCCTCGTCTTGATCGGCATCGTCATCGCGACCGCCACCACCGGCAAGCGCGCCGCGTTCAGAACTTCAGCGGTTTCGCCTGCTGGACCTGCGGTAGCGCCTGTACCTCAGCCAGCACCGAAGCCGGCACGTCGCCATCAACCTCGATCAAGGCAATAGCATTGCCGCCCGGCGCCTCGCGGCCGACATGGAAGGTCGCGATGTTGATGCCGGCATCGCCAAGCGTCGACGAGAATTTGCCGATGAAGCCCGGCCTGTCGTGGTTTGTGACATAGACCATCGATGGACCGAACTCGGCGTCCATGCGGATGCCCTTGATGTTGACGATGCGCGGCCGCCCGTCGGCGAACACCGTGCCGGACACCCAGCGCTCCTGATTGTCGGTGATGACGGTGACGGTGATCAGGCTCTCGAAATCGCCCGCCGCCTCGCGCGTCACTTCCTCGACAATGATACCGCGCTCCTTGGCAACCAGCGGTGCCGAAACGACGTTCACATCGCGCAGCATCGGGCGAAGTATGCCCGCGACGGCGGCGGAGGTCAGCGCCTTGGTCTTCATCTGCGAAACCGCGCCCTCGTACGTGATGCGCACGGTCTTGATGCCGCTTTCGGTGAGCTGGCCCGCGAACGAGCCGAGCTTTTCGGCAAGCTCGATGAAGGGCTTGAGCTTCGGCGCCTCTTCTGCCGTGATCGACGGAAAGTTCACCGCATTCGAGATCGCACCGCGCAGCAGATAATCCGACATCTGCTCGGCAACCTGTAGCGCGACGTTCTCCTGCGCTTCGCTTGTCGCCGCACCGAGATGCGGCGTGCAGACAACGTTG
>DATMGD010000022.1:0-32986 GCA_035555855.1 Xanthobacteraceae bacterium
AGCGGCAGCCCGCGTAGAAATTCTTCCGCCTTCATCGCTTTGGCGCCGGCGCGCTGCACTTCGAGGAGCTTCACCGCGCCCCCGCCGCAGGCAATCGTGAGATCGCCCAACAGTTCGCCCGGTTTGCCTTTGCCTTCCGCAAGCGTGGAGCGCAGCGCGCGCACGCGCAGCTTTTCCTTCGCACCGTCGATCTCGAACCATGCACCGGGAAACGGCGACAGCCCGCGAATATGATTGTGCACTTCCTGCGCGGGACGCGACCAATCGATTTTCGTCTCGTTCTTGTCGAGCTTCTTCGCGTAGGTGACACCCTCGGCATCCTGCGGCGTAAATTTGAGCCCGGTCGTCTCCAAAGCCGCAAGCGCGCGCGGCATCATATCCGCGCCCATCTCGGCGAGCTTGTCATGCAATTCGCCCGCCGTCATATCGGGCGCGATTTCGATCTGCTGCTCGAGGCCAACGGGGCCGGTATCGAGCCCCGCTTCCATCTTCATCACCGCAACACCGGTCTCCTTGTCGCCCGCCATGATGGCGCGGTTGATCGGTGCGGCGCCGCGCCAGCGCGGCAGCAGTGAAGCATGAACATTGAGACAGCCGAATTTCGGCGCAGCTAAAATTTCCTGCGGCAGCAGGAGGCCATAGGCGATCACCACCGCGACATCGGCATCATGCGCGGCAAATGCCGTGCGCGTTTCGGCATCCTTGAAATTCACCGGATGCAGAACGGGGATTTTCAATTCCTCCGCCGCGAGATGCACCGGCGAGCGGCGCTCGTTCATGCCGCGGCCTGCCGGTTTCGGCGGCTGCGTGTAGACGGCGACGACTTCATGCGCGCTCGCCACCGCGCGCAGGGCGGGGACGGAAAAATCCGGCGTGCCCATGAATACGATGCGCATCGTCCGCCCTCTATCGCCCTTTGGCGTTCTCCGACGTCTGCTGCGAACGGAAAAGCTACTCAGCCGCTTCGCGCTTCGCGACCTTGACGAATTTCTTGGTCACCCGGTCGCGCTTCAGTTTCGACAAGTGGTCGATGAACAGAACACCGTTCAAGTGATCGAGCTCGTGCTGAAAGACGCGCGCGAACAAACCATCGGCCTCGACCTCGACGGTCTGGCCTTCAAGATTGGTGAAACGCGCCTTGATCTTCTCCGGCCGCAACACTTCGCCGGCGAATTCCGGGATCGACAGGCAGCCCTCTTCCATCGCGTTCCGCTCGTCGGAGGTCCAGATCAGTTCGGGGTTGATGAGCGCGACCGGCTGCTTCTCGTCGTCGCCGCGCGTCGCGTCGATCGTGACGACGCGCAGCGGCACGCCGACCTGGATCGCGGCAAGGCCGACGCCCGGCGCGTCGTACATCGTCTCGAACATGTCCTCGACGAGCTTCTTCACTTCGGGGTCGATCTTCTCGACGGATTTCGAGACCGCGCGCAGGCGCTTGTCCGGCAGGCTGATGATGGGGCGGATCATGAAGCGGAGATAGGTGTTCCCGCGGGCCGCGTCAATTTCCCTAAAGAATGCCGTAGTTTGAGGCCCGGCTTGATTGCGGGCCCCGACAGGTGTTCTCTCTTCGTTCTGGCCGCTTCGAATCGGGGTTTTGATGCAAGACGTTGTTTTCATGCTGGGCGCGCATCCGGTGACGATCGCCGAATTGCTGCTCGCCTCTTCCGCCGCCGCTTTCCTGCTGCTCGTTGTTCTCGCTTTCGCGCTGTGGCGCGGCGGCAAGCGGCGCGCCGAGGAAGCGCAGGAACAGACGTATCGTGCCGAAGAAATGGAAACGCGCGTTTCGGAACTCCTGCGGGCGCAGGCCGAGCTTACCGGCCGCGTGCAGGCTTTCGCCGAAGGCATGGGCGGACGGCAGGCGGAATTCTCGCGCGCCGTGAACGAGCGGCTGGATGCCGTTTCGCACCGGCTCGGCGAAGGCATGCAGAAGACCGCGAAAGAAACGATGGAGAGCCTTGGCGCGCTGAACGAGCGGCTCGCGGTCGTCGATGCCGCGCAGGGACGGCTCGCCGAGCTTTCCTCGCAACTCGTCACGCTCAAAGACGTGCTCGCCAACAAGCAGGCGCGCGGTGCGTTCGGTCAAGGCCGCATGGAGGCGATTGTCGCCGATGGGCTGCCGAAGGATGCTTATGCATTCCAGTTTACGCTCTCGAACGGCAAGCGGCCGGACTGCGCGGTGTTTCTGCCTGGCGACGAGCGGCCGCTCTTGATCGACGCCAAGTTTCCGCTCGAATCGATCACTGCGTTTCGCGAAGCGAAGACGGATGACACGAAGCGCATGGCGGCGACGCGCTTGCGGCAGGATATCCAGAAGCACGTCTCGGATATTGCGGGGCGCTATTTCCTGCCCGGGGAAACGCAGGACATGGCGCTGATGTTCGTGCCGTCAGAGTCGGTTTATGCCGAGCTGCACGAAAATTTCGACGATCTTGTGCAGAAGGCGTTTCGCGAGCGGGTGATGCTGGTCTCGCCTTCGCTCCTGATGCTCGCCATTCAAGTGCTGCAGGTGATCGTGAAAGATGCGCGGATGCGCGAGCAAGCGGAACTCGTGCGCGCCGAAGTCACCAAGCTCATGACCGATATCGGCCGCTTGCGCGACCGCGCGCTGAACTTGCAGAAACATTTCGCGCAGTCGAACGACGACGTGAGCCAGGTGCTGATCTCCGCCGAGAAAGTCATGAAGCGCGGCGCACAAATCGAGTCGTTAGAGCTCGACACGCCCGAAACCCAGGAAATTCGGAAAGAAATCCAGCCGCCGCTGAAGCTGAAGCTCGGCGCGGCCGAATGACGACCGCATAAAGGCATGCGATAAATCCTGCATGTCGCGAATCACGCGCGCTCCCGAACAGCCAAAGCCCTCCTTCCGCGAAGCGCTCGGCGTTTATCTGCGGCCGCGCGTGTTGATCGTGATGTTCCTCGGCTTTTCGGCCGGTCTGCCGCTCGCACTTTCGGGCTCGACGCTTCTGGTGTGGATGCGCGAGGCCGGTGTCGATCTCGGCACCATCGGGCTCTTCGCGCTCGCCGGCACGCCCTACACCATCAAGTTTTTATGGGCGCCGCTTGTGGACGCGCTCGATGTCCCGGTGCTGTCGCGCCTTTTGGGGCGGCGGCGCGGCTGGCTGATCTTCTCGCAGCTTCTGCTTATCGCTGCGATCGTCTTTCTCGCCTTCTCCGATCCGGCCAAGGCGCCGTGGATCGTCGCGCTCGGCGCGATGATGGTGGCGGCGGCTTCCGCAACACAAGACATCGTCATCGACGCCTTCCGCGTCGAATCCTTGCCCGAAAGCGAACAGGCGGCCGGCATGGCCTCTTACGTCGCGGCCTATCGCGTCGGCATGCTGGTTTCGACCGCGGGCGCGCTGTTTCTGGTCAGCGGCTTCGAGGCTTATGGCTTGTCGAAGCACGGCGCGTGGACCGCGGGTTATGTCGCGATGGCCGCCTTCGTCATCATCGGCATGCTGACGACGCTCATCGCCACCGAGCCGGAACAGTCACAGCGTGTCGAAGCCACGCATCAGCGCGAGAACGCATTGGCGCGCGTCTTCCAGGCGGCGCTCGGCGCGTTTCGCGACTTCTGGCAGATGGAATCGGCGATCATTGTGCTCGCTTTCGTCGTGCTGTTCAAATTCACCGATGCGCTCGCCGGCGTGATGACGGCGCCGTTCGTGATCGATCTTGGTTTTTCGCGCAACGAATACGCCGCGATCATCAAGGGCGTCGGTCTTGCCGCGACGCTGATCGGCGGCTTTGCCGGCGGCTATGTCGCACGGCGCTATCCGCTCGCTATGAGCCTTTGGATCGGCGGCATTCTTCAGGCACTCGCCAACTTTGCCTTTTCCTGGCAGGCGATCGCCGGGCATGACATTGCGTGGCTCACCTTTGCGATCGTCACCGAAAATTTCACCAGCGCCATCGGCACGGTGATCTTCGTCGCGTATCTCTCGGCGCTCTGCAAAAACCCCGCCTATACCGCGACGCAGTTCGCGTTGCTCACGGCGCTTTCGGCCATCGGCCGCACATATTTGTCGGCGGGCGCCGGCTACATCGCCGAAGCGTCGGGCTGGTTCTGGTTCTTCGCGCTATGCGTACTCGCCGGTCTGCCGGGGCTCGTGCTGCTCGGCTGGCTGCAGACGAAGGGCCACTTCAGGCAAGTAGCCGCGCAACCGCCGCGCTGATTACTTCTTCGGGTAGATCAGCCATTCCTTCGGGCGGCGCTTGGGATCGAAGCGGCCTTTGTTGCAATCGACCTTCAGCCAGTAGCGCGTCAGTATGAAATCGCGGCCGTTCCATTTCCACTCGCCGGCGCTGCCGCATACGCTGTTCTTGCGGCCGCGATTGAGGCTGGTCAGCGTCTTTTCCTTCGCGCTGAATTCCGGCGCGGTCAGGCTGTGACGGCTCTCGAAGCCGCGGATCTTCGGAAAACTGAAGACGAGGACGCGCGCGGCATCCGGGGACGCCTCGGGATAGACGATGAAAATCCCCGAATACTGATACTCATCCTTGCGGCAGAGAATTTCCTGCATCTTCTGGCCATCGCCAAGATCGTGCGGCGGATCGAGATGTTCGGTCGCCTGCTCGTAGCTGGCCGCGCAATCGGAGGTCTTGAGGGCCGATTCGACGACGCCGCGCGGCACCGCAAGCTCCGCAGCAGCGGAGGAAGCGGCGCAGGTCACAAGCAAAATAATGGCGATGTTTCGCAACATGATTCCCATCTTAGCTGAAAGACGCGAAGGCTAGAACGGCGTCCGTGAACGAATTGCAGCGGACAATGTTCCTTCGTCAAGATAATCGAGTTCGCCGCCGACAGGCACGCCATAGGCAAGCCGCGTCACCTTGACGCCGGTGTCGCGTAACAGGTCCGTGATGTAGTGCGCCGTGGTCTGGCCGTCCACCGTCGCGTTGAGCGCCAGCACGACTTCCTGGATGGATGAGCCGCTGACGCGCCCGATCAGGCCCGAAAGGTTCAGTTGATCGGGGCCGATGCCGTCGAGCGGCGACAAAGTGCCGCCCAGCACATGATACTGGCCGGCGACGACACCGGCGCGCTCGAGCGCCCAGAGATCGCCGACGTTCTCGACCACCACGAGAAGCGAGCGGTCGCGCGCAGGGTCGGCGCAGACCGTGCAGGGATCGCGGGTATCGACATTGCCGCAGACCGAACACTCTACGATCTTGTCGTGCGCATCCGTGATCGCCGCGGCCAAGGGCTCCATCAATTCGCCGCGGCGTTTGACGAGATGAAGTGCGGCGCGGCGCGCCGAGCGCGGGCCGAGACCCGGCAAGCGCGCGAGCAACTGAATCAGCCGTTCGATTTCTGGCCCGGCAACGGAGCGGCGCATTGCAAGCGGTTCTCTAGAAAAGCTTCACTAGAACAATTTCATGCCCGGCGGGATCGGCAGGCCGCCGGTGAGATCCTTCATTCTGTCCTGCATCACCTGCTCGGCCTTGCCGCGCGCATCGGCATGCGCCGCGACGATGAGGTCCTCGACGATCTCGCGCTCGCCGGGCTTCATGAGAGAGTCGTCGATCTTCACCTTCTTCATCGCGCCCTTGGCGGTGAGCGTGACAACGACGAGGCCGCCGCCGGCTGCGCCCTCGACCTCGACGAGGTCGAGCTCGGCCTGCATCTTCTCCATGCGGCCTTGCAGCTCCTTGATCTTGCCCATCATGCCCAGGATATCGGCCATCAATCGTCTCCCTGTTCATCGGGCTCGGAATGCAAATTTTCGATCTCGTCCTCGGTCGCGACCGGCTTGGGCGGGCGGACATCGACGATCTCCGCGCCCGGAAAGCGCGCCAGCACCGCCGCGACCAGCGGATCGGAGCGCACGTCCTGCACCAGCGCAATCTTTTCCGCCGCGAGCGTCTCGGCAATCGTCGGGCCGCCCTTCTCGCCGGAGAGCGCAACGAACCACCGCCTGCCCATCCAGTCGGTGAGCTTGCCGGAAAGCTCCTGCGTAATGCCGTGCGGCGCATTGGCGGCGAGCGCAATCTCGAGCCGCCCTTCCTGAATGCGAACAAGGCGCAGATAATTCTCGACCGCATGCTTGATCTTGAGATCGCGCTTCTCGGCGGCGAGCGCAGCGACATCCTCGAGCGAGGCGAGGCGCGGGCCGGATGCGGCGGTTTCAACGGCATATTCGGCTTGAGCGACGGGGCGTGCGCGCGAGCCGCCTTCGGCCGCGAGTGAAAGGCGCGGCGCGGAAGTCGGCGCGCCTTTGGGCGCGGCTCCGCCCGCGGAAACGGCACCGGAGCCGTCCTTCCACATGCGCAGCGCTTCGTCGGGCGTCGGCAGATCGGAAGCGTAGGCGAGGCGCACAAGCACCATTTCGGCGGCCTGCATCGGCTTTTCCGAACCGTTCACTTCGCCAAGGCCCTTGGTCAGGATCTGCCAGGTACGCGAGAGAGAGCGAATGGAAAGTTGGCCGGCGAATTCGCTGCCGCGCTTCTTCTCCGCCTCGACGAGGCTCTTATCGTTCTTCGAATCCGGCACGAGCTTGAAACGCGTCACGAGATGCGTGAACTCGGCAAGATCCGCGATCACCACCGCGGGCTCCGCGCCCGTATCGTATTGCGCGCGAAACTCGCCGAGCGCCGCAGCAATATCGCCTTTCATCAGCGCCTCGAACAGGTCGATCACCCGCGTGCGGTCGGCAAGCCCGAGCATGCCGCGCACGTCTTCAGCCGCAACCTTGGCGTCGCCATGGGCCATCGCCTGATCGAGAATCGAAAGCGCATCGCGCACCGAGCCTTCGGCGGCGCGCGCGATCATGGCGAGGGCTTCGGGCTCAGCGGAAATCTTTTCCTTGCCGGCGATACCCGCGAGGTGTTCGGTCAGCACATCCGCATCGACGCGCCGTAGATCGAAACGCTGGCAGCGCGACAGCACCGTCACCGGAACCTTTCGGATTTCGGTCGTCGCGAAAATGAATTTCGCATGCGCCGGCGGCTCTTCGAGCGTCTTCAGGAGCGCATTGAACGCCGCCGTCGAAAGCATGTGCACTTCGTCGAGGATGTAGATCTTGTAGCGCGCATTGACCGGCGTGTAGCGCACGGCGTCCGTAATCTGGCGCACGTCATCGACGCCGTTATGGGACGCCGCATCCATCTCGATCACATCGATATGGCGGCCTTCCATGATCGCTTCGCAGTGGCGGCCAAGGACCGGCATGTTCAAGGTCGGCGCGCCGCCGCCTTCGGCCGGTTCGTAATTCAACGCGCGGGCGAGGATGCGCGCGGTCGTCGTCTTACCCACGCCGCGCACCCCGGTGAGGATATAGGCCTGCGCTATACGGCCGCTCTCGAAAGCATTCGAGAGCGTCCGCACCATCGCATCCTGACCGATCAGATCGTCAAAACTCGCCGGGCGGTATTTACGCGCGAGAACGCGGTAGCCCGCGGCTTCCGCGGTCTTGCCTGCACCTTTGATCTGCCTCGGCGACTCGTTCATGAGGTCCTTTTACTTCCGGCAGTTGTTTTCACGCCGATGCTTGCCGCACCAGGAACTGCAAAGGCTGCCCGCCTCTCGACGCGCACTGCGAATAGCATTTCGCTGCGTCACAAGAAGGCTTGGCGAAGGCTTCGTTCGAAAATGACACCGCAACTATTCCCAAAGGCGCAACACTCAACGCAAGTAGAACTTCCGCATGTGTTTCCCCCATCGGTTGTCGGTAGTCGGTGGGAGGCTGACGAGCGACCCGATCCGTGCTCGTTAGGGCTGCTTCCTTCCGGACCTGACCCGGTTGGCGAGTGGCTCGTCCACCGCCAACCTCCCGCCTCTATATCGGGCCTTAAATCAGCGATAGCAAGCGAGGGAAGCGCAGTTCCACGTTTGAATTTCCCTGTTGAAACGCCTATTTCTGTGCGGCGTGGACGGCCACGCCCTTCCCCCACAGCCGCAGGGACGGCCCTGCAAACGGAGCTTGTCATGGCGTGGCTTTATCTGTTGGCGGCGGGTCTTTTTGAAATCGGCTGGGCGGTCGGCCTGAAATATACCGCGGGCTTCACCAGACTTGTGCCGTCGACATGGACGCTCGCGAGCATGATCCTGAGTCTTTGGCTCCTGGGGCTTGCGCTCAAGACGCTGCCGCTCGGCACGGCCTATGCGATCTGGACCGGCATCGGCACGATCGGCACCGTCATCCTCGGCATTCTGTGGCTCGGGGAATCGGCAACGGCGCTCAGGCTTGCCTGCATTGCGCTGATCGTCATCGGCATCGCCGGCCTCAAACTGGTGTCACCCGAATGAGCTTCACGATCGATCCGCGGCTTGCCGCCGAATCCCATTCGCTCGGAACGCTCTCGCTCTGCGAGGTGCTGCTCTGTGACGACGCGCGCTTCCCGTGGCTCATCCTCGTGCCGAGGAAAGAGAACCTCGTCGAGATCATCGATCTCTCTGATGGCGAGCGCACGATGCTAATGGACGACATCACCGACGCCTCGCGGGCGCTTAAGTCGCTCACCAATTGCCACAAGCTCAATGTCGGAGCGCTCGGCAACCAGGTGCGGCAACTGCATGTCCACGTCGTCGCGCGCTTCGAGAATGACGCCGCCTGGGCGGGCCCGGTGTGGGGCAAGGGTACGCGTGTGCCTTACGAGAAAGCGGCCCGCGACGATTTGACGAAGAAGTTACAGGCATCGCTGCAGCTCGGTTAGTTGCGCGCCGCCTGTCAGCATGCGAGCGTTACGGCGTTCATGACGAAATCGTTTTCCACTCGCGCTCTCACCTCGCTTGGCTATATCGGCTCGAAGCTCGACCGCATTTCGGAACAGCGGCGCGACCGCGCGCGTATTGAAGCCGCGATGCGCCACGCCGATGCGGGCGTCTATGCGCTCGCGGGTGACATCATCCTCCTCAGGAAGCGGGGCGATGCGCTCGATCCGCTACTCTCGCCCGCCGAAGCGCACGCTTTTGGCGAGCCGTTGCAGACGATGTTCGTCGGGCTTGCGGGCGAAGCCGGCCGTTCGGCCATTTCGATCGCGCCGGAGACGGCCGAACAGGCGAAGGCGAGCGGCGGCTATGCCGCGATCGATCTGCGCTCAATCGCGGTACAGGGGCTTGCGCACGAGCACCTGCCGGCGCTCGCGAGCGCCAAATCCGTTCTTCTGTGGCATGCCGGTCATCGCTTCTGCGCCAACTGCGGCACGCCGACCAAAACCATCGAGGCGGGCTGGCGGCGCGACTGTCCGAATTGCGGCGAGCATCATTTTCCGCGCGTCGATCCGTGCGTCATCATGCTCGCGATCGACGGCGAGCGGTGTCTGCTCGGCCGGTCGCACCGGTTTCTTCCGAACATGTGGTCTTGCCTCGCGGGGTTTGTGGAACCCGGCGAGAGTTTCGAGGAATCCGTTCGGCGCGAAACGATGGAGGAAGCGGGCATCGAAATCGGCGATATGCGCTATTTCACTTCGCAGCCGTGGCCGTTTCCGATGTCGATGATGGTCGCCTTCCATGCGGAGGCGAAGACCACGGAACTTCGCATCGACGAGAAAGAGCTCGACGGCGCCCGCTGGTTCGATCGCGACGAATTGCGGTTGATGTTCGCGGGCAAGCACCCGGACGGCCTGTTCGTGCCGCCTTCGGTCGCCATCGCGCATCACATCATTCGGGCCTATGTCGAGAACGGCGCCGCCGTGCTCGCTTAAGCCTGCTTCCTAAGCCTCTTTGGCCGAAGCCTTGATGCGATATTCGTGTGCGGGATAAACGCCGAGGATCTTCATCTCGGCGGAATAAAACGCCAGCTCTTCCAGCGCGAGCTTGACCGAGCGATCTTCCGGATGACCTTCGACATCGGCATAGAATTGCGTTGCCGAGAACGAGCCGCCGAGCTGATACGACTCGAGCTTGGTCATGTTGACGCCGTTGGTCGCGAAGCCGCCGAGCGCCTTGTAGAGCGCGGCCGGCACGTTGCGCACCCGGAACACGAAGGTCGTGACGGTCAGGCCGTTGCCTTGCGGCGCCCAATCTGGTTCACGCGACAGTACGATGAAGCGCGTCGTGTTGTGCGCCTCGTCCTCGATATTTTCCTGCAAGAGATCGAGCCCGTAGATCTCGCCGGCGAGCTTCGATGCGATGGCGGCGCGCGACTTGTCACCGGCTTCGGCGATCTGCCGTGCGGAGCCCGCGGTATCGGCGCCGATCACCGGCGTGAGGCCAAGCTTGCGGATGACGTTCCGGCACTGGCCGAGCGCCATGATGTGACTCTGCACCGATTTGAGGTCTTCGATCTTCGCACCCTTCACACCGAGAAGCTGGTGATTAATCGGCAGGAAGTACTCCGCGATGATGTTGAGGTTCGAGCGCGGCATCAGATGGTGAATGTCGGCGACGCGGCCGGCGACCGAATTCTCGACCGGGATCATCGCGAGATCCGCTTCCTTGTTCGAGACGGCTGCGAAGGCGTCCTCGAAGGTCGCGCAAGGCACCGGCTGATAATCGGGATAAACGTCGCGCGCGGCGGTATCCGAGTTCGCGCCCGGCTCGCCCTGATAGACGATGGTTTTCTTTTTGCTCATGATCGGCTTGGGGATCGGCGTTTGGCGCGCAACAGCGCGCGCGCTTTTTCGAGTTCGGCGGGAGTATCGACGCCGAGCGGAACCGCGTCAACGATCGCGACATCGATGCGCATGCCCGCTTCCAGCGCGCGGAGCTGCTCGAGCTTCTCGCGTTTCTCGAGCGGCGACGGCTTGAGGCGCACGAATTTCTCGAGTGCCGAGCGGCGATAGGCGTAAAGGCCGATGTGGTGATAGAGCGGCCCCTCGCCTGCCGGCGCCGTCGCGCGCGTAAAATAAAGCGCGCGCAGATGCCGCTTGCCGACGGAGCTACCGACCACCTTGACGATGTTCGGGTTTGTCCGGTCGGCGGCATTGTCGATCTCGGCCGCGACGGTCGCGATGTCCACCGCCCTGTCCTTGAGCGGCGCAAGCGCCGCGCGGATCGTGGCGGGCTCGACCGTCGGCAGGTCGCCCTGCACGTTGACGATGAATTTCACTTTTTTCTTCGGGTCGATCTTTTCGAGTGCCTCGAAAATGCGGTCGGAGCCCGAAACATGCGAGACGCGCGTCATCACCGCCTGCCCGCCAACCCCTTCGACCGCTGCCTTGATGGCCGGATGGTCGGTCGCGACCCAGACGGGTCCGAGTTTTGCCTCCTCAGCGCGCCGAATCACCTGGGCGATCATCGGCAGGCCCGCAATTTCCGCGAGCGGCTTGCCCGGCAAGCGGGTTGAGGCAAGGCGCGCGGGGATCAGAACCAGCGTGCCGGACGGGATTTTCGAGCGAGCCATGCGGACGTTCTAACAGGCGGAAAAGCCGGGCAAAAATGGAGGAAAGTAGGAGCGTTTCGTAGTTTATACGGGTTGCAAGGTATCGCACAAAGCGTTACCTCTGCCTCGTCCTTAGGGGGGCAACGTGGCTCCCCTTTTTCATGGAATGGCTGCGGTATGGACAGTTTCGAGCTCAATAAAATCATGGGAGCGGTGTTGGGCACGCTCCTCATCCTGCTCTCCCTGAACATTTTCGCCGACGGTATTTTCGCCGTGCACAAGCCCGCGAAGCCGGGCTTCGAAATTGCGGTTGCCGAAAGCGGCGGCGCAGCGGTCGCGGCGCCCGCCGAAAAGCAGGTTCCGATCGCCGATCTTCTCGCCAGCGCCAGCGCCGAAAAGGGCGCGGCTGTCTCCAAGAAGTGCGTCGCCTGCCACGAATTCAAGAAGGGTGGCCCGAACAAGGTCGGTCCCGACCTCTACGGCGTCGTCGGCCGCGAGCGCGCCCACCACGAGGGCTTCAACTACAGCGCCGGCATGAAGGCCAAGCCCGGCAAGTGGACGTTCGAGGATCTCGATCACTTCCTCAACAATCCGCGCGGCTTCGTCCCCGGTACGGCGATGGCTTTCGCTGGCATCTCGAAGGCGACCGAGCGCGCCGACCTGATCGCCTATCTCAATACGCTGTCGGACAGCCCGCTGCCGTTGCCGAAGCCCGAGGCAAAAACAGAAGCACCGGCCGCACCCAAGGCTGACGCGCCGAAAGCCGACGCGCCCAAGGCCGAGCAGCCGAAGTAACGGCAAGACCGATTAGCGCCGCTTTTTGACAACCGGGCCGCCTCGCGCGGCCCGGTTTTTTCGTGCCAAATTGCTGCGCCAAATTACCCAAGTGTAATCTTGCCGCCGTGGTATCCCGGCGGAAAAGCGTCATAATCCCCGCCGACATTGCTTCCCTATTGTTCCGCCGTTGATGGAGATTCCGGCTTGTCCGCCTGCCGCATTTTCACGCTGCTCGCCGCTCGCGCCCTCGCGCTTCTGATCCCGATTTCATGCCTCTCATTTCCCGGCCATGCGCAGGAATGGCGGCACGGCGTTTCGCTGATGGGCGAACCGAAATACCCGGCGGGCTTCAAGCATTTCGACTATGTGAATCCGAATGCGCCGAAGGGCGGCCTCTTGCGCATGAGTGAGGAAGGCAGCTTCGACACCTTCAACACCGTGATCTCGCAAGGCACGCCGGCCGCCGGCACCAATCTTTTGTACGACTCCCTGATGAGCGGCTCGCTCGACGAGGTGGCGACCGAATACGGCTTGCTCGCCGAAAGCGTGAAATTCCCCGCCGACTTTTCCTCCGTCACCTACAAACTGCGCGCCGAAGCCAAATGGGCGGACGGCCAGCCGGTGACGCCAGAAGACGTCATCTGGACATTCGACACGTTGAAAAAGCTCAACCGCCGCCAGGAGTTCTATTACCGTCATGTCGTGAAGGCCGAGAAAACCGGCGAGCGCGAAATCACCTTCACCTTCGACGCACCCGGCAACCGCGAGCTGCCGCAGATCGTCGGCCAGATCGTCATCATGCCGAAGCACTGGTGGACCGGCAAAGACGCGAACGGCAAGCAGCGCGACATCGCCGCCGGTACGCTTGAGCCGCCGCTCGGCTCCGGTCCCTACCGGATCAAAAGCTTCATCGCCGGCCGCACCATTACGTATGAGCGCAACCCAAATTACTGGGGCAAGGACCTGCCGGTGAATGTCGGCAAGAATAATATCGGCGATATCCGCTACGAATATTATCGCGACGACACCGTGGAGCTCGAAGCACTCAAGGCCGACCAGTACGATTTCCGCGCCGAGAATTCGGCGAAAAACTGGGCCACCGCCTATGACTTCCCCGCCAAGCGCGAGGGCAAGGTCATTTTGCAGACGTTCCCCGAACGCGCGCGTGGCATCATGCAGGCCTTCGTTTTCAACCTGCGGCGCGCGAAATTTCAGGATCCGCGCGTGCGGCTCGCATTCAACTATGCCCTCGATTTCGAGGACATGAACCGAACGCTGTTCTTCGGGCAATATTCCCGCATCAACAGCTACTTTGAGGGAAGCGAACTGAAATCGACGGGCCTGCCCGAGGGTAAAGAGCTCGAGATCCTCAATACAGTGCGCGACAAGGTGCCTCCGGAAGTTTTCACCAAGACCTACGAAGCACCGAAGGGCGGTACCGAGGAGGCGCGGCGCAACAATCTTCGCCAGTCGCTGCGGCTGTTCAAGGAAGCCGGCTACGAGGTGAAAGACGGCAAGATGACCAACGTGAAGACCGGCGAGCCGTTCACCGTCGATATCCTGCTGAACAGCCCGCCGATGGAGCGCGTCGCCCTCTTCTATAAGCCCGCGCTCGACCGGCTCGGAATCGGCGTGACGGTCCGCATCGTCGATAGCTCGCAATACGTCAACCGCGTCAGAAGCCGCGATTACGACATCATCGTTACGGGCTGGGCGCAGTCGCTTTCGCCCGGCAACGAGCAGCTCAGCTATTTCGGCTCGGAATCGGCCGACCGCGACGGCTCCTACAATTTCGCCGGCATCAAAAATCCGGCCGTCGACGAAATGATCAAGCGGGTGATCTTCGCCAAAGACCGCGACGAACTTATCGCCGCCACCAAGGCGCTCGACCGCGTGCTCTTGTGGAATCAATATGTCGTGCCGATGTGGACGATCAGCTATTCGCGCACCGCGCGCTGGGATCGTTTCAGCTTCCCTGAGAAATTGCCGGCCTATTCCTACGGCTTCCCGTCGATCTGGTGGTACGACATGGCGAAGGCCGAAAAGACAGGCATCAAGCAGTGAGCGGTCTCACCCGCCGCTCGGTTCTCGTCATTGGCGCTTCCGCTGCGGCGGCAAAATTTTTTCCGGCTCCCGGCATCGCCGCCGAGACGGAAGCGCACGGCATTTCGGCGTTTGGCGACCTCAAATATCCCGCCGATTTCAAGAATTTCGATTACGTCAACGCCGACGCACCGAAAGGCGGGCTGTTTTCGTTCGTCGGCACGTCCAAGCAATACAACCAGAATTTCTTCACCTTCAATTCGCTGAACAGTTTTGTTCTGAAGGGAGATGCCGCGCTCGGCATGGAGCTTACCTTCGCCTCGCTGATGGCGCGCGCGCTGGATGAACCCGATGCGATGTACGGCCTTGCCGCGCGCGCCGTGAAAATTTCAGAGAATGGCGCGGTCTACCGCTTTCTGATGCGGCCGGAAGCGCGCTTCCATGACGGCACGAAATTGACGGCGGAAGACGCCGCGTTCTCGCTCAATATCCTCAAGGAAAAAGGCCACCCGATCATCCGCCAGCTTCTGCACGATATGGAGAAGGCCGAAGCGGAAAACGAGGGGACGCTCAAAATTACCTTCAGCGAACAGCATGGCCGCGAGACGCCACTTTTTGCCGCGGGCCTGCCGATCTTCTCGCGCGCCTACTACGGCAAAAAGAATTTCGAGGAATCGACACTCGAAGCTCCGCTCGGCTCCGGCGTCTATCGCGTCGGCAAATTCGAAGCGGGACGCTACATCGAATACGAGCGCGTCAAAGATTGGTGGGGCGCGAAACTGCCGGCGATGCGCGGAAGCTACAATTTCGATACGGTGCGCTACGAATTCTACCGCGACCGCGACATCGCCTTTGAGGGTTTCACCAGCCGCAATTATCTTTTCCGCGAGGAATTCACCTCGCGCACCTGGGCGACGCAATACAATTTCCCGGCGATCCAGGATGGCCGCGTCAAGCGGCGCGTTGCGATCAATCACGCGCCTTCGGCCGTGCAGGGCTGGTTCATCAACACGCGGCGGCCGCAATTCAAGGATCCGCGGGTGCGCGAAGCAATCGGGCTCGCCTTCGATTTCGCCTGGACCAACAAGAACCTGATGTACGATTCCTACAAGCGCACGTTCTCGTATTTTCAAAGCTCCGACATGATGGCGATGGGCCTGCCCGCGCCGGAAGAGATCGCGCTGCTCGAACCGTTCCGTGACAAATTACCCGCCGATGTGTTCGGTGAACCCTTCCGGTTGCCGGAAGCCGACGGCTCGGGGCAGGACCGCACGCTGCTGCGCCGTGCCTCGGCGCTCCTGAAAGAAGCCGGCTACGAGATCAAGGACGGCAAGCGCCGGAACGCCGAGGGCAAAGGCATCACGATCGAATTTCTCGGCGACGAGCCCTCGTTCGAGCGCCATCATGCGGGCTACATCAAGAACCTCACGACGCTCGGCATCGAAGCAAGGTTGCGCTTCGTCGACAGCGTTCAGTACCGCGCGCGCATCGACGATTTCGATTTCGACATGGCGGTCAATAATTTCGGCTTCTCGGCGACGCCGGGTGAATCGCTGCGCTCCTATTTCGGATCGAAAGCGGCGCAAACCAGAGGCTCACAGAACATCGGCGGCATCAGCGATCCCGTCGTCGATGCGCTGATCGAGAAAGCCATCGGCGCGAACGACCGGCCATCGCTCACCTTCGCCTGCCGGGCGCTCGACCGCGTCTTGCGCGCCGGCCGCTACTGGGTGCCGCATTGGAACAAGGGTTCGTACTGGCTGGCCTACTGGGACGTCTTCGGCTACCCGGCCGAGCAGCCGCGCTATGCGCGCGCCATTCCCGATACCTGGTGGGCGAAACAAGAGAAGAACGGATAAAGAAAAATTTAGCCGGAACGGGCGCTTACGCCAGTTGACCGTAGCGGTATTCCCACGCACCTTCCCGCCATGAGCGCCTATATCCTGCGCCGCATCGCGCTGATGATCCCGACCATCCTCGGCATCATGCTGGTTTCTTTCGTGGTCGTGCAGTTCGCGCCCGGCGGACCGGTCGAGCGCGTCATCGCGCAGATCATGGGCGACGATGTCTCGGCCACTTCGCGCGTTTCTGGCGGCGGCAGCGATCTCGGGCGCGCGGCGCAGCCGGGCATGTCGGCTGAAGGCGTCAATTCCAAATACCGCGGCGCGCAAGGGCTGGACCCGAAATTCATCAAGGAACTGGAGAAGCAATTCGGCTTCGACAAGCCGGCGCCCGAACGCTTCATGCTGATGCTGTGGAATTTCGCCCGCTTCGATTTCGGCAAGAGTTATTTTCGCGACACCAAGGTGATCGACCTCATCGTCGAGAAGATGCCGGTATCGATTTCGCTCGGGTTATGGATGACGCTCCTCACCTATCTCATTTCGATTCCGCTCGGCATCGCCAAGGCCGTGCGCGACGGCTCGCGCTTCGACATCTGGACCTCGACGGCGATCGTCATCGGCTACGCCATTCCCGGATTCCTGTTCGCAATCCTGCTGATCGTGCTGTTCGCCGGCGGCTCGTTCTATTCGATCTTTCCGCTCCGGGGCCTCACCTCCGACAATTTTGCGATGTTGCCGTGGTACGGCAAGATCCTCGATTATTTCTGGCATCTCGTGCTGCCGATCATCTCGATGATGCTCGGCGCCTTCGCGACGACGACGCTGCTCACCAAAAATTCGTTCCTCGACGAAATCCGCAAGCAATATGTCACGACAGCGCGGATGAAAGGCTTGCCGGAGCGGCGCGTGCTCTACGGCCACATCTTCCGCAACGCCATGCTGATCGTGATCGCCGGTTTTCCCGGCGCGTTCATCCATGCCTTCTTCACCGGCTCGCTGTTGATCGAGACGATCTTTTCGCTCGACGGGCTCGGGCTCCTGGGCTTCGAGAGCGTGTTCAACCGCGACTATCCGGTGGTGTTCGCGACGCTCTATATTTTTTCGCTCCTGGGGCTCGCGGTCGGGCTGATATCCGACCTCACATATACTTGGGTCGATCCGAGGATCGACTTCGAGACGCGGGAGACGTGATTGGACGCGCCCTCCACGCTTCCTTCGCCCGCGAAGCCGGCCGAACCGCTTGCCGAAACGCCAATGGGCGTCGGCGTGCCGCCGCGCCGGGATCTTCCGCGGCTCTCGCCGATCAACCGGCGGCGCTGGGGAAATTTTAAAGCCAACAAGCGCGGCTACTGGTCGCTCTGGATTTTTCTCGTTCTGTTCATCCTCACGCTGTTTGCCGAACTGATCGCGAACAACAAGCCGATCCTTGTTTCCTATGACGGCCACTGGTACGCGCCGATCGTCCGCTACTATCCCGAGACGGCATTCGGCGGCGAATTCGAAACCGAGGCCGACTATCGCGATCCCTATCTCGTCAACAAGATCGCCGAGAAAGGCGGCTGGATGCTGTTCCCGCCGATCCGCTACAGCTATTCGACCAGCAACCTCGACCTGCCGACGCCGGCACCCTCGCCGCCGACCTGGATGCTTACCGAAGCGCAGTGCAAGGATGTCGCCACACGAAAAGGCGTCAACGGCTGCGCCGGGCTCGAGCAGAACTGGCTCGGGACCGACGATCAGGGCCGCGACGTGCTCGCGCGCATCATCTACGGCTTTCGCATTTCCGTGCTGTTCGGGCTTGTGCTCACCATTGTGTCGTCGGTGATCGGCGTCGCGGCAGGCGCGGTGCAAGGCTATTTCGGCGGCTGGACGGATCTTTTGTTCCAGCGATTCATCGAAATCTGGACGTCGATTCCGTCGCTTTATTTGTTGCTCATCATCTCTTCGGTGCTGGCGCCGGGCTTTTTCGTACTGCTCGGCATTTTGCTCCTGTTCTCATGGGTCGCGCTTGTAGGCCTCGTGCGGGCCGAATTCCTGCGCGCGCGTAACTTTGAATATGTGCAGGCCGCGCGCGCGCTCGGCGTGTCGAATTTCGTGCTGATGTGGCGGCACTTGCTGCCGAACGCGATGGTCGCAACGCTCACGTATCTCCCATTCATTCTCTCAAGCTCGGTGATGACGCTGACCGCGCTCGATTTTCTCGGCTTCGGCTTGCCGCCCGGTTCGCCGTCGCTGGGCGAACTCCTGTCGCAAGCCAAGGCCAACGTGCAGGCGCCGTGGCTCGGCATCACCGGCTTTTTCACGCTCGCGATTTTGCTCTCGCTTTTGATCTTCATTGGCGAGGCGGTCCGTGACGCCTTCGATCCGCGGAAAACTTATCAATGACCGCCAACCAAAAGGACTCGCCGTTGCTCCGCGTCCGAAACCTCACTCTCGCTTTCAAGCACGGCGAGCGCGAGAACGTCGTTGCGGACCGCGTCTCGTTCGATATCAAGAAGGGCGAGACGCTGGCGCTCGTTGGCGAATCGGGCTCGGGCAAGTCGATGACAGCGCTCTCGATCCTGCGGCTCTTACCGCCGGCCGCACAGTGGCGCGAAGATTCGGAAATTCTGTTCGGCGGCCGCAACCTCATCGACCTTCCCGAGAACGAGTTGCGCAAGGTGCGTGGCCGCGACATCTCGATGGTGTTTCAGGAACCGATGACTTCGCTCAATCCACTGCACACCATCGAACAGCAGATCGCGGAAATGATCGAAATTCATCAGGGCCTGTCGAAGTCCGCGACACGCGCGCGCGTGCTCGAACTTCTCACCGAGGTCGGCATTCCTGAGCCGGAAACGCGGCTCGGCGCCTATCCACACCAGCTTTCCGGCGGTCAGCGTCAGCGCGTGATGATCGCGCTTGCGCTCGCCAACGAACCAAAACTTTTCGTCGCGGACGAGCCGACCACTGCCCTCGATGTCACGGTACAGGCGCAAATTTTACGGCTATTGAAAAGCCTGCAAGCCAGGCACGACATGGCGATGCTGTTCATCACGCACGACCTCGGCATCGTGCGCAAGATTGCCGATCGTGTCTGCGTCATGAAGCAGGGCAAGATCGTCGAGGAAAACAACGTCACCGAACTGTTCGCGCACCCGCAACATCCCTACACGCAGGCGCTGATCGCCGCCGAGCCGAAAGGGCAGCCGGCGCCGGCGCGGCCGAATGCGCCTGTCGTCGCCGAGACCGATAACTTGCGCGTCTGGTTTCCGATCCGGCGCGGCTTTCTGCGAAAGACGGTCGGCCACATCAAAGCCGTGGACGGCATTTCGCTCGCCATCCGCAAAGGCGAAACCCTTGGCGTTGTTGGTGAATCCGGCTCCGGCAAGACCACGCTCGGGCTCGCGATACTGCGGCTGATCTCCTCGGAGGGAAAAATTGTTTTCCTTGGCAAATCCGTGCAGGGCCTGCGCTTCAAGGAAATGCGGCCTGTCCGCCGCGACATGCAGATCGTCTTTCAGGACCCCTATGGCTCGCTGTCGCCGCGCATGTCGATTACCGACGTCGTCGGCGAAGGACTGCGCGTGCATCAGCCGAAACTTTCGAGCACCGAGCGCGATGCGCGTGTCGTGCGCGCGCTCACCGAGGTCGGCATCGACCCGGAAGCGCGGCACCGCTACCCGCATGAATTCTCCGGCGGCCAGCGTCAACGCATCGCGCTGGCGCGGGCGATCGTGCTCGAGCCTTCCTTCGTCGTGCTTGACGAGCCGACGAGCGCGCTCGACATGATGATTCAGGCGCAGATGGTCGATCTCCTACGCGATCTGCAAAACCGCCGCGAGCTGACCTACATGTTCATCAGTCACGATCTGAAAGTCGTCGCCGCACTCGCGAGCCAGTTGATCGTGATGCGAAACGGCAAGGTCGTCGAACAGGGTGAGGCAAAGGAAATCTTTGCCCGCCCGCAAAGCGACTATACTCGCGCGTTGTTCGCAGCCGCCTTTAATCTCGAAACCGCATCCGCAAAGACAGTCTAATGGCCAATATTCTGCTCGCCATCCAGGGATGGGAAAATCCCGAGAGCTGGCTCGCCCGCTTCCGCGAGTTCGCTGCGAACAAACATCACGTGCGGCTCTACCCCGATCTCGGCGCGCCGGACGATATCGACTATGCCTGCGTGTGGAAGCAGCCGCATGGCCTGTTGGCGACGCTACCGAAGCTGAAAGCGATCTTCTCGCTCGGGGCCGGTGTCGATCATCTATTGCGCGATCCGCAACTGCCGGATCTGCCGATTGCCCGCATCGTCGATCCTGATCTCACGATCCGCATGGTCGGCTATGTCGTGATGCATGCGCTCCTGCATCAACGGCAGATGAAAATTTACGAAGCGCAGCAACGCGAGCGCGTCTGGCGCGAGCACTATGAGCCGCCGCCGCGCGCGCTCAAGGTCGGCATCATGGGCATGGGCGTGATGGGCCAGGCATCGGCGAAAGGCCTGCAAGCCGCGGGTTTTTCGGTCGTCGGCTGGAGCCGCACGGCGAAGAAATTCGACGGCGTTGAAATGTTCGACGGCGAAGCGGGCCTTAAAGAGTTTCTCGCCAGAACCAATATTCTCGTTTGCCTGCTGCCGCTCACGCCCGCGACCAAGGGCATTCTCAACTACGTCTTGTTCAAGCAGCTCGCGCGCGAGCCGATCGCGCCGGTCATCATCAATGCCGGGCGCGGCGGCGAACAGGTTGAGAGCGACATCGCGCGCGCGCTCGATGACGGCACGCTCGGCGGCGCGAGCCTCGACGTGTTCGAGAGCGAACCGCTCGCGACCGATAGCCCGTTCTGGCATCACCCGAAGGTTTATGTGACGCCACACAACGCTTCGGCGAGCGACCCGCGCGCGCTGGTCGCGAATATCCTCGCGCAGATCGACAATTTCGAGCGCGGCGGAAAGATCGAGAATCTAGTCGATCGCAAGCTCGGCTATTAAACCATCGCTTTGATCCGCTTCACGCACGTCACACGCGAGCCGAGCGCGGCAATGCGTTCGATGGCGTTTGCGAGCGGCTCGATCGCCACCGCCATGTGAAAGGCATTGGCATGGATCAGCGAATCGGCGTCGACGACGATGCCGACATGCCCCTTCCAGAATACGAGATCACCACGCCGGGCTTGTTCAAGCGGTACAGGCGCGCCAAGCGCCCGCTCCTGCATGTCGCTGTCGCGCGGGCAGGAAATTCCTGCGGCTGTGAGCGAAAGCTGCACCAGCGCCGAGCAATCCAGGCCGAGCGAAGTCCTGCCACCCCATAGGTAGGGCGTGCCGAGAAATTTTTGCGCCGTCGCGACGATATCCGGCTCGCGCGCGGCGAGCGGCGCAAGGTGCTTTGCGAAGATCGCGCCGCGTTCAGTAAGCGAAAAGCCATCGGTCTCACGCTTCACCGCGAGGAGGCTGCCGAAGGAAAGCGGCGCAAGCGGCGGCGTCTTGATGTCCGGCTGCGCGTAGAGAAATGTACGCGGCGCGATGACGCGATGCGTCGGCGCGTCTCTCGGCGCGACCAGCGCATTTGCCGGGAGATAGCCGACATAACCGTCGCGATCCAACTGGCCCCAGGCCCAGCCCTCGCCGTCGATGTCGAACACCGTGACGGGCTCGCCGTAGAGCGCTTCGGTATCGAGCGGCGCGTCATGACGCGGCGCGCGGCGCAAGGGGGCCGCAGTCTCGATCACGATACGCGGCTCGCCCTCGACGAAGCGCGCGGCCTCGACCTTGCCCTTGAGCGAGGCCGCAGCGAGATCCGGCCGCGCCGCCGTGATGCGCGGGTCAAACGCCTCAGCCATAACGCTCCTTCAGGAGCGCGTAGAGCGCCCGTACCGTCATCGCTTCGCCGCCTTCAGGACGGCCCGGCTTCGCGGAAGGATTCCATGCAAAAATATCGAGGTGCAGCCAGGATTTCGCGCGTTCGACGAAACGCTGCAGAAACAACGCTGCCGTGATGGAGCCCGCGAAAGCGCCGGAGGAGACGTTATTCATGTCAGCGATTTTTGAATCGAGCATTGCCGCGTAAGGCTTCCAGAGCGGCATGCGCCAGAGCGGATCGTTTTCGCTTGCCGCAAAGCGTGCAAGATCAGCGGCAAGTTTATCGTCATCGGTGTAAGCGGGCGGCAGTTCGGGACCGAGCGCCACGCGCGCGGCGCCCGTGAGCGTCGCAAAATCGATCATCAGATCCGGCGTTTCTTCGTCGGCAAGCGCGAGCGCGTCGGCAAGTACGAGACGTCCCTCGGCATCGGTATTACCGATTTCGACAGTGATACCTTTGCGCGATTTATAAATGTCACCGGGCCGGAAGGACTCATCCGAAATCGAATTCTCGACCGCGGGCACGAGGACGCGCAGCGCAACTTTCAGCTTCGCGCCCATTACGAGCTGCGCGAGCGCGAGCGCCGCCGCCGCGCCGCCCATGTCCTTTTTCATCAGCAGCATGCCCGACGACGGCTTGATGTCGAGGCCGCCGGTATCGAAGCAGACACCTTTGCCGACCAGCGTCACCCTCGGATGCGCGGCATCACCCCAGCGGAGATCAATGAGGCGCGGCGCCTGATCGGCGGCGCGGCCGACGGCGTGGATCAGCGGAAAATTCTTTTCCAGCAAATCGTCGCCCTCGATCACCGAGAATTTCGCGCCGAAGCGCTCGGCGAGCTTCTTCGCCGCCGCTTCGAGATCGGCGGGGCCGAGATCGTTGGTCGGTGTGTTGACGAGATCGCGCGCCAAGAACACCGCATCCGTGATGCGCGTTAGCTCCGCGCCATCGACGCCATCTGGCAGAGCAAGCCGGAGCTTGCGTTGCTCGCTCGCGCGGTAACGCGTGAAGCGATAGCTGCCTAGGAGAAACGCCAGCACGGCGAGCCGCGCATCGCGCGGAGCCGCCTCGAAACGCCACACGCCTTCGGGCAGGAGACCCGGCAGCCTGCCGGCAAGGAACGGATCGGCTTTAGGATTTGCGTCGACGCCGAACAATGCGCCGAGCGTTCCGCCCTTTTCGTTCGGGAGCAGCAGAAAGCTGCCCGCGGCGGCGCGGAAACCGGCGTCCGCGGCAAAGGCGCGTGCCGACTGCGGCAGCGTCTTCTCCACTGCGAGCCACGAACCGGTGTCGACGCACCAGATAGGCTTTGCAGTTTTTTCGCCGGCGGGCGCAAGCATGGGGTGTAATTCGGTCGTCACGGCTCGTTCCTCTGCAAAATTACCTCGCAAAATCGGGCACTTTACAGCCTTCGATTCGCGAGCCCGTTTAACCAGACATTAGGGTTAATCGTCTATTACTCGGAGGTTAATAGTACGCCGGCCGGGCTGGAGTTTGTCATGAGTTTTGATTTCGCGCGCGCGCAATCCCCGCTTCATATTTGTCTGCTGGTCACCACCGCTCTTGCGCTGGCCGGCTGTGCCAAGGATCGCGCGGAGACAACCGGCACGATTACGCCGCGCGTTGCCGCCAGCGGACCGGCCGACAACCAGGCCCGCATCGAGCAGCTCGGCGAGCAATTCCGCAAGAACCCGACCGACGCCAACCTTGCGATCGCTTACGCCCATGCGCTGCGCCAGAACGGCCAACAGGCGCAGGCCGCAGCCGTCCTGCAACAGACTTCGATCCGGCATCCGAAAAATCAGGCGGTGCTCGGCGCCTATGGCCGCGCGCTCGCCGATAACGGCCAGTACCAGCAGGCACTCGATGTGCTCGCCCGCGCGCATACGCCCGACCGTCCCGACTGGCGCATCCTCAACGCACAAGGCACCGTGCTCGATCAGTTGAACCGCCACGCAGAGGCGCGGCGTTACTACAACACCGCACTCAAGATCGCGCCGAACGAACCTTCGGTGCTGTCCAATCTCGGCCTCTCTTATCTCCTGACAAGAGATCTTCCGAAATCGGAAGCCACGCTTCGCCAGGCGGCGGCGCAGCCGAACGCCGATCCGAAGGTGCGGCAGAATCTCGCGCTTGTTCTCGGGCTCGAAGGCAAATACACCGAGGCGGAGAAGATTGCGGCGGGAGATTTGCCGCATGATCAGGCCGAAGCAAATATTGCGGAGTTGCGCGCGATGGTTGCGCAGCGCAAGCAGCATGATTACGAACAGAATACATGGCAAAAACTGAAGGCGCAGAAGACGGCTTCGAACGGGTAATCCCCGCGCCTTTCCCTGCCCCGCCCGCCGAAGCGGGCGAGACGATCACCGAAGAAGACACACCAACCGCGCCGATCCCCGGCGGCCGTAACGCCGTCTTTCGTCTGATGATCGCACAGGCGCTCGGCGGCGCGAACAACACCATCGCTTATGCGACTGGCGCGATCGTCGGCGAGATGTACGCGCCCAGCAAGGCGCTCGCGACCATGCCGATCTCGATCTTCGTCGTCGGCATGGCGCTCTGCACCATTCCCGCCGGCAGCATCGCGCAGCGTTATGGCCGGCGCGCAGCTTTCATAGCCGGCACCACATCCGGCATCCTGACGGGGCTGCTCGCGGCAGTCGCGGTGCTCTACGGCTCGTTCGTGCTGTTTTGCGTAGCGATGTTTTTCGGCGGCGCTTACGCTTCAGTGATCCTGTCGTTCCGTTTTGCGGCGGCCGATTGCGTCGCGATGGATCGCCGCGCCCGCGCGCTTTCCGCAGTGATGGCGGGCGGCGTATTCGCCGGCGTGCTCGGTCCGCAACTCGTCACCTTCACAATGGATCTGTGGCAGCCCTATCTGTTTGCCATAACGTATCTCGCGCAGGCAGCGCTCGCGTTGCTCTCGATGGCGGTGCTCGTCGGCATCAAGATGGCGCCGATGCAAAGCGCCCGGAAGAACGCCGGCAGGCCACTGTTCGAGATCGCGCGCCAGCCGCGCTTCATCGCCGCGGCTATCTGCGGCGTCGTGTCCTACATGATGATGAATCTCGTCATGACGTCGGCGCCGCTCGCGATGAAATTGTGCGGGCTGTCGCTCACGTCGGCCAATCTCGGCCTGCAATGGCACGTCATTGCGATGTATGGCCCGAGCTTCTTCACCGGCATCCTGATCACCCGTTTCGGCGCGCCGATCATCGTCACCACCGGGCTTCTGCTCATTGGCGCTGCGGCGATCGTCGGCCTCACCGGCGTCGACATTTCGCATTTCTGGCTGTCGCTCACGCTGCTTGGCCTTGGCTGGAACTTCGGCTTTGTCGGCGCCTCGACGCTGGTGCTCGAGTGCCATCGGCCGGAGGAGCGCACCAAGGTGCAGTCGTTCAACGATTTCGTCGTTTTCGGTTCGATGGTGATCGGCTCGTTCGCATCCGGCGGCTTGCTTACCGCCTATGGCTGGAACGCAGTCTGCCTCGTCACGCTGCCGCCGCTCGCCTTGGCGGCGCTGGCGCTGGCCGTAACGCGCAACGCGCCGCGGCTCGCGAACTGAACCGGGAAATCCGTTAAGCGCGAGAGTCTGGCGCGCGTCAGCCGCCGCCGCGCACTTCCATGACGCGGATGAAGGCCGGCCCGAGAATGACGACGAACAGCACCGGCAGGAAGAACAGGATCATCGGCACGGTGAGCTTCGGCGGCAGCGCCGCGGCTTTCTTCTCGGCTTCGGACATTCGCATGTCGCGGATTTCCTGACCGAGCACACGGAGCGCCTGACCGAGCGGCGTGCCGTAGCGTTCGGCCTGGATCAACGCGGTACAGACCGCTTTCACGCCATCTAGGCCGGTTCGCTGCGAGAGATTTTCGTAAGCCTGGCGGCGATCGGGCAGATAGGAAAGCTCGGCGGTCGTCAGCGTCAGCTCTTCGGCGAGCGCGATCGATTGGGAGCCGATTTCCTGGCTCACGCGCCGGAAAGCGACCTCGATCGACATGCCGGATTCAACGCAGATCAACAGGAGATCGAGCGCATCCGGAAACGCGCGCTTTACCGATAGCTGGCGGCGCTGGATGAGATTTTTCAGGAACAGCTGCGGCAGCTTTATGCCGATATACGCCGCGCCGATCGACACCGCGACCTTGATCAGCGGCGGATACTTGAAGTTCGTCAGCACGAAAAGATAGAACAGCGCGAACAGGAACATGCTGATCGGCGCCACCATGCGGAAGAACAGGAAGGCCACATAAGGCCCCTGCCCGCGATAGCCCGCCTGCATAAGCGTCGAGCGGATTTCCTCTTCGCCAAGCCATTTCCGCAGGTTGAGGTTTTCGACCACCATCTGCATGTAGGGTTTTGGTGCCGAGCGCAGGCTTACCTTCTCGCCCTTGGCGAGCTTCTCGCGCTCGCGCGCGCGAATTTTGTTGCGCTCGATCGCAACACTCTTCATGCGGCGGTTCAGGTTGTCGTTCGACAGGTACGGCATCGCGAAGGTCAGCACCGTCGCGACCGCGGCGATCGAGGTGAAGACCGTCGTGAGGAAACGGATGTCCTGTAATTTATCGATGATGAGTTCGACCATCTCGCGCCTCAGAAATCGAAATTGATCATCTTTTTCATCACCAGCACGCCCATCGACATCCAGACGGCGGCGCCGAGCATCATCATGCGGCCGTTCGAGGTCGTCCATAAGAGTTCGATGTATTGCGGGCTGGTGAGATAGACGAGCAGCATCACGCCGATCGGCAGCGCACCGATGATCATAGCGGAAGCCTTGGCTTCCATGCTCATCGCCTTGATCTTTTCACGCATCTTCTTGCGGTCGCGCAGCACGCGCGACAAATTGCCGAGCGTCTCCGACAAATTACCGCCGGCCTTCGACTGGATCGACAGCACGATCGAAAAGAAATTCGCTTCGGCAAGCGGTATGCGATCGAACATCTTGGCCGCCGCATCCGGCAGCGGGATGCCCATGGCGGCAGCTTCCGCGATCAAACGGAACTCCGTCTTGACCGGGTCCTTGGTTTCGGAAGCGATGATACGAATGCAATCGCCGACCGGAAGACCGGATTTAACGCCGCGCACGATGACGTCGACGGCGTTCGGCAATTCCTCGATGAATTTCCCCTCGCGGCGCCTTTTCATAAAGCCTAGCAGCCAGCGGGGCAGGACATAGGCCGCGGCGATCGCAAGGATCGGTGCAAAATAAATTTGCACGCCGGCGAACAGCGCCGCCGAAAACGCACCCATGCCGAGCAGGATGCTGATGAGCATGAAATTGCGCTTGCTCCAGCCGAGGCCGGACTGCTGCAATCGCACCGAAAGCGGCGGGTGCTTCGCCCGCTTCTGGCGCTCTTCGAGCTGCTTGAGCGTTTCCTCGACCTGCTGGCGGCGCGTGGTTGCCGTATCGGCCTTTGCGTTGCGCGTCTTGCGCGTGAAGGCTTCCGTCTGTGCGGCATCCTTCATGCGCTGTTCGACGCGCTTCTCACCCGACAAGAGCGGCAGCAAAAAAACATACGCCACGCCGCCGACAGCGACGGCAGCGAGGAAAGCGATCGGGAGAGTACCGAGCATGACTAGACCCGCACCGTCGGGTCCGCCGCTTCGGAGGCGTCGAGCGCGGCGGCAAGGCGCGCCTCTTCGCCATAATATTTGGCGCGATCCCAGAAGCGCGGCTGGCCGATGCCGGTCGAGCGATGGCGGCCGATGAGCTTGCCCTGCGCGTCCTCGCCGATGATGTCGTAGACGAAGAGATCCTGGGTGATGATGATGTCGCCTTCCATGCCCAGCACTTCGGTGATGTGCGTGATGCGGCGCGAACCGTCGCGCAAGCGCGCGGCCTGGATGATGACGTCGATCGACGCGACGACCATCTCGCGGATGGTGCGCGAAGGCAGCGCAAAACCGCCCATCGTGATCATCGATTCGAGACGCGAAAGCGCCTCGCGCGGGCTGTTGGCGTGCAGCGTGCCCATCGAGCCGTCGTGGCCGGTGTTCATCGCCTGCAAAAGATCGAACGCTTCGGGTCCGCGCACCTCGCCGACGATGATGCGTTCGGGCCGCATACGCAGGCAGTTGCGTACGAGATCGCGCATCGTCACCTGCCCCTCGCCTTCGAGGTTGGGCGGACGCGTTTCAAGGCGCACGACATGCGGCTGCTGAAGCTGCAATTCGGCGGCGTCCTCGCAGGTGATGACGCGCTCGTCGTCGTCGATGAAGTTGGTGAGACAGTTCAGCAGCGTCGTCTTGCCCGAGCCGGTGCCGCCGGAAATGAGCGTGTTCACCCGGCAGCGGCCGATAACCTTCAGAATCTCCGCGCCATGGGGCGTGATCGTTGCGAACTTCACCAGCTGATCGAGGGTGAGCTTGTCCTTCTTGAACTTACGAATGGTGAGCGCGGGGCCGTCGATGGCGAGCGGCGGGACGATGACGTTGACGCGCGAGCCGTCCGGCAAGCGCGCGTCGCAGATCGGGGACGCTTCGTCGACGCGGCGGCCGATCTGGCTGACGATGCGCTGACAGATATTGGTGAGCTGCTGGTTGTCGCGGAAGCGAATGCCGGTCTTCTGAATCTTGCCCGCGACTTCGATATAGACCGTGCCCGCGCCGTTCACCATGATGTCGGCGATGTCGTCGCGAGCGAGAAGCGGCTCGAGCGGACCATAGCCCAGAACGTCGTTGCAGATGTCCTCGAGCAGCTCTTCCTGCTCGGCAATCGACATCACGACGTTCTTGATCGCAATGATCTCGTTGACGATGTCGCGGATTTCCTCGCGCGCCGCGACGGGATCGAGCTTGGCGAGCTGCGAAAGGTCGATCGCCTCGATCAGCGCGCCGAAAATCTGGCCCTTGGTCTCGTAGAAACTTTCAGAGCGCTGATTGCTCATCACCGGCGCCGGTGCCGGCGCGCTCGGCACCATCGACGGGGCGCTGACGGTCATCGTCGAAAGTTCGCTGCCGGGCTCGAAGCGCGCAGGCGCAGCGGGTGCCGCAGCCGGACGCATTGACGCCGGCGCTTCGCGCACAGCGGCGGGCGCCGCCGGTTGCGGCTCGATCCTAGGCGCTACAGAAGAGGCACCGCGCTTACCGAACATCTTTCACCTACGCGAACAATCACGCATTTTTGCCGCGCAGCTTTGCGAGCAGCGGCGACAGGAAATCCTTCTTCGGCGACTTGGCGATAGCGCGGCCGGTGATGGATTTCGCAAGGTTGAGGAAAATATCCGCCGTTTTATGGCCCGCGTTGACCTCGGCGATCATCTGGCCGTTATTGGCGGCGGTGCCGAACAGTTGCGGCTCGAACGGAATATTGGCTGACGGCTCCGCGCCGAGCGCTTTCGCAAAATCGGCGGCCCGCACTTCAGGGCGCTTCGGCATGCCGGTCATGTTGAGAAGATAAACCGGCGCCTTGTCGTTGGGCCGCGACGAGCGCGTGAAATCATACATGTTCTTGATGTTGCGAAGGTTCGCAAGATCAGGCGCCGCCACGAACAAAACATCGTCGGCGGCAAGCAGCGCGCGCTTCGACCACGCCGTCCACATGTGCGGAAGGTCCAGCACGATATAGGGCACCGAACCGCGCAGCCCCTCGACGATCGGATCGAACGCCTCCGGGCCGAAATCATATTCGCGCTCGAGAGTCGCAGGCGACGCCAGAAGGCTCAGGTGATCGGTGCATTTCGACAGCAGACGATCGATGAAAGCGCCATCGACCCGCTCGGGCGAGAACACGGCGTCCGCGATGCCCATCGGCGGATCCTGGTTGAAGTCGAGACCGGCCGTGCCGAACGGCAAATCCATATCGACGACGACCGCGTTCAGCCGAAGATCCTTGGCGATCGCGAAAGCCACGTTATGCGCGACGGTCGAAGCGCCCACGCCGCCTTTCGCGCCGATCACGGCCAGCACGCGTCCCAGAGGCTCGGCGTCGGGCGCATGGAACAGCGACGAGATCGCGGCGACGAGATCGAGCGGCGCAAGTGGCGACACCAGATATTCGCTGACGCCGCGGCGCACGAGTTCGCGATAGAGCACGATGTCGTTGACGCGGCCGACGACGATGACTTTGGTGCCGGCATCGCAAACGCCGGCTAGGTTATCGAGGCCCGTGATGAGGTCGATGCCGCTGCCAAGATGCTCAATAAGCAGCACGTTCGGCGTCGCGGCATTCTTGTAGGCTTCGAGCGCTCCGACCATGCCGCCCATCTGTACCTTGACGTGCGCTTTCGCCATGCGGCGATCGCCGATCGCGGCCTGCATCGAGCCCGCGAGATCGGCGGTTTCGCAGAAGGCCTGCACCGACACGCGCGGGATCGCGGCAATGTAGCGTTCGCCGCTCGCCTGCGGCGCATCATCCAGAACGGGCGCGGTTGCGAGTTTCATCATTGCGTTCCGACGTTGCTGACCCTGCCGTTGCTGGAATTGCTGACGGCCGTGACGGTGTCCTGACCCTTGCCGTACTTGTCCATCACCGTCTGGCGGCGCGTGGCATAGGCCGGCGTTTCGGCGCGCGGCTGGATGAGATCCTCGGGGTTCGCCACGGACGAAGCGAGATTGCGCTGGGTCGCGCAGCCAAAATTGTAGTAAGGCCGATTTTCGCTTTCCAGCAGCGGATAGCGCTCGGAGCCGATAACGCCCGGACCTATATTGTCGGGCCACTGGCCGCAGGGGCCGGCGTCGGCGACGATGCGCTTGTAGCTCACGCGGATCGCGCCGAGATCGTCGCGATAAGGCTGCTCGTAAGTGCGGAGCTTCACCGCGCCGGCCGAGACGCCGGCGAATTTCAAGAGGCTCCGAACCTCCTGCACGGTATCGCGCGCGGCGCGGCTGTTGACGGCGCGCGCCGGGGTTTCGACGACGATGTAACCCGAACCCTCGCGGCGCCAGTCGCTGCCCATCGCGGCGACCTGCGCGCGCTGGGTGGCGGTGAGCCCGGCGCGGCCCGAGCCGACGAGGATCTGCAACGTGCGTTCTTTATCCGCGAGACGGATCGGATGACGATCGCGATAATCGTTCGAGATCGAAGCCGTGGTATCGACCGGCGGCTCGCGATAGCAACCGGCAAGCGCAAGCGCGATGACGGCGAGAGAAACCGCCCCGCTCCATTTCAGTCTGCCGTGCGAGATCATGACGCAGTACTCCACTCAGTCATTGATGAAGCCGAAATTGCCGCGATAGGCGCGCGCGTCGGCCGTGCCGCGAAGCCCGTAGGTACGATTGAGCTGATTCATGAAAACGGTTTGCGGATCGGAAGCATCGGCAAAACCGTCATCCGGGCGCGAAAGCTCACGAGGCGCGACCGGATTGACGATGTAAGGGGTTACGAGGATGACGAGTTCGGTCTGACCGGTCTGGTAATCCCGGCTCTTGAACAGCGTCCCGAGGATCGGAAGATTCATCAGGCCCGGCACGCCGTTGATGTTCTGCTTGGTCTGTTCCTGGATCAGGCCGCCAAGCGCAAGCGAGCCGCCCGACGGCAGCTCGACGGTGGAGCTCGCACGACGAACCTTGAGCGCAGGGATGGTGATGTTGACCATCTTGATCGCGCCGTCGGAGGAAAGCTCGCTGACCTCGGTGCCGATCCGAAGGCTGATGCGGCCTTCCGAAAGCACGACCGGCGTGAATTCGAGGCCGACGCCGAATTGCTTGAACTGGATCTGCACCTGACAGGTGCCGCCCTGATCGCAGCTCTGGCCGCCCGGCACCGGGAATTCGCCGCCGGCGAGGAACTTCGCGGTTTCGCCCGAGATCGCTGTCAGGTTCGGCTCCGCCAGCGTGCGCATGACGCCCGACTGCTCCATCGCGCGCAACGTCGCCTTGATCGTGCCGCCCGAGGGCAGATTGAAAGTCGGCGTCAGGTTGTTGTTGGAGATCGACTGGTTCTGCACCGAGAACGGATTGTCCGAATTGAAGTTCAGGACAGTGTTGCCGATCTGGATATTAGAGCCCGCGAGATCGAGGCCAAGCTGCTTCAGGACCGTGCGCTGAATTTCAGCGACCGTGACCTTGAGAAGCACCTGCTCCTTGCCGTTGATGGTCAGACCGTTGACGACCTTGTTGGGGTCGGCGACCAGGCGACCGGCGGCTTCGACGACTTTTTGCGCGTCGGCGGCATTGGCGACCTGGCCGGAAAGCACCACGCTATCGCCGACGATATCGACGTTGACGCGCGCACCCGGCAGCATCTTGCGGATCGCATCGCGCAAGCCGCCGCTGTCGCGGCCGACTTCGATGTCATAGGCCGCGATCTGGCGGCCGTCGCCATTGAAGAAAATAACGTTGGTCTGCCCTGCCGCGACGCCGATCAGATAGGCGCGGCGCGCCGAACGGACGACCGCATTGGCGATCTTCGGATCGGCGACGAGCACGTCCTTGGCGTCTTCGGGCAGTTCGACGACCGACGACTTGCCGATGCCGAGCGCGAGGAAGCGCGAATTACTGGGAGCGACGCCGGACGACTGAACGCCGGTGCTGAGCGAATCCGCCGCCTGTATCGGCTGCCAGATCGCCGGCGCGCATAGCGCGAGCAGGAGTGCCGCAAGAGCACTCCATCGGGTCACGGCCGCGTGGTGGGATTGCATGATCTGTCTCCTCGCGTCCGCGCCGTTATTTGAAGGTCTGCACTGTATCGACGCCGAAGCGCACGACATTGACGTTGCCGCTTTGGTCTTCGTTGACGTCGGTTTTGGGTTCTTTGTTTTCGGCGAGCGCGCGCAAGGCGAGCGAAAGCGTGCCGCGCTGACGGGAGAGCGCCAGAATTTCGGTCTGGCGCGGCGTCAGCTCGATCGTCGCGGTTTTGCCGACGACGACTTTCTGGCCGTTCTTCTCCTCGACTGTCTGGTCGATCGCCAGCACACGCACGTTGCGCAAAATAGTTTCGCTGGTGAAGCCGTCGCCGCCGGAAATTTTCTGCTTCTCCTGATCGCGGCGGGTGAGCAGCACATCGACGTGATCGTTCGGCAGGATGAAACCGCCGACGCCCGTCTCCGGCGAAATATCGGTCGAGATTGCGCGCATGCCCGGCGACAGGATCGCCGACATGAAACCCGAGCCGTTGGCGCGGATCATTTTCTGTTCGCGGATCGGCTCGCCGGCGACGAACGGTGCGCGAGCGATCGCGCCCTTCAATTCCTCGACGGCATTCGGCTGCGTTTTCTTCTGGATGTATTGCGCATTCGCGGCGCTCGCCGGCCAGGTCTGCCAGTCGAGGTCGCCCGGCTGTAT
>DATMGD010000023.1:0-59052 GCA_035555855.1 Xanthobacteraceae bacterium
TTCTGCCCTTGAGGCATCGGGGCTAAGCTTAAAGGTGATCGGTCCCGCTTTCGACCTAAGATCAAACGGTAAATCTTCGTGTCGACCGTAAAATTCGTTCATTACCATTAGAATCGAAGCATCACTCAATGCGTGCAGCGCATAGCCAAGCTCAATGCCAACATTCGAATTAATGAGCTTTTTTGAGCCTTCATTTAAATCTGTCGAGATAAAGCCGACTGGCGTCACATCTGCAATGAACACTGCAGATTGTTCGATCTTCTTAAGAATAGTTTGTGCAAGCTCAGGGCTGCCCGCGACCCCCTGCCTATCATGATCAATATGTAAACTACCTCGAGATTCAGGCTCTAAAATATCGACATTGCCCTTTATCGCAGAAATAGCGGCGGAAATAGCATCTCGCACAAAGTGTCGACCGATCTTGCCTAGAGTATCGGATTGCCAAGACCAAAAAACTTTCATGAATATCTCCAAGATCAAAGCGCGGGGATAAGCCTATACGCCTTCGCACCTGCCCTCTATCCTCCCCGCATGTCCCAGGCCTTCGTCAAGGAAACCGACAACGTCCGCTCGGATGAGCTGCCCGATCGCGAGATCTCGCCGCATCCGAATTACGTGACGGCCGAAGGCCTCGCGCTGATCGAGGCGCGCGTTGCCGAATTCCAGCGCGATTACGCCGAGGCGCAGGCAGCGGATGATCGCGCTCGCCTCGCCAGGGCCGCGCGCGAACTGCGCTACTGGACGGCGCGCCGCCTCTCGGCCCAGCTCGTTCCTTCCGCGGAAGATGACGGGCGCATTCGCTTCGGCAGCCGCGTGACGCTGCGCGGCGAAGGCGGCGAGCGCAGCTATCGCATCGTCGGCGAGGACGAGGCCGATCCCGCGCAGGGCTCCCTCTCCTACGTCTCGCCGCTCGCCCGCGCGCTGGTCGGCAAGGAGGAAGGCGACCGCGTGAAGATCGGCGCGGGCGATGCCGCCAAAGACACGGTCAAGGAATTCGAGATCGTCCGCGTCCGCGCGTAACGGTTCCTCTGTCTGCCGGCCAACGAAACATATTTCTTCATCGCTGGTCGCAACCTGTTGCAGCTCCGGGCATTAGCTTCCCATTGGGAAGGCGCGGAAACGCAAAAGGAGTTGTGATGAAAAATCTCGTCAAGATCGCCGCAGCCGGTGCCCTGCTGATTGCTTCGGCGGGCGCGACCTTCGCGCAGCAGAGCGGCACGCACCGCGATAACTCCGCCAATCAGTCGACGGGCGGCAGCGGCAACCAGGTGCCGGACAGCCAGACCAAGAAGTCGCAGGGCGGCAACGGCGGCTGATCGCGGTAAGCAATCGTTACGTCAATTGATTGTGAGCGAAGCTCCGGCTGACTGCCGGGGCTTCCTTGCATTTGGCGGCGCATCACTGCGCCGGCGTTTCTTCTTCGGCTTCCTCGTCCATCAGCGCCGCATCGTCGTTGCGCACCGAATTGACCCGCGCGCCCACCTTCCACATCTTCATGAGCGAAGCCGGGAACGGCCGCAAAAGATCGTCCGCTTCCGGCGCATCGGAAAGCCAGCGCGCGCAATCCTCCGGCCGCAGGATGACCGGCATGCGCTCGTGAATTTCGCGCATCAATTCGTTCGCCTCGCAAGTAATGATCGCGAAGGTGCGCTGCCATTCGCCTTCCGGCGTTTTCCAGTTTTCCCACAGCGCCGCCAGCCCGAACGGCGCGCCGCTTTTGAGCCCGATGGCGTAAGCCTGCTTTCGTTTCTCGCCGCTCGCGTGCCATTCGAAGAACGCATCGACCGGCACGATGCAGCGGCGTTTCGCATAGGCTTCGCGGAACATCGGCAGGCGCCGCACCGTCTCGGCGCGGGCATTGATGGGCTTCGGGCCGCCGCGCGTATCCTCCATCCATGACGGGATGAGGCCCCAGCGCAGCGGCGATATCGAAACCTCGCCGCTCGCCGGGTTGCGGCGGATGACGAGAAGCTCCTGCCCCGGCGCGCCGTTATAGCGCGGCGGAATATTGCTTCCCTCGCCCGCACGCGGCTCCATCCCCTCGACGATGGAGAGCCCCGCGACGCCGCTCTTTTGCACGATCCGCCCGCACATGGCGGCAAGCTAGTCGAACGAATGCACGTTCGCTGCCGTACAGAGCGCACTGTCCACGGATTTCGGAACCATCCATGCCGTCGGCGATTACTTCTGCACAACGAGTTTTTGCAACGGAAGGAGCAGAGAATGGACTGGAACCGTGTTGAGGGTAACTGGAAGCAGTTCAAGGGCGAGATCAAGAAACAGTGGGGCGCACTCACCGATGACGATCTCACCGAGATCGATGGCAACCGCCAGAAACTCGAGGGCAAGCTGCAGGAACGCTACGGCAAGCAGCGCGACGAAATTCGCACTGAAATCGATAGCTGGACTTCGCGCTTGAACTGAGTGCGTGCGGAGCCGCTCCCGAACATTCGGGAGCGGCTTTCGTTTGCGCGCACGAATAACGGAACCCGCGGGCCGCGATTGCGTTGCCTGTCAAAGGAGAAATTTCCAATGCAGAACGGCAATGGCAGGCAGGACAAGCTCGACGAAGCGCTGGAAGATTCCTTCCCCGCTTCCGATCCCGTTTCGATGACCCAGCCGAATGCGCGCCACGGTGCACCCAAACAGCACAGCCGGAGCGGCAAGCAGGTAGTCGAGGACACGCTGGAATCCGCCAAGGACACCGCCCGCACGATCAGGCGCGAAGTGGGCCGCCGCATCGAGCCCGATTACCTCTGGCTCGGCGGCGCTTTTATTCTCGGCTGCATGGTGGGCCTTGCCGCAAGCAACGTGCCTTCGGCCTTTGGCCGGCGCGGCTATGGCGAACGGCTGATGGACGAAGGCAGCCGCTTGCAGCGCCGCCTCTCGAAGCGCGCCGAAAATATGCACCTGCAAAAGAAGCTCTCGCAGCTGATCGGCCGGCTCAGCTAGCGGCTAGGGCTGGTCGCCGGCAAGGCGCGGAAATCTTCCATCACCGTGACGAGCGGTTCGGAGGAAACCCGCACCGAGCCGGAGAACGGGTGATCGAAGGCGACGACGATCAATAGCCCGCAGAACAACAGCACCGCGAGAACCGCGGTCATCATTGCTTGCGCGCGAATATTGCGGCTGCCGAAAAACAGCGTGAAGCCAAGCGTGCCGAGCGCGCCGATGATGAGCGTAGCCCACAGCACGGCCGGCACGACGCCGGTAGAGGCAAAGAGCCGCGCCCGGCGCAACTGGGTCACGCGATCCAGCAGCCGCAACAACTCGCTATAAGTCACGACATCGCCCGGCGCCGTCACGTTGATGTCGAGGAATTCGGCGTAAAGCCTGTCGAGCGCAACCTTCGCTTCGCTGCTCGCTGCGCCCCCGGCCATCGCCGCAAACTCGTGCTCGACGACGGCGCGAAGATAACCGTTCAGCGCGCCGCGCAGATGCTGGCCGTGGTCGCCGGGCAGATCGCTGGAGATCCGATAGATCGTCGCCGCAGCGGCCGCTTCCTGCGAGACGACATTGTCGGCATCGTTGAACTTCTGCCACACGACGATGACGACGAAAGCGAGCAGCACCGCGTAGAGCACACTGACGGTCGAAAACTTGAAACCGGCGACTTCGTTGTTGATCTTGAGCCGCTCCAAGCCCACGAACCGCCGCACGACGAACGGCCCCATGACGGCAAGAATCGTCGGCACGCCGACGATCAGGATCGCGGCTTGCCAGGTCGGCAGCATCGTCAGAAACATGGACAGCCCCCGCTGCAACTCTCCTATGGATAGCGCAGGACGCGCTTTCGCAAAAGCTGCGCCATACCGGCGGCTTTGGGCCGATGACGCCGGCGAGCACGATAAAAATTTAACGACAAAAACTTCATGCGATTCGCAGCCCGGTTCCGCGCAAGGTTCCCGGTTCCTGCAAAAAATATTCGCGGAACGCCGCGTGAGTTCCCGCGTTTTCCTGAAGCGGGGAAATACAAGCCTTGCATGTCAACGCAATCCATTTCGATAAACCGATCCAAAGGAGACGCTTCCATGAAGAAACTTGCATTTCTGCTCGGTGCCGCGGCACTTGCCGCCACGCCGATTGCGGCGAATGCCCAGTCCGATACGGCCGTTGGCGCCGGTACCGGAGCTGTCACCGGCGCGATCGTCGGTGGACCCGTTGGTGCCGCGGTCGGCGCGGGTGTCGGTGCGATTGCCGGCGGCATCTCGGACGCCAATCGTCCGAAGTTCAACGAGTACGTCGTTCACGAACGTCCGCGTTCGTACCGCTATGAGGGCGACGTGCGCGTCGGTGTCGTGCTGCCGCGCGACCGCGTGACCTATTACGAAGTGCCGCGCGAATACGGCGTCACGAAGTATCGCTACACGGTGGTCAACGACCGCACCGTGCTGGTCGATCCGAACTCCGGCCGCGTCGTCCAGATCATCAACTAACTAACGAACGATGCGAAACTGAGCCCCGCCCCTCCGGGCGGGGCTTTTTCTTGCGGCACGGCCGAAAGCTATCTATGCTCGATCCATGGGGCTTTGCCGGTTGCGCGCATTCGTTCTTTGTGTCGCGGTTGCCTTCGCGGGCAGCGGATTTGTCCGCGCCGCCACGGCCGGACAGCCGTGCCTCAACCATTCGGCGGCCGCTTCTGCGCATGAAGGCCACGGCGCGGATCATCACCCCGACAGCAGCAAACATACAAAAGACGCGAATATGAAATGCTGCGGCATTTGTATTTCCGCTTCCGCCGCAATCCTGCCTGCGCAAGACGAGACGGGCAAAATCCGCGCTGCGCGGATTGATTACCCAAGCAAGCCTGTGCACCTGACCGGCCGCTCGGTCGCTCTCGACCCCGGCATACCAAAACGCTGTTCCTGATCCGCGGCGAACCGCGGCACACCGGATTGCATACGCGCCGTGAAAGCGGCGCGCGAACGGCTCATTCAGTTCTGGGGAACAACATGCTCCGCCACAATAATTCCGCGCGCGTCTGCGGGCTGCGTGTGATTTTTGCGTCTTTCTTTCTCAGCGCCGCCAGCATCGCGCATGCAGACGACAAGAAAGATATCGACCACTCCCGGATGCACGGGATGGATCACTCACCCACGAAGGAAACGGATCATTCCCGGCACGAAAAGCCCAAAGAAAATAACACAGAGGAGAAAAGCGCGAAGGCCGCAAAGCCAAAGAGCAAGAAATCCAATATCGGCTCTCATGCCAAACATGCCGGCCACGGCGAGACGAAACGCCAAAGCACCGACCATTCGGCCCATGCCGGCACGAACATGCAGCACGATATGACGGGCTTCTTCGGCCCCTATTCGATCACCCGCGAAGGCTCGGGCACGAGTTGGCTTCCCGACGCGACGCCGCATGAAGGCATCCACACCAGCCTGAACGGCTGGATGTTCATGACGCACGCGCTCGTCAACGGCGTCTACGACAGCCAGGGCGGCCCGCGCGGCGGCGACAAGTTCTTCGTCCCCGGCATGTTCATGGGCATGGCGCAAAAAGAGATCGACGACAGAAACACCATCGGCTTTCGCGCGATGCTCTCCCCCGATCCGTTGATGGGCCCGCGCGGCTACCCGCTTCTGCTCGCGACCGGCGAGACGGCGGACGGCAAATCGCATCTCGTCGATCGCCAGCACCCGCACGACCTGTTCATGGAATTATCCACGACCTACAGCTACAAGCTCTCGCCGAATTCGAGCTTCTTCGTGTATGCGGGCCTCCCCGGCGAACCCGCGCTTGGCCCGTCCGCTTTCATGCATCGCACGAGCGGCATGGATATCCCCGAAGCGCCGATCACCCATCACTGGCTCGACAGCACGCACATCACCTTCGGCGTCGTCACCGCGGGTGTCGTGCTGGACAACGTCAAGCTCGAGGCCTCCGCCTTCAAGGGCCGCGAGCCCGATCAGCACCGCTACGATATCGAGGCGCCAAAGCTCGACAGCTACTCTGCGCGCGCCACCTGGAACCCGACGAAAGAACTTTCGATGCAGGTATCCTGGGGGCATATCACCTCGCCCGAGAGCCTTAGTCCGGGCATGGATGAGAACCGGCTAACGGCCTCCGCGACCTACACCACGAAATTCGCCGGCGAGAATATCTGGAGCACGACCTTCGCCTGGGGGCGGAAAATGCTGCAACCCGGCCCGACGCTCGACGGCTTTCTGCTCGAAAGCGAGGTCATCCTGAAAAACAACTGGACCTTCTTCGCCCGGGCCGAGCGTGTGAAGGAAAACGAACTCCTCCACGACATCCCGGTCTTCACGACGGCCCCGTCCTTCTATGTCAGCAAGGTGTCGGTAGGCGGTATTTACGATTGGCAGATCGCCGAGCATCTCAAATTCGGCCTCGGCGCGCTGGTCAGCAAATACGGCATCCCCGATGTGGCAAGGCCGTATTACGGAAGCGACCCGACGAGCTACATGGTCTTCTTCCGCCTGAAGGTGTCATGACCCCCGCGAGTACTCCGTGAGTACCGGCAAGCACTTGCCGGGTACTTGTCCGAATTGATAAATGCCCCGCCGCCGCGCAGCGGGGCACCTTTCCCGCTTGCCGGTATTTCGATGCAGGAAGCGCCGTCTGCCTCCTTTACGCCGCCATATTCCCTGCCCTAGCCTCCCGTTCCTCGCCGGCGATTCCGCCGGGCATAGGGAGAGACCTCGATGAAAGCCATCCTGCTCGCTGCTGCGTTTGTCTTTGCCGCCAGCGCGGCGCAAGCCGAATCCTGCGCGGCCAGCTCCGCCAAGCTCTCGGGCGCCGCGAAGACCAGCCACATGAAGAAGTGCGAGAACGACGCCAAGGCCGCTTGCGACAAGCAGGCCGCCGACAAGAAGCTCTCCGGCGCCGCAAAGAACTCCTTCACCAAGAAGTGCGTCACCGACACTGTCGGCTGATCCGGAATTTTTGCCCATTAAAAAACCCGGCGTCGCGAGACGCCGGGTTTTTCATTTTGGAAGAGCAGAACTCTTCCGCGATTTTTTAAGCCGACTTCAAATTCGCTGCCGCCGTCTTGCCGCGCTCGGTGACGATTTCGAAGGACACCTTCTGACCTTCGTTGAGCGTGTGCATACCGGAACGCTCAACGGCCGAAACGTGCACGAACACGTCCTTGCCGCCGTCTTCCGGCTGGATAAATCCGTAGCCCTTCTGGGTGTTGAAGAACTTCACGGTCCCTACAGGCATCTTAGTCTTCCTCGTTTCCTGTTAATCGTCCGTCCGACGGGCATCGCCGGAACGGGCGCATCCGTTTTTGGAGTTGTCTTGATCGCGGGCCAAAAGCCGGAGTCAGAAAACAAGCCGCCGAAAACCGATCTCGCAGGCGCGAATAGACCTAAATCTATGAAAACGGTCAAGCTGAACCCGCCTGCAATGTGATGCCCATCACACCGCATCGTTCATTTAAAGCTATTCCAAGGGGCGATTAGTCCAGATTGGGTAAAGGATACTCCCGGAATGCTAAAAGAATGAGCGTGTTCCGCGGGGCAAAATTTAAGATAGTTGCAGGCATACAGAATACGAAGCCTATGAGGCCATCGTCTCTTTTACGGCAGCAACGAGGTCCTTCAGCGAGAACGGCTTCGGCAGGAAGGTGAAATGCTCGCCTTCGGGCAGGTTCTTCTTGAAGGCCCCCTCCGCATAGCCGGAAATGAAGATGACTTTCATCTCTGGGCGCTTTTGTCGCAGCTCGCGCAGCAGCGTCGGGCCGTCCATCTCCGGCATCACGACATCGGAGACGACAAGATCGACCTCGCCGTCGATCCGCTCCATCGCCGCGAGCGCCTCGACACCGCTCCCCGCCTCGACAACCTGATAACCACGTGAAGCGAGCGCGCGCGCCGCGAAGGCACGCACCGCGGTTTCGTCTTCGACCAGAAGCACGGTGCCGCGGCCGGTGAGATCGGCGCGCTGCTCGCTGACAGCCTCCTTCTTCTCCGTCTCCGCCGCCGTCGGCACATGGCGCGGCAGGAAGATGCGGAACGTCGAGCCCTCGCCCACGGTGGAATCCGCGAAGATGAAGCCGTTGGTTTGCTTGACGATGCCGTAGACCGTCGAAAGCCCGAGGCCCGTGCCCTTGCCGACCTCCTTGGTCGTGAAGAACGGCTCGAAAATCTTGTCGAGGAGATTGGGCGCGATGCCCTCGCCGGTGTCGGACACCTCGATCATCACATAATCGGCCGGCACCAGGAGCCGCTCGCCGAATTCGGCGCAGCCCTCGCGGCTGATGTTGCGCGTCGAGATCGCGAGCTTGCCGCCGCCGGGCATGGCGTCGCGCGCATTGACCGCGAGGTTCACGATTACCTGCTCGAACTGGTTGAGATCGGCCTTGATCGGCCACAGGTCGCGGCCGTGCTTGACGTCGAGCTTCACCGTCTCGCCGATGATGCGCTTCAAAAGCCCGGTCGAAAGGTCCGAGAGTACGTCGCCAAGTTGCAGCATCTGCGGGCGCATCGTCTGGCGGCGCGAGAACGCCAAGAGCTGCCGCACGAGGCCGGCGGCACGGTTGGCGTTCTGCTTGATCTGCATGAGATCCTGGAACGACGGATCGGTCGGCCGATGGTTGGCCAGCAGCAAATCCGAATAGCCGATGATCGCGGTCAGCACGTTATTGAAGTCGTGCGCGACGCCGCCCGCGAGCTGGCCCACCGCCTGCATCTTCTGCGATTGGGCGAACTGCGCTTCGAGCGCGCGCTGCTCGGTGGTGTCGATGGCGTGCACGATCGCCGCTTCGCCGTCCTCGGCTTCGACCGTGGTGATGTAGAAGCGCGCCGAGCGAGGCTCCTCGCCCTTGAGCGTGACCTCGACTTCGCGCATGCCGCTTTTGGCATCGAGCGCGCCGCGGATTTCGCTTTCGAATTTCGCCCGGTCGCCATCGGCGACAACCGAGAAGATCGAGTGTTCGGTGCCCTCGCCCGTGCCGAACAGCCGGATGAAGCTCGCGTTCATCGAGCCGATCCGGCCGTCGCGGGCGATCGTTGAGATCGCGACCGGCGTGTTGTGGAAGAAGCGCGCAAAACGCGCCTCGGCGTCGCGCAGCGCATCCCCGGTGTCGCGGGCGCGCGACAGAACGAGCGTGCGCGAAGCGCCCGCCGTGCCGTCACCGGCAAACGCCACCTTGTGCAGGAAACGCACCGGCAGCACTTCGCCGTTCTTCTTGCGCAAATCGACGTCGAAGATTTCGGTCTTCACTTCGCCCGGCACCGGCAGGATGCCCGAAAGCAGCGCCGCGCTCGGGCCCTGCACGAGATCGCCGAGCTGCAAGCCGCCCGGCGGCACTTCGGCAAGATCGTAGCCGAGCCAGCCGGCCAGCGTCGCGTTGAGATAAACGATCTTGCCCGACGGCTCCGCCGAGAAGAAACCGGACGGTGCATGATCCAGAAAATCGATGGCGTGCTGCAATTCGAGGAAGGTGTTTTCCTGCTTGTCGCGCTCGCGCGAGATGTCGGCGATGCCCCACATCACGAGCTTCGAGAGCCGCCCCTGTTTGGCGAGCGGCCGCACGCGCAGACGAACCCAGCGCAGCGCCGCATCGCCGGTACCGGCAAGACGGATTTCTTCCTGCTGCGATTTTCCTTCGCGCGCCGCCTGCGCGAGGCGATAGATCGCCTCCGACACTTCGGGGTCGCTGGTGAAGAGGCGCTCGAGCGGCCGCACATCGTCGGGGCCGTTCGCGCCGGTAAGATCGAGATAAGAGTGATTGGCATAGAGCACACGGCCCGAGGCATCGACGATCGACATGCCTTCGGGAGAACTGTCGATCACCGCCCGCGTAAGGTCGTTGCGTCCGGCGCGGCCGGCGAATTCGACGATCCCCGCCGCGCCCGCGAACAGCGCGAAGACGCCGATCACGGCGAGCGAAGCCAGTACCGCCAGAATGTAAGGCTCGGCCTGATCGCGGCCGACGAACAACAGGAATACAGCGGTGCCGACCAGCACCAACGCGACCAGAAGCACGAGACCGATCGAGCCGGTGGCGGCACTTCTATCGACCGGGGCACTGGGCGCGTCGTCAACGGCCATTTCCAACATCTCCTGCACGAGGCCGCCCCGCGAAGCGGCGCCCGCTGCTCCGGTTTGCCCGACAATCCCACTGTTTCGCAAGCGCCACCCCTGCCTTATTGATTATGTGCCTTATTGATACCGGACGTTCCGCCGCAGCCGCATGACGTAGCCGATGACCTCGGCCACCGCCTTGTAGTGCTCGGGCGGCACCTCCTGGTCGATATCCACGGTTTTGTGCAGCGCGCGGGCCAGCGGCGGGTTCTCGATCAGCGGAATCCGGCGGTCCTCGGCGATGGCCCGGATCTTGAGGGCGATGAGATCCATGCCCTTGGCGACGCAGATCGGCGCGTTCATGCCGGGCTCGTATTGCAGCGCGACGGCATAGTGCGTCGGGTTGGTGATGATGACCGTCGCCTTCTCGACGTTCTTCATCATGTTCTTCCGGAGCCGCATGCGGCGGACCTGGCGGAGCTTGGCCTTGACCGTCGGGTCGCCTTCCGACTGTTTGTGCTCTTCCTTGATCTCGCGCACCGTCATGCGCAGCTTCTCGTACCAGCTATAGCGCGCCCACCACCAGTCGGCGGCAGCCAAGAGCCCCATCACCGCGCAGACCCCGAACATCAGCCGCAGCGTCAGCGTCAGCAGCATGGGCATCATCTGCGAGACGTCGCTGCTGACCAGAAGCTTGATGCGCGGGATTTCCGGGTAGACGACGAAGAAGATGACGCTGCCGATGATCACGAATTTCGCGATGCTCTTGGCAAGCTGCAACAGTCCGTTCTTGGAGAAGATGCGTTGCACGCCCGAGAGCGGCGAAAGCCGCGACAGCTTCGGTGCAAGCGCCTTCGTCGTCCACAGCGGGCCGTGCTGCACATAGTTTCCGGCAAGCGCCGCAAGAAACAGGATGCCGCCGAACGGCGCGACGATCATCAGCACATCGCCAAGCAGGCCCGCGGCAAAGCGCGTGTACGAGAAATTATGCTCGCCGATATTGCCGATACGGCCGAGAAAATCGCGAAACAGGAGCGCCATCTTGGTCACGGCGCCGCCGCCGAAGATTCCGATCGCGAGCGTTGCGCCGACAAGCATGAACCAGGTGTTGACCTCCTGGCTCTTGGCGACGTTGCCCTCCTTGATCGCTTCGTCGAGGCGTTTCTGTGTTGGGTCTTCTGTTTTATCGTTGTCGTCGCTGTCGGCCACCTGATGTCTCCGTTACCGAAGCGCCAGGTCGCCGAGCATCGTGCCGACGTAACCGAGAAACACCGCCATCACCGCCGCGAGGATAAGCGAGAGCAGCAAGAAGCCGAGCATGATCGAGGCCGGGATGCCGAGGAAGAAGATCTGCACCTGCGGCATCAGCCGCGCGAGCACGCCAAGGCCGACATTGAACAGAAGTCCGAACACCAAAAACGGCGCCGCGATCTGCGCGCCGACGCGGAACGCGCCCGCCGTCGTGATGAGAATAAGCTGCGCGAAATCGTCAACCGGCAGCGGCGCGCCGGGCGCGAAGATGCGGTAGCTCTGTTCGAGCGCGCCGATGACGAGATGATGGAGGTCCGTCGCGAAGATCAGCACAATGCCGAGCATCGTCAGGAAGCTGCCGACGATCGCCGTCTGCTGTTGCTGCGAGGGATCGACAGTGCTCGCAAAGCCGATGCCGAGCTGCTGCGCGACGACGACACCCGCGACCTGCAATGCCGAGATCGTCAGCCGCCCGGCCATGCCGAGCACGACGCCGATGATGATTTCCTTGATGAGGAGACCTACCACCGGCGCAAAGTTGGAGAGATCGACGTTCGCATAGGCCGCCTGGTGCAGCGGCATCATCACCAGCGTCAGCATGACGGCGATGACGAGCCGCACCCGCACCGGAATGCCCTGCTCGCCGAGCCCCGGCATCAGCATCGTCATCGTGCCGAGCCGCGCGAACATCAGCATGAACGTCGCGGCCAGCGTCGGCAGGAAAGTGAGGTTGATCGTCATGAGGCGGCCATCGGCCCTACGCCGCGCTTCTTCAGCCCGGCGAGACGATGCGCTCGGCGATCCGCGCCATATAGCTTTGCAACACGTCGCCCATGAACGGCAGCGCCAGCAACAGCGTCACGAACATCGCGAGAATTTTCGGGATGAAGGTGAGCGTCATTTCCTGGATTTGCGTCAGCGCCTGCAAGAGCGAGATCGCAACGCCCACGACGAGCGCCACCACCATCATCGGCGCCGACAATATCAGCACCGTCCAGATCGCGTCGCGCGCGATATCGAGAACATCAGCCCCGGTCATTTTGTGATTCCTATTCTTGTTTGATGGAGCATGAACTTGTCCGAAAACCGCTACACACTTTTCGGGGTCATGCTCTAAATCGGCATCCGCATGATTTCTTCGTAGGCGGAGATCATCTTGTCGCGCACCGACACGAGCGTCTGCACGGTGACTTCCGAATCGGCGACGGCCGTCACGACGTCGATGAGGTCGCCCTTGCCGGCGGCAAGCTCGCGCGCCTTCATATCGGTGGCGTGGCCTTGCGCGACGACCTTCTCCATCGCGCTTTCCAGCATCGCGCCGAAGCTGCCGCCCTCGCCTTTCGGCTTCAACAGATCCTGCGCGCCGCCGTTCGGAGCGATGCGCTGGAGCGCCGCATAGGCATTCGCGGCGGTGGATGCGACAGTCATGGTCTAGCCCCCCTTTAAGCTTTCAGAAGATCGAGCGTGCGCGAGATCATCCGGCGCGTCGCGCCGATGACATTGAGGTTCGCCTCGTAGGAACGCTGCGCCTCGCGCATGTCGACGGTTTCGATCAGCGTATTGACGTTCGGATATTTGACGTTGCCCGCGGCATCGGCCGCCGGATTGCCCGGCTCGTTGCGCACCGTGAAGTCGGACTTGTCGGTCTGGATCTTGCCGAGTTGCACGACGTTGGCCTGCAACTCCTTGTCGAAGGCCGAGCGGAATGTCGGGATGCGCCGGCGATACGGGTCGCTTTGCGAATTGGCGGCGGTCGAATCGGCGTTGGCGATGTTCTCGGAGATGATCCGCATGCGGTCGGTCTGCGCGCGCAGGCCGGACGCCGCGATCATCATGGTGCGGATGAAATCCATCGGCGCCTCCCTCAAGCCTTGCCGAGCGCGGTTTTGATCATGCCGACGCCGCGCTGATAGAGCGAAATGGCCGTCTGGTGATCGAGCTGCGTCTGCGCGACCTTCATCATCTCGTCTTCGAGCACGACCGAGTTCTGGCTCGGCGTCGTCTCGAAGCCGCCCGACGGATTGATGTCGAAGCCGCGCGTGCCGCTGCCGCCGCGCAAGTGGCCGGCCTGCGTCACCGACATCCCCACGCTTGCGGAAGTGATGCCCGCGGAACCCATGCCTGTTGAGCCCATGCCTGTTGAGCCCCTATTCGCCGAACCGAGCGAAGCCTCGAGCGTGCTCTTGAAGTCGAGCTGCTTGAGATCGCGCGCGCGATAGTTCGGCGTGTTGGAATTGGCGACGTTTTCGGCGAGCAGCTTCTGGCGCTGCTCGAGCCAGTGCATCCGGGTTTTCAGCATCGAAAACAGCGGCAGATCGGTGATCGCCATGACCTTGCTCCCAGGCCCGTTGCAAGGACGCTCCCGCTCCCCAGCGGCGCCCTTTCCCGGCAATAATTGCCGGGCTTATAGTTAAGGCGGGGTTAATGGGATCAAATGGCCGTGGAACGCGTTGTTCCGGCGGCCGCTCCGCCTCAAACTTGGCGGAATCGGTCTCAAGCGTTAACCGTTTATTAGGTATGCGGACGGCATTTTTTGCCTAGCTGCCGCAAATGCGCCGCTCGCTGGAATGGCGCCCGAGGAGCCAAGATGAGTGAATTTCTGGGTATCGAAAATTCGGCGTTGAAATTCGTCATCGCCTTCGTGCTGGTGATGGTTTTGATCGGCCTCACCGCCTGGCTGATCCGCCAGTTCAGTTCGGCCCGTCCGTCCGGCAGTTCCGGCGGCCGCGCCCGCCAGCCGCGACTCGCGGTGCTCGATTCGGCTGTCGTCGATGCGCGCCGCCGCCTCGTGTTGATCCGCCGCGACAATGTCGAGCATCTCCTGATGATCGGCGGCCCGACCGACGTCGTCGTCGAGGCCAATGTCGTGCGCGCCCATCCGGCAGGCCCGATGCTCGCGCCGCAGCCTCAGCAGCAGCGTCACGCACCGCAGCGCGCGCCGATCGAACCGGTCGAGCCCGAATACGATCCTTCGCTCGTGCCGATGGACGAGCCCTACTACGAGGAGCCGCCCGCGCCGCGCCCGGCGCCGCAACGCCCGGCACCCGCCGCGCGCGCCCCTGCGCCGATGCCTCAGGCCCCCATGCCTCAAGCGCCTGCCGCCGCGCCGCGCATGGCCCCGCCGCCTCCGCCGCCCGCAGCACCGCGCATGGTTCCTGCCGCAGCGCCTGCGCCCGCAGCCGCGCCGCGCGTGCAGCCGCAATTCTCCGACATGGCGCAGCGTCTCGAAGCCGCGTTGCGGTCGCCCGCGCCGGACGTTCCGCCGCCGGCACGGCCCGCACAAGAGCCGCGCGTCGCACCGCCGCTCCGTGCCGAACCGCAAGCCGCGGCTGCAGCACCTGCACCGGCTGCGCCTGCCGCCGACAAAGGCGGTGACGTGTTCTCGACGCTCGAAGAAGAAATGGCGAACCTTCTGAAGCCGAGCGGAAAAGATCCTGCATGAACCGAACGCGCCGGCTTCGCATTGCCGTAGCCGGCGCAGTCGCGTCTGCGACTCTGCTCGCATTCGCCTCGCCTGCCTTCGCCCAGGACGTCAGCATCAATTTCGGACAAGGCGCCGGGCTCACCGAACGGGTGATCCAGCTCGTCGCGCTCATCACCGTCCTGTCGATCGCACCGGCGATCCTGGTGATGGTTACGTCCTTCACCCGCATCGTCATCGTGCTCTCGCTGTTGCGGAGCGCCATCGGCCTGCAAACCGCCCCGCCCAATACCGTGGTGGTGTCGCTCGCGCTGTTCCTCACTGCGTTCGTGATGGGTCCGGCGTTCCAGACCGCCTATGAGCAAGGCGTGCAGCCGCTCGTCGCGGGCGAAATCCAGCCGCAGCAGGCCTTCGAGCGCGGCGTTGTGCCGTTCAGGAGCTTCATGATCAAGAACGTGCGCGAGAAAGACCTCGCGCTGTTCATGGATCTTGCGAAAGAGCCGCCGGCCGCCGACGCCAATGCCGTACCGCTTCGCGTCCTGATGCCGGCCTTCATGATTTCCGAACTGCGCCGCGCCTTCGAGATCGGCTTTTTGCTGTTCGTGCCGTTCCTCGTCATCGACCTCGTGATCGCTTCGGTCCTGATGTCGATGGGCATGATGATGCTGCCGCCGGCGATGATCTCGCTGCCGTTCAAGCTGATCTTCTTCGTGCTGGTGGACGGCTGGAGCCTGATCGCGGGCTCGCTGGTGCAGAGCTTCCAGACGTAACGCGCTAGTCGTTCACCCCAATATCTGTAAACAGGAAGCCCGCCGGCGTTCGGGTGAACGTAAAGATTTGCTCGCCGCAGAAGATGAAATAATTGTCGTTGTTCTCCTGATCCCGCTCATAAACCGCCTTCTTGCGCTGAATGCAGGCGCGATCTTTCGCGGGGAGAAATTCAGCATAACCCTTGGCGCGAAACTGTGCGGCATCGGAATAATTCTTGTCGCCCATGAAAGGCAATTTGGTCATGCCGGCGACGGCCCCTGCATCGTTCGCCTTGAGCCCTTGCGGAAGCTCGCGATGAATTTGTCGAACTCCGCCTGCAAGGCGGGAGACGCGACGGCCTTTTTGGGCGCTTGCGCCAATGCAAGCGCCGGGCTCATGAAGGCGAGCGCAAGAAATATCCTGAACAAGATGCTCATCGGCGCGGCCCCCACCCGAGAATATGAAAGGCTAGGACATCGAGCCGTGTTCGTCTAACGCGCCGAAACCTTCTGGGGCTTGGCTTCCGCCGTCTCGGGCAGCGGCTTGTCGGGATAGCGCGCCTGATAGAGCTTCAGGAACAGCCGCAGGCTATCGACGGTCGAGAGCACCTTGGAAACATCCGTCATCTTCTTCGCATCGTTCCCGGACGCCGTCATGATGCCGAAGGCCGTGCGCTCGGCGCCGTCGGGCATCTTGGCCGCGTAGCGGTCCCTGAGCCGCGCAAGCCCGATCGTCTCGTTGCCGAGCGTGAACGCGATCCCCGCGCGCAGCACGTCGGCGCGCTCCATGTCGTCGAGCGGCTTCGCCTTCTGCCAGCGCGCGCCGAGGAGCTTCTCGTAGGCTTCGCCTGCTTCGCGCCAGCGCTTCGCCGACCAGAAGATGTCGCCGCGCAGCCGGTCGGCTTCCTTGCCCGGCAGACCGGCGGCAAGCTCGAGCGCCGCATCGTAGCGGCGAAGCTCCGAGAGTGCGCGCGCCTCCAGCATCAAACGCTGGTCGCGCAAGTCACCCGGCAGATCGGCGATGCGCGTTTCGGCAAGCGCCTGCACCGCGGGCGCGGGCTTGTGATTGAGGAGCTGCACCCAGGCGAGCTTGGCCGCAACCTGCGCTTTCGCAACGCCGGTGAGCCGGTACTTCACCTGATAGTCGAGAAGATCCGCCGCCTGATCGAGAAGATCGACCGACACCAGCCGGTCGGCGAGCCGCCGGATCAATTCGTCGCCGCGGCGGCCGATCGGCGTCAGCTTCGAGAAATCGTAATAGAGCGCGAGTGCTTCAAGCGGATCGATCGACTTTGCGCGATCCGACAGGAACAGGTCCTCGAAAGTCGCCGCCATCTCGTTGTAGAAGCCGCGTGTCGTATCGCTCTCGGGCCGCACCAGCATCGCGCCGTCGAGCAGGTTGAACGCGTCGCGATAGCGCGCCTCGCCAACATAAAGCCGGCCGAGCAGCTGCATCGCCTGCACTTCGGTTTCATCGCCGCGCCACACGAAAGAGAGCGTCTCGAGCCCTTCGATCGCATGCTGCCGGTCGAAGTCGCCATTCTTGAGGCGCATCTCGACGAGCTTGAGCCGCGCTTCCGCCATCGCCGGGCCTTTGGGGCCCGCCGCGATCTCGGCATAGAGATTGATCGCCTGGTCCCGGCGGCCGAGTCCGGCCGCAAGCTGCGCCGAAAGCACGCCGAGCGGCGCCTTCATCTCCGGCGGCACGCCGACGACATCGAGTTCGCCGCGAATGTCGGTCGCGGCGCTGAAGTCGCTGGCGCTGACCATCGTGCGCAACGCATCCATGAGGACGCGGCGCTGCACATCGATCGGCAGCGTCGCCACCGCCTGCTTGCCGGAATTGAACTGGTCGCGCGCCTCGGGATAGCGCCCCATGCCGGAGAGCGCACTGGCGCGCAGAAGCGCCGCCTGCGGCAACTTCGCCAGCACCGCATTGCTGAAGTCGCGGAAAGCATCCTTCGCACGGCCGAGTGAAAGCTGCGCATAGCCGTGCAGGAGCGCGCGCGAAATATCGGAGCCGTATTTCGTTTCGCTTTCGCTTGCCGCATCGAGGGTGCCGGCGGCATTCGAGGCAAGGCCGCGCGCGAGATAAAAGCGCGCGAGCGTCAGCCGCTTCTCGGCGCGCGCCGCGATCGGCGCTTCTGCGAGCGAGCGCGCAAGCTCGACTTCGCGCTCCTCGAAATTGGCGGCGCGTTCTTCCTGCCAGATATCGGGGTCGAGCGCGGTCGAGGCGTTCTCGGCGCCGCGCGTCTTTTCCGGCAACGCCGGCAGCACGCTGCTCATCTCGGAAACTTCAAGGCCGCGCGGCCGCGTGATCGTGACGCCTTCCATCGAAAGTTCGACCGCGATGTCGTCGGCCTTCGGCGCGAGCGCGACGCCATGCACCGAAGCGAGCGCGTTGAAATCGACGAAGTCCTGGCCGCGCACGAGGCCGCGCACCGGGGATGCCGCCGTCACCACCACGAGATCGTCGCCGATCTCGCTGTCCTTGAGATTGTAGGCGTGAACCGGCGAGACCAACGGGATGAATACCCCGCCACGGCCCTGCCCGACGAACACGCGACGCGCCGGGATCGGCCGCGTCGGGCTGGTGAGGCTGCCGCCGATCTGTAGCGTCCAGCCTTTGTCGTCGGTTGCTAGACTCGCGAGGCGCGACGCCTCGATCTTGAGCTTGATGAGCTGACCGCCATCAAGCCTGCTCTGCTCGAAATTCTTCACGTTCTGCGCGGTGTCGTTGACGAGGTCGCCGAGCCGGATCTGGCGCGCGGTGTCGAGCACGAGATATGTCCAGTCGCCGCGCCGGAACATCGCGCCTGAAACCATTTCGTTGAACGGCAGTTCGATCGACACGCCGTTCGGCTGGCGCGTGACGGCGGCGAAGATCGCTTCGTTGGTAGGCTTCACGGGCTGCGCGCCGGCGCGCGGCGCTTTCGTTTCGGCCTGTGCTTCGGGCATGACGACCGGAACGGCGGGCGCCTTCATTTCTTCTTTCGTCTCTTGCGGCGCGACGGCGGCGAGTTCCTGCTTCGCGGCAGGCTTTGTCTCGGGTTTCGTCTCGGCAAGCTGCTCGCCCGCATCGAGCGTTTTCAGGAGGCCCTGAATATCCTTCGGCGTCTCCGCCTTGCCCTGCATGACGTCGGCGACGAACGCCGCGTTCTCCTGAAAGGTGCGCACGCTCGCTTCCGGCGCGAGCACCAGGCGCACGATCGTCCGTTCGGACTGATAGTCGGCGTCGAGGCCGACGACGCCCGGCGGCAGCGCGGCGAAGACCTCGCCGAAATCGACCTTCACCGGCACGCCGAAAATAATCCGCACTTCCTGGCCGTCCTGCTCGTTCACGACAGGCAGCGGCTCGGCCATTTCAAAACTGAAGCGCGCGAAGGTCGGCGCGCTGGCGTAACGCAGCTTCACCGGCTGATAGACCTTCTGCGGCCCGAACCGGTCCATCTTGGCCTTGTGCTCGGCTTCGCGCGCGCGGCGCGCGAGTTCGTCCACCACCGCCGTCGGCAGGCCCGGCGGCAGCCCGACCCAGTCCTCGGGCAGAAGATCGATGAACAGTTTTTCCGCCGCCTCCATCACGTTGACGGTGGGCTTGCCGTTCAGCGCGAAGCGCAGCGCCGTGCCGTCCGGATCGCGGCGCACCGCGGTGACATAACCCTGGAGGCGAGACGCGAGCTTGTCGACATTCATGCGCACGGGCTTGCCGAAATCGACGACCACGATGCTGTTCTCGACGCGCACCCGCGCCTTCGTCTCCTGCGAGAACGTGATCAGCAGGCGGCCGTAGCCCTGATCGGTATAGGCGGCGATATCCGCCGAGATCGGCGCCGGGCTCTGCGCATTTTGCGCGCGCGCGGCGAATGTCAGCGCAACGCCGACCAGCATGACGAGCAGCGGATTGATGAGAAAGCGGCGGGCGGCGAAGTAAGCCGCGGAGAAGGCAATGCCCGCCGGAAAAACGCTACGCATGACACTCGTACTCGTAAAAAACGCCGCGGCTCCGAACAGGAGCCAACCCGCGGCAAACCCTAATGAAACGTCCTTAATGCGGGCTTACGGCCGCGAGGCGTCTCCGGGTTCGGCAGCTACGAGCTAACTAGCTGGTTTCGTTTCGATTTTTTTGAGGTCGGTCGAGGGCAGGCCCTGCTCGCCGCCTTCGCTGCGCTTGGCGAGTTCCACCGTGAGGCGCTGGGCGCCGTCCGGCGTCATCACCGCCATCACCGCCGAAAGCTTCGAGGGCTTCATGGCGACCGCCACATCGACCAGCACGGTCTGGTCGAGCTTGTCGAAAATCTGCGCCGCCTGCTTCGGATTCATCGTCTCGTACATCGATACGATGTCCTTGAGCCTCGCGCGCTGCTCGCCGCCCTTGCCGTTGATGCGATTTTCGATGTCCTTCAGCTCGTCGAGCCGCATCTGTAGCCGCGCTTCGGCTTCCTTCAGCATGTTCTCGCGCAGCTCAAGATCGCGCTGGCGCTTGTCGAGCGTCTCGCGCCGCTCGCCAAGTTTTTCGTAAAGCGCGCGTTCCGCCTGCGAGCCGCCGCCGGCGACGAATTTCGCACCGCCGATGTTCGGCGTCTCGGGTGGCGGCGTCGTCGTCACACCCTTGGGCGCGCCATGCGGCCGGTCTTCTTTCTTCGCGGCGGGCGTCGAGCCGGTGATGTCGCCGTTATTGATAGAGGCAAGCTCATTCGGCGAAAGCACCGCCGCTTCCGGCAGCGCGCGGCCCATCTCCGCAAGCGTGACGATCTTGACGGCGAGCAAGCTCGCCGCCGCAAAAGCCACCACCGGAATGAGCCGCAATTCCATCGCTCAATGCTCGCCTAGTCTTGGTGTCAGGCTGCCTGCCCGGCACGCAGCCGGGCGCGATTGGCAAGCGCCTGCGCTGCCGCGACGGTTTCCGCCGCGCGGCGGCGGATCAGCGCCTGCGCGTTCAGCACGGGTTCGGGCACCGCCGGCATCGGGACGGGCGCCGCTTCAAGTTCCTGCGGCCGCGTGTCGTTCGCCGCTTCCGTGATACGGATGATGCGCGAAAGGACGCCCTCGCCGCGCTTCAATTCGCGCTGCAGGTCGGTTGCGATCAGTTCGGAATCGCGCAGGCGCTTGGCGAGAATTTCCTCGCTCTCGCGCACCGTCATCTTGAGGCCCGCAATGGCGCGCTCGGCGCTTTCGGTCGCAGTGATGAGTTCGGCGATCGTGTCCTTGAAGGAATGCTCGTCGTTCCGAAGCCGCGTCAGGCGGCGATTGAGCAACATGCAATAACCGATCGTCAGCGCGAGCAGCACTGCGACCAGTCCTTCGATAATCAATCCGTAGCTGTTCGCAATCATGAGGCCTCCGCTCTTTTCATTGTTCCTGCGTTTTCAAACATCGACATCGTGGTGCGCGGCCGCCGCAAGGGGCTCGCGACACTCACGGCGATTTTTTCGCCGACATGGCCCATGCGGCCTTCGGTCAGCACCACCTCGCCGCAACGCACTTTCACCAGCGTGTCGGGCTTGATGTCGAGGACGAGCGTTTCGCCGACCTCGAGATTCATCAGCTTCTTGAGCGGCAGCAGCCCCTCGTAAAGCACGGCATTTACTTCGGCTTCCGCCTGCCAGATTTCGTTGGCGAGGTGCCCTTCCCAGATCGGGTCGCGGCCGAACTTGTCGCCCATGAACGCCTGAAGCAGCGTCTCGCGGATCGGCTCGATGGTGGCGTAAGGCAGCAATAGCTCGATGTTGCCGCCGCGATCTTCCATGTCGATCCGAAGGCGAACCAGGATCGAAGCGTTGGTCGGCCGCGAGATCGCGGCAAAGCGCGGATTGGTTTCCAGCCGGTCGATGGTGAAGCGCACCGGCGAAACCGGCCGGAACGCGGCCTCGGCATCGGCAAGCACGACCTCGATCATACGGCGGACGAGATTGGTTTCGATTGTCGTGTAAGGCCGGCCGTCAACGCGCGTCTTGCTCTGGCCGCGGCGGCCGCCGAGCAGCACGTCGATCATCGAATAGATCAGGTTGGAGTCGACCGAGAGAAGCCCGAAATTGTCCCACTCCTCCGCCTTGAAGACGGAGAGGATCGTCGGCAGCGGAATGGAATTGAGATATTCGCCGAAGCGCACTGAGGTGATGCGGTCGAGCGAGACTTCGACATTGTCGGATGTGAGGTTGCGAAGGCTCGTCGTCATCAGCCGCACCAGGCGGTCGAAGACAATTTCGAGCATCGGCAGACGCTCGTAAGAGACCATCGCCGAGTCGATGATCGCGCGAATGCCGGAGTGATCGGAGAGCGCAAGGTTTTCGAGACTGAAGCCGAGTAGGCCGTCGATCTCGTCCTGATTCAAAATGCGATCGGCGCCGCCCTTGGCGCGCGCATCAACCGGATTTTCCTCGACCATCGCCGCCCATTGCGCGGCCATGTCGTCGTTCGACATGCCGCCGCTCGCGGTGACGTTACCGGCTTCTGCCTTTGCCCACTCTTCGGCGAGTTCCTGGTCGGTCGGCATGGGTTCTCGCTATTGGACGACAATTTCGCGGAACAGCACCGCGCGAATACGGTTGGGCGCGATGGCGAGGTTGACGCGGCGCGTCAGTTCCTCGCGCAGCCGGAACAACCCGGCCGAGCCTTCAAGATCGCTGATGCGCAGTTCGCGCAAATGCGTCTGGAACGTATCGACAACGCGCGGCATCACCGGCTTGATCGCATCGACGACATGCGTGTTCTCGACCTCGAGCGTGATCTTCATGCGCAGGTATTGCGGCCGGTCCGGGGAAGCCGAGAGGTTCACCGTCATGTCCGGCAGATCGTAAAATAGCGCCTTCGGCGCTTCGGCCGCCTTGTCGTGATGGCTGCCGCCGAGCAGAAAATAGCCGCCGCCCCCGAGCAACAGCACACCGGCGCCGATGCCCATCAGCACGAATTTGTTGAGACCCAGGATCGGGGCGAGGATCTTGCCGATCAGGCCGCGCTTGCCTGCGCCTTCCGCGCCTTCGGTTTCCGGCCCGTCCGCCGCTGCCGCTTCCGCCATGGCTCCGATCCTCCATTTGCATTTCGCGAATCCGGGCGGCCGCGAAACGAGAGCTGGCGTAAACGCTAGGTAAGGATGGTTAACGAAGCCTTTAAGCGGCAATTTTTGCCGGGCGATCCTTGCCGGGAGCGCCGCTTGTGCCGGGCGTTTTGGCCCGCCATTTTTGCTAAATCATTGAAATAGAACAACAAAGAGACTTGGCACAGCCCCTGCAATGAGATGAGCGGATCGAGCTGGGGAGCACGATCCGAACGGGCATTAGGGGAGCTAAGCCCATGCAGAATGCACTTTATGTGAGCCTGTCGAAGCAGGTCACGTTACGGCGCGAGATGGACGTGATCGCGAACAACCTCGCGAACATGGACACCAACGGTTTCAAGGCGAACGACGTCACCTTCGAGGAGTATCTCTCCTCCAAGGCGCGCATCGCCCATCCCTCGCCGGCCGACCAGCGCGTCTCTTATGTCCGCGAGAGCGGCTCGACGACCGATTTCTCCGAGGGCTCGCTCCAGCAGACCGGCGGCACGCTCGATCTTGCGATCCGCGGCGAAGGCTTCTTCGTCGTCGAAACGCCGCAGGGCGACCGCTACACGCGCAACGGCTCCTTCACGACGAACGAGAAGGGCGAACTCGTGAACATGCAGGGACACCGGGTGCGCGGCCAGAACGGCCCGATCCAGTTCGACCAGCAGGACAGCAACATCACCTTCAGCCGCGAAGGCACCATCACCGCAATCAACGGCATCCAGAACCAGGTGATCGAGCGCGCCAAGCTCAACATCGTCCGCTTCAACAACGAGAACGCGCTGGTGCGCGAAGGCAACGGCCTTTACGCCGCCGCCGGCCAGACCGCGCAGCCCGTCACTGAAAAGACTTCGGTGACGCAAGGCTCGATCGAAAAATCGAACGTCCGCCCGATCATCGAGATGTCGCGCATGATGGAAGTGATGCGCGCCTATCAATCGCTGTCGAGCATGATGACCAATACCGACGACCTTCGGAAGACGGCGATCAACAAGCTCGCCGACACCACTTCGTAAGGCGCATAGGGGAGCACGAACATGCGCGCACTTTACACAGCAGCGACCGGAATGGTGGCTCAGGAGATGAGCGTTCAGATCATCTCCAACAACATCGCCAACATGCAGACCACGGCGTACAAGAAGCAGCGCGCCGAGTTCTCGGATCTGATGTACCAGACCCTGCGCCGCGCCGGCGCGAACTCCTCGAACCAGGGCAACCGCCTGCCCGTCGGCCTAGATATCGGCGCGGGCGTCAAGACGACCGGCACGCCGCGCGTCATGACGCAAGGCAATCTCCTGCCGACCGGCAAGGATCTCGACGTCGCGATCCGCGGTGAAGGTTTCTTCCGCATCCTGATGCCGGATGGACGCACTGCCTATTCGCGCGCGGGCTCGTTCGAGACCGACGATCAGGGCCGGCTCGTCACGCCGGAAGGCTATCTCGTCGATCCGTCGATCACCTTTCCGCAGAACTCGAGCAACATCCAGATCAGCCAGCAGGGCGAAGTCTCGGTACTGTTGCCGGGCCAGTCGCAGAACACCGTGCTCGGGCAGATTCAACTCGCGCGTTTCGTCAACAAGGTCGGCCTGCAATCGATCGGCGACAATCTTTATCTCGAAACCGACGCCTCCGGCACGCCGCAGATCAGCAATCCCGGCGTCGATGGCATGGGCAACCTGCTCCAGAACCAGCTCGAGTCCTCGAACGTCAGCGCCGTCACCGAGATTTCGGACCTCATCACCGCGCAGCGCGCCTATTCGATGAACGCCAAGGTCGTCAGCGCCGCCGACGACATGCTGCAATCGACCGTGCAGATGCTGCGCTGAGGAGAATGATCATGCGCACGCTTTTCGCCCTCACCTTCGCTGCCGCCGTTCTCGCCGCGCCCGCGCTCGCCAATACGCCGGCCGATCCGGCGGTGCCGACGCTGAAAGATACGGCTGCGGTCGAGGGCGATTTCGTCCGCCTGGGCGATCTGATCGAAAACATCGGGACGAACGCCAAAACGCCGGTATTCCGCGCGCCGGAACTCGGCCAGACCGGCACCATCCAGGTCTATCGCATCATCGAGGCGGCACGCGCCAACGGCGTATCGGTATTCGACACCCGCGGTGTTTCCGAGGTCGTCATCACCCGCGCCGCCCGCACTATTCCGATCACCGAGATCGAGCGCGCCGTCGCGGAGACCGCCGCGAAACAAATCGGTATCGGCGACGCCAGTAACGTCTCGGTTTACTTCGACTCGGGCGTGCGGCCGTTCGTTGTCGAGCCGAACGCCGCGATCGCGCTGCGCATCGTGCAGTTCAATTACGATCCGCGCTCGCAGCGCTTCGACGCCAGTCTCGACATGCCCGGCAGCGCAGCAGCGCGCAAAAGAACCGCGCGCATCTCCGGCTACCTTTATGAAAGCATGGAAGTGCCGACACTCGCGCGCGCCATGGTCCGCGGCGAAATCATCCGCGACGGCGACATCGAAATGCAGCGCCGGGCGAAAGCCGAGCTTACAGCCGATACCATCCGCAATATCGCCGCCGTGATCGGCCACGCCGCGCGCCGCGACCTGCGCGCAGGCGTTCCGCTCCGCGTTTCCGAAATGATGAAGCCCGAACTCGTCGGCCGCGGCGACACCGTGACGCTCACCTTCGAGAGCCCCGGCGTCGTGCTCTCCGTCCGCGCCCGTGCCGTCGAATCCGGCACCGAAGGCGACGTCATTCAGGTCTTCAATCCGCAATCGAAGCGCACGGTGCAAGCCACCGTCGACGGCCCCGGTCACGTGATCGTCCGTTCGATGAAGACGGCGCGCGCCGCCTCGATTGAAACCACCGGTTCCGTGAAGTGAGTCTGTTTCTCCATCCTCGTGAGGCTGTCATGTCTATCCGCAATCTTCTCAAGCTCGGCGTAATCGCACTGGTGATGTGCTCGAGCGGCGGCTGCGCCTATCTCGATCGCCTCGCCAACGTCGGCAAGGAGCCAAAGCTCGCTGCTGTCGAAAACCCGACAGCAATGCGCGGCTACAAGCCGGTGACAATGCCGATGCCGGAGCCGATCCCCGCCTCCTACAATCCGAACTCGCTGTGGCGGAATGGCTCGCGCGCCTTCTTCAAGGACCAGCGCGCGCATCAGGTCGGCGACATCCTCACGGTGAAGGTGAACTTTACCGACAGCGCCAATGTCGCCAACGAAACGCAGAGGAGCCGCGACAACAAGGAAGATTCCGGCATTGCCAACCTGTTCGGTCTTTCCAAGGTGCCGCTGACCAAAACGCCGATCCCGGGGCGCCTGCTCACCGCCGATTCCACATCGTCCAGCGACGGCAAGGGCTCGGTCAATCGTTCCGAACAGTTGAAGACCAACGTCGCCGCGGTCGTCACGCAACTCTTGCCGAACGGCAACCTCGTGATCGAGGGCAAACAGGAGATCCGCGTCAATTTCGAAATCCGCGAACTCAAGGTCGCCGGCATCGTGCGGCCGGAGGATATCGAGAACGACAACACGCTCGACTCGGCGAAGATCGCGCAGGCCCGTATCGCTTACGGCGGCCGCGGCCAGATCACCGACGTGCAGCAACCGCGCTGGGGGCAACAGGTCTCGGACGTGATCTTACCTTTCTAAAATTCACCAGCTAGGGCGCGAAACCGGATCGCGACCCGAAGTGCCGCTCCCGCTCCCCGGAGATCGGCACCGCACGGCCCCGCTGCTCCCCCGCGGGGCCGTGCTCTTTTTTTAGTGCTTGTGCTCGTGAGGGTGGGGTTCGGTCACGTTGAGCGCGGGCGCCGGAAACTTCAGCGAATGCGCATCCCGATCCGCCGCCGGAATTTCCGACCAGTCGGCTTCGCCTTTTTCGCAGGTTTGCTTCACCGAAAAATACAGCGGCCCCGGTGCAAGCTCCTTTGCGACGAAAGCCGCGATGACGAATTCGTCGTAGTATTCGTCCGGCAACTTGCCGCTCCACGAAATCTCGCGCGCGCCCTCTTTCAACGTGATGCCGTGATAGAAAGAATAACCGCGCGCAAAGGCGCCGTTCTTGATCGAAAGCTCCCAGCCTGCTTTCGGCATCGGTTTCGCGGCGATGATGCCTTCGGGCAGCTTCACGTCGATCTTCGTCGTCGCCGAACCCTCGCAGCCATGCGGCACGCGCAGCACGATCTTGTACGGACTGCCTGCGGCCGCTTCACCGCGCTCGAGGGTGATGTGCGCCTGCGCCGATGAAATTCCCATCGTCAGGAACATTGCGAACAAAACGCCGGACTTTTTCATGATGTTCTCTTTCACTGGTGAGGGTGCGCGCCATGCTCCATGCGGACAAGACCCTTGAATGACGAAAATTTTTCGAGCCTCGCGTGCGAAAGCTTGCTTTCGGCTCTAGCGAGTTCGCTCGATAGGCTCGCCGCAAGATCGGGGGGAATGCCAGCGGAGCGAAGCGCCTGCGCTTCCCTGATCTCGTCGCCCGCGCATAGCACGACTTCCCAATTTCCGTTTTTCTTTCGAAGCAGCGCCCGTCCGCCCATCTCGCCCTGCTCCCAGTCGGCCAGCGCATAATCCCCCGCCACCGCAACGGGCTCGACGACAAGCGGCACGTCGGGTTTTTCAAAAATACTTTTCAGCATCGCGCGGACCGCCAGGGCTTCCTGCGGCTCGGCGGAAGAACCGCCAAGCCACAGAAGCGAAAGCATGGCCGCAATCAGCAGGGCTCTCATGATGCTCACATCTTCAGGCGCAAGCCGCCGACGATCGCGCGGCCGTTGCCGGGGTTGAACAGGTTGGGATTGGCGGGGCTGTAAACATCGACCGCATTCGCGCTCGAAATATACGCCTTGTCCGCGAGGTTTCTCGCTTCGATGTAGAACGAGTAGTTGCCGCCCGGATCGTAACCGGCGCGCAAGCCCCACAGCACATAGGATTCGGATTTGAAGGTGTTGGCGTTGTCGACGAAGTACGACACCGGCACCCATTCGACGTTCGGGCCGAAATAATAACCGCTCGGATGTTTGTAGAGCAGCTCGGCACGAAGATAATGCCGCGGCACCACCGGCAACTGATTGTTGCCGAACGTCGCGTCGTTGTCGAAACGGAAATCGCTGTAGGTGTAAGCCGTATTGAGCCACAGACGATCCGGCGTGCTGCCGTTCGCAAACAGCGACTTCAGCACCGCGATCCCCAGTCCCGCCTCGATGCCCTGATGAATGGTGTGCGGAATATTCCGCTCACTACAGGTGCCGTAGATGTTGAAGTTCAGGCACTGCAATTCGTCGGTGAGCTTCGCGCGATAAATCGAAAGATCCCACGTCAGGTCCGGCTTGCGCCCGCGTGTGCCGATTTCATAGGTCGTCGCGCGCTGCGGCTGCAGCGTATTGAAGTCGATCGCGATGCCCTGCCCGAAGCTCGGCACCTCGGCGCTGCGTGAGATATTCGCGAACACCTGCGAGGTACGATCGACATCCCACAACAAGCCAATTTTCGGGCTCCACAGATCGTAATTCTTGTCGAAACTCGCATCGCCGCCGACGACCGGATCCTGCTTGCGGCCCGCGTTCACATATTGCGTACCCGCAACGAAAGCGACGCGAGGCAAGAAGTAAAACGAGTTCTCGGCGTAAGCGGTCAAGTTACGGGAATATTGCTTGTCGTAGGTCAGCAACGCGCCCTTCACCGCGCCCGGCAGATTCACATAATTCTTCGCATCGGTATCGCCGTTGTGCAGATTGACACCCGCGACGAAACGATTGTCGAAGCCTGCGATCTTGCGCTCGTCGAGAAGCCGCGTGAACGCGCCGTATTCGACATAATGATAGTCGAGCCACTGGAAGATCGGATGCATCAAGTGGCGGTCGACGCCGAACACACCGACATCGATCTTGCCGTTATCGGTCCGGAACGTTGTGACGTTGGCGACGCGAAATGAATCGATGTTGCGCTGCCAGTCATAGGTTGCGTTGGTGGGGTTTGCCGTCTTCGGCGAGGTGAGCGCCGTCTGCTTGTCCACCTCGCCCGGAATGCGCTGGCGGATTTCGTTGGCGTTAAAATAAAACCGCGTCTCGATGTCCGGCGAAATCCGGTAACCGAAATTCATGCTGGCGCGCGCCGAGTGGCCCCAGCTGTGATCGCGATAGCCGTCGGCTTGCTGATAGGTGCCGGTAAGAAACCCGTCCCACGGCCCGCTCACACCGCCGGTGCTGGCTTGCAGGCGGCGAAAACCGAAGCTGCCGAAATCAAGCCGTCCCTCGAACGGGCTCGCCGTGCGGCCGGTTTGCGATACGAAATTGATCGCCCCGCCCAGCGAGTTCGCGCCGAAGCGCAGGCCGTTGCCGCCCTTGTAGACATCGACATGCTGATAGGCTGTCGGATCGATCTCCTGAAAGTCGCCGTAACCGTCGGCGGTGTTGATCGGGATGCCGTCCATCGAGAGCTGCACGCCGCGCAGATGAAAGTTGCGCGACAGCCCCGAGCCGCGGATCGAGAGCCGCGTGTCCTCGCCCCATTTCGGCTGCACGAATGCGCCGGGCACATAATCGAGAACATCCTTGAGCGTCGCCGCCTGCGTGTCGCGATAAGCCTCGGCCGGAACCACTGCGACGCCGCCCGGCGTCTGCTGGATTTCGCGGATCGCCTGCTCGGTGGAATTCGCCGTCAGGCTTTCCGGCCGCTGCATCATCGGGACGGTCACCACGGTCGGCGCCGCACTGGCACTCGTTTGCCGCGGCGCCGTCACGGTAATGGCGGGCAACTCGGTAACCGATTGCGCCAGCGCATCTCCCGCGCAGGCAGCTATAATGAGCGCGCACGACGCGCGCGTAAGCGTAGGCATCATCTTCTCCTGAAACGTGAGCAAATCGGCCTTGCAGCCGGACGGATCACACGTTTGCCGGAGGCGCCTGCGCTAGCTTGGGAGAATGTTCGGGAACGCGCACGAACTCGGCAGCCGCAACAAGCGGCAGTGCCGCGCCCTGCACGGCGGCAACGCTGATGCTGGGCAGCGCCGGCGGCTCGGCACCCGCGACATGCGACGCGCAATAGACAAAACAGGAGACCGGCGTAACCGGAGCCTGACCGTCTACGTCGTGGCTCGCATTACCGCCCGCCACCTGACAGATGACAAACGGTCCGGTCGCCGCCGTCGCGCTTTGGCTTAGGAAGAGCGCGCCGAGGAAGGCATGCAAAACGACGGCGTAGGCCGCGATAATCGCGGCCACGGAACGGGAAGTCGTTCGTTTGCGGAAAGATTTCATTGCCAGCCCGCGCAATATTAGGAAATTCGCCGCGCCTGCGCAACGCACGATCCCGAAACCATGTGCTAGCCTCCGCGTTATCCGCACAACCCACCGCGGCAACAATCAAGACGGGAGCAACCATGACATTCCAATCGATCAATCCCGCGAGCGGCACGCCCGTTTCTTCTTATGATGAAATGCAGCGGAGCGAATTGACCCAGATCATCGAGCAGGCCCACCGGGCGCATCTCGACTGGCGGCATGTTTCGTTCCGCGATCGCGCCATCCCGATGAAAAAAGCCGGCCAGATCCTGCGCGACCGCGCCAAGGACTATGCCCGCTTGATGGCCGAGGAGATGGGCAAGCCCTTCAAGGATGGCGTTGCCGAAGTCGAAAAATGCGCGACCTGCTGCGACTATTTCGCCGAGCATGCCGAGCGGCACCTCGCCGACGAGATCATCGCGACCGACGCGCGCAAGAGTTATGTCGCCTTCCGGCCGCTCGGCGTCGTGCTTGCGGTGATGCCGTGGAATTTCCCGTTCTGGCAGGTGATCCGTTTTGCCGCCCCCGGCCTGATGGCGGGCAATGCGGGCGTCCTCAAGCATGCCTCGAACGTCCCCGGCTGCGCCCTTGCGATTGAACAGATTTTCAAAGATGCGGGCTTTCCGGAAAATCTCTTTCGCACGCTGATGATCGGCAGCAAGGACGTAGCTTCCGTGATCGAGCACCCGCTCGTTCGCGCGGTGACGCTCACCGGCTCAACCCCCGCCGGTAAGGCCGTCGCCGCGAAGGCCGGCGAGTGCCTGAAGAAGACGGTGCTCGAGCTTGGCGGCAGCGATGCCTACGTCATCATGGACGACGCCGATATCGAGCAGGCAGCAGCCATCGCCGCCAAGGGCCGGCTGGTGAACTCCGGCCAGAGCTGCATTGCCGCCAAGCGTTTCATCGTTACCGAAAAGAACCGCGCCAGCTTCGAGCAGGCCTTCGTGAAAAAGATGCAGGCCGCCAAGGTCGGCGACCCGATGACCGAGGGCACGCAGGTCGGTCCGATGGCGCGGAAAGATTTGCGCGACGATCTTCACAAACAGGTGGAGGAGAGTATTCGCAAGGGCGCCAAGCTGTTGTGCGGCGGCGAGATTCCAAAGGGTGAAGGCGCTTTCTACCCGCCGACCGTACTCACCGGCGTGAAGAAAGGCATGCCCGCCTATGACGAGGAGCTGTTCGGGCCGGTCGCGGCCATCATCGTCGCCGATAGCGAGAAGCACGCTATTGAGATCGCCAACGATTCGATCTTCGGCCTCGGCGGCGGCGTCATCGGCAGCGATCTCGCACGGGCCGAAAAAATCGCGGCGGAGGAAATCGAAGCCGGCTGCGTATTCGTCAACGACGCGGTGCGCTCCGATCCGCGCCTGCCCTTCGGCGGCATCAAGGAGAGCGGTTACGGCCGCGAGCTATCGCACTTCGGCATCCGCGAATTCGTGAATATCAAGACGGTCTTTATCGCGAAGTAGCATTACTCGTCGCGATAGACTTTCTCTTTGCGCTCGTGGCGCTCCTGCGCGTCGATGGACAGCGTCGCGATCGGCCGCGCTTCGAGGCGCTTGAGCGAGATCGGCTCGCCGGTCTCCTCGCAATAGCCGTAAGTGCCGTCTTCGATGCGGGCAAGCGCCGCGTCGATCTTGGCGATCAGCTTGCGCTGGCGGTCGCGCGCGCGCAGTTCGATCGAACGATCGGTTTCGTTCGAGGCGCGGTCGGCGAAATCGGGGTGATTCTCGTTTTCCTTTTGCAGGTTATCGAGCGTCTCCTTGCTCTCCCGCAAAATCTCTTCCTTCCAGCGCAAAAGCTTCTGGCGGAAATATTCCTTCTGCCGATCATTCATGAACGGTTCGGATTCGGAAGGCCGATATTCTTGTTCTGCCGCCAACATGACGAACGCCCTTATTGCTGGTTTCAGTTCCCGGTTGCCGTTTCTTAACCGGCCGTTAACCCGGCCGTTCAGTGGCGCGCTTATAGCGGCCTTGCGCCTGCGGTCAACAACCCGAATCGTCGATTTTTTTGGTAGCGGCGCGCCGATACGCCAATATGACGAGCAGCCGGGCTTTCCGGCGCTGATATGCCAAATGCTTTATATGTGAAATTCTATTGCGCGATTATTGCGCGCGCCGTTTTGCCAGTTCCACCGCGACCCTGAGGCCGATCGCGTCGAGCGTCTCATCGAGGCGCTGCTCCCCGCTCCGCTCGGTCAATTCGCCCAGCATGGCTTCGAGCCTGGCGAGCGTCGACATGTCCATGCGGCCCTCGAGAATCTGCAGCTTCAAACTGTCCAGTATATCGAGAGCTTTCGCGCCGCGGCGGGCAAATCGGCGGCGGCGCTCGACGGCATCTTCCACGCCCTGAAGCGCGAGCAGCGCATCGATCGAATTCATCGCGCTCGCGGCATTGGCCGACGAAGCCTGGCTCGGCGCATTGCCGTTGCCGACGGCGAAACCGCTGCCCGCTATACGCCGGGCACCACCTGTCGCTGACACACCGGTCTTGGTGGCCGCCTGGATCCGCATCTAGTTGCTCCCCCGAGCCCTCGGGATGATCCCCGAATGGCGCAGATATTGGGTTTCGATGGTTAAGACCTGGTAAACGGCGGCAAGTTTTGCCGGGTCGGCAGGAATGCCCCGGCGGGCACGCAGGCCCTTCAAAAAAATACCCAGCAAATTCAGCGGCTTGATTCACAAGGACAGTTGGCACGGCCCTCGCATTCCCTTCTCCGAGTCCATCCATCGACAAGCTGGGGAGCCAAGTCGATGCGTAAGTCGATGAATAAACTGAACAGGATAGCCGCTTGGGCGCTCGCCGCCTTTGCGATGATGTCGGTGCTGCAGACGGCAAACGCCGCCTCGCGCATCAAGGACCTCATCGACGTCGAAGGCGTGCGCGAGAACCAGCTGATCGGCTACGGCCTCGTCGTCGGTCTCAACGGAACCGGCGACACGCTGAACAACATTCCCTTCACCAAGCAGAGCCTCACCGCGATGCTCGAGCGCCTCGGCGTCAACATCCGCGGCGCGCAGCTTCGCACCGGCAACGTCGCGGCCGTGATGGTCACCGGCAACCTGCAAGCCTTCGCAACGCAAGGCACGCGCACCGATGTCGTCGTCTCCGCGCTCGGCGACGCGAAGAGCCTGCAAGGCGGCACGCTGCTCGTCACGCCGCTGATGGGCGCCGACGGCAATGTCTATGCGGTGGCGCAGGGAACCGTCGCCGTCGCCGGCTTTCAGGCCGAAGGCGATGCCGCCAAGATCATTCGCGGCGTGCCGACTGTCGGCCGCATTTCAAACGGCGCGCTCGTCGAGCGCGAGATCGATTTCGCCATCAATCGTATGAGCAACATCCGCCTCGCGCTTCGCAACCCCGATCTCACCACCGCGAAGCGCATCGCCGGCGCCATCAACGATTTCCTCGGCGCGCCGGCCGCCGAACCGGTCGATCGCGGCACCATCATGCTGCAAGTGCCGCGCAAATATTCCGGCAACATCGTTCAGCTCCTGACCGAAATCGAACCGCTGCAAATCGAACCCGATCTAGCCGCCAAGGTCGTGATCGACGAGCGCTCCGGCATCATCGTCATGGGACGAGACGTGCGCGTCGCGACCGTTGCCGTCGCGCAGGGCAACCTCACCGTCTCGATCTCGGAAACGCCCGTCGTCAGCCAGCCCGGCCCCTTCTCGCGCGGCCGCACCAGAGTGGTTCCGCGAACCAAGGTCGGCGTGCAGGAAGAAGGAACCAAGCTCGGCCTCGTGCAGGAAGGCGTCTCGCTCTCCGATCTCGTCGACGGGCTGAATGCGCTCGGCGTCAGCCCGCGCGATCTCATCTCGATCTTGCAGGCGATCAAGGCGACCGGCGCGATCCAGGCCGAAATCGAGGTGATGTGATGGCCGCGATCGGCCAGAACACGGGCCTCGTGCCGGTTCCCGTGAACCGGGAACTTGCCCATCAGGCTCCGGCCAATTCCGGCAAGGACAAAATCAAGGCGGTCTCCCAGGATTTTGAAACGATTTTTTTAACCAACATGTTCGAAAATATGTTCGACGGCCTCGAAGACGACGGCCCCTTCGGCAGCGGCGCGGGCAACGGCCCCTGGCGTTCGATGCTGACGGAGCAGTACGCGAAGTCGATCGCGCAATCCGGCGGCGTCGGCGTCGCCAAGCAAATCGAACGGCAGCTTGTATCCCTGCAGGAGAGTCACCAATGACCGCCCAGACCGCTTCAAAATATCCCCCGATCGAAAGCAAGGCGGCGGCCGAAGCGCTATTGAACCATGTCGGCGAGACGATGGTGGCGCTGGTACAGGTTTTTGAAGACGAAACCCGGCTCGTGCACTCGGGCAAGATCAATGCGGCGGCGGACCTCGCGTCGGAAAAGACCAACCTCGCCTCGATCTATATCCGCGACATCGAGACGGTGAAGCAGAACGCCAAGTTCATCAAGGAAACGCTGCCGGAACTCGTCGAGGAAATGCGCCTCGCCCACGATTCCTTCCGCGACATCCTCAGCCGCAACCTGCGCGTCGTGCAGACCGCGCAATCGGTCGCCGAGGGTTTGATCCGCGGCGCCGCCGAGGAAGCGAGCCGCCGCGAAAATCCGCGCGGCTATCACGCCAACGGCCGCGGCACGCCGCCGCGCGCTGCGACGCGCCCGGTGATGGTCAGCCGTTCGAGCTGACCTCGACCCTCTTACAAGTTTGCTGCAACGGCCCCGCCGGTCTCGCGTCGGGGCCGTTTTCTTTTGGCCGCGAGCCAAGCTCGTTAACACTTCCCTAACGCCCGCCTAGCGGCGGCGTAAACCGCCGTGAGTGGGCGGTTTTGTCCTCGGTTTGGTGGACGATTCGTCACCTCGATACCCCCGCCGGCGTAACCAGCCATTAGCGATTGTCGTGTCAAATCGAGGCTTCACGGCTTCCAGGACGGAGGCCGTTCTGTGTGTATCCTAGGAAAGGACTGAACCATGGGTAATATCACTCTTTCGGCTGGCGTTCGCCAGAACCTCCTCGCCCTTCAGAGCACTGCTGACCTCTTCCAGCAGACCTCGAACCGTCTCTCGACTGGCAAGAAGGTGAACTCGGCTCTCGATAACCCGAACAGCTTCTTCACTGCTCAGGGTCTTTCGAGCCGCGCTTCCGACCTGAGCGATCTTCTCGACGGCGAGTCGAACGCCGTTCAGACCGTGCAGGCCGCGAACGACGGCATCACCGCTATCCAGAAGCTTGTCGCCTCTGCCAAGGCGCTCGCGAACTCGGCTCTGCAGACCTCCGACACGGCTGCCCGTGCGGACCTCGCCGATCAGTTCGACGACCTCCTGACACAGATCGACCAGCTCGCGGCTGACTCCGGTTTCAACGGCGTCAACCTCCTGGCCGGCGACAACCTGACCGTCAACTTCAACGAGACCAGCACCTCTTCGGTGACGATCAACGGCGTCAACGATACGACCGCCAATGACCTCGGCGTTGCGGGCGCTGCCAACTCGTGGGCCGCCAAGACTGACATCGATGCCGCGCTCAGCGACATCACTGCGGCGACCAGCACGCTCCGTACTCAGGCCAAGACCCTGAGCACGAGCCTCGCAGTCGTCCAGACCCGTCAGGACTTCACGAAGAACCTCATCAATACCCTGCAGGTTGGTGCCGACAACTTGACGTTGGCGGATACCAACGAGGAAGCTGCGAACTTGACGGCGTTGCAGACCCGTCAGCAGATTTCCACCGCCGCGCTGTCGATGACCTCGCAGTCGCAGCAGCAGGTTCTGCGGTTGTTCCAGTAAGCCTGACTGTTCGAACGAAATGAAACGGCGGGGGTCAAACCCCGCCGTTTTCTTTTCCGGTTACCTACAAAAGCTACGATTTGCGGGCATAGTGATGCGCGTTGATTCGTCGAAGGCACTGCAAACGGAAAGCATCGGGAGCACCGGATGGGCCTCAAGGTCGAACTGAAGCCGGGCGAGCGCATCATCGTCGGCAACAGCGTCATCACCAATGACGACCAGCGCACACGGCTGATGATCGAAGGCGACGCGCCGATCCTGCGCGAAAAAGACATCATGACCCCGCAGATGGCCGACACGCCCTGCAAGAAGATCTATCTCGCGGTCCAGCTGATGTATCTCGCGCGCAACCCGCAGCAGCACCACGAGCTTTACTTCGGCCTGGTGAAGGACGTCATGCTCGCCGCCCCCTCCACACTCCCTTACCTCGACCGTATGAATAATGAGATATTAACCGGTTCCTTTTACAAAGCCTTGAAGGAAGCGCAGCTACTGTTGCGCTACGAAGAGGAACTGCTGTCGCATGGCCAATCCGGCTCAGACCTACGCCAAGAACGCACAGGAAACGGGTAACCTCCGCGAGCTCGAAGCCCAGCTTCTGATGCGCGCCGCTTCCAGGCTACAGGCCGTCAAGGATGGCGAAGTCATCGACAACCAGAACGTCATCTCAGCCGTGCGCTATAACCGCCGCCTTTGGCTCCTTTTCGCTGACGGCCTCACCAAGGCCGAGAACCAGCTTCCGAGCGAGATCAAGAAGAACGTTTCGAGCCTCGCGATGTTCGTGCTGAACCGCTCGCGCATCATCGAAACCGCGACCGAGATGAACCTCGAGCGCCTCAACGTCCTCATCAACATCAACCGCGAAATCGCGGCCGGCCTGCGCACCAACGTCGCGGCCTGAGCATCCGAATTCCGCAATAAAAAAACGCGCGTCATAGGACGCGCGTTATTCGTTTATGGCGGCTGACCGTCAGCTCATGAAGTTGACGAGCGTCAGCTTCGACAACAGCGCCGTCGTCTGCATGCTTGCCTGGATCTGCGTCTGCATGGCGAGGAGCTTCACGCCGATCTCGTTCGGATCGACGTTCTCGATGTCGTCGAGGATGCCTTGCAGGATCGGCTTCCTGTCGTCGATCCGCTTCTGTGCGGCATTCGCCGAAACGTTGGCACCGGCGATCTGGGTTTCGATCGCCGAAAGCTGCTGCTTGGCCGGATTGGTCGCGAGGTTATCGCTCGCACGCTGGGTGAGCGCGACGTAGCGGTCATGCGCATCGGCATCGCTGCCCGAGAACGACATCACCGCGAGCGTCGCGAAATTCTGCACCGCGTTACGGATGGCTTCCTCGTTGCCGCGCACGCCGTAGCCTACGGTGATGGAGTCATCGACGCGCGCCGTCATGCTGCCGCGCGGATCGTCGGTCGCATCATCGCCCGTGTACCATTGCACAGTATCCGTCGCTGTTGCATCGCGAAGACTCGTAGCGTTGTAGAACGGGCCGGTGCCTGAGACTCGTTGTGGCGGATGGTCGGCATCGATATTGAAGAAATCGTTGGAGGCGGCCATGGCGGAGGCCGCGACAAGATCGGTCTTGCCGGCGGTCTGGATCGCGCCATCGAGCGCGCTTGCGATATTCGCCGCCGTATCGTCCGCTGTCGCCCCGATCGCGAAGCTTCCGCTCGGCGTAGGCGTCTCGCTCGAGGCCGTGAGCGTGATCGTCTTCTGCGTGCCGTCCGGCATGTTGAGCTGGACGATGACTTTCGCACCGTCCGCCGGATTATTGCCGTTGAGATCGATGGAAAGCGAAGCGGGGCTGCCGGTCGGCCCGCTCACCGTCGCGCCGGGGATCGTCGTCGTCGCGCCGGCGATCTTGAAGCCGAACGGGCCGGAATTCTGCTCGGCAAGCCCGACGCTATCGCCCGTCGCTGTCGGCACATCGAGCCTGCCGCGCTGATCCGCACCCTGATCGGCTTCCAGCCGCTCGGCGACGATCTGCTTGAAGCCCGCGGCCGTGCCGTTGCCGTTCATGATGTGATCGGCGGTGTCGGTTGCCGGCGTATTGGTCGCGGCGCCCGAGAAAAGATACGTGCTGCCGGCGCGCTGATTGAGCGCATCGAGCGCCACGGCAAACGAGTTGCCGGCCTGGATCTGCGCGGTCGTCTGGCCGTTGGCGGTGAGGGTGAAGTCGAGCGGCGGCAACATGCTGCTGCGCATGTCCTGTTGCAGCGTGCGCAACTGTTCGAGCGAAGCCGTTTGCAGCTGCACGCGCGTGTTGACCGTCGAGATCACATCTTCATAGGAACTGAGCCGCGACATCGCCCCGCGCACATTGACGTCGAGGCCGCGATCGATGCCGAGGCCGGCGTAGTTTTGCGTGAGCTTGCCTGTCGAAAGCTGCAGCGAGAGATCGCTCATCTGCTTTTGCATCTGAACGAGCATCTGCGACTTCATGAACGCGCTACTGGTCAGACCCGAAATCGTCGTCATGGTCAGTTTCCGATCTGTAGCAGCATGTCGTACATCTGCTTGATGGCGGTGAGCACGCGCGCATTGGCGCCGTAGGCGTTTTGCAGCGTGATCAGGTTCGACATCTCGGTATCGATGTTGACGCCCGAGCTGTCATTGAAACGCTGTTGCAGCGAATTCAGCACCACCTGCTGGCCATCGTTGAGCTGCGATGCGTTTTGCGCGTCGGCGCCCTGGCGGCTGATGACCTGCTGAATGTAATCGGCAACCGTGCCGGAATACGCGCCCTGCTTGGTGCCGATGCCGCTTGCCGGATCGAACAGCTGCGACGCCGTATTGAGCTGCTGGTAGATGAAATCGGGCCGCGTCGAATCGCCGATATTGGTCGTGCTCGAATAGAGCACCAGCGACGACGGATCCGACAACACCGCCGGATTGATCGCGATCCGCGAGGCAAAGCCGGTCTTCTGGTCGCCGCCTGCATTGATCGCGCCGCTATAGATCGAGCGTCCGTCGGTGAAAAGCGGCAGCGTCGGATCGCCCGACTGAAGCGTCGTCGTCGTGACCGAGGCGCTCAGCGAATTGATATCGCTCGTATTCCCTGCACCGTCATCGACAACCTGCAACTGGTTGCCGCCCGGATTCGAGAACGTGATGTTATCGCCGCTGAGCGCGGTATTAAGCTGCGAGACAACGCTCGCCATGCCGCCCGAAAAATCGATCCCGATTACCTGATCGCCCGGATCGGCAGTCTGCGAATTGTCGAGCGGCAGCACCGAAGGATCGTCAACACGAACGATCGTGACCTTGTGCGGCGTGCCGCCGGAAGTATAGCTCAGCGAAATCGTGTTGCCGTTCTGCAACCCGGTAAGATCGATGTTGAAGCCGTCAGGCCCCGTCACCGCGGTGCTCGGCACTGTCTTGTTTGAGAGCGATAGCGCGAGCGAGTTCGCAATCTCGTCGAGCTGGCTCTGCGCTTTCACCAGCGTCACGTCGCGCATCTCGATCAGCGCCGCGAGCGATCCCGAGCGGATCGAGTTGTTGGCGATGAGATCGATCGTCCCGCCGTTCGGATTGGTCAGCGAGATCGTGCCGACGCCGCGCTCGGCGGGATCGGTGCTATAGGTCATCGAGGCGTTGAGCGCGGTCTTGGCGTCGAACGACAGATGCGACGGCTGGCCGTCATAAAGGCTCACGCCCGACGTCGTGAAGATCGACACCCGGTTGTTGCCGAGCGACGTCACGCGAATATCGAGCAGGCCCGCAAGCTCCATGATGTCGGCGTCGCGCCGGTCGAGAAATGCGGCCGATGCCGCATCCGGCTCGCTGGAGGCTGTGATCTGGTTCGAGACGTCGGCGATGTCCTGCAAAAGCTGATTGATGCGATTGACGGCATCGGAGATGCCGCTTTCCGCCTGCGAGCGCATCGTCTGGACGTCGCCCGACATCGCATTGAGCTGTTGCGCCAGCACCTGCGCCTGGTTCAGCACGTCGCCTTGCGCCGCTGTCGAGTCGGGACTCGCCGTCAGCGTGTTGAGCGAAGCGGTAAAGTTATTGAACAGCGTATCGAGCGAATTGCCGCCGCCCGGCGCGCCGTAAACCTGCACCAGCCGCGAGTAATAACCGCTGATCGAACCGGCATAATTGACGCCCGCGACCGCCGTGCGCAGCTGCGTCTGCACCATCTGGTCGAGTTCGCGGCCGATGCCGAGCACCGCGACGCCGTTGCCGCCGGCGGCGGTGTTCGACAGGAGCGCCGACTTGCGGATGTAGCCCGGCGTATTGACGTTCGCGACATTGTTGGCGACGACCGACAGCCCCATCTGCGTGGCATGCAGCCCCGTCAGCGCGGAAGAAATCGCTGTGTTCAGGCCCATGGGTCGAAGCCTCTGTTTTTATTGATGTTTTAAGCCCTCGCTTAGCGCAGCATGGCGATCGTCTGTTGCAGCATGTCGTTTGCCGTCGTCACGATCTTGGTGTTCGCGGCATAGGCCTGCTGCGTAATGATGAGCTTGGTGAACTCGTCCGAGATGTCGGTGTTCGAGCCCTCAAGCGACTGCGCCGAGATCTTGCCCGAAGCGCCGAAGATCGGCGGGCCGGACTCGTCGGTCGCCTGGAAGGCGCCGCCATCGAGCTGCTGCAAGCCGTTGTCGCCGTTGAAGCTCACCAGCGGAATTTCCGCGATGTCGAGCGTGCGGCCGTTCGAATAGCTCGCGACGACGCGGCCCTTGTCGCTCACCGCGATGCCGTTCAACTGGCCCGCGGCGAAGCCGTTCTGGTTGATGGTGCCGACCTGCGCGACGCCGTTCGAGTCGGCGAACTGCGTGATGCCGTTGCCGCCGAAATTCATCGCGATGTCGCCGACCGTGTGATTGTTCACAGTAAGGCCGGTCAGCGTGAGGTTCGGCACCTGCGGATTCATCTGGCCGCTGGCGTTGAAGGTGAATGTCGTTCCGGCGTTGGTCCAGGCGACATCGGTCGCGCCCGGATTGCTGTTCGACTGATAAAACAGCTCCCACGTGTCGGTGCCGCCGCTCGCGCTCGAGTCGAGCTTTGCCCAGCGCAACTGCACGTCGACCGGGTTGCCTTGCGCGTCGTAGACCGTGATCGAGCCGCCGGTGATCGTCTGGTTCTCGAACGTCTTGGTATCGGCGCCGAGCACAACGCCGTCACCCGCAACCGTCGGGTCACCGCCCGTGCCGTAGTCGCCCGGATCGAGCAGCTCGCTGCCGCCCGCCGCATACTGCTGCGTCATCGGCGTTGCCGCGAGGTTCGCGCGATATTGAATGGTCGTCGTTTCCTGCGCCGGCAGGAAGTCGTTGGTGATTTTCAAAACCTGCGGCACGGAGCCGGTGACGTTGCCGGTCGAGGAATCGATCGGCAGGCCCATCAGGTAGTAGCCGGTGCCGTTGACGAGATAACCGTCCTTGTCCATCTGGAAATCGCCGCGGCGGGTGTAGAGCTCGTTACCCGCGAACACCGGCTGGTTGTCGGGGAAACCCGAAGGCCGCTGCACGACGAAGTAGCCGTCGCCGTTGATCGCCATGAAGGTCGAAACGGAAGCTGCCTGGATATCGCCCTGCACGGTGTTGGTGCCGCGCGATAGCGCCTGCACGCCGCCCGAAACCTGGCGCGCGGCCGAGGAGTCGGCGACGAGATTCGCGAAACTGGTATCGGTGCGTTTGAAGCCGGTGGTCTGCGAATTGGCGATGTTGCCGGAAATATTCTGCAGCGCGTAGGACTGCGCCTGCAAACCGCCCACCGCCGTCGTCAAAGCATTGAAGATACCCATGGCACGTCTCCTCATGCGGCGCGCCGTCGGTCGGGCGCACGCTGTCCACGCCACCGTGGCAAGCCCCATGCCATGCCCGCTCCTTCATAAGGCATTGATTTTTAATGGCTTTTGCAATGTGCAAAAGCGCGTCGCCCGGCAGAAACCGGCCGTTCGCGGCAAAATCTGCCGGGCAAAACCTATTTGCGACTGGAAGCGTCAGACCATAGGGTGCAGCGCAATCAAGGAGCCGTCATGCGTTTTGAAGGTACCAAGGACTACGTCGCCGATAACGATCTCAAGATCGCGGTCAACGCCGCGATCGCGCTTGAGCGGCCCTTGCTCATCAAGGGCGAGCCGGGCACCGGCAAGACCGTGCTCGCTGCCGAAGTTGCGAAAGCCATCGGCGCGCCGCTGATCGAATGGCACGTCAAGTCCACCACCAAGGCGCTGCAAGGGCTTTACGAGTATGACGCCGTCTCGCGCCTTCGCGACAGTCAGCTTGGCGATCCGCGCGTCTCCGACATCAAGAACTATATTCGTCGCGGCAAGCTGTGGGAGGCGTTCGTCTCCGCGAAGCGCCCTGTCCTGCTGATCGACGAAATCGACAAGGCCGATATCGAATTCCCGAATGATCTCCTGCTCGAACTCGACCGCATGGAGTTTCACGTTTACGAAACCGGCGAGACGATCAAGGCGGCGAAGCGCCCGCTCGTCGTCATCACCTCGAACAACGAGAAGGAATTGCCGGACGCATTTTTGCGACGCTGCTTCTTCCATTACATCCGCTTCCCCGACGAAGAGACGATGAAGGCCATCGTCGAAGTGCACTTCCCCGGCATCAAGAAGCGTCTCGTCTCCGAAGCATTGACGATGTTCTATGAAATCCGCGACGTGCCGGGTTTGAAGAAAAAGCCTTCAACTTCGGAGTTGCTCGATTGGCTGAAGCTTCTGATGGTCGAAGATGTCTCGCCCGAATTATTGCGCGAGCGCGATTCGAAGAAGCTCATCCCGCCGCTGCACGGCGCACTCCTCAAGAACGAGCAGGACGTTCACTTGTTCGAGCGGCTGGCGTTCCTGTCGCGCCGCGAGGGCGGCCGCTAGCTTAAAGATGACTCTTCAAGGCGAGATGCGCGCCGAGAAGCAGCATCCCCCAGAAGAAGACGACGCGAAACGTCGCCGGCGTGATGCGCCGCCGCACCCAGGTGCCGGCGGCCATGCCTACTCCCGACGCGGCGAGCGCCAGCAGCGATAGCGGTAAAATAGACAGCTGCATCGCGCCATCTCGATACAGATTGACGGTAAGCGCGAAGGTCGAGATCGAAAACATCAGGCCGAGCGCCTGAATGAGATCTTCCCGGCTGAAGTCCATGGACTGGACGTACATGACCCCCGGCACGGTGAAGATGCCGGTCGCCGCCGCGACTACCCCGCTGACCAGACCGATCACCGGCGATAGCCATTTTTCCAACTCTCGCTTCACCGAAAACTGTATGCGGAAAATGCCAAGAAGCGCATAGATGACGAGCACAGTGCCGAGCGCCGTCGTTGCGAAATCGGCATTGCCGGGGCTCATCAGCCCGAAGCCGAGCCAGATGCCGGCACAGATGAATGCCAGCAATATCCACATCCGCTTGAAGACATGGAGAAAATTAGGGCCTGCCAGGAGCTGCCAAGTATTCGTCACCACTGACGGAATGACCAGGATCGCAGCCCCCTGCAATGGCGTCATGATGAGGCCGAGAAGACCCTGGGCGACGGTCGGCAATCCCATGCCGATTACGCCCTTAACGAAACCGGCGAGCACGAAGGCAGCGCCAAGGACGATGTAGAACGAATAGGATTGAGACATGAGGTTGGTGGCCCGTCAGGCTTCTATTTTTTCGTCTTTGTCTTTCGGCTTTTTCTTTTTGCCTTTGACGGTTTTCGCCGGCGGCTGTGCTTCGGCCTCCGCTATCGCTGCGGCCGGTGCTGCCTGACCGGCTTCCACGGCCGCTTCAACCACCGGCACGCTTTTCTCGCGATTGAAAATGTGGCGCGCGCTGGCGCCGAAACGCCGGGAGACCGGCACGATCACGTTCGTCCAGCCGCGCCGCGCCGCGGGCACAACGGCGTTTCGCCAGAGCGAAGCGATTGCCTTCGCGACCCATTCCATGCCGCTGCCGACGAGCTTCGCAGCAAAACCGATCGCCTGCGCGATCCATAAAATCAACTGCGTCAGCGCGCGTCCCAGGAGAATGAACGGTTGCGCCGCGACCTTCGCTGCCCGTTGCAAGGCACCGAACATCGCGATGGCCGCCTTGCCGAAACGGCTGCGGACAAAACGATGCCTGATGCGGCGGCCGATATACGCCGGATAGCCCGGCGCATGGCCGGCACGGATCGCAGCCTTGTCGCGCTCTGCCGCGCGCGTTCGCGCCTCCTCGAAGCGATCCTTTCCCTGCATGCCCCAATAGATCGATTGCGCTACTACGCGCCCCGCCCAGCCGCCGTTCCACACAAGACCAAACGGGATGAACAACCGCCAACGGTCGTCATGTTCGGCAATCGCCGACGCGATCAGATCGCCCGCCATCGCCGTGGTGTTGAGCCCCTGTCCGCCGAACGCGCTTGCAACCCAAACGCCCGGCTGCGCCATGCCGATCTGCGGCATCCAGTGCACGGCGTAACCCATGATACCGGACCATGCATGGTCGATCGGCACGCCATGCAGCTGCGGATAGACGCTGGCGATATCCTTCGCCATCACCTCGGCGAGCTGGCGCGGCGGGTTACGGCGCGCGGAAATGCGCCCGCCCCACAGCAATCGTTCGCCGGCAAGATGGTAATAGTCGCCGGCCCGCCGCATGTCGGAAATCGCGCCGTCGAAACGGATCGCCCGCATTTCGTCGCCGAGCGGCGCCGTCACCACCACATGCGTGCGGATCGGCAGAATGGTTTTGGCGAGCCACGGAAACGCCTCGCCGATCCCGGCGCTGCCCGCGAGCACCAAATCGAACATGCGCACGCGCCCCTCGGCCGTCGCGAGCGACTTCCGCAAGCCGCTGATGTCGGCTTCGATCACTCTACTGCTCTCGAAAATCCGCCCGCCGCGATCCTCGATCTCGTCCGCGAGCAGCCGCGCGAGCGCAAGCGGATTGAGATGGAATGCATCCTTCTCGTGGAGCGCCTGATAATAGCGCGTGGTTGAAAGTGCGCGGCGAAGTTTTCCCTTGCTCCAGAACTCAAGCTCGTGACCGAAATCGCGCGCCAGCATTTCGCCATAGGCTTGCATCCCGGCCGCATCGTCCTGCCGCGAGACATGCAGCCTGCCCGGTTTCATCTGCATCGCTGCCGGATCGCGCGAGATCAGCGCGCGGACGCTTTCGACGCCCCTGCGCGAGAGATCGTAAAGCGCGCGCGCATCAGAAAGGCCGACGCGCGCGATGATTTTTTCGAGCTCGGCCGCATAGCCCGCCGAGACGAAGCCGCCGTTTCGGCCCGACGCCCCGTTCGCGATCGTATCCGCTTCGAGCAGCACCACATCCTTGCCGCGCACCGCAAGCGCATGCGCCGCCCACAATCCGGCGAAACCGCCGCCGACGACACAGACATCGGCTTCGATTTCTCGCGTAAGCGCGGGCCGCGCCGCAACCGGCCGCGCGGACGCTGCATAAAAGGTGTGGTCTGATACTTCGGTCATAGGCGTGTCATCGGAAAGCGCATGCTACGCTGGCGGCCACGTTTTTTCGACCGGCCGGGCCGCCTTTGCTAAACGGATCGGCCGCCGAACGGAAGACCCGCGAGGGGAAATCGCCAGAGGAATCAATGCGTCGCCTGATGATCCTCCGCCACGCCAAAACCGAACCCTCGGGCCACGGGCCCGATTTCGACCGTATGCTTAGCGGCCGCGGTCCGGCCAATGCCCGCGCCATCGGCGCTTACATGAAAACGCATGGCTATGAGCCCGACTTTGCCGCTGTCTCGCCGGCCCGCCGCGCCGTCGAGACATGGGAGGAAATCGCAGCCGAGCTTGCCGCCGCGCCCAAGGCCGTTTTCGATTCGCGAATTTACGAAGCCTCGGAGAACACATTGCTGGCGGTCGTCCACGGCATCCCCAGGCCGTGCAAATCCGCGCTTCTCGTGGGGCATAATCCGGGTTTTGCGCTTCTCGCCAATCTGCTCGCGGGGAGCGGCGGCAGGCAGGCGCGCGAGCGGCTTGCCGAAAAGTTTCCCACCGCGGCGCTTGCCGTCATCGACTTCGACGTCAAGGACTGGAAGGACGCCCTGCCCGGCGAAGGCAAGCTGCGCGAATTCGTGACGCCCGCCGATCTCAAATCCTAAAACAAAAACCCCGCGAGTTGCCTCGCGGGGTTCGTTGTTGCAAGTGCAACCGATTACTTCATCGGCACGATCATCCACTGGAAGACGTTGGCCTGCAGCATCACCAGGATGCCGACCATGCACGCCAGCACGATCGAGTGCTTGAACACGAAGCGCAAGATGGTGCCTTCATGCCCGTACCAGTTGGTCGCCGTCGATGCGACGACGATTGACTGCGCGTCGATCATCTTGCCCATGACGCCGCCCGAGGAGTTCGCGGCGCTCATCAGGATCGGCGAGATGCCCAGTTGCTCCGAGGTGATCCGTTGCAGGTTGCCGAACAGAATGTTCGACGCCGTGTCGGATCCCGTGAGCGCGACGCCGAGCCAGCCGAGCAGCGTGCCGAAGAACGGGTACAGCACGCCGGTCGCGGCGAAGGCGAGACCGAGGGTCGCGTCGATGCCGGAGAGACGGGTGAGCGTACCGATCGCCAGCATCGCGCAGATCGTCAGCAGCGAATAAGCGCAGATTCGGATCGTGTTGAGATACGTCCTGATCAACCCGAACGGCGAGAAGCCCATCAGGAAGCCGGAGATGATCGCCGCGATCAACATGCCCGAGCCCGTATAGGAGAGCCAGGTGAACGAGAACACGGCGCCTTCCGGCGTCGGCTTCGCGGCGATCGGCGCTACCTTGTTGATCATGTTGTGCAGGTCCGGAACCGGATAGTTCCAGATCGCCCAGGCATTGACCGCTTTCTTGAAAGCGTCCGTGCCCCAGATCAGCAGAATGATGCAGACGATGATCCACGGCATCAGCGAGTACCAGACCTCGCCGCTCGTGGGCTTCTTCAGTGCCTTCGGTGCGGCGCGGCCCTTGGCGGATTCGTCATGCACACGCAGCGCCGCCGAGGTCCAGATTTCCTTCGGCTGCCACACCTTCAGGAACAAGATGAGTGCCGCCATCGAAATCAGCGAAGCGCCGATATCGACGATCCACGGATTGATGAAGTTCGAGATCAGGAACTGCGGGATCGCGAACGAAACGCCGGTGACAAGAATGGCCGGCCACACATCCTTCATTCCCTTCCAGCCGGCGAAGGCCCACACCACCCAGAACGGCACGATCAGCGAGAAGAACGGCAACTGGCGGCCGACCATCGCGCCGAGCAGGAACGGGTCGAGGCCCGTAACGCTCGCAAGGCCCGCGATCGGCGTACCAAGTGCGCCGTAGGCAACCGGTGCGGTGTTGGCGATCAGCGACAGGCCCGAGGCCGCAAGCGGTGAGAAGCCGAGCCCGATCAGGATCGCACCAGTGACGGCAACCGGTGTACCGAAGCCCGAAGCGCCTTCGAAGAACGCGCCGAACGAAAACGCGATCAGCAGGAGTTGCAGGCGGCGGTCGTTGGTGACGCCGCCGATCGTATTCTGGAGGGTTTCAAACACGCCCTTCTCCACCGTGAGCCGGTAGAGATAAATGACGTTGAGCACGATCCAGCCGATCGGGAAGAAGCCGGTCACCGCGCCGAGCAGCGAGGCGCGGATCGACATGCCGGCCGGCATCGTGAAGATGAAGATCGCAACGAGGTTCGCGACGATCAGTGCGATGATCGCGGCGATGTGTGCTTTCACTTTATTAGATGCGATCAGCAGGAGCAGCGTCACGACAGGCAACGCTGCGGCAATTGTCGATAGAACCTGATTGTTCAGTGGATCGTAATGTTGATTCCACATTGGATGATGTCCCCCTTGAAATTTTCGGCGGCGGATAACGTCGCTCGGCCGTTCAACGCGTCGGCGGATCGCGAAGCAAATCCATCCGGCGCGCTAGAATGAACTTTTTTTCTGCGGATCAAAGTGCGCGCGCAAAGAAAACTGCGCACAAAATAAAAACGGTGCCAACGTACGCACTCGCGCTGGAACAAATCAAAAGTGAAACGCACCACACCAAGTTACCAACGCGCGGCAGTGCGGAAAGAATTTATCGTTGTAATTCGTGCGGAACTTTTCAGACGGGAGGTAAAACTTGCGCCGGTATCGAATTCATTGGCGCTTGGCGCGGACGATTGCGCAACAACATCGTACCGACCTGCGATGCGAGCAGCGCCGCGAAAATCAGAACTACAACTAAAAGACTAAAATTACCGTCGCGCAGCGTGATCGCCACGAAATACAGAACGGCCAAAGCGATAGCGCCGCCGAACACCGCACTCGGCCACCACCGCCATGCCGAGAGCCCCGCGTCAATTTGCAGCGACGGCTGCACTTCCCCGATTCGCCGGCAAAGCTCGGCGACGAAAGCGCGATACGCCGCCGCCTGATTGTCGAAGTGAAACATGCCGCGCGCCGATACCGACGGGAGAATAATTTTGCGGCTCGTGCGCGACCAGATCTCGGCGAGATAACGCTGTGCGGAAAGATTGGCGGGGCGAAAACTGAGGCGCAGGCGCACGACGTCCTCGTAGCGCACTTGCGTTTTGCGATTTGCGGATTCGATCTCGAGTGCATCCGGCAGTAGACGCAGGATCGTTTCGGCGCCGACCGGGCGGAGGCGAAAACGATATTCGAGATCGGCGGGTTTAGTGTCGTTGCTCATGCGCCGTCATCTAGCATGCTTTGCACGCCGGCGGCTCACCAAACGAAAGCCGCCGGATCGAAAGACCCGGCGGCACATTCACATGATTAACAGCTTGCCTGATGGCCCGATATTAACGGCACCATACGCGGCCCCAGCCATCCCGGTAGCAGCCGCCGTAATACGGATCGTAGTATCCGTAGCGCGGGCCGTAGTAGCCGCCGTAATAATACGGAGCCGTCGCCGCCGCGACACCGAGGCCAAGTGCCGCCGCACCCCAGCCCCAACCGCGATAGCCATGGTGACGGCCATGCCAGCGCACCTCGGTGGTGGTGGCAGGCACCGCGTTGCTCAACGTCTGACTGCCCGATGTGATCGGCAAGGCCGACGAGGTCGTGGCCGTGGCCGCCAGCGCCGCGGCGGCAAGGCCCGCGATCATGAGTTTGTTCAGATTGCTACGCATGGTCTTGTCCTTTCTCGTAATCGGCATCCGAGCCGCAAAGATGCGAACTCTCAATAATAAAACGCCCCGCGCGCTGAACCGTTCCTGAAATGGCTGTTTTCTGCGGTTCAGAGACAAGGCCGAATTGTTGCAACCTCAGGCCAAAATGCGGCCACAGCCGTGAAAAGCCGGATGGCTCACTCTATATCTGCTATAATTGTCGATCATCACATCGAGGATACCGTGCCGTTCGCCCAATTCCGCGTCGTTCAGATTTCCGGCTGGAAGCTCGCGCTTGGCGCCGCTCTTCTCCTTACGCTGTTTCTCGCGCTATTCATTCTCGCGGCCGGCGTTCTGCTGCTGGCTTTGCCGGTTGCCGCCATCGCCGGCGCGCTCACATATCTGTTCGGGAAACGGAGCAAGCCGGCGTCCGCGCCAGAAGACGTGATCGAAGTCGAATATCGTGAAGTCGAACAGAAACAACTCGAGCAGGACGCGAAGCCACAAGATCCGAGGCCACAAGATTCAAAACCATGAGTGAAGTCGTCGATAATCCCGCAAGGCACCGCTACGAAATCTCCGTCGACGGCCTCACGGCCTTCACCACCTATCGAATCGCGGATGGCATCATCACCTTCGTTCACACCGAGGTGCCGCCGGAATTTCGCGGCAAGGGCATCGGCTCCAGGCTCGTGCGCGGCGAACTTGAAGCGGCGCGCGCCCGCGGCCTGAAGGTGGTGCCAAGCTGTGAATTTGTCGCCAGCTATATCGACAAGCACCCCGAATTTCGCGATTTACTCGCTACCAATTGAGTGGAACCATGAGCGTAACCTGCCGGTTGATACGGAGAGATGAGATGAAGCCGTGGCGATCCGTTCTCGCGACCATCGTTATGCTTTCCGCCGCGCCCGCGCTGGCAACGGGTGCACTCGCGCAAGGGACATTGACCACGCCGACAACGCCGACGGTTCCCTCGGGCCGTCCGGTCGGACAAAGCACGATCATCTCTCCGGCCGTGTCTTCGCCGCTTCTGCCAAGCTCGGGCCTTGCCGGTGCAGGACAGCCGTGCAGAGGCAGCGCGACGGCGTTCGGTTCGATTTCCGGAAATGCCGGCGTTGGCACCTCGGCAACCGGAACACAAACCAATACCGGTTTGCCGGCCGCGACCAATCAGCCCTCTTCGGGCTCCATTCGCGGCGTGAACCCCAGCGTCACTCCCGGTTTGCCGGGAAGCTGCTGAACGGGATCGTCGCCGCATTCTGGCTGTTCTCCGGCACCGTCGCTTTTGCGCAGACAACTCCACCTTCGAAGCAGGAGCAGTGCACGCCTGCCGAAAGCGGCATGGATAGCGAGCAGCTCGGCAAGAAGCTGTCGGATTCGAAGGGCGTGATCTGCCCGCCGGCTACCCATGATTCCGAGATCAAGGTTCAGCCACCCGACAGCGGAGCCAAAACGCCGGTAATCAAGCCTCCCGACACCGCCAAATAACGAACGTCAATCAAGACGGCTCGCCGAATCGCACCGGCGGAACTCGCGATTTTCATAAAAATTTAGCGATACCCGGCAAAACCGGCTTTTTGCCGGAACAAGACCAATTTGTCGCGCATTGGCATCGCGTAACAAAAAGATGGTGAAGTGGTGCTTGATCGGAAGAAATACATCGAGGAACGGGCGAGCACGGCGCGCAAGCCAGGCACCCTTTCGGCTGCGGCCAATCCCTTTAATCCGAAGAACATCGCGGCGGAAAAACGGGCACTCAGGGATTTGCTCACTTCATTCAAGGAAGAGCCTGAAACGCTCCTGGAGCAGTCGCTCCGCGATCCGGCAACACGCCACAACATGGGCCGGTGCATCGGCCATGCGATCGTAAAACCCTATGAAGGCGAACAATAGCGCTCCGTTAGACGCTGAACTCGCCCGCCGACGATATGCACTGTGCAATAGCGACGCATGATTTTTCCGCATAGCGTTTTACCCCGCATTTTACGGTGATTTCCGTTCTTCACGTTTCCTCGATCACCGAATTGTAGTGAACAGAACTGCGATGACCGCGTTGTTGCGGATACTGGGGCGCACTACCGCAACGATGAAGGAGATCTACGTGAGAAACATCCTCAAGCTCGCGACAATCAGCGCCACACTTGTAACGACGATCACGGCCGCATCGGCACAGACCCTGACACGCGGCTATTATGATCAGTCTCCACGGTACGGGAACTCGGAAATGATGATGAGTGGCCCGGCCTATGGTTACGGTTATGGCTCGGACGTGAATGGCGGCCCATTGCCCTATCGCCCCGAGGCGCATCCTAGCTTCCTGGCATCGCCGGGCTCACAGGATGAACGTGACATTAACGGTCTGGGCGGCTAACCGCTCCGATCGGTAGAACGCGGCGGCCCGGGATACCGGGCCGCTTGCCGTTTGTCGGCAAGCGCCCTAATTTTTACTGCGACATGCGTTGCAGATTTATGCGCGTCAAAGGAGACCACCGATGAAAATTCTCGCTGCTTCCGCAATCGCGGTAACGCTGCTCGCCGCATCGCCGGCGCTCGCGCAGAATTTCAACACCGGCCGTCCGAGCTTCGACAATCCGCGCGACTACGACCGCGATATCTATGGCAACGAAACCTATTATCCGCGCAATGCTTGGTTTGGAGATCGCTACTACTACGATCGCGCTCCGGTTCGTGCCAAAAAGAAAAAATACAAACACAAGAAAAAGAAAATCTACAACGATTGATCGTCTCTCGTGACACCCCGCACAGCGAAGTCCAGTACGAAACACATCATATTATTCTCGTTGTTGTGTTTCGCTCCGAACGCTCTGCACGCCGAAGCCGGCGGCCCCGATCACTGGGCTGTTTCCGGCATTAAACAAAACGGCACCCTCGCCATTCACGTCAAGCCGAACGCGAGATCGCCGCTTGCCGGCAGTGCTCCATACGACGCGCGCGGTCTGCAAAATCTCGGCTGCAAGGGCACCCCGTCCCTTTCGGACTGGCTGAAACTGCATGGCGCCGCCCGCCGCGAAGCCGGCAAGAACCGCTGGTGTCATGTCCGCTATCGCGGCATCGAAGGCTGGGTGCGCGGCAAATATCTGGTAGAAGACGGCGGCCCGTTCCGGTAACGCAATCAGGCGATTGTCATGCGCATCCTCCACAAGGTTCTGCGCGTCGTGTTCCTGCTCTATGCGCTGATCGCGCTGATCTGCCTCGGCATCGGTGCGATGCTGTTGTTCGCGCCGCACAGCATGAAGCCGGATCCGATGGCCGGCGTCCCGGTGCTGATCGCCGGCTTCCCATGGAGCTTCGCCATGGTCGGATTGCTCAGCGGCCTTGAGCGTTCGTGGATCCTGTTCACCGCCCTCGGCGCGATCCCGCTCGGCCTCAATACATTTCTGTTGTGGCTATTGCAGCGCTGGATCGGCAAACGCACGGCACGAAATTACCCGGCCTGATGACGAGGCCGGGTAATTCGTTGCACCTCGTAAGATTACGCGATGCGAATAACCGCCACGATCTCGCGCGTTGACGGCGAGATAATGAGGATATCCTCATCCACGATGACATAGTAGTAACCGCGATATTCCGGCACGACCTCGATGATCTCGACCGGCAGCGGATACCAGTGCACCGAGCCCGGAATGCGCGTGCCGACATTGATCGAGAACTTGATGTCGGCGCGTTTCAGATGCGTGACCTTCTGGTTGCGGATCACGGTCTTGACGCGCGTTTCCTGCCGATTGTCGAGGTGGACGTTCTTCGCATCGCCCCGCGTCTCGCTCTTGGAGGAAGCGCGATCCGAGTCGCGTTCCTTGTTGTTCGTGCTCTTGCTCCGATCGTTCTTGTCGGACGCATTGCGCTCACCCTTGTCGCGGTCCTGATCGCGCGTCATCTTCTCGCGGTCGCGGCCTTCGGTTTTCTGGGTGCTCTTCTCGTCTTTCTTCATATCGCGCTGTGTATCGCGGCTGCGCTCGTTCTTTTCGGATGTACTCTTTTCAGCCCCGCTCTTTTCCATTCCACGCTGAGCACCTTTCTCTGAAGCGCCGCCACTCTTCTCCATCCGCTGCTGCGCGCCTTTCTCCGAGCCGCCCTTGCTTTCAGGTACCGCCCTGGTCGAAGGCGCGGAACCGCCGCCGCCCATGCTGCCGTCGGGCGCACCGCCTTTTTCCTGCGCGAGCTGCATGTTCTTTGCTTGAGCGTGTTGCGGCGAACCCGACAAGCTTTCGGCGTTCGCCTGATATAGAATTGCCGTCGCGGCGAGAACCGCAGTCGAAATCAATAATCTGGATCTCATGTCTACCCTCCTTGTGAATTACCTGGAGGGGAACGAGCGAAGCGTAATCACGTTCCGAAAGATTCAGGGATCTGCCGGACAATTCCTGTAGCCGGCTGAAATAAATCACACGCGAGGAACCGGAGTTGATCGCGAGACAAAATGAAGCGGAACATAAACCCATAGATCGGCGTTCTTGTTTCGGTGCTCAACGGCGTTTTATCGCCGTCCCGCGCGCAATCGCGGGCGCATTAATACTAATACAAGGCTGTTTGCGCGCGTCATGACCGGGCGCTCGCCGCGCGCTAGTCTCGCATCAGTTCGCGTACAGGAGACACCGGAATGACAATGCGCGCTCTATTGCTTTCAGCTTTGGCTTCCGCCGGCCTGCTGCTCGGCTTGAGCAGCGTTGCAAACGCCGCGCCCGCGCAGGCAATGGATGAACTCGCGCGCGAAACCGGCGCGCCGCTTCTCGTCGCCAATGGCTGCGGCCGTGGCCGGCACTACTCGCATCGCCGCGGCATCTGCGTATGGAATGCGCCGCGCGCGGCGGCCCCGGTCTATCGCGATTATCGCCGCTACCGTCACGGCTATCCGGTCTATTACCCGCCGTACAACAATCTCGATTACGACTACGGCTATTCGGTCTACGGCAACCGCTACCCGGTCTACGGTTACGGCGCCTACGGCTACCCGGCCTATGGCTATCCGCCCTACTACCGCTATTCGCCCTATCGCTATTACCGGCCGGTCGGCAATCCGTACGTTCTTTATTACGACCGCTACTGGTGGTGACACCCAAAACGAAAAACCCCGGCTGCAAGGCCGGGGTTTTTTGTTGCCGATTTTCGGCTTAGCGGCGGTTCGCCCAATCGATGCCCTGGCGCACCTGATCGATGGCACGGTCGATGAGATCGATCGCGCGCTCGCGGTGACCGCCCTTGTTGGGCGTCGCGGCCTGCAGCGCACGGCGCGCTTCGCGCAGCGCATTGATGGCGTGATCCATATTGCCCTGCCGGGCTTCGGCGGGCATGGCGGAAGCGACAAAAGCGGCGGCGGCAACGCCGCTGGCGGCAAGGCCGGCGAGATCGCGGCGAGTAAGCTGGGACATGGGGGTTATCCTTTAAATCAAAACCGCCGGTACAGCGGCGGCCGGTATATGCACCCCGAAACGCCCGGAACCTGTGACGGCCGTCACAAGTTCTGCCGTTCGGCCCCTGCGGCGGATTGCCACGAGAAAGCCATGCGCTACGCTAGGCTAAAGTCATCCGCACGAAACAGGAGGTTGCGATGCGCACATTGTTGTTTTCGATGCTGGTAGCCGGCGGGCTTGCCCTTGCGGGCGGCCAGGCTGCGAACGCCGCGCCGGCAAACGGCCTCGCCGTGAGCGGCGCCGAACAGACCGGCGCGCTGACGCTGGTACGCGACGGCTGCGGCCGCGGCCGCCACTTCTCGAAGTGGCAGGGCGTCTGCGTGTGGGATCACGCGCCGCGTTACTATCGCCCGGCCCCGCCGGTCTATTACGGCCCGCCCGCCGCCTATGGCTATTACGGTTACGGCCCGGGTTATTACTACGGCCCGCGCTACTACCGCCCCGGCCCCGGCTTCTATTTCGGCTGGTAAGCTGCACCAACACCAAAGCCCCGGCACAACGCCGGGGCTTTTTTCTCCGCTCCATCAGGCATCGATATGCAGCCGCGCATCGCCCGCATCATCTTCCGGCTCTATGTGCTCGCGGCCGTCTTCGCGCTGGCGCTGGTGCCGATCAGCCTGTTCGAGCTGTTCGGCGTCGCGCGGGATCCGCTTTCGGCGCTCCCCGCATTCCTGCTCGGCGCGCCCTTGAGTTTCGTGCTGGCCTTTGCGTTTGCGGAGTTTGAATTGCCGCGCATTCTTTATGCGTTGTTCGGCGTTCTTCCGCTTGCCGTGAATGCGTGGCTGTTGTGGCGATTGCAGCGGCGGCTCGAGCGCCGGGCGCAGCCTTAGGTTTTCAGGCAGCCGCTCACGTTACCGCGCGAGGTTTTTTCCTCGCCGGATCATCGTCAGCCTGCCAAACCTCAAGAAAATCAAATGAGGGCGGCGCGGGACGCCGGAGACTTGCCGGTCTCCACGGTCCATGTGCAAAAGGTAAAAAGCACACGGATAATGTCTTCCGCAGTCGCCGGCTTGTAACCGGCGTCCCGCGCGCGATGGGTTACGGCCTTATCCCTGCGAGCCCCGGCGGACTGACCAAGCCTTCCTTTTGGGAGAGGCCCTTTTATCCGCCGCTGATCGAGACTCTCACCGGATGCGCCGTATGTGGGCCATACGAACGCTCCAGTCCCCGGAGTCCCATGTGGCGCGCGGCGTAATGCGCACCGGACACAGCAGGCTTCGACCGCCGCAACAGACCTGCATAAGCCCGCCGCGGCCACCGCTCCCGATCCGCACATCGAACATGCCTGCAGGACATGCCCCTCGTGGACCGAGACAAAATGAATATAATCCTATAATTGAAAAAGTCAAGCCGGCGAATGAACCTGCGATGCCATGGCGAATGCATTCGCTGGCGTGACGAAAAGCCGTCGGCAACCCGTTGCCGTGAATCGGCCGCTGTTGTACCGATCTAGCATTGTCCTTCGGGGCGGCGCGGCGGCCAAGATCCATGACCCTTCACAGCATTCCGGCGAACCCCGTTCCCGAGGGCGCCGTCACCGGTTTTCTGACGACAGCGGACGGCGTGAAGCTGCGCTTCGCCCGCTGGAATCCGTCAACGCCGCGCAAGGGCACGATCTGCCTGCTCGGCGGCCGCGGCGACATGATCGAAAAATTCTTCGAAGTGATTGGCGAGCTGCGCGCGCGGGGCTTCACCGTCGCGACATTCGACTGGCGCGGGCAGGGCGGCTCGCAGCGGCTGCTTTCCGATCCGCGCAAGGGCTATGTGCGCAAGTTCGACGACTATCAGCTCGACCTCGAAACTTTCATGCAGGAGGTCGTGCTGCCGGATTGCCCGCCGCCGTATTTCGCGCTCGCCCATTCGATGGGCGGCGCCATCGTGCTGGAAGCCTTGACCTACGGGCGGCGCTGGTTTGACCGCGTGGTGCTGACCTCGCCGATGATCGGGCTTTACGGCAAGATGGGCGCGCCGTGGGTGAGTGCCGTGGCGCGCCTCGCCTCGCTTCTCGGCCTTGGCCGCCTCTACATTCCCGGCGGCGGGTCGTTCGCGATCTCGAACCGGCCGTTTCTCGGCAACTATGTGACCTCCGATCCGGTGCGCTATCAGCGCACGGCTTCGCTCATTGAAGCGGCGCCCGAACTCGGCCTCGGCTCGTCGACGATCGGCTGGGCCGCGGCCGCATTCGCGACGATGCAGCGCATGCAGGATCCGATGTATCCGAGCGCAATCCGCCAGCCGATGCTGATCCTCGCCGCCGGTGCCGATCAGATCGTGTCCACCGCGGACACCGAACGCTTCGCGGTTCGGCTGCGCGCGGGCGCGCATCTCGTCGTGCCGGGCAGCCGGCACGAACTGATGAACGAGCGCGATCCGTTCCGCGCGCAATTCTGGGCGGCGTTCGACGCCTTTATTCCCGGCTCGCCAAGCTATCGCTAGACTTCGATCCTTTCGGATCGAAGTCTAGTTTTTGAGCATGATCTTTTCCGAAAACCGGTTCCCGCTTTTCGGGATCATGCCCGCGCTTACGCGTTCTCTGTTTCGCGCACGCGGCCGATCTTGGCGATCTGGAACGGCGAGGTCTGGTAGATCTCGTTGATCCAGTTGGCGAACAGAAGATGCGCGTGGCTGCGCCAGCGGTTGAGCGGCTTGTGCGCGGGATTGTTCATCGGAAAATAGTCGTGCGGCAGCGGTGTTTCGCCGCCGTTCGCGCTGTCCCGGACGTATTCCTCGCGCAGCGAGTCGGAATCGTACTCGATGTGATTGAACATATAGAGATGGCGATGCGCCTGATCCTCGATCAGGCACGGGCCGGTCTCGGTCGAATCCATCAGCATCTTCAATCCGTCCTTGGCCGGAATGTCGGCGCTGCGAACCTCCGTCCAGCGCGAGACGGGAATCGAGAAGTCATCCGAGAAGCCGCGCAGGTAAGGCGAGGTCGGCGCGAGATTGCGGTGACGGAAAACGCCCCAGGCCTTCTTCGGCAGCGCGTGTTTCGGCACGCCGTAAAAATGGTGAAGCGCGGCCTGTGCGCCCCAGCAGATGTCGAAGGTCGAATGCACGTTGGTCTGCGTCCAATCGAAGATGTGCGTGAGTTCGTCCCAGTAGGAAACTTCCTCGAACGGCAGCTTCTCGATCGGCGCGCCGGTGATGACGAAGCCGTCGAACTTCTCGTCGCGGATTTCGCGCCACGGCCGGTAGAACGAGATCATGTGCTCGTTCGGCGTATTGCGCGGCACGTGATCGGTCATGCGGACGAGCGAAAGCTCGACCTGGAGCGGCGTCGTGCCGAGCAGCCGCGCGATCTGCGTTTCGGTGCGCACCTTGTTGGGCATCAGGTTGAGAAGCCCGATCTTGAGCGGCCGGATATCCTGACGGATGGCGTCGGTTTCGCTCATGACCATGACGCCCTCGGCGGCAAGCGCGGCGAAGGCGGGAAGGTCGTCAGGGATCTTGATCGGCATGGCTCGTCCTCTGCAGTTTCCTGCATCAAGGCAGAGCGGACATGATGGCTTGAACCCGTTTCGTTGCCGGTTCGGCCACATCCTCCAGAGGGAGCGCCACCTTGCTCGGGAAAGCAGGTTGGCGTTGAGCGTCCGCTCAACTCTTGATGTGAGGATTTATCTAGGCCGTAGCGGGCTTTCTGACAAGCCTGCCGGTTCTAGGCCGCTAAAACAGCCATTGCCTCGGCGTGAACCCGCTTGTCGCCGGCGGCGATGATGCGGCCGCCCTTGGCGGCGGGGCCGCCTTCCCAGGTGGTGACGATGCCGCCCGCCCCCTCGATGATCGGGATCAGTGCCACGACATCATGGGGCTTGAGATTGGTTTCGATGACGAGATCGGCAAAGCCGGCCGCCACCATGCAATAGGCGTAGCAATCGCCGCCGTAGCGGGAGAGGCGGGCTTTCCCCTCGACACGGGCGAAAAGCGCGCGGTCGGCTTCGTTCATCAGGAGGGGGCTGGTGGTAAAGACCGTCGCCTCGGCCAGCGAAGCGCAGGATCGCGTATGCAGCTTGCGATCGCCCGCAGGGCCCCGGTAGCGGGCGGTTGCGCCGTCGCCGGTGAAGCTTTCCCGAATAAACGGCTGGTGCATCATGCCGTAAACCGGCGCGCCGTCCTTCAGGAGGCCGATCAGGGTGCCCCAGACGGGCATGCCGGAAATGAAGGATTTGGTGCCGTCGATCGGGTCGAGAACCCAGACATAGGGGGCATCGGGGCGATCGGCGCCGAATTCCTCGCCGATTATGCCGTGGGCCGGAAAGTTCCGCTTGATGAGGTTGCGCATCGCCTGTTCCGCGCCCCGGTCGGCGGCGGTCACGGGGTCGAAGGGGCCCTGATGGGCCTTGTTCTCGATGCCGAGCGAAGTGCGGAAATACGGCCGGATCGCCTCGCCCGCGGCGCTCGCGAGCTCATCGACGAAGGCGGCGAAGTCGACGGCTCCCATAGCGGCTCCCATTACGGATTCCATGCCGGAATCCGTGGCTTTTGCTTTTCATAGCGGCGTCTAGGGAAGGCGGCAAATTGGGGCGGGGAGCAGGATAGGCATCGCTGTTCATATCCTCAGGAAAATGATGGGAATAGGAAATTGCCCGATTTTTGAGTGTTGAAATTTTATCACACGCCTCGGAAACCCGAATTAGGACAGCAATACAGACCTTGATTACGCGGACGGGAGGAGTATATTTGCTGCATCGCGATAACGCGATTGGCGTTGCGTTATCGCTGCCCTCCTTGGGCGTTTCCTCCCTAGACTTGGGCCGCTAGTTTTCTAGCGGCCCTTTTTTTTCAATAGCTTAGCCGTAGTGGCCGGGCCGGGTAGGGAAAGATGGCGGCTCGCCCTTCGGCCTGATGATACCACCCGGACAAGTAGGCTGCCGGTCCGATAAAACCGATTTTCCGCACTGCACTATTGGTATACCAGATGCGCGTTTCCCGCAGGCCCTTTCGGGGGCCTATTCGGCGGCGTCGCGCAGGGGGAGGATGCCGCGGCCCGTCTCGGTGGCGAGCCGGCCGATCATCCGGGCGATGTCGGCCCGGACATATTCGAACCGGCCGCTGCGCTGGTAGGTCCGCTCGTCCATATAGAGCGCCCGGT
>DATMGD010000024.1:0-20138 GCA_035555855.1 Xanthobacteraceae bacterium
ATGTACACGGAGCTTGGACTTTTCATCGGCGGTAAGTGGGCGAACGGCAAGGGCCGCAAGGCAGAGGCCGTCGTCAATCCTGCGAACGAAAAGACGCTCGCTGAGTTGCCGCATGCCAGCAAGGCCGATCTCGACGAGGCGCTGGAAGCGGCGAAGAAAGGTTTCGAGGTCTGGCGCAAGACCGATAGCTGGACGCGCGGCCGCGTCATGGCGAAGGCCGCCGACATTATCCGTGAGCGCGCCGAGCACATTGCGCGCATCCTGACGCAAGAGCAGGGCAAGCCGCTCGCCGAAGCCAAGGCCGAAGTGGGTGCTGCCGCCGACGTCATTCAGTGGATGGCCGAAGAGGGTAAGCGCAGCTACGGCCGCGTCATTCCCTCGCGTCTTCCCGGCACGCGCACTTTCACCACGCAGGAGCCGGTCGGCATCGTCGCCGCCTTCACGCCGTGGAATTTTCCGGCGATCACGCCGGCGCGCAAAATGGCCGGCGCGCTCGCGGCGGGCTGCTCGCTCATCCTGAAAGCATCGGAAGAAGTGCCGGGCACCGCGGTCGAACTCGCGCGGGCCTTCGCTGACGCGGGCCTCCCGGAAGGCGTGCTCAATCTTGTCTTCGGCGTGCCGGCGGAAGTCTCCGAACATTTGCTGGCCAAGCCCGAGATCCGCAAGATTTCCTTCACCGGCTCGATTCCCGTCGGCAAGCATCTTGCGAAGCTCGCCGCCGAAGGCATGAAGCGCGCGACGATGGAGCTTGGCGGCCACTCGCCGGTCATCGTGTTCGACGATGTCGATGCCGAGAAGACCGCCGACTTCGCCGCCGGCGGCAAATTCCGCAATGCCGGCCAGGTCTGCATTTCGCCGACGCGCTTCTTCGTGCAGGAAAATTCCTACAAGAAGTTCGCCGAGCGCTTCACCGAGAAGGCGAAGTCGCTGAAGCTCGGCGACGGCCTCGAAGGCGATACCCGCATGGGTCCGCTGGCCAACGCACGCCGCCTCGATGCGATGAACGCCATCGTTGCCGATACCAAGAGCCGCGGCGCCAAGATCGCGACCGGCGGCTCGCGCCATGGCAACCAGGGTTACTTCTTCGAGCCGACCGTCGTCACCGACATTCAGGACGACTCGAACCTGATGACGCAGGAGCCGTTCGGCCCGATCGCGCCGATCATTCCGTTCAAGAGCTTCGACGAGGTAGTGGCGCGCGCCAACGCGCTGCCGTTCGGCCTTGCCGCCTATGCCTTCACCAACTCGACCAAGACGGCGAACGCGATTTCCGACGCGCTCCAATCGGGCATGGTCGGCGTCAACACCTTCGCGATCTCGATGGCGGAGACGCCGTTCGGCGGCATCAAGGAGAGCGGCTACGGCCACGAAGGTTCCGTCGAGGGGCTCGAGGCCTACACCAACAAGAAGTTCGTCGCGCAGGCATAAGCCCGGCTCAGCCGTACTTAGCCTTCAAAAAGGTCAATGATTCCGGGCGGTTCGCCGAAAGGCGGCCGCCCGGTTTCGTTGCCTGCGGCGTTTTGGTGCAGCGCAGGATTCGCCCTGCTCGGGTGTTGAAACCCTGGCAGCCGGGACAATGCGCCCCGGCGAATTCGACAAGAGATTTCAAGATGATGCACCCCCTTGAGCGCCGCGCGTCCGCCGTGCATGAAGCACGCGGAAACGCCGCATGGATGGGGAAAGCGACGAAGCGCTCATGCTCCGCATCGCTCGCGGGGACGAGCGAGCCTTTCGTGTGCTCGCGCCGCGCTACGCTGCGCGTGCGGCTAGTCTCGCGCGGCGCATCAGCGGCAGCCCGGGTGACGCCGAGGATATCGTGCAGGAAGCCCTTCTGCGCGTCTGGATCAATGCGCCGCGCTGGCGCCCTGAAGCGGCGTTCCGCACCTGGTTCTATCGCATCGTCTTTAACCTCGCGCTCAACCGGAAGCGACGCGCGCCGTTCTCGCCGCTCCAAGCCGCAGGCGATCCGGCCGATCCCGCGCTTCGCGCCGACGACGCGCTCATGCGCGCCGAAGAAGCCCGGCGCATCGCCGAGGCTATTGCTGCGCTGCCTGCCCGCCAGCGCAGCGCGATCGCGCTCACCTATGACGAAGAACTTTCCAACGCCGAAGCCGCACAGGTGCTCGGTACTTCCGTCTCGGCGTTCGAGACGCTTCTGGTTCGCGCCCGCCGCACTTTGCGCGCAAAGCTGGATTTGATTGATGATGACTGAGGAGACCCGCAACATGAACCGCAGCAACGATCGTCTTGACGAGCGCATTGCACGGCATTGGCAGCGCGACACGGCAACCGATGAAGCCGTCGCCGCAAACGTGCTCAAGGCGCTGAACGCGCCGCTGCCGCGCCAGCGTCATTCGCTGTTCGACCGCTGGCCCTCGCTCCTGCTCAACCGCGATTTCGCACCGGCCTGGCCGCGGCTCGCGGCGCTCGCCTGCATCGCATTGTTCGGCTGCGTCGTCGGTCTTGCCGCGCCGACAATGCAGCGCAGCGCGCTCGCTTCGGTGCGCATCGCGGATGCCGATGGCAGCGCGCTCGCTTTCGATACCGAACCGATGACCGGAGCACGGCCATGATGCCGGCGGCATCCCCCGAAGTCATGCGCGAAGAGCGCCGCTCAAAGCGTTTCATGCTGTTCTCGGTCGCGCTCAATCTGTTCCTGATCGGCGTCGGCGCAACGATATTCGCGCGTTCTTATTTCGCGCCGCCCTCGATCACCACCGTCACCATCGATCGCAGCGCGCGCGCCCGCATCGAGCGCATCGCCGCGACGCTGCCGCCGGCCGACGCCGCGATCATGCGCACGGCTTATCGCGACAACGCCGCGACGCTTGACGCCGCCCGCGCCGAAGTCGATGCCGGCGTTGCGCGGATCAAGACGAGCTTCGGCGCCGAGCCCTACGATATCGAAGCGACGCGAGCGGCGACGGCCGATACGCGCGCCAAATTCATGCGGTTTCTCGCGCTGGTGCATGATGCGATAGCGCAGGCGGCGGAGAAAATGTCGCCTGAAGGCCGGGCGCGGCTCGCCGAATACTCCTCGGCGCGTGTTACCATCAAGACCGATCGCTGAATCGGCGGGTGGAACCGGAATCGTCATGGCGGGAGATCCTACGCAACGGCCTGCCTTACCGTTTGCCTGCCGTACGCTGCCCGGCGCGCTTGTGCTGGTGACGATGCTTACAGGCTGCCTGCCGAACGCCAACCGCATCGATCCCGCGCTCGATGTGCCTGACGCCTATCGCGCAGCCCCCGGCAAGTCGGCTGATGCCGCGCTGCCGCCGCTCGACTGGTGGCGCGGCTTCAAGTCGAAGGAGCTGACCGCGCTGATCGAGGAAGCGCAGATCGTCAACCTCGACATCGCCGCCGCCTCAGCCCGCATCAAGCAGGCCGACGCGCAGGCGCGTATCGCGGGTGCCGCACTCCTGCCGACCGTCGATGCGAACGGCAATGGCTCGCATTCCCGCCGCTCGATCACCACGAGCGGCGGCACCAGCAATGTCGGCGGCGGCCCGCGCGAGGGCAATCTTTATTCGACATCGCTCAGTGCGAGCTACGAGATCGATTTCTGGGGCAAGAACCGTGCGCTCCTCGAAGCCGCGCGCAACACGGCGGTGGCGAGCCGCTACGACCGCGAGGTTGTCGCGCTCTCGACGGTCGCGACTGTCGCCAATACTTATTTCCTGGTGCTCGCTTCGCAGGATCGCCTGAACAACGCGCGCGAGAACGTAAAGAGCGCGCAGCGCGTGCTCAACCTCATTCGCGACCGGCTTGCTGCCGGCACCACGAGCGGGCTTGAAGTCGCGCAGCAGGAAGCCCTCGTCGCGCAGCAGCGCGCGCTCATCCCGACCTATACGCAAACCCTTCAGCAGAATATCGCGGTACTCGCCGTTCTGATCGCGCGGCCGCCCGAGCGCGTCATCGTCCGCGGCGGCTCGACGCGGCGGCTTGCGATCCCGCGCGTGACGCCGGGCCTGCCGTCGGATCTCCTCGTACAGCGCCCCGATATTCGCGAAGCCGAAGCCAATCTTGCCGCGGCCAACGCCAATGTGGATGCCGCGCGCGCGGCGTTTCTGCCGAGCATTCAGCTCACCGGCCAGGACGGTTTTCAGAGCGCGATCTTCCGCAGCCTGATCCGGCCCGAGTCGCTGTTCTTCTCGCTTGCCGCGAGCATCACCCAGCCGATCTTCGACGGCGGCAATCTTCTCGGCAATCTCGAGCAGCAGCAGGGCAAACAGGAAGAACTCGTCCAGACTTATCGCAAGACGGTGATTCAGGCTTTTGCCGACGTCGATCAGGCGCTGATCGCGGTCAAGCAGCAGGCCGAATTCGAGCGGCTTCAGGCGCAGGTCGTCGAGGCTTCGCGCCGCGCCTTCGGCATCGCCGAGACACGGCTCCGCGAGGGCACCGTCGATCTTGTGACGGTGCTGCAAACGCAGCAAACACTCTATCAGGCGGTCGATTCGCTGGTGCAGGCGCGGCTCGCGCGGTTGCAGGCAGTCGTCGGTCTCTATCAGGCGCTGGGCGGCGGCTGGCCGCCGGCCGACGCCGAGATCGCAGCCGCCACCAACGGATATTTATGGGACGGCATCCCGGTGCCGGGGCCGAAACCATGACGGCAGAGAAAATGAGCAAAGACCGCCGCTATATCGTTTACGGCCTGTTCGCCGTCTTTCTGCTGGCGCTTGGCGCCGCGATCTACATGCAGAGCGGCGAGACCACGCAAAACTCGCCCGCGCGCCAGGGCCGCCGCGGCGGCGGGCTGACCGGCCCGGTGCCGGTGCTCGTCAGCGAAGCGAAGCGCGCCGACGTTCCGGTTTATCTTGACGGCGTCGGTACGGTGCAGGCGCTCAAAACCGTGACGGTGCTGCCGCAGGTCGACGGCAAGCTCATCAAGGTTGCCTTCAAGGAAGGCCAGGATGTTCCGCAAGGTTTCGTCCTCGCCGAAATCGATCCCGCGACTTATCAGGCGGCCTACGATCAGGCCGTTGCCAAGAAGGCGCAGGACGAAGCGCAACTCGCCAACGCCAAAATCGATCTTGAGCGCTATACGCGGCTCGCGCAGACCAACGCCGTCACGGCCCAGCAGCGCGACACGCAAAAGGCGCTCGTCGATCAACTCACCGCACAAGTGAAACAGGATCAGGCGGCGATCGACAGTGCCGCGACGACACTCGGCTACACCAAGATCGTGGCGCCGATCGCCGGCCGCACGGGGCTTCGCCTCGTCGATGAAGGCAACATCGTGCACGCTTCGGCAACGACCGGCATCGTCGTGCTCACGCAATTGAAGCCGATCTCGGTCGTCTTCACGCTGCCGCAGCAGGTTTTGAACCGGGTCAATGCTGCTTTCGCGAAAGGCGCGCTCACCGTCGAGACGCTCGCGGCGGACAATGTCACCGTCACCGACCACGGCACGCTGCGCGTCATCGACAATCTCGTCGATCAGACGACCGGCACCGTGAAGCTCAAGGCTGAATTACCCAACCCCGATCTGCAGCTCTGGCCGGGGCAGTTCGTCAATGTCCGCCTGCTGATCGATACGCTGAAGGATGCGATCGTCGTGCCGACCGCCGCCGTGCAGCGCGGGCCGCAGGGCACCTTCGTTTATGCCGCGAGCGACAATAAGGTCGCGGTGAAGAACGTGACCGTCACGCAGCAGGACGACACCCAGGCGGTGATTGCGAGCGGCATCGACGCCGGCGAGCAGATCGTGACTTCGGGCTTCGTGCAGCTTACCGATGGTGCCGCCATCACCATCAGCACTACGAGCGGTGCGCCGCAGGACAACACCAACGCAGGGGAGAAGAAGCGGGGGGAAGGCAAGCGCAAGCGTTCGGAGAAGCAATAGCGCATGAACGTTTCCGCACCATTCATCCGGCGGCCGATCGCGACCTCGCTGCTCGGGGTCGCAGCGCTGCTCGGCGGCATCCTCGGTTATATGTGGCTGTCGGTGTCGGCGCTGCCGCAGGTTGATTTCCCGACCATTCAGGTGACGACGCAGCTTCCGGGCGCCAATCCCGATACCGTCGCTTCGCTCGTCACCGCGCCGCTCGAGCGGCAATTCGGCCAGATTCCGGCGCTCTCGGGCATGATCTCGTCGAGCTCGTTCGGCATCTCGCAGATCACGCTGCAGTTTGATCTCGATCGGGAGATCGACGGCGCCGCGCAAGATGTGCAGGCGGCGATCAATGCCGCGGGCTCCGCGTTGCCGCGCAATCTTCCCTATCCGCCGACCTATTCCAAGGTGAATCCGGCCGATACGGCGGTGCTCACACTTGCGCTGACTTCCGATAATGTCCCGATCCGCACATTGAGCGATCTTGCCGATACGCTGCTGGCGCAGCGCCTCGCAGAAGTAAGTGGTGTCGGCAAAGTTTCGGTGCAGGGCGGCGTCCGCCCCGCCATCCGCATTCAGGCGGATCTGTCGCGGCTGGCGGCCGCCGGCCTCGGGCTCGCCGATGTGCTGACCGCGGTGCAGGGTGCCAATGTCGCCGGGCCCAAGGGCTCGCTCGACGGCGCGCATCAGAGCTACACCATCGGCGCCAACGACCAGCTTGCTTCCGCCGCAGGCTACAAAGATGTCGTCGTCGCCTACAGGAACGGCTCGCCGTTACTGCTGCGGGATGTCGCGAATATCGTCGATGGCTTGGAGAACAATAAAGTCGCAGCCTGGTTTCAGGGTAAGCCCGCTGTCGTCATCGACATCCAGCGCCAGCCGGGCGCCAACATCATCGACACCGTCGAGCGCATCAAGCGCGAATTCCCGCGCCTCCAGCGCGCGATGCCTGCGGGCGTGAAGCTCACCATCGTTTCCGACCGCACCGAGACAATTCGCGCCTCGGTTCATGATGTGCAGTTCACCCTCGTGCTTTCGGTGTTCCTAGTCGTACTGGTGGTACTGGCTTTCCTGCGCACCATCCGCGCGACGATCATCGCAGGCGTTGCGCTCCCGCTGTCGCTGATCGCGACCTTCGGCGTGATGTGGTTCTGCGGCTTCTCTCTCGACAACCTTTCCCTGATGGCGCTGACCATCGGCACCGGCTTCGTCGTCGATGACGCGATCGTTATGATCGAGAACATCGTCCGCCACATGGAGGAGGGCGAGAATCCGTTCCAGGCGGCGCTCTCCGGCGCGCGCGAAATCGGCTTCACGGTGATTTCGCTCACGGTGTCGTTGATCGCGGTCTTCATTCCGCTCTTGTTCATGACCGGACTTGTCGGGCGCATGTTCCGCGAATTCGCGCTGACGCTCACCATTGCAGTCGTCGTTTCCGCCGTCGTGTCGCTGACGCTGACGCCGATGATGTGCAGCCGCCTTCTGCGCCATGTCCCCGAAGGCAAGGAAAACCCGCTGTCGGCGAAGTTTTCGGCCTATATCGATCGCACCGTCGAATTCTACGGCAAGAGCCTTGAATGGGTGCTCGAGCATCAGCGCGCTACATTAATCACGACCTTCGCGACGCTCGCCGCGACCGTTCTTCTTTATGCGCTGATGCCCAAGGGTTTCCTGCCGCAGCAGGATACGGGCCTGATTTCCGCCGTCACCGAAGCGGGGCCGGAAGTCTCCTTCACCGAAATGCAGCGACTGCAGGGTCTCGTGACGGCTGCGATCGGCAAGGATCCCGACGTCACCAACGTCGTTTCGGTTGTCGGCGTCAGTCCGGTCAACCCGACGCCCAATGCCGGCAAGCTCACGATTACGCTGAAGCCCCGCAACGACCGCCATCTCGTTGCCGCGCAAATCGCCGAGCGTCTGAAGCGGGCGGTCGCCGAAATTCCCGGGATCGTCGTTTATTTCCAGCCGGTGCAGGACATCCAGATCAGCACCCGTTCGTCGCGCGCGCAGTATCAATATACGCTTGCGAGCACCGACGCGGCTGAGGTCAACGAGTGGTCGAAGAAACTGCTCGCAAGATTGCGCGAATCGCCAATCCTGCGTGAAGTCGCATCCGAATCGCAGGACGGAGGCCTCCGCACCAACGTCATCGTCGATCGCGAAACCGCCGGCCGCCTGGGCGTTTCGATGCAGGCGGTGAACGACACGCTGAACAGCGCATTCGCCCAGCGGCAGATTTCGACGATCTACAGCCAGGCCAACCAGTACCGCGTGGTGCTCGAGGCGCTACCCGAATATCAGATGAATGCGAACAGCCTGTCGCGATTGTTCGTGCCGGGCGCCAACAACGCGCAGGTGCCGCTTACCGCGATCGCCACGATCGAGCGCACGACCGCGCCGCTTGCGATCGCGCACCAGTCGCAGTTTCCCTCGGTGACGCTGAGCTTCAACCTTGCGCCGGAATATGCGCTCTCCGATGCGGTGAGCGTTATTTCGCGCGCGCAAGCCGAGATCGGCATGCCGAATTCGGTGATCGGCAGCTATTCGGGCGATGCCGCGGAATTCGCCAAATCGCTGCGTGGCGAGCCGTGGCTGATCCTTGCTGCGGTAGTCACGATCTATATCGTGCTTGGCGTGCTCTACGAGAGCGCAATCCACCCGCTGACGATTCTCTCGACGTTGCCTTCGGCCGGCGTCGGCGCGCTGCTGGCGCTCTCTCTGCTCGGCTACGACCTTTCGGTCATCGCGCTGATCGGCATTATTCTTCTGATGGGTATCGTCAAGAAGAACGCGATCATGATGATTGACTTCGCGCTCGAGGCCGAGCGGGAAGAGGGGCTGTCCGCGCGCGATTCGATCGTTAAGGCGAGCCTCCTGCGCTTCCGCCCGATCATGATGACGACGCTCGCCGCGCTGTTCGGCGCTCTGCCACTCGCGCTCGAAGGGGGCACCGGTTCGGAGTTGCGAAATCCGCTCGGCATCACCATCGTCGGCGGTCTTCTCCTCAGCCAGTTGCTGACGCTCTACACGACGCCGGTGATTTATCTTGAGATGGAGCGCGCAAAAGATCGTTTCAGTTGGCTGACTCCACAGCCGCCGCAGACGCGCCCGCCGGGCGCCAGGCGGACGAAAGCGGCGGAGTAGGCGATGAATTTCTCCGCGCCCTTCATCCGGCGGCCGATCGGCACCACGCTTTTGGCGATCGGCATGATGCTGGTGGGCGCCGTCGCCTACGAGTTCCTGCCGGTTTCGAGCCTGCCGTCGGTCGAGTTTCCGACGATCCGCGTCTCCGCAAGCCGTCCCGGCGCCGACCCAGAAACCATGGCGGCGACCGTGGCGGCGCCGCTCGAGCGGCGGCTCGGCGAGATTGCAGGGGTCACCGAAATGACCTCGACGAGCGCACTCGGCTCGACCAGCATTACGGTGCAGTTCGATCTCAACCGCAGCATCGATGGTGCCGCGCGCGACGTGCAGTCGGCGCTGAATGCCGCCGCGACCGATCTCCCGAGCGATCTGCCGACGCTGCCCATCTTCCGCAAGGTCAATCCTTCGGCTTCGCCGATTCTCATCCTTGCGTTGACGTCGAAAACCATGACGGCAAACGCGATTTATGACGTCGCCGACTCCGTCATCGCCCAGCGTATGTCGCAGGTCGATGGCGTCGCCGAAGTCACCGTTTCGGGTGCCGATCAGCCGGCGGTGCGCATGCGCGTCGATCCGGTACGGCTTGCCCAGATGGGTATTTCGATGGACGACGTGCGCACCGCGGTTGCCGGTACCAACGCGCTCGGACCCGTCGGCAATATTGACGGGGGCTGGATCGGCGAGTCGCTCGCCACCAACAGCCAGCTTCGCAAGGCCGAAGATTACCACACGCTCGTCGTGAAGACGGTGAACGGTAACGTCATCCGGCTGAAGGACATCGCCACCATCCGGGATTCGACGCGCAACAGCCGCTCCGATGCACGCTTCAATCGCGAACCGGCGGTGCTCCTGATCGTCACCAAGCAGGCGAGCGCCAACGTCATCGAGACGGTCGACAAGATCAAGGTGCTGTTGCCCGATCTGCAGCGCTGGATTCCGGCAAGCGTCGAAATCTCCGTACTGTCCGACCGTACGCAAACGATCCGCGCCAGTGTCCGCGAGATGCAGCTCACGCTGTTCGGTACCGTCGTGCTGGTGATGCTGGTCGTCTTCGTCTTCCTGCGCCGCATTTCCGGCACCATCGCCGCCGGCGTCACCGTGCCGTTGTCGCTCGCCGGCACTTGCGGGCTGATGTGGCTCGCGGGCTTTTCTATCGACAATCTTTCCCTGATGGCGCTCGCCGTCTCGGTCGGCTTTGTTGTCGACGACGCCATCGTCATGATCGAGAACTGCTTCCGCAATCTCGAGCGGGGCAAGTCACCGTTGCGGTCGGCGATGGAAGGCGCGAAGCAAATCGGCTTCACGGTGATCTCGATCAGCGTTTCGCTGCTCGCCGCCTTTATCCCGCTGCTTCTGATGGGCGGCATCGTCGGCCGGCTGTTCCGCGAATTCTCAGTGACGCTCGCTTTCGCGATCATCGTCTCGACCGTGGTGTCGCTCACGGTAACGCCGATGGTCTGCGCCTATTTCGTGCGCGAGGCGCCGAGCCCTGATGCGACGCGGTTCGACCGCATCGTCGAAAGCATATTCGGGCGCCTGCTTCGCCTCTATGAGCAGACGCTTGCCGGCATCATCCGCTTCCACACGCTCGCCCTGCTCGTGGTCGCGGGGACGATCGCGCTCACCGCGCTTCTCTATGTGAAAGTTCCGAAGGGCTTCATTCCGCCGGACGATACTGGACTCATCTTCGGCGGCACGCAGGCATCCCCCGATATCTCCTTCCAGGCGATGCGGGTTTTACAGCAGAAGGCGCTCGAACTCGTCCTCGCCGATCCGGCGATCGCCGGCGTCGGTTCCTCGATCGGCACGTCGAGCTTCAATCCCTCCGCCAATCAGGGCCGCATGTTCATCAGCCTGAAGCCGCTTGAAGAGCGCGGCGGCCTGACGACGGCGCAGGTCATCAATCGGCTGCGCGGCAAGATATCGAATATCCCCGGCCTGCGGGTGTTTCTGTTCGCCGCCTCGGATGTGCGGGTCGGCGGCCGCCAGAGCCAGTCGCAATACCAGTTCACGTTATGGGATCCGGATTTCGGCGAGCTTAAAGAGTGGTTTCCGCGCATCCTGGATCGCGTGAAGCAGGTGCCGGGCCTCGTCGATGTCACGACCGACCGCCAGCAGGGCGGGCTGCAGGCCGATATCGTCATCGACCGCCTGGCGGCGGCGCGCCTTAACGTGCCAATTGCGAATATCGACAACGCGCTGAACAACGCCTATTCGCAGCGGCAGATTTCCCGCATTTACGGTGCGCGCAACCAGTATCAGGTCGTGCTGGAGGTTGCGCCTCAATTCCAGCGCGATCCTTCCGATTTCGACCAGATCTACGTGCCGTCGACGACCGGCGCGCAGGTGCCACTCTCGGGGCTTGCGAAGTTCGAGCGCACGCTAAGCCCGCTCACGGTCAATCACCAAAAGCAGTTTCCCGCGATCACCATCACTTTCAATCTTGCGCCGGGTTATTCGCTCGAACAGGTATCGGACGACATCATCCGTACGGTGCGTGAGGTGCACCCGCCGGATTCGCTGCGCGCGGAATTTGCCGGAGATGCCGCCGCCGCGGCGCGCAGCTCGAGCGCCCAGCCGCTGCTGATTCTCGCGGCGCTGATTGCGGTCTATATCGTGCTCGGTGTGCTTTATGAGAGTCTCGCGCATCCTCTGACTATTCTCTCGACGCTGCCGTCGGCTGGACTCGGCGCGCTCCTCGCGCTGATGGTGACGGGCACCGAGCTCTCATTAATCGCCTTCATCGGCATCATTCTGCTGATCGGCATTGTCAAGAAAAACGGCATCATGCTCGTGGATTTTGCGCTCGAAGCCGAGCGCAAGCGCGGCCTTGCGCCGGAACAGGCGATTTTCGAGGCCTGCATCGAGCGTTTCCGGCCGATCATGATGACAACGCTCGCGGCGATTCTCGGCGCGGTACCGCTCATCATCGCGAGCGGGCCCGGCTCGGAGCTGCGCCGTCCGCTCGGCATCACCATCGTCGGCGGCCTGATCGTCTCGCAGGTGCTGACGCTCTACACCACGCCGGTAATTTATCTCCTGCTCGATAAATTACACCGCCGCTTAGGTGGCGCGGCGCAAATCAGCAGGCCGCCGCGGCGCAATCCGCCGGCGCCGCAACCGGCGCGTTAGCTGGCGCAAATCGGATCCCTGAATTAACATTCCAATCGGCCCGCTCGGCGGGCCGCTATCTCATCCGTTCCCGAAAATGTAGGCACTGCGACATGGACGCTGGAAATGAAACACGATTGCAGCCGCTGATGATGTCGTTCGACGTATTCGGCACGCTGATCAGCGTACGTGATAGTTCTTATGCGGCGTTCGAAAGCATTCTATCGGAAGCGGGCGGGGCGAATGTCGACGTCAAGAAATTCTGGGAGCGTTGGGAACACCGGAATATCGAGCATTACTGGGAGCCCTATCAGCCCTATCGGAAAATTTGCGAAACCTCGCTCACCGAAACATTCGCCGAGTTCGGCCTGCAAGGCAGCGGCCGCTTGATCGACCGTTACTTCGAGGCTTTCCCGAAATTCTTCCTTTATGACGACGTCCTGCCGACGCTCGAGCGCCTGGCCAAAACGTATAAATTGGCGATCGTCTCCAACATCGACGATGACCTGCTCGCGGCAACACCCCTAAGCCGTGAATTCGATCTTGTTTGCACCGCGGAACGCGCGCGCGGGTATAAGCCCGACGGAACGCTATTCAAATATCTGCTTGAAAAGTCGGGTTTGACCAAAGACCAGTTATTTCATTCGGGGCAGTCGCAGTTCACCGATCTCGTTGGTGGAAAACCGCTCGGTCTCACCATTGCATGGATCAACCGGCGCAATATCGCCCTTTCCGAATCCGTGCCGCCGCCCGACTATGTTCTTTCGGACATTCAATCGCTTCATCGAATCGTGCAGATGTAGATACGGTCGTGGAAGGAGATCAGTGCCCGGCAAGCGCGGCCTGAACCTTCTGCACCATGGCGGCAAGGCGCGGGCCGATATCGTTGACGATCTGCTCGCGCGACAGCCGGAATACCGGCTCGCCGCAATTAAAGGCATAGACGCCGCTGCCGTCGGCCGGCACGAGGGGCACGCCGGCAGCGGCAATGTCCGATTGCCACTCGCCAACCGACAGCGTGAAGCCGCGCTTTTCGTAATCGTCCACCGCCTGCTCGATGCCTTCGCGCAGGGCCGGCCAGTTGTCGCCGGCATGCTTGGCGATATGGCTCATCAGCCATTCGCGTTCTTCCTCGGGCGCGGCGGCCAAGAGTGCCCGGCCCATCGCCGTCGTCGCCATCGGCAGCCGCGCTCCAAGCTCGAGTCGCAACATCGACGAGGAACGGCCGCGCGCCTGCTCGATATAAATAAGATTCAGGCGGTCGCGGATGCCGAGCGCAACGGTCGCATCTGTATGATCGGCAAGCTCCTGCATGAGCGGCAGCGCGATCTGGCGAACCCGGAGATTGATGAGGGCGGAATAGCCGAGGGAGATAGCTCCCGGCGCGAGCGTATATTTCGACAGCCGCTCGTTGTGCAGGAGATAGCCAAGCTTCGTGAGTGTGTAGGTCAGCCGCGAAATCGTCGCCTTGGGCAGGCCCGTGCGCTGGGCAAGTTCCTGATTGCCGAGGACACAGTCGGCCGGCGTGAAGGCGCGCAACACATCGAGCCCGCGCGCCAGCGCAATCACGAATTTCCGGTCATGCGCGGGAGCGCTGGCGCTCATCGCCCGTGGCCCGTCAGTCTCCCATTGCTCGTAAATCGTCACCGCCGCAACCATCAATCAAAAAATTGACTCGAATGGCAGCACTTCCTGGCGTTACAATCAATGTGCAGGGCAGCATTTTGTCTGACGGAATCGTGAACACGATCGCCTGAAGTTGCAGGGAGTTGAAGCATCGTGTCGGATCCGGTGAGTCTGCATCACGAAAAAGATATCGCCCTTGTTCTGGTCGATAACCCGCCGGTCAATGCGCTGAGGCACGCGGTGCGGCTCGGCATTCTCGAAGCGATGCGTGCCGCGGCAGGGGATGCGGGCATCCGCGCCATCGTGCTCTCAGCCAAAGGCCGCACCTTCATGGCCGGCGCCGACATCTCGGAGTTCGGCAAGCCGCTTGCTTCGCCAAGCCTGCCGGAAGTCATCGCCTTTATGGAAACGGTGCAGAAACCGCTCGTCGCGGCGGTGTTCGGCACGCCGCTCGGCGGCGGACTAGAAATCACATTTGGCTGCCATTTTCGCGTTGCGGCGCCTAGCACCAGACTGGGCCTGCCGGAAATCAAGCTCGGCATCATTCCCGGTGCCGGCGGCACGCAACTTCTGCCGCGTCTTGTCGGCGTCGAAAAAGCCGCGAAGATGATTCTCTCCGGCGAGCCGATTGCGGCCGCCGATGCGCTGGCATCCGGCCTTGTCGACAAGATCGTCGAAGGCGACGTGGTGCAGGGTGCGGTTGCCTTCGCGCACAGGGTGCTTGCCGAAAAGCGGGCGCTCGTGCATCCGCGTGCCCGCGACGAGAAAATCTCGCCTGCGGCGCGCGATGGATTGGAAAAGGTCGCCGCGGAAACCTTGAAAAAAACACGCGGCATGCAAGCCCCGCAGGCCGCGGTCGAATCGCTACGCAACATTTTCACGCTGCCGGTCGATGCCGGCCGCAAACGCGAGCGCGAGCTATTTAATGAACTGGTGATCGGCGAACAGGCGGCTGCCCAGCGCCACATTTTCTTTGCCGAACGCGAGGCGCTGAAAATTTTCGGCGTCGGTAAGGATGTGAAGCCGCGCGAGATAAAGAGCGCGGCGGTAATCGGTGCCGGCACCATGGGGGGCGGCATCGCCATGGCGCTCGCGAGTAGCGGCATTCCTGTCACCGTGATCGAAACGGGGGAGAATGCGCTGGTGCGCGGGCTCGGGGCGGTACGCAAGAATTTTGAGATGAGCGTCAAGCGCGGCAGCTTGACGCCCGAAGCGGTGGAAAAACGGCTCGGTTTGGTAAAGGGCGCGACATCGCTCGATGCGGCAAAGGACGCCGATCTCCTCATCGAAGCCGTGTTCGAGGACATGGCGGTGAAAGAGCAGGTGTTCGGCACGCTCGACAAAATTGCCAAGCCCGGCGCTGTGCTCGCCACCAATACTTCTTATCTCGACGTCGACAAGATTGCAGCGATCACGAGCCGCCCCACCGATGTCGTCGGCATGCATTTCTTCAGCCCTGCGAATGTCATGCGGCTTCTCGAAATCGTGCGCGGCGAAAAGACCTCACCCGAAGTTCTGGCGACGGCATTGGCTGTCGGTCGCAAGCTCGGCAAGACGCCGGTTGTCGTCGGCGTATGCCGGGGTTTCGTCGGCAACCGCATGCTGGCGCGGCGACAGGAGGCGGCGGAGCGTCTGCTGCTCGACGGCGCCTTGCCGCATGAAGTCGATCAGGCACTTACGGATTTTGGCTTTCCGATGGGACCGCTCGCGGTGTCGGATCTTGCCGGCCTCGACATCAGCTGGCGTAACCGCAAGGCGCTTGGTACCCGCGCCGAGATCGCCGATACCTTATGCGAGATGGGCCGTTTCGGTCAGAAAACCGGCAGGGGCTATTACCGCTACGAGCCCGGCTCGCGCACGCCCCTTCGCGATCCCGAAGCCGATGCGGTCGTTGTCGCGGCTTCGCAAAAGCTCGGCCGCACGCGGCGAAATTTCATGCCGGACGAGATCGTCGAGCGGCTGATTTTTCCAATGATCAACGAAGGCGCTCGTATTCTCGAAGAGGGCATCGCCGCGCGCGCGAGCGATATCGACGTGATCTGGGTGCGCGGTTACGGTTTTCCGGTTTGGCGCGGCGGGCCGATGTTCTATGCCGATAGCGTGGGGCTTGCGAACATCCGCGGCCGGCTGAAAACTTTCGCGCAGGAAAGCGGCGACGAAACGCTTAACCCCGCGCCGCTGATCGAGAAGCTTGCGGCGACAGGTAAGGGATTCGCTTCTTCCTAACCCGCGTCTCTTGTCTTTTTAATCGGCGCTACGCGCCCACGGCCGGTGATTTACCGTGCCGATCCGCCAGTAATCGCTGCCCTCGGCGCGGAAGTGATCGGCGCGCGTGATCGAGCAGTTGTCGACGCTGAACGCGAGGGCGCGATCGGGCGAAAGCTCGAGAGCGGCCGACAGCATCGCCTTGATCGTGCCGCCATGGGTGACGGCGATGATGTCGCGTCCGGCATATTCCTGGGTGATGCGCTCGATCGCCGGCTTCACCCGCGCGATCAGGTCGTTGAAGCTCTCGCCGCCCGGTGCGCGCTCGTCGGCCGGGCCAAACCAAAATGGCGCTTTCTTGCGCATGCGGTAAAATTCCTCGCGATCCAGCCCTTGCCAGTCGCCAAGATGCTGCTCGGCGAATTCGGGCACCGCGAACGGCTTCTGGCGCGGGCGATGGCGCTCGTCGATCGCGGCGATGATCGCGTCTGCTGTCTGGATCGTGCGCGAGAGGTTGCTGGTAAGCCACACGGCGCTCGAGGGAAGCTCGGCCGCGACCGCGCGAAATACTTCGGTATCGGTGACGTCGCTATCGACGTCGTGCTGGCCGTAGATGCGCGCGTGTTCCGTGACCGGCGCATGCCGGATCCACCACCAATGCGTTTCACGCGCCATTGCTTTATCCTTTAGCCATGTTGCCTCATTGCGCCATCGCTTTACACCATCATGCCGCAAGCGCCACCCCAATCGGCGCGCCGGAGATCGCACCATGACGCCGAAAGAGACGCCCGAAGAAATGCTGGGCCGCGATTTCGGCACACTGCCGGCGCTGATCCGTCTCTATGCCGAAGCCGTGCCGGAGCGCATCGCGTTCAAGCTCGGCACGCAAAGCCTGAGCTATGCCGCGCTCGACAGCCTGATGGACCGGGTGGCAAGCGCCTTTCAGCGCGCAGGCGCGAGACAAGGCGACGTGGTCGCGATTTGCGCTTCAACCTCGCTCGAATATCTCGCGGTGTTTTTCGGTGCGCTGCGTGCGGGGCTGGTGGCAGTACCGCTCTCGCCATCGGCGACGCCTGAGAGCCTGCGGCTGATGCTGGAAGACTCCGGCGCTTCGTATTTTTTTCTCGACGCGATGACGGATGAAATCCTGCAAGGAAAGATACCGTCGGGCATCGAGCGCGTTGCACTCGACGATACGGCTGCCGGCATGAAATTCAAGAGCTGGCTTGCGCCGGAAAACGCGAAGCCTGCGGAGATCATTGTGTCGCCCGAAGATCCGTTTAACATCATCTATTCCTCCGGCACGACCGGCGCGCCGAAGGGCATCGTCCAGCCCAACAGCATGCGCTGGGCGCATGTGCGGCGCGGCATGCATTACGGTTATGGCGCGGGCGCAGTGTCGCTCGCTTCGACGCCGCTTTATTCCAACACGACGCTCGTCGGCATTTTCCCGACCATCGCCTGCGGCGGCACAGTCGTCTTGATGGCGAAGTTCGACGTCGCGGCGTTTCTAGAACTCGCCGAACGCGAACGGGTGACGCATGCGATGCTGGTGCCCGTGCAGTACCAGCGCATCATCGGGCACCCGGACTTCGATAAATACGATCTCTCCAGCTTTCATATGAAATTCGCGACGAGTTCACCCTTTCCCGCGGCGCTCAAATCCGAGGTTTTGCGGCGCTGGCCGGGTGGATTGATCGACAGTTACGGCCTCACCGAGGGCGGCGGAACATGCGCACTTGTCGCCCATGAATTCCCTCATAAACTTCATACGGTGGGAAGACCCGCGCCAGGTCACGACATTCGCCTGATCGGCGAGGACGGCCGCGAGGTCGGCAGCAGTGAGGCGGGCGAGGTCGTCGGCCGCTCGCCGGTGATGATGACTGGCTATCACCGCCAGCCGGAGCTGACTGCCGCTGCCGAATGGCACGATGCCGAAGGCCGCCGCTTCATCCGCACCGGCGATATTGGGCGCTTCGACGAAGACGGCTTTCTCACGCTGATCGATCGCAGGAAGGACATGATCATTTCCGGCGGCTTCAACATTTATCCGAGCGATCTCGAAGCTGTGCTCGCGCAGCATCAAGCCGTCGCCGAGGCGGCGGTCGTCGGCGCGCCGTCCGATCGCTGGGGCGAGACGCCGGTTGCTTTCGTCGTGCTGAAAGCAGGAAGCGCCGCGACAGGTGATGAATTGTGCGCTTGGGCGAACGAGAAGCTCGGCAAGATGCAGCGGCTCGCGGAAGTGCGGATCAAAGACGCGTTTCCGCGCAGCTCGATCGGCAAGGTGCTGAAGCGCGAATTGCGCGAGGAGTTATTGCTATCAAGCGCCGGTAATAACCGAACGCCTGCTGCATAATTGTCGCACCCTAAACTTAGTTATGTAAAACCCTTTGAAAGCCGGATCGGCGCTTGCCGTTCCGGCTCGTGCGACTAAAGCCTTTCGAAAAAAGTAGTCGGGGGGCTCATGCTGCACTGGTTCTCGAACCTGCGCGGCGACATCGAAGGCGGGCTGATGTCCGCCTTGGTCGCCGTGCCGCTTGCCATCGGCTTTGGCATGTTCGCCTTCGTCTCACTAGGCGAAGGTTATTTTGCCAACGGCGCGATCGCCGGTATTTTCACGACGTTCATTCTTTGCTTCGCCTGCGTGTTGCTCGGCGACAAGACGACGACCGTTTACGCACCGCGCATCAACTCGACTTTTTTCCTCGGCATTTTCACCTATGGCCTCGTCCATGGCGATAACCCCGCAATCGCCGCTGGCGGCACGCCGCTTGTGCTGGCGATTGTCTTTGCCGTCGTTATTCTGGGCGGCGCGTTACAATCGCTGTTCGGACTTGTCCGGCTCGGCACGTTGATTAAGTTTGTGCCTCATCCGGTGATGGCGGGCTTTCAGAACGCGGCGGCCGCTTTGCTGTTTCTCGTGCAACTTGCCAATGTCTGCGGCCTTGAGCGCCACATCTCCTTCATGCAGATGTACAAGCATATCGGCGAGGTGCGGCCGGTGAGCCTTGTCATCGCGACACTTACGTTTCTGGCGATGTGGAACGCCAAGAAATTACTGCCGAAAATTCCGCCACTGCTCGTCGGCCTTGGTGCGGGTACCGCAATTTACTACGCATTGCTGTTCACCGGCTTTGGCGGCTGGCTCGGCCCGGTGATCGGCAGCTATCCAGCGGTGCCCATGGAGCATGTTCGCTTCTCCTATCTTGGCGGCCTCTCACAAGCGCACCACTTCTGGGAATTCGCGCCGACGATTTTTGGCGGCGCACTTGCGCTTGCAATCATTGCCGCGATTGATGCGTTGCTTTGCGCGAAACTCGCGACCCCCGCCGGAGAAAAGGCGCCCGAGAGCAATAGCCTCTTGATGCGGCTAGGCGCGGGCAACATGGCGGCGGGCCTGTTCGGCGGCATCACGAGCGGCATCAATATCGGCGCGAGTCTGACCAACCGCGGCTTCGGCGGGCGAACGCCGCTTTCGGTGGTCGTGCATGGTGCCGTGCTGGTTACGGCCGGCGCGGGCTTCTGGTGGAGCGGCGCCTATATCCCGCAGGTCGTACTGTCGGCCTGCATCATGGTGATCGCGATTCAGCACTTCGACGCATGGAGCCTGAAGCTGCCTTCGCAAGTATTTTCCGGCACGGCGAGTTTCCGCCGCGCTTCGGCGCTCGATCTTCTGGTTGTCGCTGTCGTTGCGGCGCTTTCGGTGCTGCTCAACATTGTGCTTGCCGTTTTCATCGGCATCGCCATCGCCATTTTGCTGTTCGTGGTAAAAATGAGCCGTGGCATTGTTCGCCGCAGCTATCGCTGCGATGCCGTCCACTCGCGTAAGGCGCGCGGTCCGGGGGAGCGGGCCTTTCTCGATCGTGCCGGGCGCGAAATTCTGGTGATGGAATTGCAAAGTGCGCTGTTCTTCGGCAGCGGCGAAACGCTCGCCACTGAAATCGAGGCGGCGCAGAAGATCAAAACGCGCACGGTGATTCTCGACTTGCGCCGCCTGACGGAAATCGACACCACCGGCGCGCAGGTGCTTAACGGCATCAAGGTCAGTCTCGAACGTGCCGGTAAAAACCTCCTGATTGCCGTGAACGAGAAAAGCCGCCCTGCTGCCCGGCTTCGAGATTTCGGCGTGATGGCGAATTCACCTGGAGGGATTTTCCCCGACGTCGATCGCGCCATTGAATGGGCGGAAGACGATCTGATGCGCAAGGAAATGCCG
>DATMGD010000025.1:0-9821 GCA_035555855.1 Xanthobacteraceae bacterium
TCCGTGATTTGCCCTGCGCTTTCACAGTTCCGCTTGAACAGGATGAACCCCCACGGCTTCACCCTGGCGATGAACTCCTGCTCGGCCGCATTGAGCCGCGGACCGGCGCAACCGACAATCAGTGCTGTTTGAGGCATGAGAGCGGGCGTAGAGGCCGCTCTATCCGGCGTCAAGTCTCAGGCGGCCCGATACCGTGGAGAAACTCAGTTGCGCTGGACGACGCACTCGCCGCCGGCGGCCTTGAGGTTCTGGCACATCTCGTAGGCCTGGTCGCGGTTGGCGTAAGGGCCGACCATGGCGCGGTAGAAGGTGCCGCGATCGCCGAGATCGACGCGCTTGAAGCTGACCTGGGCGTCGGAAAGGACGTTGGTATAGCGCGACTGAAGCTGCCGCCAGGCGGTGTGGGCGTCAGCTTCGGTCTTCTGCGAGGAAACCTGCACGACGTAGCTGCCGGCCGGAGCGTAACTGCTTTGCTGAACGCGTGCAGGCGGCTCGACGCTCGCATAGGCCTGCGTGCTCGACGGCAGCGAGCTGCGCGGACCCGGCTGGCCCACGGGCTCACCCGCATCCTGCGGCTCAGCCGGCGCACTCGGATTGAGCGAGAGCGGAGCATTCGAGCGCGGAGCGCGTGCATTGTTGTTCACGACACTGCCGTCCGAACGCACCGTCATGGTGCGAACCCGCCTCGGCTCGCCATTTCCCGTCATCGTGCTGCTTGGCGGCGGGGTGAGCGCGGGCGCCTGCGACGACGGCGCGAAAGCCGAAGTCGATCCGCCCGGACCGATAGGCGTGGTCGTCACGGTACGGTTGCCGGGCGGCGAATTGAACGAGGGCTGCTCCTCGCGCGAGATCACGCGCTCGCCGGTAGCGGGCGGCGCTTCGCCGATCCGGTCATAGTTCTGCTTGCTGCCATCGGCATTGGCCTGCGGCGCGGCGGGCGCCATCTTGGTCGGCGCTTCGGTCGAACGGATGGTCGGCGGATTGACCGACGCGCTCTTCTTGAACACCGCGCGGTATCCATAGACGCCGGCGACACCCAGCACGACGATGCCGACCAGCGACATGATGCCGATCAGAAGCCAGCGGCGGTTCGAGCGCGGCTCGGCATATTCCTCCGGATATTCTTCCGGCGGATATTCGTTGTCGTATTCGGTCGCGTAATCCTGCTGATACTGACCTTCCTGATAGGCCTGCTGATAGCCCTGCCCGTCAGCCGCATGCGCGGGCTGCTGATAGGGATCGTTGTAATCGTATCCGTTGCCGTCGCGATAATCCGCGTCCCGATAATTCGGATCGCGGTCATCGTATTGCGGATCGGCGTAATCGTCCTGCGGCGGCACCTGACGCTGAGCCGGGCGAGCCGGCGGCGGAGCCTCGGCACGCGCGAGCGGCGCGCCGCCGTAAGTGTACGCAGCCCGTCCCAGATTTTGCGGCGCAGGTACGCGCTGCTTCGGCGGCGGCGGAGCGTCATCGTAATCGTAGGCTTCGTCTTCGTACTGACGGCCGTGAGCGGGCGACGGCGCGCGATCGTAAGCGGCCTCGTCGTAACGATCGTCCTCATAAACATCTGCCGGCTGCGCGGCACCGCGCGCATAGGCGCCCGTGCCATTGCCGTTCGGCTGGCGCTGCGGCGGCTGAGCAGGCCGCGCCACCGGAGTCGCGAGCGAGCGCGCCGGGCGCTGGGCATTGCCACTCATTTCCGAGAACGGGTCATCTTGCCCGATCAGGCGTGCGAGTTCGGCCAGCGGATCTTCCGGCCGCCGGGAAAAACGACTGTCGGCCGCAGGGCGTGCCTGCGGCGCATTACCCCGCTGGGAGGGGTATCGTGTTTGATCGGTCATATCGCTAGGACGCTCCCCAAGAAACGCCTGCCGAAACAATGGCCTTCATCGCATCTCCTCAGGTGCCCCCACGCCGAGGATCGACAGCCCACAGGCTAACACCAATACCGTCCCGTAGACGAGAGTCAGACGAGACGCAGTTAAGGATGGATCATCCCCGATAATGAAGCGTAAATGAGGCGTTTCCGTACCGCGGTTCCATTGCGCGTGAAATTGGCTTGCAATTTCATGGAGATAGAAGGCGATGCGGTGAGGCTCATGGGCGCTTGCAGCGGCTTCCACAACCCTCGGCCACTCGGCGATTCGCTTTACAAGCGAAAGTTCGCCCGGATCGGTGAGCAGACTGAGGTCAGCTTTCGCCAGGGCTTCCGGCGTGAGGCTGAGGTTCGGGATCGTCTCCTGCGCCTTGCGGAACGCCGAATGCGCACGCGCATGCGCGTACTGAACATAGAACACCGGGTTCTCGCGCGACTGCTCCAGCACCTTGGCAAGGTCGAAGTCGAGCGGCGCGTCGTTCTTGCGAAACAGCATCATGAAGCGGACCGGGTCGGAGCCGACCTCCTCCACGACATCGCGTAGCGTGACGAAGTCGCCTGCCCGTTTCGACATCTTGACCGGCTCGCCGTCGCGCAGCAGGCGCACGAGCTGGCATAGCTTGACGTCGAGTTTCACCTTCCTGTCAGAGAGCGCGGCGATTGCCGCCTGCATGCGCTTGACGTAGCCGCCGTGGTCGGCACCCCAAACGTCGATGAGCGTCTTGAAGCCGCGCTCGATCTTGTCGCGATGATAGGCGATGTCGGCAGCAAAATAAGTGTAGCTGCCGTCCGACTTCTTGAGCGGACGGTCAATGTCGTCGCCGAAGTCGGTGGTGCGGAACAGCGTCTGCTCGCGGTCTTCCCAATCCTCGGGCAACTGGCCTTTCGGCGGCGGCAGCCGTCCTTCGTAGACATGACCGCTCTTGCGCAGTGCCTCGATCGTCTCGGCGACCTTGCCGCCGTTGTCCTTCACCAGTGAGCGCTCGGAGAAAAATACTTCGTGCTTGATCGCAAGCGCCGCGAGATCGAGCTTGATCGTCGCCATCATGGCGTCGATCGCCTCATTGCGCACGATCGGCAGCCACTCGCTCTCCGGCTTATCGAGCAGCGCCTTGCCGTGTTCCTTTGCAAGCGTCTCGCCGACCGCTTTCAGATAGTCGCCAGGGTAAAGCCCTTCGGGAATGCTGCCGATGTTTTCGCCGAGCGCTTCGCGGTAACGCAGGAAAGCCGAGCGCGCGAGCACATCGACCTGGGCACCGGCATCGTTGATGTAATATTCGCGAGTGACATCGTAGCCCCCGAAATCCAGAAGGCTCGCGAGCGCATCGCCAAACACCGCGCCACGGCCGTGACCGACATGCATAGGCCCGGTCGGGTTGGCCGATACATATTCGACGTTCACTTTCTCGTTCTTGCCAAGGCTGCTCCGGCCGAAGTCCTTGCCGGATTTCAGTGCCGCCTGCAGGACGCCAAACCAGAACGCGGGCTCGAGCGAAATATTAATGAAGCCCGGCCCGGCCACTTCAGTTTTGGTGACATGCGGGACGTCGAGCAGCTTCTGGGCGATCAGCGTTGCGAGTTCGCGAGGCTTCTTGCCGGCGTCTTTCGCCAGCACCATTGCGGCGTTGGTCGCAAGGTCGCCGTGGCTCTCCTCGCGCGGCGGCTCGACGACGACGCGGCTCGTATCCGCGACCGGATTGATCGCGCCTGTCCTGGCAAGATCGGCGACGGCCTCGCGCACGCGCTCGGTGAATTGGGCAAATGCATTCATGAGATGTTCCGGAATGGCCCGCGACTAACGTAAATCCGGGCGAGAGTCAAAGAATCGGCCGTGCTCCTGAAGGGCGAAATTGTCGGTCATGCCGGCGATGAAATCGGCGATGCGGCGCGCCTTGGCGAAGTCGTTCGCATCCGCAAGGCCGCTGCCCCACTCGGACGGAAGCTCTTCGGTATGCTCGAAATAGTAGCCAAACAACGCGCGTAACGCCTGTTGAGCATTTTGCATGGCCGTCAGCACGCGCGGATGGCGGTACATGCGCGGCGTGAGGAAGCCCTTGATCGCGCCATCGGCTGCCTGCACCGCCGGCGAAAACCTGACGATTGTTTGCGATGCGCCGCGAACATCTGCCTCTGTCCGGATGTTCAGCGTTTCAATGCGCTGGCGGCTCTCGGCCACGACATCGTTGATCATCGCCGCGATCAACCGGCGCGTGACCTCGTAAGTCAGCCGCCCACTTTCGACACCGGGATATTTGGCGACGACCTTGCCGTAAATCTCGCCGGCCACCGGCAGCGCCGACAGCTCTTCGATCTTTACCAATTCCGCCCGCACCGCATCATCAAGGTCGTGTGCGTCATAGGCGATGTCGTCGGCAATCGCCGCCGCCTGTGCTTCGGCGCTGGCGTAACTCCACAGTTCGAGATTTTGCTCTTTGGCGTATTCCACAATCGCATAAGGAAGCTCGCGGCCCGCATAGCGCCCGGCCGGCTTGCCCGCGCGGTCGGTCAGCGGCCCGTTGTGCTTGGCGATGCCTTCAAGGCTTTCCCAGGTCAGGTTCAGACCATCGAAGCTCGCGTAGTGGCGCTCGAGCGAAGTCACGATGCGGAGCGACTGCGCGTTGTGATCGAAGCCGCCGAAATTTTTCATACATTCGTTCAGCGCATCCTCGCCCGCATGACCGAACGGCGGATGGCCGAGGTCATGAGCAAGCGCAAGCGTTTCGGTGAGGTCTTCATCGAGCCCGAGCCGCCGCGCGAGCGCACGAGCGATCTGCGCAACCTCCAAAGTATGCGTAAGGCGAGTGCGGAAATGGTCGCCTTTCGAGGAAATGAACACCTGCGTCTTGTGCTTCAGGCGGCGAAAGGCGGTCGAATGGATGATCCGGTCGCAATCGCGCCGGAACGCGTTGCGGCTCGCGGTTTCTTCCTCGGGGAACAGCCGGCCGCGCGAGCGGGCCGGATCTGCCGCGAATGACGCTCTTTTGACCTCGGTCAGAACGGCCATGCAGGCTCCCGAATTGACATGCCCGTTAGAGCACTTAACTATCCCTAGACCCCAGCTTAAAGGCCGGAATCGCATGGATACGCAGTCTTTTACCGTGACAGAACGCGCCGCGCGACGGATCGCGCAGATTTTGGCGGCCGAAGCCAAACCCTCGGTTTTGCGCGTTTCGGTCGAAGGCGGCGGCTGTTCGGGCTTTCAGTACAAGTTCGATATCCAGGAAGCGCCCGCCCCCGATGACATGGTCATCGAGCAGGACGGCGCCAAGGTCGTCGTCGACCCTGTCTCGCTGCAATACATGGACGGCTCGGCGCTCGATTACGTCAACGATCTGATCGGCGCGTCCTTCAAGATCGAGAACCCGCAGGCCACCGCTGCGTGCGGCTGCGGCACCAGCTTCTCGCTCTGATGCGCATTGCCACGTTCAACGTCAACTCGATCAAGCAACGCGTCGAGCCGCTGAAGGTCTGGCTCAAGGAACGCGCGCCGGATATCGTCTGCCTGCAGGAAATCAAATGCGTCGACGATGCCTTTCCGCGCGCGGAGTTTGAGGCGCTCGGCTACAACGTCGCGGTGCACGGGCAGAAAACCTATAACGGCGTTGCCGTGCTCTCGAAGCTGCCGTTCGACGACGTAACGCCGCGCCTGCCGGGTGACGATGCCGACGAGCACGCGCGCTATCTCGAAGCCATCGTTTCGACCAAAGGCGGCGCGCTGCGCGTCGCTTCGATTTACCTTCCGAACGGCAATCCGCCGGATGAGCCGCGCAAATACGACTTCAAGCTCGCATGGATGGATCGCCTCACGGCGCGTGCGCGCGAGTTGCTGAGGCTCGAGGAGCCAACAGTGCTCGCCGGCGACTACAACGTCATTCCGACGCCGGACGATGTCTATGCACCTGAGCGTTGGTTAGGCGATGCACTTTTTCTGCCGACGACACGCGCCAAATTCCGCGCCCTCGAATCGCTCGGCTACACCGACGCCATCCGCGCGACGAGCGACGACAAAGGCCTCTATACATTCTGGGATTATCAGGGCGGCGCGTTTCAGAAGAACAACGGCATTCGCATCGACCACCTGATGCTGTCGCCGCAGGCAGCGGACAAACTCACGCAAGCAGGCATCGACAAGGAAATGCGCGCCCGCGAAAAGCCGTCGGATCACGTTCCGGTCTGGGTCGATCTCAATCTTGAAACGCGCTAGCTAAAGATCAGCGCTGCGCTGCCGCCCACTGCTCGGCGTAACGGGTTGCGAGGCCGCGATCCTGCTCGGTCGCGTGGGCATAAGCCTCGTCATAGAACTCGAGAATCCAGCCGTCCTCGGCGCCGGCCGCGCCCTCGCGGGCGAGCGTGAGCCACATCAGGCCGCGCGCAGGAAGATGCGGCAGACCCGCCTGCCCGGCGAACAGCATATGGCCGAGAAGCGCCTGCGCCTGATGCTGGCCCTTGTTGGCGGCAAGCGACAGCCAGCGGGCGCCCTGGCGGACGTCCTTCAGGTTCTTGTCTTCGAGATAGATGCGCGCGAGGCGATACTGCGCATCGGGATCGCCGAAATAGGATGCAGCGTAAGCATACATTTCACGGGCGCGCTCGACGTTCCGCTTCACTTCGGAATTGGCGATGCCCGCCTGATAGTACGAGCCGACCGCGACGAAAGCGTTGGCGATGAAGCGCGCCTGCTGGCTATAGGGTGAGATGTCGGCATTGTCGGAGCAGAGCTTCGAGAAGTAGCGGAACGCCTTGAGGTGGTTCTGCTTGACGCCGTCGCCCTCGGCATACATGCGTGCGAGCTTCCAGGTCGCGAGTGCGTGACCCTGCTCGGCGGCATAACCAAGATCCTTCAGCGCCTTCTGCTTCTCGCCGGCAAGGTAGGCCTGCGTACCGGTGCGGAAGGCCTGGAAGGCGCTCATGGCGCCCTGCAATTCCGGCTCCGGTGCGAGCGCCGTCGGCGCAACCACCGACTCGCTGCTCGCGCTCGCGGCGGTCGGCACATTCGTCGCGCTGCCGATGACGCCCTTCTTGCTCGGCGTCACGTCGGGCACATCAGCGGGCGGCAACGGCACGAGTGCCGCGGGCGCGGCTTTCGATACCGGGGCATCGGTCTTCACTTCGAGGGCATGCGCGGGCGCGACGGCGCAAAGCGCCGTCATCACCACAGAGATGCGCAGTACCTCAGCTGTCCGCATACGAAATCTTCTCCGCCTTGCCGCCGGGATGCGTCAGCGCACCCTCCACGGCCGGGCCGACCTGCTGTGCGTATTTCCAGAGATAGCCTGACGTGAAATGTTCCTCGCGCGGCTTCCAATCCTTCTTGCGCTTCTCCAATTCTTCGGCGGAGAGCTTCACGTTGAGCGTGCCCTTTTCGGCGTCGATCTCGATGATGTCGCCGTCCTTGAGCAAGCCGATGGGTCCGGCGACCTGCGCTTCCGGCCCGACATGGCCGATGCAGAAGCCGCGCGTCGCGCCCGAGAAGCGCCCGTCGGTGATAAGTGCAACCTTGTTGCCCATGCCCTGCCCGTAAAGCGCCGCCGTCGTCGCGAGCATCTCGCGCATGCCGGGACCGCCCTTCGGACCCTCGTAACGGATGACCAGCACTTCGCCTTCCTTATATTTCTTCGCCTTCACGGCCTCGAAGCAGGCTTCCTCGCCGTCGAAGCATCGCGCCGGCCCGGAGAAGACTTGCTTCTCCAACCCTGCGACCTTCACGATCGCGCCTTCCGGCGCGAGGTTCCCCTTGAGGCCGACGACGCCGCCCGTTTTGAGGAGCGGTTTGCTAGCTGGATGCACAACATCCTGCTCGTCGTTCCATTTAACTTGCTTCAGATTCTCGGCGATTGTGCGACCGGTAACGGTCATGCAATCGCCATGAAGATAGCCGGCATCCAGCATTGTCTTCATGATCATCGGGATGCCGCCGACTTCGAACAAATCTTTCGCCACATATTTGCCGCCGGGCTTGAGGTCGGCGATGTAGGGCGTGCGCTTGAGAACCTCGGCGACGTCGAATAGGTCGAACTTGATTCCGCACTCGTTGGCGATGGCCGGAATGTGCAGCGCGCAGTTGGTCGAACCGCCGGTCGCGGCGACGACCGCAACCGCGTTCTCCAGCGCCTTGCGGGTCACAATATCGCGCGGACGCAGATTGCGCTTGATGAGTTCCATGATCCTTTCGCCGGCGATCATGCAGAACTGGTCGCGGATTTCATAAGGCGCGGGCGCGCCGGCCGAATACGGCAGCGCAAGACCGATCGCTTCCGAAACGGTCGCCATGGTGTTGGCGGTGAACTGCGCGCCGCAGGCGCCCGCCGACGGGCACGCGACCTGCTCAAGGAGTTCGAGATCGTCGTCGCTCATCTTGCCGACCGAGTGCTGGCCGACGGCTTCGAAGACATCCTGCACGGTGACGGGCTTGCCCTTGAAGGAGCCCGGCAGAATGGAGCCGCCATAGATGAAGATCGACGGCACGTTCAACCGGCACATCGCCATCATCATGCCCGGCAGCGATTTGTCGCAGCCGGCAAGACCGACGAGCGCGTCGTAACCGTGGCCGCGCATGGTGAGTTCGACGGAGTCGGCGATCACTTCACGGGACGGCAGCGAAGACTTCATGCCTTCGTGGCCCATGGCGATGCCGTCGGTGACGGTGATGGTGCAGAACTCGCGCGGCGTTCCGTGGGCCGAGGCAACGCCCTTCTTCACGGCCTGCGCCTGGCGCATCAGCGAAATGTTGCAGGGAGCAGCTTCGTTCCAGCAAGACGCCACGCCGACGAACGGCTGGTGGATCTGCTGCCGGGTCAGCCCCATGGCGTAATAGTAGGAACGGTGCGGCGCGCGCTCCGGACCCTCGGTCACATGCCGACTCGGCAGGCGAGATTTGTCGGTAGTCTTGGTGTCCATGTGACCCACGTTGGGGCCGTCGCTGCGAGCACGTTTGCCCGCGATTTTATTACGCTGGCGGCTTGTTCCCCCTTGATTTCGGTATTGTTTATGGCGGTATCGCGGCTCGATCAGCCCCGAAAACCACTCCCGGAACGATATTGGGGACGGTGTGTCGCAGGAGACACACCCTTTTGGCCCGGATTCCGTCGAATCGACTGGCAATGCGCGGCAAGCGTGTCGCGCTGCGGATTTCGCATGGTTAAATTCGCCATTATGCCGATCCGCAAGGCCCTGCCGGGCGACGACGACGCCCTGTGGGCGATCCTCCAGCCGACCTTCCGCGCAGGCGAAACCTACCCCATTCCGCGCGATGTCAGCCGCGAGGCGGCGCTCGCCTACTGGCGCTCGCCCGGCCATTCGGTTTTCGTGTCGGAGGACGCGGGCGAAATCCCCGGCACCTATTATCTGCGCGCCAACCAGCCGGGCGGCGGCAGGCATGTCGCCAATTGCGGCTTCATGACTGCACCCACTGCGCGGGGCCGCGGCATCGCGCGGGCGATGTGCCTCCATGCGCTCGGTGAGGCGCGGACAATGGGCTTTCGCGCCATGCAGTTCAATTTCGTAGTGAGCACGAATACCGGCGCGGTGAAGCTCTGGCAGGATTGCGGCTTTGCGATCGTCGGCAAACTGCCGCGCGCGTTCGAGCATCCGTCATTCGGCTTCGTCGATGCGCTGGTGATGTTTCGGGAATTGTAGATTGCGGGCAGCCGCCCGCGTTACCGCGCGAGGATTTTTCCTGCCGGATCATCGTCAGCCTCCGCTCGCTCATAAAAAATGAGGGCGGCGCGGGACGCCGGAGACTTGCCGGTCTCCACGGCCTGATGTGCGAGTTGAGAAGAAGCACACCAGAATATGTACTCACCGCAGTCGCCGGCTCGTAACCGGCATCCCGCGCACGGTGTTTAATCGGCTTGCTCCGCGTGGCCCCCGGTGGCGTTACTTTGCTAGCCACCGCTTCTGACGCTCAACGACGACTGACGACCTGGTTAAGCCCTCAGTCGAAGTC
>DATMGD010000026.1:0-9785 GCA_035555855.1 Xanthobacteraceae bacterium
AAAGGCTGCCAACCAAGTTTTTCTCATGTTCAGTTTTCCTCCCGTAGGACTGGGTTCAGTGGTTTGGCTCTTGTTATCGGATGGCCGGCATTTTGGCTGGATTCTTAGCGAAGTCACTTGAAAAAACGGCTCAGCTTTTACGGTTTTACTGCTGCTTCTCGCGCCAACTGAAGGGCCCGGCTCGCTCATAAAGCCAGCGATATTGCTGGACCATGCGTTGCACGAGCGCGAGGCGCCACGAGATGCCGCCGACCAGAATGAGAAAGCCGGTATCGGCGAGATAGGCCGGCCACGAAAACAGCTCGGCCTGAAATAGCGCGAAATGAACGAAACGCACCGCGGCGCCGAGCAACAAGAGATAGAAGATCGTCTGCGCGAGCGGGCGCCAGTTGTTGGCGAGCGTATGCCCGGTGATCCAGGCGGTGCCGCCGCCGATCAGGCAGGTGACGAACAGCACTTGCCAGAACGATTCCTTTCCATGGATGGCGACAAGCCAACTCATCAGTTGCCCTCGAGATAGGCGCTGCGGACTTCCGGCCGCGCGAGCAGTTCTTGCCCCGAGCCTGTCATCGTCACCGCGCCGTTCACCAGCACGTAGCCGCGGTGGGCGAGCTTCAGGGCGTGAAAGGCATTCTGTTCGACGAGAAAGACGGTGAGCCCTTCATGTTCGTTGAGATCGCGGATCGCGCCGAAGATCTGCTTGACGATGAGTGGCGCGAGTCCGAGCGAAGGTTCGTCGAGCAACAACAGGCGAGGGCGGCTCATGAGCGCGCGGCCGATGGAGAGCATTTGTTGCTCACCGCCCGAGAGCGTGCCGCCGCGCTGGGTTTGGCGCTTTTCAAGAATGGGGAACAAGTCGAAGACGCGCCGGACGTCCTGATCGAAATTACGGAAGCCGTCGATCGTCGCGCCCATCTGGAGATTTTCGTAGACGGTCATGCGCGGAAAGATCCGGCGGCCCTCCGGCGATTGTGCAATCCGGCTGTGAACGATCTCGTGGGTCGGCCAGTGTGTAATGTCCTGGCCATCGAACATGATGCGGCCCTCGCGGGCGCGCGGGTCGCCGCAGATCGTCATCATCAGCGTCGACTTGCCCGCGCCGTTCGCGCCGATGAGGCTCACGATCTCGCCTTGCTGCACTTCGAGGTCGACGCCGTTCAGCGCCGGGATATTGCCGTAGGAGGTTTTTACTCCCTCGATGCTGAGCAATGGCGAAGGCATCAGGCGACTTCCTGTGCTTCGACGCCGAGATAGGCGGCGATGACTTTCGGATCGTTTTTGATTTGCGCGGGAGCGCCTTCGGCGATCTTCTGGCCGTAATCGAGCACGACGATGTGGTCGGAAATTTCCATCACGACGCGCATGTGATGTTCGATCAGCAGAATAGAAGTGTTGGTTTCGGCGCGCAGATCGAGCAGAAATTTATTGAGCTGGAGCGCCTCGCGCGGATTGAGGCCGGCAGCGGGTTCATCGAGACAAAGCAGCACGGGCTCCGCGCACATCGCGCGGGCGATTTCGAGTCTGCGCTGTTGGCCGTAAGCAAGTGCCCCCGCGGGATCGTCCGCTCGATCGAGCAGGCCGATCCGGTCGAGCCAGAAGCGGGCACGGTCGATCGCTTCCTTTTGCGCCTCGCGATAGCTCCACCAGCCGATGAGGCCGAGCAACGTGAAGCCCGATGCCTTCATCAGCCGGTTATGTTGCGCAATGAGCAGGTTCTCGAGCGCGGTCATGCCGGGGAAGAGACGGATATTCTGGAATGTGCGCGCGACGCGGGCTTGCTTGGCGATTTTGAATTCGGGCAGACGCTCGAGCAGAAATTGCCGGTTGTTGTCGTGGCGAAGCGTCAGCATGCCTTCGGTCGGCTGATAAAAGCCTGTGATGCAATTGAACAGCGTGGTTTTGCCCGCGCCATTGGGGCCGATGATCGCGGTGATCTTTCCGCGTTCGGCGGTGAACGAAAGGTCGCTGACCGCGACAAGGCCGCCGAAGCGCATCGTGAGATGTCGGACATCGAGAATGAGGTCGGGCGCGGAATTCACTGGCGCGCCTCCTCGATGATAGAGGCGGGTATCGGCTTTTTATCCTCGAGAAACACCGAGGGCGTTCGGGTCGCGACGAGGCCGCGCGGCCGCCACACCATGATGCCGACCATGGCCGCGCCGAAGACGAGCATGCGGAATTGCTCGAAGTTACGAAACAGCTCGAAGCCGCCGATCATGGCGAGTGCCGCGATGGCGACACCGAGCTGCGAGCCCATGCCGCCGAGCACGACGATGGCGAGCACAAGCGCAGACTCCATGAAGACGAAAGATTCCGGGCTGATGAAGCCCTGGCGTGTCGCGAAGAACGATCCGGCGAAACCTGCGAACAGCGCGCCGGTCGCGAACGCGGTGAGCTTGGTATTTGTCGTGTTGATGCCTAGCGAGCGGCAGGCGATTTCGTCTTCCCGCAGCGCTTCCCATGCGCGCCCGATGGGAAGCTGGCGCAGGCGGATTGTGACAAGGCAAGTGATCAGCGCCAGCACCAGGATCACATAATATAGAAACACCACGCGGTGCGTCGGCGTGAACTCGAGATTGAATATCGCGGCGAAGCCGTCCGGTTCGTTGTTGAACGGAATGCCGAAGAAGCTCGGGCGCGGAATACCGGAGATGCCGTTGGGGCCGCCGGTGAAATCCTGCCAGTTGACGATCACCAGACGGATGATTTCGCCGAATGCGAGCGTAACGATCGCGAGATAATCGCCGCGCAATCGCAGCACCGGGAAACCGAGGAGGACGCCCCAGAAGGCAGCGAGGACACCGGCAAGCGGCAGGCAAAGCCAGAACGAAAAACCGAAATTTTTAGCGAGCAGCGCATAGGAATAGGCGCCGACCGCATAGAAAGCGACATAACCAAGATCGAGCAGCCCTGCGAGGCCGACAACGATGTTCAGGCCCCAGGCGAGCATCGTGTAGGTCAGCACCAGGATGCCGAGGTCGAGCAGGTAGCGGTTTTGGAAAAACAGTACCGGCACGGCAAGCGCAAACAAAAGCAACGCGGGCGCCACGAAGCGCTCGAGTTTGTGAACGGTGCTCGTGATCCGTGGCGGCACAAGCGGGCCCGAGCGATGCTTGCCGCGGTAGCGGGCGATCAGCGCGATCAGGAAACGCCCGGCGAAGACAATCGCGACCGAAGTGGCGAGCAGACCGGGGCGTGGACTTACGGTGAGGGTGCCGGTCGAGCCGGTCTTTGTCACGACACCGAGCATCAGCGAGAACAGACCGAAGGCAACGAGGGCCGCGACGAAGGCGTCTTTCAGCGCGCCGCCGAAATCGAGGCGTGATTTCCGCGCGTTGTTTTCGGCATGATCCTGCACCGGCAAGCTCGTTCAGACTTTTTCGACTTCGGGCCGGCCGAGAATGCCGGACGGCATGAAGATCAGAACGAGAATCAGGATCGAGAAGGCGGCGACGTCTTTATATTCGACGGAGAAATAGGCCGACCAGAATGTTTCGATCAGCCCGATCATCAGCCCGCCGAGCATCGCGCCGGGCAGCGAGCCGATGCCGCCGAGCACGGCGGCGGTGAAGGCTTTGACGCCCGCGACGAAACCGATGAAAAAATCGATCGCGCCATAATAGAGGAGATACATGATGCCGGCGACGGCGGCGAGGCCGGCGCCGATGACGAAGGTCAGTGAGATCGTGCGATCGGTGTTGACGCCGACGAGCGAGGCCATTTTCAGGTCCTGCTCGCAGGCGCGCATGTCGCGGCCGAAGCGGGTGGCGGCGACGAGCCACCAGAACAGAAGCATCAGCACCACCGTCGTGACGATGATGATGATCTGGATGTTGGAAAGCTGAACGACGAACTTGCCGTCATCGAGCAGCACATGCGCGCCGGTGACGAGCGGCGGCAGCGACTTCACGCGCGCGCCTTGCGCGATCTGGACGTAGTTCTGCAGGAAGATCGACATGCCGATTGCCGAGATCAACGGCGCGAGACGGAACGACCCGCGAAGCGGGCGGTAGGCGATACGCTCCACGGCCCAGCCATAAAGTGCCGTGAGCAGCATGGCGATGACGAGGACCAGAAACAGCGCGAGAGGTATTGCGGTGACGCCAATCGCCATCAGGCCCAGAAATGCGATCAGCGCGAGGAAGGCCCCGACCATGAAGACATCGCCATGGGCGAAGTTGATCATGCCGATGATGCCGTAAACCATAGTGTAGCCGATCGCGACTAGCGCGTAGATCGACCCCAACGTCACGCCATTAATCAATTGCTGCAGGAAATATTCCATGCCATCCCCATCCGCCGCTAGAATGCCGACAGGCTTATGCGGATTCAAGAAAAGAGTTAAGCTGTCGCGATTTTTCCAAGGGAGGGATGGATGCTAAAAAAGCTCGTTTTGAGTGGGTTTGTAGCTGTGTTCGCGCTTGCGGGTTCGGCAGTAGCGCAGGATTTTCCGAACCGTCAGATGACGCTGATCGTTCCGTTCGCAGCCGGCGGTCCGCAGGACGGCATCGGCCGTATCATCGCGCAGCGGATGAGCGAGATTCTCAAGCAGCAAGTGATCGTCGAGAACGTCGGCGGCGCGGGCGGCATGATCGGTTCAGTGCAGGCGATGCGCGCCAAGCCGGATGGTTACACCTTCCTGCTCGCGAGCGTCGGCACACACGCGCAGAATCAGACGCTCTATAAGAAGCCGGCCTACAATTCCGTGACGGAATTCACGCCGGTTGCGTTGATCGCCGAGACGCCGATCGTCATCATCACCAAAAAGAATCTGCCGCCAAAGAACCTGCAGGAATTCATCGCTTACGCCAAAGCCAACCAAGGTAAGATGTCGTACGGCTCGGCCGGAGCCGGCTCTGCGACGCATCTTGGTTGCGTCGTCGCGAATTCAGTGATGGGCACCAACATCGTTCACGTTCCCTACAAAGGAACGGGACCGGCCATGCAAGATTTGCTCGCCGGACAGATCGACTTCCTGTGCGACATCCTCAATACGGCAAAGCCGCAGATCGATGGCGGCAAGGTGAACGCGATTGCGATCATGACCAAGCAGCGCTCGCCTGCCTTGCCGAACGTGCCGACAGCGCTCGAGCAGGGCGTGAAGGGCATGGAGGCCTATACCTGGAGCGCGGTCTTCCTGCCGAAGGATGCGCCGGCCAATGTCGTCAAGACGTTGAACGACGCGATTGTCCAGTCGATGAACACGCCGTCGGTGAAAGAGCACCTCGCGCGTCTCGGCGCGGAAGTTGTGACCAACGACCGTGCGACTTCCGCTTATCTCGGCCAGTTCCTGAAGGACGAAATCGCCAAGTGGGCGGATCCGATCAAGAAGAGTGGCGTCTCGATCGATTGATCGCTTACAGTACGAAAAGAAAATGGGCCTTCGCGGGCCCATTTTTATTTTGGACGCGAGAAAAGTTCAGGCGAGGAAATCCTCGACCGCGCGGGTGAACTGCGCGCTCTGCTCGATATTGGAGAGGTGCGCGGCTTCGAGACTGACGAGCTTCGCGCGCGCGATACGCTGCGCGATGAACTCACTGCCTTCCGGCGGCGTCGCCGGGTCAAGGCTGCCGGCGATCACAAGCGTCGGCAATTTCACGCCGCCGATCGCCCAGCGAAAATCGGCGTCTCGTATTGCGGCCGAGCAACCGGCGTATCCGTGTTTCGGTGTGGTCAACAGCATCTTGCGTATCTTCTCGATCGCCGGCGGTTTGGTGTCGCGGAACTTCTTGGAGAGCCAGCGCTCGATCGTCGCATCCACCAGGGCCTTCATGCCCTTGTCGAGCACGGTCATGATGCGCGCGTTCCAGATGTCCTGGGCGCCGATACGGGGGCCGGTATTGGCGAGAATGATTTTCTGGAAGCGATGCGGCGCATTGCAGGCGAGCCACATGCCGGTAGTGCCGCCCATCGACAGACCGAGGAAGTTTGTTTTCTTGATTTCGAGATGATCGAGGATCGCAAGCACGTCGCGGCCAAGCCGGTCGATAGTGTAGGGGCCCTTCGGGGCGCCGGACTTGCCGTGCCCGCGCTGGTCGTAACGAATAACTCGATAGCGTTTGGCCAAAGCTTTGGCCTGCTCGTCCCACATATGCAGGTTGGTGCCTAGGGAATTTGAGATGACGAGCGGCGGCGCGCTCGCAACGCCGTCGATTTCAACATTGATCTTGCAGCCGGCTGCATCAATCGTGGGCATGGAGCTTCCTCGGTTTCATTGTCACTTTGGGCGGACTTGGTAAACGGACGCAAGCCATTCAGTGTCGCATTATATCGCCAGCCGGTTTCCCGGCGAAGAAGGGCATGATAGCGTCCTGCCACATGAAATTCGGTTTGACCCCTATTACGGAAGCGCTCGGTGCGATCGCCGTCCATTCGGTCCGCACCCGCGACAACCTGGTGCGCAAAGGCGCGGTGATTTCGCGCGAAGATCTTGTTGCGCTCCATGCCGCCGGCATTTTCGAGATCATGACGGCACGGCTCGAACCCGGTGACGTCGGCGAGGATGAAGCGGCGACGGCGCTTGCCAACGCCATCGCAGGCGACGAGGTCGAGGTCGAGGCAGCTTTCACCGGACGCTCCAATCTGCGGGCCGTTCGGCCCGGCATCGTGGCCATCGACCGCGCGGGCGTCGATCGGGTGAACGCGGTGCATGAAGCGGTGACGTTCGCCACCCGCTTTCCATTTCAGCCGGTGCTGGCGGGCGAAGTAGTCGGCACCATCAAGATCATTCCGTTTGCGATCCACGAGAATGTGCTGCGCGAGGTGCTCGCGGTGGCAAGACCGGTTCTCGCCGTCACCCCTTACACGGTGAAATCGGTGGCGCTGATCTCGACACGGTTGCCCGGTCTTTCCGAAAAAGTAATCGACAAGACGCTGCGCGTCATGGAAGCGCGCTTGCAGCCTGCAGGTGCGGCCATTTCTTCGGAACAGCGTGTGCCGCACGCGCCGGATGAGATCGCGAAGTCTATCGGTGCGGCGATTAATAGCGGCGCAGAACTTGTCATCGTTCTCGGCGCAACTGCGATTGCCGACCGGCGCGATGTCGTGCCGTCGGCGCTTACGCGGGCCGGCGGCGAGATCGAGCACTTCGGCGTGCCGGTTGATCCCGGCAACCTCATGTTGATCGGCCGCGTTAATGGCGTGCCGGTGATCGGCGCGCCGGGTTGCGCGCGCAGCGCCAAACCAAGCGGCTTCGATCGTGTACTTGCTCGCCTGCTGACGGCACTGCCGATCGCGCGCGAAGAGGTGACAACGCTCGGTGTCGGCGGGCTGCTGCTCGAAGCGGGCGCCCGCCCGCAGGAGCAGGAAAACCTCGCGCTGCGTATCGCCGGTCAAAAGGGCGCGTAAAGCGAAATCGTCGTATAGGCGCCGGTGCCGTTATCGGCGCTGGTTGCGACACCACCCGCCATCGTAAGGCTACTTTTCGGAAGCGTGAGCGTGGCGATCAAGCCGGCGCGCTGTTCGTCATAACGCCGGTCGCCGAGAAGAACGCCTTCAACACCAAGCGCGAGCCCCGGCGCGAGTTCGTGGTGAAGGGCGGCACGCGCACTGTAATTGCCGAACACGCTGGAAATATTGCCATAGGCCGTCATGAACCAGCTTGCGGCCGTGCGCGTGTAAAGTTCAATCGCGGCCTTGATGCCGGCATGCGTTCCGGTTTCCCGGTTGGCTGGATCGGCATCCTGCAAGCTGTAGTGTTTCACATCGAGACCGAGATAACCGGTCACGACCGTAGCGCCGAACGACTTGTGATAGCCGGCCATCAATTCGCCGCTCGAGATCGTGCCGCTATTCTTGCCGTCGGCGGTGGCCGATGTCCGGTAGGTGTAACCGCCGAAGCCGCCCATGGCGCGCAAACGCAAGCCGTCCTGAGTGAGCGTCCCGAATGGAATCGCGGTTGCGCCGGCCCACACGAAGGTGGAATTGCGAGAGGCGTCCACACCCCCGAAGACAAACGCGCGGCTCGCTACCGGTGCAACGAGTTCCTCAGCCTGCAAGCCAAAGGGGAATGCGGCGCAGATGGATACCGCCATCCGGGCCATGATGTTGGCCGTGCGCCCGATCATTTTCTCGCCCCCGATCCAGCATGCGTACGGGTTTGCATTGCTGACGTTGAAGCGATTGTGCGGCCGTATACAACCTGTGCGCTATAGACTAGGAATTGCCCTGCAACGCCGTAGGGCAATCGCAGGTTGATTCCGCAGGGCGAGCGAGTTGCCGCCCGATAGTGGCGGGCGTATTGAGTGAATAAGTTTTAGCAATGAAAGGCCCCGCTCAATGAGCGAAACGAAGCGCCAACTCGCTTTCATCAACATCGCCCACTTCGTCGACCACTACGTCCTGCTGATATTTCCGACGGTGGTCATCGGTATGCAGGCCGAGTTGAATCGCTCTTATTCGGAGCTGATCGCGCTTTCGACCGCATGTTTTGTTGCGTTCGGTCTGTTCTCGTTGCCGGCAGGCTGGATCGGCGATCACTGGAACCGCCGCAGCATGATAGCGATTTTCTTTTTCGGTTGCGCGGGTTCGCTTGCGGCCGCTGCGATGGCGCCCAATTTGATCATGCTGGCGATCGCGCTATTCGTTCTTGGTGTATTTGCTGCGATCTATCATCCCATCGGCACAACCGTTCTGCTCGCATACTCAAAAAATCGCGGTCGCGATATTGCGACCAATGGCGTATTCGGCAATCTCGGCGTTGCGCTGGCTCCCGGCATTACCGGCGTGGTCGCGTCATTTCTTGGCTGGCGGATGGCATTTGTCATTCCTGCGCTGATCTGCGCAGCGATTGGTGTCGCGTTCCTTGTCATGACGAGCCAGGAAAAAGAGCGGCCTGCGGAGCGCCAGCGTACCGCGGAAGCGAAGATGACCTTTGCTATGGCGGCGCTGTTCTTCGGCGTTTACGCGGTCATATCGTTCTCGGGCGGGATCGTGTTCAATACCATAACAATCTCGATGCCGAAGATCGTCGACGAAGGAATTCGCGGTAACATCCCGCTCGCGTGGATCGGCTCGATCGCGACTGCCGTGCTGCTGTTTGGCGGCATTGCGCAACTCACCGTCGGCCAGCTCGTGCAATATTTCCGGCCGCATGTTCTGTTCGCTATCATCGGCATTATGCAGGGTATCGGTGTCGCGCTGACGACCGTCACCACGGGTTATGCGCTTTTGTTTGCACTCGCGCTTTCGATCGCAGCGATCTACGGGCAGATCACTGTGGGTGATCTCGTTATCGCGCGTTACACCGCCGATGCGTGGCGTGGGCGGATTTATGCTGTGCGCTTCTTCCTCACGTTCATCTCGAGCGGTCTTGCCGTCGCGATGATTGCTGCATTGTACGGGAAGGGCGGTGCAGGCTTGCTGCTCGGCACGACCGCGATCTTTGCCGCACTCTTCGCGCTCTGTACGGTCATGATCGCGCTGCTCGCTTCACGGGTCGAGCGGACGAATCTGAGAATGCAGCCCGCCGAATAGTAGATTTCCCAAGGGAACAAACGGGTTAGCCGGCGGTTGTCGCCGGCTATCGACTCTGTTTTTGACTTGTTATAAAATGACTGACTAGTCAGTCATAATTTGAAGACAACGATCATGACGAAGCCTGCCATCAAGCGGCGCGCCGGTTCGCGACAGCCGGCGCCTTCGACGGCCGCTACTCCGAAAAGGGGTAAGCGGCAGCGGCGCGATGAACAAAGCGCCGCACGGCGAGACGCTATTCTTGCAGCGGCGCTCGAAGAATTCGCCGCGCGCGGTTTCGCCGCGGCGCGGCTCGACGATGTTGCAAAGCG
>DATMGD010000027.1:0-38582 GCA_035555855.1 Xanthobacteraceae bacterium
TCGTTCGCATCCGAAATCTTGCCGCGCCTGTAAACCTTGCATCCTTCGCGCTCTAGTTTTTCTAGGATTGCGATTGTGGCAGGATCATCCGAACCGTTATCGTGAATGATGATTTTCACGCGGCGATTCATCCGTTGATAAGAGCGAACGCACCGCTCTAAAAACGCACCGCGATTAAATGAGATAATGAATATCGGTATTGCTGGCGATCTTGTCAGGTCGAAATCTATTTTCATATCTACGTCCGAGTGACTGAAATAGGCGGGTAATCTTACAATTTAACTGAATAACAGCCGGCTTTTTCTATGGAGAGCATAAAGCAAATGGAATTAAGAGCGCGTGCGCAATCGTCATTCGCCCGCAGGACGACATGGACACCGATCAGGTGATTATCGTGCAGCCTGATGCGGCGCGGGCATTGGCTGCGGCGCTAGTCAGGGAAGCGGATGAGGCGGATAAGCCCAAAGGATGACGCCCTCTTGTTTTACGGGTTTTCGTTCCTACATCAAAATTGTAACGAAGGAGGAAGTCATGGCAGCATATGTCGATCCCTACAGCCCAAACTATGCGGGCGATCTCAAGGCCACCTTCGTCCTACTGCTATTTACGCTTCTCGCAGCGGCGACAGTCGGGACGTTATCCGGTGCCATAATCGCGTCGTTCGTACCTTGAAGCTGCTGGAAATCTCGCGATCCTCTAAAAAGAGGACGCGATAACGCTTCTGGTTTTGACCACGGATGTACTGGCAAAATCATCGAGGCGTTTAGAAGGGCCGGGATTTTCCCGGCCTTTTTTGCTTAGGGTACGCGTCTGGACTACGGCACGTCATCTTCAGCTACCAGCCCGCCTTCATTCTCCAATCTTCCAATTTGCTTTGCGTCAAGACGGGTAAATTTCAAACGCACTCCGGCACCGGCACCCCTTTCCTCAAACAGAAAAATCACTCCGAAGTCCTCAAGAGCTTTACGTACTGCCGCTACTTTCTTTTTTCCGGGGAAAGAAACACTCCCGCTCGCTTCTAGCTCTTTGAGCATCGCCACAGATATTTCTGCGGCACGCGCTAGTTCCGCTCTACTGATCCCTGTCAGCAAACGAGCTGCCGCTATTTGGCGTCCACTAATCTCCGTTTTTTTAAACGGCATGGCTAAGCCTAACTGCAACGCTGGGCGGTGCACTGCTCCAGGGAATTGGTTGCTCACGCCTTGGCCGCTTCGGTATTAGCCTTAGCATCACCGAGGCTGCTGGAACCGCAAAAATTATTCCAGCTAGGATTGCGGCTACTTTTATAAGGCCTTGGTCTTGGGTCATTGGCGCGACGGGTGCAAGAACAGCAATGCCGACACACAGCCAGACAATTACGAGATAAACACCTGAAACAAATTTCAAGAACGAAGCCATAGTACCTCCGAGTAAATTCAGGCCCGTTTATCGGGCCTTTCTTTTTGGGTTGACTGAAATAGGCCATTTTTCGGCAAAGATGCCAAGGGAATGCCAAGAGAATGCCAGGCGGGAAGCCGTGGCAGGCCTGTGGCTTTGCGGCGTCATCACTCCTATATATGCGCGGCAACAACATGAATATTCATCCCACCTCCAGCACCGTTCGCGCGGAAACCCCTCCTGTGAATTCGCCTGCGTCGAAACCCAAGCGCGCGACACCGCCGCGCGGCGGCTCGCTCCTGTCGACGATCATCGGGCTGTGGCCGCACATGTGGCCCTCGGGCCGCCCCGATCTCAAGCGCCGGGTGATGATGGCTTTCGTGCTGTTGTTCGGCGCGAAGGCGGTGACGGTCGCCGTGCCATTCAGCTTCAAGTGGGCGACCGACGCGCTCGTTGCGATTTCGGAAGGGCGCATCAGCGTGAATGCGGCGCTGCCGGCGATCCTTGCGGCACCTGCGGCGCTCGTGCTGGTTTATGCGGTGCTGCGCATCGCGATGGCGCTCGTCACGCAGCTCCGTGACGGCCTGTTCGCCAAGGTCGCGCTCTATGCAGTGCGCCGGCTCGCCAACATCACCTTCGAGCACATGCACGCGCTCTCGCTGCGCTTTCATCTCGAACGCAAGACGGGTGGCCTGACGCGCATTCTCGAACGCGGCCGGAACGGCATCGAAGAACTCGTCCGGCTCATTATTCTCCAACTCGCGCCGACCGCGGTCGAGCTTGTGCTTGTACTCGGTGTGCTGCTGTTCGTTTTCGACTGGCGCTATGCGCTCACCGTCGTGGTGACGATCGGCGCCTATATGGCGTTCACCTATTACGCGACCGAGTGGCGCATTTCGATCCGTAAGCGGATGAACGAATCCGATACCGACGCTTCCGCCAAGGCGGTGGATTCGCTCCTCAACTACGAGACGGTGAAATATTTTGGCGCCGAGCGCCGCGAGATCGAACGTTACGATCGCTCGATGGCGCGCTACGAGCGCGCCGCGACCAGCACCTATACTTCGCTCGCCGTGCTGAACGCGGGGCAGGCGACGATCTTCACCATCGGCCTCGCCGTCGTGATGCTGCTCGCCGTTTACGACGTGCAGGCGAAAGCCCGCACCGTCGGCGATTTCGTCATGGTCAATACGATGCTCATTCAGCTCTATATTCCGCTGAACCTGATGGGCTTTCTCTATCGCGAAATCCGCCAGGCCATCACCGACATCGAGCACATGTTCGGCATTCTCGCGCGCGATCCCGAAATCGAGGACACGCCCGGTGCGAAGCCGTTGCAGGTGCGTGAAGGCACCGTACGCTTCGAGGATGTTCATTTCGCTTATGAGGCGGGCCGCGAAATCCTGAAAGGCGTTTCGTTCGAAGTGCCGGCTGGCAAGACGCTTGCGATTGTCGGCCCTTCGGGCGCTGGCAAATCGACGATCTCGCGGCTCCTGTTTCGTTTCTATGAAACCGCCCGCGGCCGCATCACCATCGACGGCGAGGACATCCGAGATGTGACGCAAACCTCGCTGCGCGCTTCGCTCGGCATGGTCCCGCAGGATACCGTGTTGTTCAACGACACCATCCGCTACAATATCCATTACGGCCGCTGGGATGCGACCGAAGCCGAGATCGAGGAAGCGGCGCAGCTCGCGCAGATAGACGACTTCATCCGCTCGATGCCGGACGGCTACGAGACGGAAGTCGGCGAGCGCGGCCTCAAGCTTTCGGGCGGCGAGAAGCAGCGTGTTGCCATTGCCCGCACGATTTTGAAGGCTCCGCCGATCCTGGTGCTGGACGAAGCGACCTCGGCGCTCGACAGCTACACCGAGCGTGAAATTCAGGATGCGCTCGACCGCGTCTCGAAGGACCGCACGACGCTGGTCATCGCGCATCGCCTCTCGACCGTCGTCGATGCCGACCAGATCATTGTGCTCGACGAGGGCAGGGTGGTCGAGCGCGGCACGCATGCCGAATTGCTCGCCGAAGGCGGGCTTTATGCCGGCATGTGGAATCGCCAGCGCGAGGCGGAAGAAGCGCGCGAGAAACTGGAGCATGCCGGCCAGGACGCACTAGCGGCTATTACACCAGCGAAGTTGGGTCCGGCCGAATAGCCTGCGCAGTTCTTCCCCATAAATTCTTCCTCATGACATCCGGCGGAAACCCGCTATAACCACGCGCGATCAACGCGAGCCAGCACATGTCCATTATCGATTCCATCAAGAAGAACATGGCGCCCATCCATCAGGAGGGCTATCCGTTCATCGGCATTTTCGCGCTGGTGACGCTATTCCTATTCTGGCTTGCAAAACCTTTGGGCTGGATCGGCGTTCTGCTGACCTGCTGGTGCGCCTATTTCTTCCGCGATCCCGAGCGCGTGACGCCGGTCGGGGAAGGGCTGGTCGTGTCGCCGGCCGATGGCCGCGTGTCGCAGGTTTCGCTGGCAATGCCGCCGCGTGAACTGAATCTCGGCAACGAGGTGCTGCTGCGCGTCTCGATCTTCATGAGCGTGTTCGACGTGCACGTGAACCGCGCGCCGGTCGCGGGCGTAATTTCCAAGATCGCCTACACGCCCGGTAAATTCCTCAATGCCGATCTCGACAAGGCGAGCGAAGATAACGAACGCAACGGCCTCGTCATCACGACGCCCATGCACTCGATCGGCGTCGTCCAGATCGCGGGGCTGATCGCGCGCCGCATCGTCTCGTTCAAGCGCGAAGGCCAGCCGTTGGAGGCAGGCGAGCGTTTCGGTCTCATCCGTTTCGGCTCGCGCGTCGACGTTTACCTTCCGGCGGGCACCAAGCCGCTGGTCGCCGAGGGCCAGACCGCGCTGGCCGGCGAAACGGTGATCGCCGATCTCTCGTCGCAGCGAACATTAACGTTTCGCAAGGGTTGATTAGGCCCGCTTCCGCGAGGCCTTGCCGCAGGGTAGAATAGCGTCATGTCACACCTCTTCGCGCCGTTTCAGCCCGAATCCGACGAGCCGCGCCGCCGCCGGTTCAAGCCGATCCCGATCCGGATGATCATTCCGAATCTGATCACGCTGTTTTCGCTGTGCCTCGGTCTCACCGCGATCCGCCTCGCGGTCGACGGCAAGCTGGAGCTTGCCATCACCTCGATCGTGATCGCAGGCGTGCTCGACGGCATCGACGGCCGCATCGCGCGGCTTCTGCATTCGACTTCGCGCTTCGGCGCCGAACTCGACTCGCTCGCCGACTTCGTAAGCTTCGGCGTCGCGCCTGCGATGCTGCTTTATTTCTGGGGCCTCAACTCGCTGCACTCGGCGGGCTGGATCGCCGTGCTGGTGTTCGCGATCTGTGCCGGCCTTCGTCTCGCACGCTTCAACGTGGCGATCGACGATCCGAACAAGCCGCCTTACACGGCCAATTTTTTCACCGGCGTCCCGGCGCCGGCCGGGGCCATGATCGTCATGCTGCCGATCTATCTCGAGCTGATGGGCCTGCCGCACACCACCGCAAGCTCGGTGATCGCACTCGTCTATACGTTCGCGGTCGGGCTTTTGATGGTGTCATGGCTTCCGACCTGGTCGGGCAAGGGCGTTTCCGGCCGCGTGCCGCGCGAGCATGTGCTGACCATCATGATCTGCGTCGTCTTCGTCGGTGCGCTGCTCGTCAGCTATCCGTGGGAGATGCTCTCGCTCGGCTCGCTCGCCTATATCGCCTGCATTCCGGTGGCCTATCTGCAATACCAGAGGCTGAAACGCACCTATGTCGCGGCGAGCGGCGGCATGATCAATCCCGAAGCCACGGAAGCGACCGAAGAACGCCCCGCCGGGCCGCTCAACTGATTATCGCGCCTTGAAGTTGTGACGCCGGGCACATCGCCCGGCGACTCCTGGTATAGCCTGCACGAGCCCGATTGAGGTCATTGCATGGCTCTGCCGAAGCGCACGCTCCGCGGCTCCGAACCGCCCCCGGTCTGGATCATCGTTTTTGCTGCGATCGTCATCGGCACGCCGATGCTTGCGAGCGTGCTCGGCTTTTTCGGAATCGACTGGCGCTCGCTCCTGCCGTGGGGCCATTCCGACAACTGGTACATCGTTGCGATCTTCGCGCCGCTGCCGCTGTTCTTCGTCGTCGCGCTCCTGTCGAAAGTTTTCGAGGAACGCCGCGCCGCGAAATGGGCGCAGGCGCCGGGCCGCATCGTCAAATCCGGCGTCGGTTCGCGCGATCATCGCTTCGCGGGTGAAACCGAAACCGTGCGCAATATTCCCATTGTCACCTATACGTTCTCAGTCGCGGGCCGGGAATATCGCGGCGACCGCATTGTGTTAGGCGAAGTCGGCGCAAGTGAAATCGACGCCATGTTGACGAAGTATCCGGCCGGCAAAGACGTCACGGTATTCTACGATCCGGCCGATCCGAAGAACTGCGTGCTCGAGCGCGGCATTCCCTCGTATGTTTTTTCCGGCTGTCTGTGGCTGACCGCAATCGCGGTGGTCGGCATCGCAGGCTTTTATTATGCGGCGACCAACGCGACGAAGTTGCTTGCGCTTCGCCTGCCGCCGCAGGGCAATCCCGAAGCGACGATTGCCTTCGCTGCGTTCGGGCTCGTGATCCTGCTGTTCTTCGCCGGCTATCGCCGATACCTCAGGCGTGCGCGCAACTGGCCGTCGGTGAAGGGCAGGATCGTCAAAAGCGAGGTCGAAAGTTACATCAAGCGCGAGGATGGCCGCGACCGCACGATGTATTCGCCGCTCGTCGAATACGTTTATCGCGTCAACGATCGCGAATACCGTAGCCGCCAGATCCGTTTCAGCATGACGGTCTCGGGCGGCGAGGCATTCGCCCGCAAGGAAGCGGCGCGCTATCCGGTCGGCGCCGAGGTCGTTGTGCATTACGACCCGGAGAATTTTTCAAGCGCCGCGCTCGAAGGCCCCGGCGGCTACCCATGGGTCATGCTGGCGGCGGCGGCTTTTTGTTTCGGCGCCGCCGTCTTCGCCAGCGGAATTTTCCGCTAACGCACCAACGGATAGCCCGGCATTAATTTATAGGGATGCTCCCAGCCCGGCAGCGCCTTGATGCGCTCGAGCCATGCGCCGATCGCCGGGTGTTCCTTCGGAATATCGAAGCCGAATTCCTCCGGTGGATAATACATGTAACCGCACATCGAGATGTCGGCGACGGTCGGCTTGTCGCCGAGCAGAAACTGACGGCCCTCGAGCCGCTGGTTGACGATCTTCAGCACGTTTTCGATCCGCGGCTTCAGGAAGTTGAGCGCGCCGGGATCGGGGTTGCCGGAAAGCGTCTTCACGAAACGGTACGGTCCGAGAAAGCCGTTGACCTTCTGGTTGTCGAACAAGAGCCAGCGCAGGTTTTCCAGCTCGTCGTTCTCGCCTTGCGGTTTGAACTTGGCGAACTTATTGGCGAGATAAGTGAGGATGACGCCGGATTGCGAAAGCTTGCGCTCGCCGAAGGCGAGCACCGGCGCTTCGCCCATCTCGTTCACTTCGCTGCGGTATTGCGGCGTGCGGGAAACGCCACCTTTGAAGAAATCGACCCAGACCGGCTCCCAGTCGGCGCCGACGAGATTGAGCATGAGCGCCGCGCGATAGCAGTTGCCCGACTGCGCGAAGCAGTGGAGTTTGTATTCGGCCATGGTGGAATGAACCTGCTGAAGTGGCTGGAATAAAAAGCGCGCCAGCCTAGAAGGAAAGCGCGCAAGCCGCCAGCGGCGGGTAATCACCTTGCGGGGCGGTTTCGCGCCCACGGCATTGCTGCCGCAGGCGCGTATACGTTTTGCTATTTCATCGTCGGGATGGCGAAATCGGCGCCGGCTTTGGTGCCGCTCGGCCAACGCGCGGTGACGGTTTTCGTCCGCGTATAGAAACGGATCGAATCCGGGCCGTGCTGGTTGAGATCGCCGAAGCCCGAGCGCTTCCAGCCGCCGAAGGTGTGATAGGCGAGCGGCACCGGGATCGCGAAGTTGATGCCGACCATGCCGACTTCGACCTTGCTGGCGAAATCGCGCGCCGCGTCGCCGTCGCGCGTGAAGATCGAAACGCCGTTGCCGTATTCGTGCTTGGTCGGGAGGTCAATCGCCTCCTGGTAGCTGTTGGCGCGCACGACCGAGAGCACCGGCCCGAAGATCTCTTCTTTGTAGATGCGCATTTCGGGTGTCACTTCGTCGAACAGGCAGCCGCCCATGTAGAAGCCGTTCTCGTAGCCCTGCATTTTGAAGTTGCGGCCATCGACCTTGAGCTTGGCGCCTTCCTTGACGCCGATATCGACATAACCCTTCACCTTTTCGAGGTGCGCCTTGGTAATCATCGGGCCGTAATCGGCATCGGCCATCGTCGAAGGTCCGATCTTGAGGCTCTCGACGCGCGGGATGAGTTTTTCGACCAGCGTATCGGCGGTTTTCTTGCCGACGGGCACCGCGACCGAGATCGCCATGCAACGCTCGCCGGCCGCGCCGTAGCCCGCGCCGATCAGCGCATCGACTGCCTGATCCATGTCGGCGTCCGGCATCACGATCATGTGGTTCTTGGCGCCGCCGAAACACTGCACGCGCTTACCGTGCGCAGTGCCGCGCGTGTAAACATATTCGGCAATCGGCGTCGAGCCGACGAAGCCGACCGCCTTGATGTCGGGATCGTCGAGGATCGCATCGACTGCCTCCTTGTCGCCGTTGACGACATTGAGGATGCCCGCGGGCAGGCCCGCCTCGACCATGAGTTCGGCAAGCCGCATCGGCACACCGGGGTCGCGCTCCGAAGGCTTGAGGATGAAGGCATTGCCGCAGGCGATCGCCGGGCCGAACTTCCACATCGGGATCATCGCCGGAAAGTTGAACGGCGTAATGCCGGCGACGACGCCGAGCGGCTGGCGCATCGAGTAGAGATCGATGTTGGTGCCGGCGCTCTCGGTGAATTCGCCTTTCATGAGGTGCGGGATGCCGCAGGAAAATTCGATCACTTCGACGCCGCGCTGAATGTCGCCGCGCGCATCGGGGATCGTCTTGCCGTGCTCGCGCGCCAGCAACTCCGCGAGCGTGTCGGTTTCCTTCGCGATCAATTCGAGGAATTTGAACATCACCCGCGCGCGGCGCTGCGGATTGGTGGCGGCCCAGCCGACTTGCGCGGCCTTGGCGTTCTCGACCGCGGCGCGCATTTCCTGTTTGGAAGCGAGCGCGACCTTGGCGATCACCTCGCCGGTCATCGGTTGATAGACATCGGCGGTGCGTCCGGACGTCCCCCTTACATTCTTGCCGCCAATGAAATGGCCGATCTCGCGCATATTTCACTCCCAGATGGTTTTCGTGCAGAACCCGCCGAGAACCGGCCGGGCTTTGCCGCCATTATAGGAACTGTAGTGGAGCTCGGGCATGCGCTGAAAGTTGGACTTGGACAAACCGGCCGAGAAAACAGCCAAGCCACTGAATTCAATGGATAAATCCGATATCCGCTGAACAGGGCGTCTGGTTCCGCTGCTTAACGCTCTTTTAGTCGCACCCCGCTTAAATCGGTCCGTTGCGTACCGCGCCAGGAAGGCGCGGGTGAAGACGGAGAACCGTTATGGATTTAACTACCGCGCTTGGCCTCGTGGCCGGCGTCATCGTCGTCTGCGGGTTGATCCTGATGGGCGGCGATCTCCGCAGCTTTGTGGATACTCATGCTGCGATCGTTATTTTCGGCGGCTCGTTCGCCGCGACGCTGATCCGCTTCCCCTTGAGTTCGATCCTGCACGGCATTCCGATGGGGTTGAAATACGTCTTCACGATGCGGCGTATGACTCAGCGCCAGCTCGTGGACGAAATCGCGCGCCTCGCCGAGATCGCCCGCAAGACAGGCCCGCTCGGCCTCGAGAAGGAAGAAGTGCCCGACGAATTTCTGTCGATCGGCGTGCGTTACGTCGCCGACGGCTATGACGCCGACTTCATTCGCGAGACGATGGAGCGCGACCGCGAGACGTTCCTGACGCATCTCGACGAAGGCCAGAAGATCTACCGCGCCATCGGCGATTGCGCGCCGGCCTTCGGCATGGTCGGCACGCTGATCGGCATGGTGCAGATGTTCGCCAACATGACCGATCCCTCGAAGCTCGGCCCGTTCATGGCCGTCGCGCTGCTCGCGACGCTCTACGGTGCGCTCGTCGCCAACATCCTTTGCCTGCCGATCGCCGACAAGCTGCACCTCAAGCTCGCCGACGAAGAAGTCAATCGCACGCTCATCATCGACGGCGTCATGATGCTGCGCGAATCGAAGAGCCCGCAAATTGTGCGCGAAATGCTTGAGGCCTATGTCCCCGAACAACACCGCGTCGATCCCGATCTCGCGGTCGCCTGACCGGCGCCGCGAGGAAGCGAGTAGAGTACGATGTCGAAAAAACGCGGCGCGGCACATGGCGGCGGTCACGGCTGGTTCGTGACCTTCGCCGACTTGATGGGCCTTCTCGTCAGCTTCTTCGTGATGCTGGTCGCGTTCTCGAGTCAGGACTCCGAGAAGATGAAAGCCGTCGCGGGCTCGATGCGCGACGCCTTCGGTGTGCAACGCGTCCCGACGCTCGCCGGCCTTGTCGAGGTCGATGGCCTGCCGACCCGGCCGCGCCTCAAGAATACCGAGCTTATTCCGCCCGAGCGCGCGGTCGACGAGCCGACGCCGGAGCAGAAGGACAACCAGCTGGAAAACGGCCTGCGCGCGACGCGCGACCGCCAGTTTGCGCTCGCGGCGGCATCGCTCCGCCAGGCGTTGCAGGACTTGCCGGAAATCAACGAGGTTTCCAAGCACATCATCGTCACCGAGACGCTACAGGGCCTCAACATCGACATCGTCGATCAGGAAGGCCGCTCGATGTTTCCGGAAGGCGCCAAGGAGCCCTACGAGCGCACGCGCCAGATCGTCGCCAAGCTCGCCGAGCAGATCCGCAAGATGCCGTATCGCGTGATGATCAGCGGCCACACTTCGGCGAGCAAACTGCCGCCGCGGCCCGGTTACGGCCCGTTCGATCTCTCGTCGGATCGCGCCAACGCCGTCCGGCATATCCTTGAGGATGAGGGCGTGCGCGCCAACCAGTTCTACGGCGTGACCGGCAAGGGCGACACCGAACCGCTGTTTCCGGAAGACCCGTCGCTCGCGGTGAACCGCCGCGTGTCGATCACCCTCATGAAGGAAGCGCCGCCGGTGCCGTTCGGCATCCGGCCCTAAAGCTTCGCCGCGCTCGCATGCCAGCCGGGGCGGTAACCGGCTTTCAAGACAGCAACGATCGAAGGCGGCGTCAGCAAATTCGCTGTTACCCCGCGCATACGGCGCTCACCCGCGACGTAACCTTTCGGCGTCCAGCGCAAGAGCGCGTTGCCGCGCACCGCGTAAGCCTCGCCGTCGATCGCGATCATCGCGCCGTCGGGGAGGCTATCGAGCTTTGCCCGGTGGCGGCGCTTGCTGCGGCCGTCGAGGCGCTCGTGCTGGAGCGTTTCATCCATCGCCTGTGCGCGCGGCCTTGCCTGCAGCTTGAACGCTCTGGCCCAGCAGGCCGCGAAGGCTTCGGCGTCCTTGCGGCGGCACTCGAAGCAGGGGCGGTGGCCGGCACTCAAGGCCGTCACTTCGTCGAGGAAGAACAGCTCTGTGTAATAGCGGCCCCAGACGTCGCGCTGGCGGCCGTTGAATTCGAGCGCGCAGGCGATCCATTGCTTCGATGCCCAGCGCCGCCGGGTCAGCTTCTGCTCATCGGTGTGGATGCGGCCGCCGCGATTGCCCATCAGGGTTCCGCGCGCGGCTGCGGCAAATAGCTCGCCAAAGGGATCGACGCGGTTCTGCAAGGGCATGCCGATCTTTAGCATGCCCGGACCTGCACCACGCCTTGACCTCTCTGATGGCCGCCTTACACCCTTCCCCGGTAAGGGGATATCGATGGCAGAGCATCCGGCAGTCAGAAATCTCACGGTTCAGGAAGTGAAGGCGGGCATGGACGCGGGCCAAATCCTGCTCGTCGATGTGCGCGAGCTTGATGAGTTGGCGTCAGAGAGCATCCCCGGCGCGGTCGAAATGCCGCTAAGCAGCTTCGATCCCGGCGGTCTGCCCGATCCCGGCGGCAAGCAACTCGTATTTTCCTGCCGCTCCGGCAATCGCTCGGTACGTGCTTCCCTGATCGCGCAGGCGGCGGGGCTTGCCTATAACGCCCATATGGCGGGCGGTATCAGGGCATGGAAGGAAGCGGGCTTCGAGACGAAGCTGGGATAACACGCCGGTCCTCGAACCTCTTTCGAGTGTGCGCGGAGTCTCTCTCGTGTCTCTTGGGAGTCTTCATCCAGTCTCCTCCGAATCACTCATTGCGTGATGGAGATCCCAACCGGCTCGCGCGGATGTGCACGCGTAGTGTCGGACACTTGACTTAATGATGCCCCGCACTGAACTTGACGACATTCCTTTCGAAAGGGAGTCGCAAAATGGCTGACAGCAAGACGAGCAAGGGTAAGGCGGATCGCGCCAGGGTTTCGGCGAGTGAGGCCTATGAAGTGAATTACTTCGCGAAGAAGAACAAGATCACGCCCGCGAAGACGAAAGAGCTGATCAAGAAGTACAAGGGCAACCGCAAAAAGATGGAAGCGGCCCTGAAGACCAAAAAGAAAAAAACCAAGAAGAAAAAGAAAGCCGCCAAACGCAAATAGCGGTTTCAATCCCGCCAGCGGCGGTGCAGCCAGAGCCATTGCTCCGGATGCTCGCGTATCCAGCCCTCGATGATGGACATGATCGTCTGCATCGAGGGCTGAACGTCATAACGGCCCTTGGCATCGCGCGGTAGATCGAGCGCCTCGGTCAACTCCACCCGGAAGCGGTTCTTCGGCAGGCGGATGATACGCACCCCATGCACCGGGCAGTCGTATTGCCGGGCGAGCCGCATGATCGTCGAATTGGCGAACGTCTTGTGACCGAAGAACTGCACCGGCACACCGCCCCGGTTCTCGGCGCGATACTGATCGACCAGCATCCCGACATGACCGCCGCGCGCGAGCGTATTGCCCATCGCGAAGGTGCCTTGCAGCCCGGCCGGCAATAACTGCCCCATCGTTTTCGCGCGTGTCTCCATGATGATTTCGGCGGTGAACCGATTGTTCGGCACGCGAAACAAAATGGATGCATCCAACCCGTGCGCGGCCGCGCACACCGCGGCAAGCTCCCAGTTGGCAAGATGCGCGGTAAAGATCAGCGCCGGTTTGCCGCTGTCCCTGAGCTTGCCGAACTTTTCGGCATCGGAGGTTTCGATGCGGCCTTCGTTCGCCCGCTCGTGGTCGTAGTCCCACAGCGCTTCGAGGTGGACGAACTCGCCGGCGACGCGGCCGAGGTTCTCCCACACGCCGCGTAGGATTTCTTCGTTCTGTGCGTCGGTGTTTTCAGGATAGGCGAGCCGCAGGTTCTTCCGCGCCGTGCGGCTCGTGACGATATACGGGCCCCAGAAACGCGCGAGCTTGCCGAAGAAATTCGAGCTTTTGTCGGGGTCGACCCGCTTCATCAACCGCACGAGACCGCGCACGATCAATCCAAGAAGATATTGTCCAGCGAGCGAGATCGGCCGCCAGATCGGCAGCCAGATACGCAGGACGTAGCTCCTTAGTATTTCCAGGCGGCGGCGGGTGGCCGGTTGCAACGGACGAACCTCAGAAGCGGACGACGACCTTGCCGAAGACGTTGCGGCCTTCGAGCTTCTCGAGGCCCTTCTCGAAATCGGAGAGCGGCACTTCGGAATCGATCACCGGCTTCACGCCTTCGGCGATTTTCTCGAGCGCTTCGGCGACATTGCGGATGGCAAAGCCGAACGAGCCGAAAATCTTGTACTGCTGCTGGAAGAGCTGCATCAGGTTGATCTTGCCCGACGGGCCCGACGTCGCGCCGCAGGTGACGAGGCGGCCGCCGCGCTTCATCGACAAGAGCGAGCCTTCCCAGGTGTCGGCACCGGTGTGCTCGAACACGACATCGACGCCCTTTTTCTTGGTGAGCTTCCTGACTTCGTGCTCGAAGCGGTCCTTGCGATAGTTGATCGCGTAGTCGGCGCCGATCGCCTTCGCCTTTTCTACTTTCTCGTCGCTGCCGACGGTGGTGATGACCGTGCAGTTGATCGCTTTCGCAAGCTTGATCGCGGCGGTGCCGATGCCCGAGCCGCCCGCATGCACGAGCACGGTTTCTCCCGGCTGGAGCTTGGCGTTGTCGAACAGCATGTGCACGGACGTCGCGTAGGTGAGGGGCGCGCAGGCCATGTCAGCCCACGACAGCTTCGGCGACTTCACGACGAGGCGCGCCTGATAGTTATAGAGATCCTGCGCGAAGCCATCGACATGGAAGCCGGTGACGCCGCCGGGATTTTCGCAAAGATTGTCGCGGCCCTCCTGACAGGCCTTGCAGTGACCACAGGTCAGCGCGCCATAGGGCGTGACAGGATCGCCGATCTTGAAACTGGTGACGCCGGGACCGACGGCGACGACTTCGCCCGCGGCTTCCGCGCCGACGACGAGCGGCATCTTGCGCTTGGCGAAGGCCATACCGCGCCAGCCCCACACATCAATGTGATTGAGCGCGATCGCCTGCGTCTTGATCTGCACTTCGCCTTCGCCCGGCGCGGGCGGCGGCGGAATGTCGGAGATTTCGAGTTTGCGGTCGGAGACGAGACGAAGCGCGCGCATGCGGATTACCGGCAAAGGGTTGAAGCGGATGTGGAAATGAATGACGGGCGAAGGGCTAAAGGGCCCATCGCCCGCCGTCAACCTCGGACTTTATAGCGTGTCAGTTCGGCTCGCCGGCGATGACGAGACAGGCATTCTGCCCGCCGAAACCGAAGGAATTGGAGATCGCCGTCTTGATCTTGGCGTCGCGCGCGGTGTTCGGCACGACGTCGAGCGTGATCCCCGGATCGGGCATGTTGTGATTGATCGTCGGCGGGATGCGCTGGTGCTGGATCGTCATGGTGGTGACGACCGCTTCGACCGCGCCCGCGGCCGTCAGCGTGTGGCCGATCATCGACTTGTTCGACGAGATCGGAATCTTCGGTGCGCGCTCGCCGAATACGGCGAGAAGCCCGGTGTTCTCCATCTTGTCGTTTTCCGGCGTCGAGGTGCCGTGGGCGTTGATGTAATCGACGTCCTCCGCCGAGATCCCCGCGTCCTTGAAGGCGTTCAGCATGCAGCCGATGATCGGCTTGCCGTTCGGCGAGGAGCGCGTGCGGTGGAAGTTGTCGGACTTCTCGCCGCTGCCCGGAATGATGCCGAGGATCTTGGCGCCGCGCGCCTTGGCGTGATCGTAGTTCTCGAGCACGAGCGCAGCCGCGCCTTCGGCGAGCACGAAGCCGTCGCGGTTCTTCGAGAAGGGCTTTGAAGCCTGCTCGGGCGTTTCGTTCTGCGTCGAAAGTGCGGAGAGGAGCGAAAAGCGTACGACCGATTCCGGCGTCACCGAAGTGTCGGCGCCGATCGCGAGCGCCGCCTGGCATTCGCCGCGGCGGATCGCCTCGACGCCCAACTGGATCGCGGTGGCGCCCGAGGCGCAGGCGGTGGTCAGCGAAATCGGCGAGCCCTGCGTGCCGAAGTGATCGGCGAGGTTCTCGCCGACGATGCCGTATTTCGCCATCTCGTAATAGGGCGCAAAGCGCGGCTCGCTCGCGACCCGCACGAGATCGGCATAGGTGACGTTGTCGTTCGAGCCAGTCGCGGAGGCGAGATCGAAGCGATGCGGCCATTCCAATTCAATGGGCGCCATCGCGAGGAACATCGGACCGGGGAAATTACCCTTCGAACCGATCCCCGACTCGGTGATCGCTTCCTCGCCGACGAGCTTGGCGATGCGCTCGGTATGCACCGACGGCGCGATATTCGGCTCCCAGCCTTCATTGACGGTACCGGCGATCGTCGTGCGCAGGCCGTCGACCGGGAAGCGGTTGATGCGGCGGATGCCGGACTGGCCGGCAACGAGCTTCTTCCAGTTGTCTTCCTTGCCGGTGCCGAGCGAAGTGATGACGCCCATGCCGGTGATCGCGACGACGGGGCGGCCCGCCTTGTCTTTATGCTCACCTGCCATGTTCGTCTCCTTAAACTTTCTCGATCAGCGCGAGGCCCTCACCGCGCCAGTTGCCGACGCTGGTGACGGCAATCTGCGAAAGTGAAGCGGGCGCATCTCCGGTGTCGCCTGAACCCGAGGCGGGGAACAGCTTGCCCTGTTTCAGCGTCTCGCAGGCAATCGCGATATTCGCCAGGAATTGCGTGTCGAAACCATGACCGATATGGGAGCCCGTCGCGCGAACCGGAAGGCCGATCTTGCCAAGCGCGTTCTTTTCTTCGCGCGTCGGCGGCTCGAGGCCGGAGGCGCCGGAAATGACGGCGGCCTGATCCTTTTTGACCTTCGGCGCGATCGCGGCCCACTCGGCGGCGAGGGTCGTTTCGATCTCGCCGGGCTTGCGGCGATTGCGGTCGGATTCTACGGCGACGAGGCGCGCAAGCGGCTTCGCGCCGCGCTTTTCCGCGTGTTCCTTGCTCTCGATGACAAGGCCCGCGCCCATGTCGGCCATCGCGAGGCCGCCATGTTCGCCGCGATCCCACACCGGCTGGAACGGCGCTTTCAAAAGGTTGCGGCCGAGTTCAGTGACGAGCAGCAAATCCCAGCGCGTGCCGTGAAAGGAACTCGCGACCAGCGAGATGTTGCTCTGGCCCGCCGCGACGCGCTCGAACGTGACGCGCAGCGCATCGACGCCCGCGGCTTCCTCGCCCATGAAGGTGCGCGATGAGCCGACGATGCCGTGCACGATACCGATATTGCCGGCGAGCAAATTCGGGAGCTGCGCGAGGAATAGAGTAGGGCGCAGATCGTTCAGGAGCCGCTCGTTCAGGAACGCGCCCCGATTGGTCGCGCCCGAAATGCCGCTCATGATGCCGCTGTCGACATTGATGTCGCGCTCGCCGCCGCCGGCGGCGATGATCATGTCCATCGTATCGAGGACTTCGGCGTTGCCGGTAACGCCGGCGTTCGCGAGCGCAAGGCCCGCGGCATAGACGCCGATCCGCTGCCACGGCTCCATTTGCCGCTGATCGCCTTTTTTGGGGATCTGCTGGTCGAAATTGACCGGCGCGAGCGGATGCGTGACGTAGGGCGCGAACTCGGTTTCGTTATGCCCGGCCGGCGGATTGTCGGTGGCGAGTTTCTGCCAGGTCGCTTCGACGCCTTCGCCGAGGCACGACAACAGGCCCGCGCCGGTGATCCAGACTTCGCGCCGCGTGTTCACTTCATCAGCTCCGGTACTTCAATGCCGACCTTCTTGCCCATCTCCACCATCGCCAGCCGGAATTCCGGGCCGGGATAAGGCGTCAGCCGAAACGCGAGATCGGCGTCGCAGATCGGACCGTCTTTCGATTTGCCCTTGCACTTCGCCATCGCATAGCCCGAGCCGACATGCTCGATGACGCCCTCGAAGGTGAGTTCGGCGCCGGGGAAGACGGCGTTGCGAATTTTTGCGTTCTTCAAGCCGACCAGCATCGGCAGGCCGGTGAAGCCGGTGAGCACGCTCACCATCCAGCCGGTCGTCTGCGCCATGCACTCGCACAGCAGCACGCCGGGCATCAGCGGAAAGCCTGGGAAGTGGCCCTCGAACACCGGGCTTTCCATGGGCACCTTGCAGACTGATTTGACTTTCCGTTCGTCGATATTCACTTCGACGAACCGGTCGATCATCTGGAAATATTCGAGACGCATCGCGTCACGCTTTAAGCCGTCTTGGCGGCGACCAATCCGTCGATGCGCGCGCAGAGGTTCTTGAGGACGAAATATTCCTCGGTCGTCGCCTTGCCTTCGTTGACTTCCTGCGTCCACTGCTCGAGCGGCAGCTTGATGCCGAAAGCCTTGTCGATCGCGAAGGCGATATCGAGGAAGTCCAGACTGTCGATGCCGAGATCGTCGATAGCGTGGCTGTCCGGCGTGATGGTGTCACGCGGAATGTCGCAGGTTTCGGCGATGATGTTCGCGACCGTGTCGAAGGTCGAAGCCATTGATGAATTCTCCTGTCGATCGGCGGGCAATCCGCCGCGACATGTACGACCGAAATACCGGACGGTACGGCCGTTTCACAAGCCCCTGGGTTCGGCGGTTCCTATAGCGGAGGCGGACGGCCCTTTCAATGCCGGGATACCGGCCGAGGGGCCCAAAACCCTTTTGAAAGGCCCGGAACTTGCACATTTCCACGCCTTTCCCTAGGGACGAGCCTTCCGGGGCCTAACGGGCGGGTCATGCAAACAGGTGTCGTCAAAAAACGCGGTTTTCTCTGCATCGGCGGCTATGAGCCGATCGGCGTCGATTGGTGGCATCAGCGCTTCCAGCGGGAGCTGAAGCGCTTCGAGGCGACCTGGAACGCCGAGAGCACCGTCTCGCCGCCCGCGCTCGATGCCGAAGGGGCGGTGGCCGGCTGGAGCATCGGCACCAAAGGGGCGAACTGGCAGAACGAGTCGGAATATCGCCTGCTGCGCTGGGACGACTTCGTGACCGCCGATTTCGCCCGCTCGAATTTCGAACGCTGGCCGAAGGGCATCGCGGCGCTCCTCGACTTCGTATTTTCCGGCGCGGCATTTCGCTATTTTGCCGTCAGCGTGCGCTACGGCTTCTTCTTCCTGTATCCGTTCGTGATCCTTGCCGGCATCCTTGCCTCGGCGATCTTCGCACCCAAGCTACTCGCGTTGATCGGGTTGCCGATCTCGGGTCTTGCCGCATGGCTCGTGTCGATCGCGGTTGGGCTTGGTCTTCTATATCTGCTCGGCCGCGTCCTGCTCCTGAACTACATGTTCGACGACTGGATTTTCGCCGGTCAATTCGTTCATCGCAAACGTGCGGAACTCGATGCCCGGCTCGATCGCTTCGCTCGCGAAATCGTCGCCTGTGCGCGCGACACGAGCTTCGATGAAGTCATCGTCTCGGCGCACAGCCTTGGCGGCGCGCTGATCATGGATGTGCTTGACCGCGCGCTGAAGCTCGATCCTGAGCTTGGCCAGCGCGGGCCGAAATTCTGGCTGATGGCAACCGGTTCGTCGCTCCTGAAAGAAGCGCTGCATCCGAAAGCGGCCTGGCTGCGTGAAGCGGTCAACCGTGTCGCGACGGCCAAGGGCATCAACTGGATCGAATATCAGGCAGTCGTCGATGTCATCAGCTTCTACAAGGTGAACCCGGTCGTGGTGATGGGATTGCCCGAGGGCCGCAACCCGATCGTGCAGAAGGTGCGCATGCGCCAGATGCTCGCGCCCGCGACCTACAAGCGCTTCAAGGGCAATTTCTTCCGCCTGCATCGCCAATGGGGCATGGGGAACGAGTTGCGCTATTTCTATGATTACTTCCAGATTATCTGCGGTCCTGCGCCGCTCGAGCGGCGCGTGGTTGAGCGCGAAAAACTTCTCGATGCATTCGCCAAGGATGGCGGCTATAACGTCGCTTCCTCCGCATCCGACAAGGTTTCTCCGGCATGACCCGCACTGTTGCGCTCATTATCTTTCTCGTCGCGACGGTGATCTGGTTCGTCATCCGCCATCCGGCGCGCCGCCGCGCGAAGAAGGCGGCGGTAAAGGTTTCGGCGCGCAGCCTGCGCGAAAAGCTGCTGATGGCGATTTCGCTCACGGGGCTCGGCCTCATTCCGCTCGCCTATGTCATCACCAATCTTGCGCGCACCCGTTACAAGTTTCTTGGGTTTGCCGATTATGCCTTCCAGCCCTGGGCGGCGTGGCTAGGTACTGCGGTATTCGTGTTTTCGCTCTGGCTATTTCGCCGCACCCACAAGGATCTCGGCCGCAACTGGTCGGTGAGCCTCGACATCCGCGAGAGCCATAGCCTCGTCACGCAAGGCGTTTACGCCAGTGTCCGCCATCCGATGTATTCGGCCTTCTGGCTGTGGGCGGTGGCGCAGGCGCTCCTGCTGCCCAACTGGGTAGCGGGCTTCGCCGGCATTGTCGGCTTCGGCACGCTGTTTTTCGGCCGCGTTTTCGAGGAAGAGCGGATGATGGAGCGGGCTTTCGGCGACGAATACCGCGCCTATATGCGGCGAACCTGGCGCGTGCTGCCGGGAGTCTTTTGATCGCGTTTTTGGCCACGTTTTTTGACCAAAGACGAGGCAAGTGGTTTTCAAGCCACAGCCTTGCATAATCGTTTGGCGGTGTCCTCCGGCTGTGGCAAAACCCGGCCCCATTATTCTACATTTCCTGACCACCGAATCCTGAAGAGGCCTCGTTCAACCATGTTGAAGATGTACCGGAATGCGATCCTGGCTTGTTCGGTCGCGATCGCCATGAGCTTGAGCGGTGTGAGCGCCGCATTCAGCCAGACCGATGCGCCGAAAGCCGCGAGCACCAATACCGCCAAGACCAAGGCGAAGCGCGCCACCGGCGAGAAGAATATGAGCCACGGCAAGGTTTATCTCCTGCGCGGCCTCTTGAATGTCTTTTCTCTCGGCATGGATGACCTCGCGTCCAAGCTCGAGCGCCGCGGCGTCACCGCCGCTGTGTACGAATACGGCGGCTGGGAAACGATCTGCCAGGAAGCGGCGGCGCGCTATCGTGCCGGCGGCGGCCCGATCATTCTCGTCGGCCATTCGCTCGGCGCCGATGCGGTCGTCGATATGTCGAACCGGCTCGGCCAGATGGGCGTTCCGGTGGCGCTCGTCGTCGCGTTCGATCCGACCAATCCGAGCGTTCTGAACGGCCGGACGACCTCGACCTTCATCAATTACTATCAGTCGGACAACGGCTTCGGCCGTCCGGTCGCTCGCGGTTCCGGCTTTCGCGGCAAGCTTTCGAACGTCGATCTTCGCAAGCACACCGAATTCGGCCACGGTTCGATCGACAAGTCGGGCATGCTGCATAACGCCGTAATTGGCCGTGTCATGGGTCTCGTCGGTCGCGGCTCGAAGCCGAAGGCCGCAACGTCTTCGGCGACGGCGCCGGCGCCTGCCGCCGCGCCGCGCGAAACGGCGGGCACGACACCACGCGTTCAGTAAACAAGCCGAGAGATTAAAGAACGGCCCGCTTCGGCGGGCCGTTTGCTTTGGCGAGCGTTTTTCTTTCGCTCGCCCCGCCTGCGGCTATGCGCTAAAACGCCGTCCGTGAAGCTGAATCGCCATATCCGTGCCTTCCTGTCGCTCGCGCTCGCTTACGGGCTGGTCGGCGCGCTGTTTCTCGGCTCGATCGCTTCCGGCCGCGCCGCGGCGCTGCCTTCACCGATTTGCAGCGCATCGAATGTAAACGGCAGCGATACGGCGCCGCTTCCCGCGACGCGCGATCTCACCTGTCTCGTTGCCGGTTGCTGCGGTGTCGCGACGTCCGGCCTTGCTCCGGCCGCGCCCTCGGCGGTTTCGCAATCGGTGGCGATGCCTGTTGTCTGGCAGATGTTTCTTCTGCCGCAGCACGGTGCGTTTGGGTACACGGCGGCTGAGGCTCGCGCGCCGCCCGTCTCCGCCTGATCGACCTTTCATTTTCCGATCAATCGCGCGCGCCATTAGGTGCCGCGCATGGAGACTTCAAATGCGCATGCTTTCCACTCTCGCTGCTTCCGCTTTTGTCACAGCACTCTTGCTGTTCGCCCCCATTCCGGTTTCCGCTCACGATTACACCGTGGGTTCGATGCACATCGAACATCCGTGGTCGCGCGAGACGCCCAAGGGCGCCAAGGTCGCGGGCGGTTATTTTGTCATCGAGAACAAGGGCACGACACCCGACCGTCTGATCGGCGGATCGGCCGAGATTGCCGGCCGCTTACAGATTCATGAAATGAAGACCGAGAACGGCGTCATGAAAATGCGCGAGCTTGAGAAAGGCATCGAGATCGCGCCGGGCAAGAGCGTGAAGTTCGCGCCGAGCGGCTATCACGTCATGTTGCTGGACCTGAAGAAGACGCCGAAGGAAGGCGAATCCTTCATGGGCACGCTGGTGTTCGAGAAGGCGGGTAAGGTGGATGTGAAATTTGTCGTTGCCCCCATCGGCTCAGCTGACGGCAAGACCAAAGGCAGCAGCCAGCCGATGGATCATATGAATCACGTGGATCACTCCGGCGCGATGAAGCACTAGCTGGCGTCAACGAATGACAGTACCGGCGTGACAAGGGCGGGCGCGGCGAGCAGCGCGTCGCGCCCGATCCGCCGGAAGTCCTGCGGCACGGTACCGAAGGCGGCGAAGGGTCTGGCGACTGCGTCGTTGCCGTTATCGGCGCCGATCTCATAGACGGCGACGCCGGCTGCCTCCGGCTCGTCGGCTTCGGCCATCTCAAGGGCGAGTTCGCGCTCGAAGCAGACGGTCGGCGGCAGCGCTGCGATTTCGCGGCCGCGGCGGACGAAAGTGCGGATGACGTAAATGCTGACCATGGCGTTCTCCCGATATATGCAACCGGGAGTAGTTTTAATTTGTTAATATGCAACTAATGAGTTTATCTGGGCCGGGTTAGCGGAAAAGTAAGGCGCGGTTTGTAAAGTAAGGAATGAACAAAGCTCCTTACTCACCCGCGCTCAAAGCGCAATCGACCCTGACCAGCAAAGGGCAGATCACTCTGCCGGTGGAATTGCGCCGCCGCTGGGGGTTGAAGCCCGGCGACCGCCTCGATTTCACCCTCGAAGACGACGGCCGGGTGGTGGTTCGCAAATGGCTGCGGCGGTCGATCTTCGAGATCGGCGAGCTGTTGCCGCCGGTTGGTGCCGAGCCGTGATCGGTCTCGATGCCAATGCACTGCTCGGTCTTCTGGAGCATGAGCATTCGTCTCGCAGCCAGGCCGCAAAAACTCTACTGAAACAGGCGCAAAACGACGACGGCGGCGGCTATATTCATCCGCTCGCGCTCGGCAAGCTGGGCGATGCGCTCGAGAAGATTGTGGGGGGTCGCGCGCGGGTTGCGGACTATCTCGCCTTCATCTTGAACGCACCGGAATTCACGGTCGGCGCTGAAAAAGCCGCCCGCGAAGCCCTTAAAAGCTATCGCGACGGGACTGCGAGCTTCTCCGATTGCCTGCTGACGGCTCTTAACCGGGCTGCGGGCTGCCAAAACACCTTCATCGGGACTGGGCACCCACAAAATTTCGCAGGGTTCGCCAAATTCGAGGGTTGAAACCCCAAGCCCTGGCGGAAGCCGGGGCGTTCGGCTGTGCTCCTCTAACCGGTCTTGCAAAGATGTCCTTATTCGGCTCGTTAATCGCGAAGAAGGCGCGCGGCGGTAAAAACGCAGCCTTTATGGATGGTCTCCTTCGGCCATTTCGTCCTTTCCACCGGATCTGTGCATGAAGCCGCTCGACCCCAAATCGCTGAAAGGCGCCAAACAGGCGCTCGACTCCGTCTCGCTGAATAAGCTCAGCCGCAAGACGATGGTGATCGGCGGAATTTCGCTGCTCGTGGCGTCCGGCCTCGGCTGGTGGCTGTTGGGCGGCAGCCATAAACCCATGCCCCAGCCGCGCAAGATCGCTGTTGCTGTCGGCAAGGCCGCGATCAAGGACATGGACTATCGGATCGAGGCGCCGGGTTCGGTGCAGCCGATGGTCAGCGTTCCGATCCGTCCGCGCGTCGACTCGATGGTCGAGAAAGTGCAGTTCCAGGACGGCTCCTCGGTGAAAGAGGGCGATCTTCTCTTCAAGCTCGATTCGCGAGCAATCGACGCGATGATCGACCAAGCCGCGGCCGTGCTGAAGCGCGATCAGGCTTCACTTGTCAAAGCGCAACGCGATGTCGAACGCTTCTCGGGCCTCGTCTCCAAAGGCACCACGGCGAAAGTCACGCTCGACGACGCCGAGACCAATGCCGACATGCTCACCGCCACGGTGAAGCAGGATCAGGCCAATCTCGACAATCTCCGCACGCAGCGCACGTATTACGACATCCATGCCCCGGTGACCGGACGTATCGGTATTTCTTCCGTGCGCCCCGGCAATGTTGTGCGCGCCGATTCCACCAGCGCACCGCTGGCGACGGTGAATCAGCTCTCGCCGATTTACATCACGTTCGGCGTGCCGGAGCGTTACATCCCGGATTTGCGCGCGGCGGGCGTCAATGCCAGCGTGCAGGCGACGTTGCAAAACGGCACGATCGTCGAAGGCGGGCATGTCGCCTTCATCGAAAACTCTGTCGATCCGCAGACCGGCACGATCCTTGTGCGCGCAACATTCGACAACAAGGATGAGAAACTCTGGCCCGGTACGCTTGCGACTGTGCGCGTTTCGTTGCGCGTCGACAAGAACATGGTGACGGTACCGACCGAGGCTCTCCAGAACGGCCAGCGCGGAGATTTTGTCTTCGTCGTCGAGGACGGCAAGGCCAAGGTGAGGGAAGTCGCCGTACAGCGATCGATGGATGGCGAGTCAATCATCACCCGTGGCCTGCAGGGCGATGAAACCGTTGTCACCGACGGCCAGCTATCGCTGCGCGATAACGCGCCGATCGACATCAAGCGCGGAGTGGGTACAGCGCAATGACGCTCCCCGAACTTTGCATCCGCCGGCCGGTGATGACCACGCTTCTGATGGTCTCGCTGATCATGGGAGGCATTTTCGGGTACCGCCTCCTGGCGGTGGCAGCGCTGCCGCGGGTCGATTTTCCCACCATCCAGATTCAAATGACATTTCCGGGTGCGAGCCCCGAAACGATGGCGGCCTCGGTCGCGACGCCGATCGAACGGCAACTCGCCACGATCGCCGGTATTACCTCGATGGCGTCGATCAGCACGACCGGCACCGGGCAGATCGTTGTTCAGTTCGATCTTTCCCGCAACATCGACGCGGCCGCGCTTGACGTACAGTCGGCGCTTTCCGTCGCCCAGCGCCAGTTGCCGAAGGAAATGATTACGCCGCCTTCGTTCAAGAAGGTGAACCCGGCCGACGCGCCGGTGCTCTATCTCTCGCTCGTCTCGGACACGTTGCCGCTTTCCGCGGTCAACGAATATGCCGACACCATCATCGGCCAGCAGATTTCGCAATTGCCCGGCGTTGCCCAGGTCACGATCTTCGGCGGGCAGAAATTCGCTGTCCGCATCCGCCTGAAGCCTGATGCGATTGCCGCCCGTGGCGTCTCGCTTGAAGAAGTGCAGCAGGCCGTTGCAGCGGTTTCGTCGATCACGCCGACCGGCGTCATCGCCGGCGATAACCAGAATCTCACGCTCGACATGGGGCTTCCCAAGCGGAGCGCCGAGAAATTCAAGAGCGTGATTGTCGCCTACCGCAACGGTGCGCCGGTTTATCTGCGCGAGGTTGCCACCATCGAGGACGGGGCGGAGAACGAGCGGATCGCCGGCTGGTACAACGATACGCGCGCGATCAACCTTGCGATCTATCGTCAGCCCGATGCCAACACCGTCGAGGTCGTCGACCTTGTCCGCAAGCACTTGCCGGAATATCGCGCGCAGGTGCCGGGTTCGATCTCGATCAATGTGCTGATGGACCGCTCGGTTTCGATCCGCCAGGCGGTTGTGGACGTCAAGGAAACGCTCGGCATCGCCGTCTGCCTCGTGATCTTCGTGATCTTTCTGTTCCTGCGCGATTTGCGGGCGACGATCATCCCGTCGCTCGCGCTGCCGCTCTCGATCGTGGCGACGTTCGGCGTCATGTATCTGCTCGGCTTTTCGATCAACAACATGACGCTCCTGGCGCTCACATTGTGCGTCGGCTTCGTTGTCGACGATGCGATCGTCGTTCTCGAGAATATCTATCGTTACGTTGAGAAGGGAATGCCGCCGTTCAAGGCCGCCATACTGGGCTCGCGCGAGATCGGGTTCACAATTGTTTCCATGACGGTCTCCCTGGTCGCGGTGTTTATTCCGGTTCTGTTCATGAGCGGCATCGTCGGCCGCGTCTTCCGTGAATTTGCGGTGACGATTTCGGTCGCCATCCTGATTTCGGGTTTCGTTTCCCTGACTCTGACGCCGATGCTTTGCGCGCGTGTCCTCAAGCAGCCCGATCATAACAAGAAGCCGATCAAGCTTCTGCAATGGTCGGAAAGCGTGTTCGATCTCTGCCTTGCCGGCTATCGCCGCAGCCTCGATTTTGTTCTGCACCATCGCCCGGTGATGCTCGGGGCCACTTTTGTCACGCTCTTTCTTGCCATCGCGCTTTATGTCTGGGTGCCAAAGGGTTTCTTCCCGATCGAGGATACCGGTTTCATTTCCGGCACGGTCGAAGCACGTACCGATATTGGCTTTCCTTCAATGCGCGCGCATCTGAACGAAGTCTCGGCGGCGGTGCGCAGCGACCCGGCCGTCGATTATGCCGTGTCATCGGCCGGCGCGACCAATATCAGCCCGACCGGTAATACCGGCCGTATCTTCATGGGCCTGAAGCCGCGTGAGGAGCGTGATGTCTCCGCCAACGAACTGGTGCAGCGGCTGCGCGCAACGGTGCAGAATATTCCCGGCGTGAATTCTTACTTCCGACCGATTCAGAACATCACCGTCGGCGCGACGGTCTCGAAAAGCGAATATCAATATACGCTGCTGAGTCCCGACACGCAGGAGCTCTATCGTCTCGCACCCGAGCTGATCGAGAAGATTTCCCACATCGACATTCTGCGCGACGTCACCTCGGATCTGATGATCAGCAATCCGCAGCTGACGATCGACGTCGATCGCGACAAGGCGGCGGCACTCGGTCTGACCGAAGATCAGGTGCGCAACTCGCTCTATAGTCAATTTGGCACGCGCCAGGTGGCGACGCTCTATACCGCGTCGAACCAGTATCAGGTCATCATCGAGAACGATCCGAAATTCCAGCAGGGCGCTGCCGATCTTTCGCAAACTTATATTCGCGCGGCGAGCGGACGTCTGGTGCCGATTGAAGCGATTGCCAAGATCCGCCAGACGATCGGGCCGCTGCAGATCAACCATCTGCAACAGCTTCCGTCGGTCACGATCTCGTTCAACCTCAAGCCCGGCGTCGCGCTCGGCGATGCGGTGGCCGCCATTCAGGAGGTCGAGCGCCAGTCGAATCTGCCGGCCAGCGTCACGACCGGCTTTCAGGGTACCGCCGCGGTGTTCAAGGAGTCGCTCTCCAATCAGCCGCTCCTGATTCTCGCGGCAATCCTCGTCATCTATATCGTGCTCGGCATTCTCTACGAGAGCTTCATCCATCCGATCACGATTCTGTCGGGCCTGCCGTCGGCGGGCATCGGCGCGCTGTTGACCCTCGTGTTGTTCAAGATGGATTTGTCGGTGATCGCCATTATCGGCATCGTCATGCTGGTCGGCATCGTCAAGAAGAATGCGATCATGATGATCGACTTCGCGATCGAGCGGCGTCGTCAGGGCATGGAAGCACTGGAGGCGATCCGCGAGGCGGCGCTCTTGCGTTTCCGCCCCATCATGATGACGACACTTGCGGCGATCTTCGGCTCGTTGCCGATTGCGCTCGGCTCGGGCGCCGGCGCCGAACTGCGCCAGCCGCTGGGCGTTGCGGTGGTCGGCGGTTTGCTGCTCTCGCAGCTTTTGACGCTCTACATCACGCCGGTGATCTATCTCTATCTCGACAAATATGATCGGCGCATTTCCCGCTCGATCAACGAGAAAGAGCCCGAGGGCAGGGAGCACCCGCCGGTCGCGGCAGAATAAACGCTCGCCGCCGGTTACGCGGCGGCTGTTTTCTGCGGCGCGAAGGTCTTTTCCATTTCCTTGCGGAAGCGCACGATATCGTCGTCGGGCACGGCGACATCTTCCCACCGCACCACGGCGCCTTCGGCAACCGGTTTTGTGACCTTCACTTTATGCGCAAGGCCGATGGGAAGTGCGCCATGCGCGAGCGAATCCTCAGCGCGCAGAATCTTGCCCCACACCGTGAAGCCGCCTTCGCCGTCGAGCACTTCACCGGGCGCAAGCGCCTTTTTCGCAACCGCCGCGACGTCCGAGCGGAACGAGTCCGGCGTACCGGTTGCCTCGTTGCGGAGCACGGCGTTCGCGACTGAAATTCCGAGTTCGAGTCCGATCATGTGATAGGGGCGATAGAGTGCGCAGTAGCGGCCGCTCTTGTCGGTGGCCATGCCGTATTCGCGAAAGCAGTTGCGGGTATAAGCCGCACGCGCGTCGTCGGCGCCCGCCTCGAACACGACATAGACGCCCCAGCGCAGGTCGCGCGCGACATTCGTGCCGTCGCGCTGCAAGCTCGAAACGACTTCCACCATGCCGCTGTCTTCCAGCACACCGCCGTGCGCTTTCGGGATGAGAACCTGCGGTAGCTCTTCCGCGCCGCAAGGCGGGAACAGGAGCCCGTCGCGCGGCGCCCTGAGGCCGGTTGCATTCGAGATCGCCGCCATCTCAATGGCGGATTTTGTGCCGTCGAGAAACGAGTTGAACATCTGTGAATTCATGCCGGCGGATGCCGCTTGCGCGACCGTGAGCCCGTAATGATTCCACACCGTGTCCGGCGTCGAGCGCACATATTCAGGAAGATACTTTGTGCCTTTACCGGCGCTCACCACACGGAAGCCGCAGGCCTCCGCCCAATCGACCATCTCGCAAACGAGCGAGGGCTGATCGCCATAGGCAAGGGCATAGACGACGCCGGCTTGCTGTGCGCGCGCTGCAAGCAGCGGTCCTGCCAGAACGTCAGCTTCGACCGTGACATTGACCACGTGCTTCTTGCGCTCGAAAGCGCGCAGGCAATGGCGGATCGCGGCGGCAGGGCTGCCGGTAATGTCGATGACGACCTCGACATCGGAGTCGATCAATGCGTTGGCATCTTCGGTGATCGCGGTGCGGCCGTTCTTCAGCGCGTCGGAAAAATCCTTCGCGACCTGCGCGGGCACATCCCAGCCCGTTGCAGTAAGCGCCTTGCGGGCGCGCTCGGCGGAAAGGTCGGCGAGCGCCACAAGATGCATGCCCGGTGTCGTCCGTACCTGCGCAAGGAACATCGATGAAAACTTGCCGGCACCGATCACGCCCACGCGGATCGGACGATTTTCGGCGGCACGCCGCTTCAACAGGCGGGCAAGGTTCACGGGGCTTTCCTCCAGCTCTAAATTGCGCTTATTTGCTGATAAACTACGGGTAGCACCGTTCCGCAAGCCGGATTGAAGGAAGACCCTCATGAGCAAGCCGCATGCCTCCTCGCACGCAAAGACGGAGAAGCCGGTATTCGACTGGACCGATCCGTTGGGTCTCGAAGGCCAGCTCACCGAGGACGAGCGGGCGGTACGCGATACGGCGCGTGACTATGCGCAGGAACGGCTGCTGCCGAACATCGTCGAGTACTATCGCGATGAAAAGTTCGACCGCAACATCTTCAACGAAATGGGCAAGCTCGGCCTTCTGGGCGTGACGATCCCTGAAGAATACGGCGGGGCGGGACTCTCTTATGTTTGCTACGGACTTGTCGCCCGCGAAGCCGAGCGCGTCGACTCCGGCATGCGCTCGGCGCTCTCGGTGCAGTCTTCGCTCGTGATGTATCCGATCTATGCCTATGGCGACGAGGCACAGCGCAAGAAATATCTGCCCAAGCTCGCGAGCGGCGAAATGGTCGGTTGCTTCGGTCTCACCGAGGCCGATCACGGTTCCGATCCCGGCGGCATGCGGACCCGCGCCGAGAAAACTTCGGGTGGTTATCGGATTTCCGGATCGAAACTCTGGATCACCAACGCGCCGCTTGCCGATGTTTTCGTCATCTGGGCGAAGTCGGAAGCGCACAACAACGAAATTCGCGGCTTTATTCTTGAAAAGGGCATGAAGGGCCTTTCAACCAGCAAGATTGAAGGCAAGCTCTCGCTACGTGCATCCGTCACCGGCGAAGTTTCGATGAACGGCGTCGAAGTAACGGAAGCTTCATTGCTGCCGAATGTCTCCGGCCTCAAAGGACCGTTCGGGTGTCTGACGCGCGCGCGCCTTGGTATTTCTTGGGGCGCAATCGGCGCCGCTGAAAGTTGCTATCAGATTGCGCGCAACTATGTGCTCGACCGCAAGCAGTTCGGCCGGCCGCTGGGGGCCAACCAACTCGTGCAGAAGAAGCTTGCCGACATGGCGACCGAAATCGGTCTCGCGCTGCAAGCGAGCCTGCAGGTCACCCGGCTGATGGACGAGGGCAAATGCCCGCCGGAGATGGTGTCAATCGTCAAGCGCAACAATTGCGGCAAGGCTCTCGATATCGCCCGCACCGCCCGAGACATGCTGGGAGCAAACGGTATTGCCGGCGAATATCATGTCATGCGTCATGCACAGAACTTAGAGACGGTGAACACCTACGAAGGCACGCATGATATCCATGCGTTGATTTTGGGCCGTTCAATTACCGGTATTCAGGCCTTTTTCTAACGTTTGGCGAGAAGCCTCGCGGTTTGATACCGGCGCCCCGATCGTGAATAATGGGCGGAAGAAGGATTCCTTATGTCACTAGCCCCCGATCTTGAGCGGCGAGCAGTACCTGCGAGCCCCATTCGCCATGACTGGACGCGCGCCGAAGTGCGCGAGTTGCTGGAATTGCCATTCCCCAATTTGATGTTCGAGGCGCAGCGGCTGCACCGGCTTTATTTCGATCCGCGCGAGGTACAAATTTCGACGCTTCTGTCCATCAAGACCGGCGGCTGTCCGGAGGATTGCGCCTATTGCCCGCAGAGCGCGCGCTACGACACTGGGGTGAAGGCCGAAAAACTGATGGCGCTCGACAAGGTCTTGGCCGATGCACGTACGGCGCGTGACGCCGGTGCCCAGCGTTTCTGCATGGGCGCCGCCTGGCGCTCGCCCAAGGATCGCGATCTCGAGCAGGTCGTGAAGATGATCGAAGGCGTGAAAGCGCTCGGCATGGAAACCTGCGTTACGCTCGGCATGCTGACCGCGCCGCAGGCCCAGCGCCTGAAAGACGCCGGCCTCGATTATTACAACCACAACCTCGATACCTCACCGGAATACTACGAGCAGATCATCACCACGCGCTGCTATCAGGATCGCCTCGACACACTAAAGGCAGTGCGCGACGCAGGCATTCATGTCTGCTGTGGCGGCATCGTCGGCATGGGCGAGACGCTCGATGATCGCGCGGGGATGATCCAGACGCTTGCAAGTCTGCCCGAGCACCCCGAGAGCGTGCCGATCAATCTTCTCGTGCAGGTCGAAGGCACGCCGGTCTCGCTCGGCCAGAAAACAGAGCCGCTCGATTTTGTTCGCGTGATTGCCGCCGCGCGTATCACCATGCCGGCTTCGGTGGTGCGGCTTTCCGCCGGCCGCGAGGATATGAGCGAGGAGACGCAGACGCTCTGTTTCCTCGCTGGTGCCAACTCGATCTTCTACGGCCCCAAACTTCTGACGACGCCGAACCCGGCACGCGACCGCGACATGCTGCTGCTCGACAAGCTCGGCATGCGGCCGATGTCCGCGTGACATTCGATGACGGCACCTCTCGCGGGCATCAAGGTTGTTGAACTTGCACGCGTGCTCGCGGGGCCGTGGGCGGGGCAGTTGCTCGCCGACCTTGGTGCTGAGGTTATTAAGATAGAGCGCCCCGGCACCGGCGATGATACGCGCGCCTGGGGGCCGCCGTTTGTCGAAGGCAAGGGCGGCGAAAATCTTTCATCCGCTTATTATCATGCGATCAACCGCAACAAGCGCTCTGTCACGATCGATCTCAAGAACGACGAGGATCGCGCACTTGTCGTTACGCTCGCGCGCGAAGCTGACGTCCTGATCGAGAACTACAAGGTCGGCGATCTCAAAAAATACGGCCTCGATTACGACAGCCTGAGGAAGGACAATCCGGGCCTCATTTATTGCTCGGTCACCGGCTTTGGTCAGGATGGCCCTTACGCGCATCGGCCCGGCTACGATTTCGTAGTGCAGGGCATGTCTGGGATCATGGACATCACCGGTGAAGCTGACGGCATGCCGCAGAAGCCGGGCGTTGCCTTTGCCGACGTTTTCACCGGCGTTTATTCGGCGCTCGCGATCGAGGCAGCGCTGATTGCGCGGGGCCGCACGGGCGAGGGGCAGTATATTGATATGGCGCTCCTGGATGTACAAACGAGCGTGCTCGCCAATCAGGCGCTCTATTATCTCGTTTCGGGCACACCGCCGCGCCGCCTCGGCAACGAGCATGCTACCGTCGTTCCGTTTGGTGTTTTCCCGGCGAGCGACGGTCACATCATCATCACCGGCGGCAACGACGGCCAGTTCCGCGGCATGTGTGCCGTGCTCGGCATGCCTGAGCTTGCCGACGATCCACGTTTCAAAACCAATGCCGTGCGCGTTGAAAATCGCGTTGCGCTGCGTGACATTCTTTTCAGCGCGACGGGGAAACATCCGCGCGCCTGGCTTGCTGCCGAACTGGAAAAAGCCGGCGTTCCGGTGGGGCCGATCAACGACATCGCCGGTGCCTTCGCCGATCCGCAGATCGAATACCGCAAGATGCGCGTCGATCTTGCCGAAGATGCGCAGGATGGCGTGACGATCCCCGGCGTCCGCACGCCGATTTTGATGTCGAAGACACCTTTACGTTATGATCGCCCGTCGCCGCGTCTCGGTTCCGACGATGAAGCCGTGCGCGCTGCATTGCGTGCCGGCCGTTCCGCTTTTCGCACTACAGGATAAGGACATGTTGAAGCCATCCAATCGTTCTCGCACAGGTGCCCAAATCCTCGTCGATGCTCTCGAAGCGCATGGCCTGCGCCACGCTTTCGGCGTGCCCGGTGAGAGCTATCTCGCTGTGCTCGATGCGCTGAAGGATTCGAAAATCAACTTCACCATTTGCCGGCAAGAGAGTGGTGCCGCCTACATGGCGGAAGCGGTCGGCAAGCTTACCGGTATGCCTGGGCTCTGCTTCGTCACGCGCGGCCCCGGTATGACCAATGCCAGCGCCGGCGTTCATGTTGCGCAGCAAGATTCGACGCCGATGATCCTGATCTCGGGTCAGATCCCGCGCAACTTCCGCCACCGCGAGGCATTTCAGGAAGTCGATGTCCGCGCCGTTTTCGGCACGATGGCGAAGTGGGTTGTCGAAATTGACGATCCCGCTCGTATTCCTGAATTCGTGGCGCGCGCGGTGCGTGTAGCGACTCAGGGCCGTCCGGGCCCGGTGGTGATGACCCTGCCTGAGGACATGCTGCTTGATGAAGTGGTGACCGACGATCTCCCGGGCTTTACGCCGATCGAGATCGCGCCGGCGGCAGCCGATATGGCGAAGCTGCAAGAGATGTTACGAGCGGCGGAGCGGCCGTTTGTTATCGTTGGTGGCTCGCGCTGGAACGAGGCTGCGGTGAATTCGCTCGTGCGTTTTGCCGAGCGTTTCGATCTTCCGGTCGGTGCGAGCTTCCGCCGCCAGATGCTGTTTCCCAATCAGCACGATTGCTACGCCGGCGATGTCGGCACCGGGCCGAACCCCAAGCTCACCCAGCGCATCAAGGACGCCGATCTCATTCTCGCCTTTGGTGCGCGACTCTCGGAGTGGCCGACACAGGGCTATACGACGATCACCGTGCCTGATCCGGGCCGGAATTTCGTTCATGTTCATGCCGGCATCGAAGAGCTCGGCCGCGTCTTCCAGCCGACACTCGGCATCAACGCAACACCTGTCGCCTTTGCTGCGGCCCTCGATAATTTGCAACCGCCGAGCGACATTCGCTGGCGCGCATGGCGCAAGGCGGCGCGCGACGATTACATGGCCTGGACCGAGCCGCTGCCAAAAATTCCCGGTGCGGTGCAGATGAGCACGATCATGGGCTGGCTGCGCAAGAACCTGCCGGCCAACACGGTGATATGCTCAGGCGCCGGTAATTTCTCGATCTGGCTGCATCGTTTCTATCGCCATCCGCAATTCGGCACGCAGCTCGCGCCGATTTCCGGTACTATGGGTTACGGCTTTCCGGCGGCGGTCGCCGCCGCCCGTCTTGATCCGAAGCGGCCGGTGCTTTGCTTCGCGGGCGATGGTGATTTTCTGATGACGGGACAGGAGATCGCGACTGCCATGCAGTACGGCCTCGCGCCCAAGGTGTTCGTGATCGACAACGGCACCTATGGCACGATCCGCATGCATCAGGAGCGCGAGTATCCGGGACGCGTATTCGGCACGGATCTCCGCAATCCCGATTTCGCGATGTATGCCCGTTCGTTCGGTGCCGATGGCTTCACGATCGATAACGACAAGGACGCCGAGAAGGTGATGGAGCAGGCTTTTGCGTCGGACAAGGCCGTGCTCGTCCACGTCAAACTCGACACCGAAGCGATCACGCCGAACACGACAATCTCGGCGCTTCGCGAGAAAGCGAAGAAGAGCTAGCGCGTCTCAAGCTTAACGCACCAAGCAAAATCGATTCCCGGCTTTGACTCCATCAAGGCCGGGAAAGTTTGTGGAACCAGTTGAATCAAAACATCAGCTTCAAGTGAAGTGTTACGCGAAATTGCACTGATACTGGAGGATTCGACGGTTCTGCCAGCTGTCTGATGTTGGTGAGATTTGGAACCTTTGCCTCGCGCGCGCGTAGTCTCGGCGGAGGCGACAATGCTCATCCGTGTGCTATTGTTATTGCTGTTGTGTTCCGTCGCGCGGGCCGAAGGCCAGTCGCAGGAGCAGGGGAACGGTACTCGCAGTCCTGTGCCCGAGCGCCGCCCCGCCTCGAACAGTATCCCGCATTTTGATCACTCGCCGGGCGAGCAGCGCTCGATACCCGCCGGTAATTCGATTCCCGGTAAACCGGCTGACCGCACCCAGGAATAGGCCGGCCGCTCCAAAAATACGTGCTGTTTCAAAGGGTAATCGCCGTTCTCAACATTTGAAAAATTTATCTTCAGGTGCTATCGCAACGGGCGCCCGGCATGGCCTTGGCTGTATTGGGGGATAGTTCAACGGTAGAACTGCGGACTCTGACTCCGTCAATCTAGGTTCGAATCCTAGTCCCCCAACCACTGATTTCTCTCGGCTTTTCTCGATATTGGGTAGAACATCCCAGACCAGTTGGGCGGTCAGTTGGGAGTTTCCGTTCTCCTTTCGAGCTTGCGAATTGCATTCTCCGCTAGTGCCGGATCGCGGTGCAGATAGCGAGCATCAAGGATCGATCGCACATCGCGCAGGGAATGCCCTGTGATGGATTACTACGCCGCAGTAGCAACTTTAAGAATTTAGCCGAGACAGAAGAGCCGAAAGGTAACGATCGCTCGAATGTCGTGACAATGCATCCTGGACATTTTCTTTCGCTTTGCGTTTGTGTTTTGGAAGATTGTCGACAACATCGATAATTGCTTGCGCGAGTGCCTCGGCGTTATGGGGCGAAAAGACTTCGCCGGCGGCAGTTCCGCGCTCAATACAGACCGCCGCCAATATTTTTTCTGTCGCAATGATAGGGCAACTGAACGCCAGGCATTCCGCCAAAATTCCGGAGCCCTGAATGTCGTATTTCTGCGGATCATACGGGAGCAGCATCACGTCAGCGCTTGCCAGTTCTCTAAAATATTGATCGGGGTCCAGCGGTCCCTCGACCAGACGAATATTGCCGATCTCTCTGAGGAGCCGCTCGGTTTCTATGGTCAGTGGTTCCCAGTGCGTGTGATTGATTTGAACCGTGAAGTCGGCCCGTAGAGAAGCTGACTGGCAGATTTTGATTGCCGCCGGCAACAGGTGAAAACCTTTTGCGGTTCTAGAATAGCCCAGAAAGCTGATGCGCGGAAAAAGGCCATTCGAGTTTTCGGAAGTGCCCGGCTTGGCTGTGGCGAGAGGAAGCGGAAGCGGAAGCGGAAGCACTTCGACAGGGCGGCTGAAAAAACGGTTGTAGTGCGCCGCGAGTGGAGCAGTCTCCGCATATACGGCAAGTTTATCGCCCAGCAAGGTTTCGAGCTTGCGCGCGGCGGAAAATATATTCTCGTCGTTATCGACGATGGCGCCTGTAGGCGTCCAAGTGGATATGAATGTAAAGACGCATGCAATATGAGGGCGTTTATCGGCGGCTAGGCTTGCGATGTGCTTGGCTAGGCCGAAGAACTGATTGCAGGACAGGCTCGGAAGCAGAAGCAGGTTTTCTTTTTTCCAGACATCGCCGGGCAATCGGGCCAGATCGCGCGAAAAAAAATCGTTCAGACCGCGAACCGCTGCGGCATGCGGCCCTCTATTGCGAACTGCATTCCGGATCAGGGCCGTGATCGAGCGAGGTATCGAGTAAGATAAAGCAAGAGGCTCGCCATCGTAGAAGCCGCAAAAAAAATGTGGTAAAGCACCGGTAAGTTTAGCAACACTCGCTTCCATCTTCCGGTGCCCAAAAATTCGGAATGGGATACCGCCTCTCTCGAGTGCGCTGTGGATAGCAAGTGAAAGATTCAGGTGGTGAGTTCCTTCTCCTTCCAGACCCGAATCTAAAACGATGACTTCCATAGGCACCTTGCGAATCCAATCAATGGCCTTAATGTGCAAAAACTTACATTAGCGATTAGTGGCAGGGTTGTGAATGCGCGTTGCTATCATTGCCCATAGCTACCAGGCCAAAACAAAATCCAACGAGTGGTTTCTTGAACTGGTTCGTGCCCACGCGCGGACGGTCGACCTTATTTGGGATGAGGAATGGATCGGCGGCACGTCAATCTCGATCGAAAATATTGTGGCGGCGGATTACGATCGGGTCTTTGTCTACCAGCTCCCGCATGTCGTCAGTCGCCTGGTCGATAAAATTGCTGACCGGCTTGTTTTCATTCCGATGTATGACGCGGTTTACGAACTGGATAAAGGTTTCTGGACATCGTTGCAGGCAACGCCAATCCTCAACCTGTCCTGGACGCTGCACACCCATGTTCAGAGGATGGGCGTGAACAGTTTGCACACGCAGTATTTCCCCGATCCCACCGCCTTCAAACCATCCGATAATTTCGAAACGTTACGAGGCTTGTTCTGGCTGCGCCGAAAAGATCTCGGCTGGCCGCGCATTAAACATCTGGCGAGCGGTGCTGAGTGGAGCGAATTCCACATTCACAATTCTCCCGATCCGGATTTGCATGAGCCCATGACGGCTTCGGCTTCCACGCCGAGCGCGGAGGACGTGAAAAAATTTAATATCAAGTTCTCGAAATGGATGGATCGGGGTGAGTTCGACGAAATTGCGCATCATGCGAATGTCTTCTTCGCACCGCGTAGAAGAGAAGGAATCGGCATGGCGTTCCTTGAGGCGATGACAAGAGGTCAATGCGTCATTGCGCCGAATTTTCCGACCCATTCGGAATATATAACGAACGGCGTTTCCGGCATCCTCTACGATCCCGATACCATCAGGAGCCTCGACCTTTCCGCGGCAAGACAGTTGGGAGCGAATGCGCGGCATACGATCGAGGCCGGTTTTGCTCGATGGAGCCGGGATAGGAAGGAGCGGCTGCCGGAGTTTCTGTTTGGCTCTCCCTCCGATCGGCGGAAAGTGACCTATTCCAATTTTTTCAAGACGGCAGGTCGGCAGCACTTGGCGCGCCGCGATGCGCGTTTTCCATCGGTCACTGTGGCTGTTGTCGTGCGGGACGCAGAAAATTGTCTCGCGGAAACGCTGCAATCGGTGGCAAGCCAGAACTATCCCAATCTTGAACTGGTCGTGGTCGATGGAGCTTCGCAGGACCGTACCCTCGAAATTATTCGCGATCACGGTCCGATCATCGACCGTTGGATAAGCGAAAAGGATCAGGGCCCCTACGACGGAATGAACAAGGCGGCCTCGCTGGCTTCGGGCAAATGGATTCTGTTCATGAACGCGGGGGATACGTTTTTTACGCCCAGCGCGCTGTCGGAAGCGGTTCGTGACGCCCCCGATGAGGCCGATTTCATCATCGGCCACCATGTTTATCACGATGCACAAGGGGTGGAAGAACTTCACAAGGCCAGCGAATTCTCGGAAACGTGGAAGCGGCTGAACGCGACTTCAGTCGATTACAGCCTGATGGCAGGCATGCCTTGCCATCAGGCGACGCTCACGCGTGTCGAAATCCTGCGCAAGTACGGCGGATACAATTACCGGGATTATCCGATTGCTGCGGATCATGAATTTTTGTATCGGATGTGCGAGGCGGGGGCTCGTTTCCACCATTCGGATGCGATTATCGCCAACTACTTCTACGGCGGGATTTCTTCTCAGAACGAAAGCCTTTGCCATCGCGATTGGTACAGGCTTGCCCGGCAATTTGGAAAGCCAAAGGCGGCCAATCGTTTTTTTGCAAGTGCCTTTCCCAAAGGGATCGAATGGCGCGATCTACCCATGATATTTTGGGAAACGCCATCCGCGGCTCTGCTCGTTTTTGCCAGCAAACTTCGTCTGCGGCTTCCTTGACGGGCCCTGGGTCTGGGCGCCCTCAAGGCGAAACTATATCGGTTGTTTGTTTCAATATTTATTTTGCGGATTAGCGATGAAGCTTTCAATCCTCATTCCTGCGTTTAATGAAATCGAGACGATACGAGCCGTTATTGATCTCGTCACCCATATCGACATCGATGGAGAGAAAGAAATCGTTATTGCCGATGATGGATCGACGGATGGAACGCGCGAATATTTATCCGCAAATTATTCTGCCAAACCGGAGAACGCTTGCGCAGACGGTTTATCTTTTTTTACCTTGGCGTCGGGAACGAAGATTGGCGCGGTTTTGCACGATAAAAATCGGGGAAAGGGCGCCGCCCTCATCACTGCCATGCGTTTTTGCAGCGGCGATGTGATCGTAATTCAGGATGCCGATCTCGAATACGATCCTGCGGACTGGAAAACGATGCTCGATCTAATCGTTGTGCGAAAAGTCGCTGACGTCGTGTACGGATCCCGTTTTTATGGAAAACCGCATCGCTCCTTGAATTATCATCACTATGTCGCCAACCGGCTGATCTCCATTCTTTTTAACATTCTCTACAATCAGACGCTGACCGACGTGGAGGTCTGCTACAAGATGTTTACGCGCGAGGTCATGAAGACGCTCAGGCTATCTCAGCCCGATTTTGGCATCGAAATCCAGTTGGGGGCGCAAATCGCGGCGGAGAAACGATTCCGGATTTACGAAATGGGGATCAGTTATTATGGGCGCGACTATGCTGCGGGCAAGAAAATCAACTGGAAGGACGGCATCAAGGCGCTTTGGTATTTAATACGCTTTCGTGTCCGGCCGTATTGAGACAATTGCCAAATAAAGCAGTGAGCGTTAAGCGCGCGCTTCGTCTGAAACGGCAATGGATGTGAGAAAAATCCGGCCGGTGGGCTTTTGATCGGGGCCGCTTTCATCGAATGAAAAGCTGATCGCAACTTCCTCATCTGCAGCAACCGATACCGGCAAGACGATCGTAA
>DATMGD010000028.1:0-33374 GCA_035555855.1 Xanthobacteraceae bacterium
CGAGTCGCTAACGGCTTTGGCGATCTTCACCGCCGTATCGGTGCCGACGTCGGCCTGAATGAGAAGTTCCTCGAGTTCCTCGACAGTCGCGGCGTCGAGCTTGCGCGCGGCAAGCCCCTTGAAGCCGGAGCCGAGTTTCGAGGCCGAGCGCGAAAGACCGGAGGTGAGGCGTTGCCAGAAGCTCATGCGGCGATCAGCTTTCTGCCGTCATGTCCGGCGATCCTGATTTCTCCGATGGTACCGGCATCGAGCTCGCGTGCGAGCTTCACCTCGGTGAAGTCGTCGCAGCGCGCGGCGTTGCGTTCGGCGAGCACGCGAATGTTGCGGCCGATCTTGCCCGCGAGATGACGGCGCAGCGCGATGTCGCCCTTGTCGCGCAAGCGAGCGGCGCGTTCCTTGGCGATGCGGCGGCCAAGCTGCGGCATCTTTGCCGCCGGCGTCCCGGTGCGTGCTGAAAACGGAAAGACATGGAGAAATGTGAGGCCGCAATCTTCGACGAGTGCGAGCGAGTTGCGGAATTGCGCTTCGGTTTCGGTCGGAAAACCGGCGATGATATCGGCGCCAAATACGATGTCAGAGCGAAGACGGCGCATTTCATCGCAAAAAGCGACCGATTGCGCGCGCGAGTGGCGGCGCTTCATGCGCTTCAGGATCAGATCGTCGCCTGCCTGCAGCGAAAGATGTAGATGCGGCATCAGTCGTTCTTCTTCGGCGAAAGCCTTCAGCAAATCGCCATCGACTTCGACCGAATCGATTGAGGAAATTCGCAGGCGCGGCAGTTCCGGCACATGCTTGAGGATCGCGCGGACGAGCGTGCCGAGGCGCGGTGTACCGGGCAGATCCGCGCCCCAGGCGGTGAGATCGACGCCGGTCAGCACGACTTCGCGATAGCCGTTCTCGACGAGCTTGCGGATTTGCGCGGCGACATCGCCCATCGGCACTGAACGCGACGGCCCGCGGCCGTAGGGAATAATGCAGAACGTGCAGCGATGATCACAGCCATTTTGAACCTGCACGAAAGCGCGAGTGCGACCTTCGAAACCTTCGGCAAGATGCAGCGCCGTCTCGCGCATCGACTCAAGATCGCCGACGACAACTTTTTCTTCGGCGCTGATGCCGAAATCGAACGCCTGCTTCGCAGCAAGCCAACTTTCGGGCGCGGTCTTTATCCCGTTGCCGATGACGCGGTCGACTTCGGGCATTTGCGCGAACGTCGCGGGCTCGGTCTGTGCGGCACAGCCGGTGACGATGATTTTCGCGGTTGGCTGATCGCGGCGGATGCGGCGGATGGTTTGGCGAGCTTGCGCGACGGCTTCGGCGGTCACCGCGCAGGAATTGAGGATCACGGTGTTCGCGAGCCCCGCATCATCCGCTTCGCGACGGATGATCTCGGATTCGGCCGTGTTCAGCCGGCAGCCGAAGGTGACGACTTCAACACTCATCTCGCACAACGATCTCTCAGCATCGAGGGATCGAGCGTGCCCTCGAATTCCATCTCGACCGGGCCGGTCATCAGAATGTGGTCGTCACCTGCGCGCCAATCGATGAAGAGATCGCCGCCCGGCAATGTCACGCGCACTTTGCGCCCTGTGCGCTTGGTGCGCGCGGCGGAAACGGCGGCAGCGCAAGCCGCCGAGCCGCAGGCCCGCGTCAACCCCGCGCCGCGCTCCCAGGTCTTGAGAATTATGTGCTCGGGCGAAACCACTTTGGCGAGCGAGATATTGGCGCGCTCGGGAAAGATCGGATGGTTTTCCAAAAGCGGGCCGAAGCGCGCGAGATCATAGGCCTCGACGTCATCGACCCAGAAGACCGCGTGCGGATTGCCGACATTGACCACCGATGGCGAATGCAAAACCGGCTTGTCGATCGGGCCGACTTGCAGTTCGATCGCGCGAGTGTCGCGGAATTCTTCGGCCAGCGGAATTTCGTTCCAGGCAAAATGCGGTGTGCCCATATCGACAGTAATCGAGCGCGGCGCATCCTCGATCTTGCATGGAATGAGTCCGGCGCTGGTCTCAAACGCGAACGCATCCTTGCCGCTTGCTTTGGCTTCAAGCGCCGCGACGCAGCGCATGCCGTTGCCGCAGGCGCCGGCTTCAGAGCCGTCGGCGTTATAGATACGAACGAAGGCGCGGGTGTCCTCGCGCTTCGGCGGATACAGCACCATCAACTGATCGAACGGCACGGCCGAGGGCCGTGCGAGCGCCTTGGCTTCGGCGGCTTCGACCGGAACCGGATGGGCGCGCAGATCAAGCACGACGATCTCGTTGCCGAGGCCGTTCATCTTCACAAAGTGGCGATTTGCCAGCGCGCTCATGACCATCCGTTGGGTGCGTGCTGACTTATATGTGAAAGGGGGCGCGCTTTGCGAGTCCGGCCGTTCATTTTCAGGACAGGTTGAATTTGCTATGAATCGGCCGTTCACGGCGATTTATGGCGGCGGCAAGCGGAGAAAATCCAACCATGAACCTCTTTCGCCCGAGCTTCGGATGGCTGGTGGCGCTGGCGCTGTTTGGCGTGCTTTTGGGTGCGCCGTCTGCCGCTTTCGCGCAGGCCGCCAAAGATGCGTCCAAGGATGCATCGAAGAATGCACCGGCGGCATCCGATCAGACCGCCACAACCGATGAAGTGTTCGGCGAAGAAATAATGATGCCGGAGCGCACGCTGCTCATGCGCAGGGTGCGCACGAGCTGGGACGAGGCGTGGGCGAGCATCGTCGAGGCCTTCAAGGATGTGCGGGCCGATGCCGAGAAACTGAAGGTAAAAGTCAACGGCAACCCGCTGGTGATCTATCGTTCGACCGCCGACGACAGCTTCGAGTTCGACGCGGCATTGCCGATCGAGGCCGCGCCGGCGACGCCGCCGAGCGAAGAGGGCCTTCAGGTCGGGCCCGCACGAAGCGGCAAGGCGCTCAAGTTCATCTATCGAGGACCGTTCGACGCGATGGACTCCACCTACGAGTTGATCAGCAATTTTATCGACTCGAAGAAGGTCAACGCCGAAGATCTCTCGATCGAGGAATATATCTCCGATCCCGCGACAACGAAGCCGTCGGAGATCGTCATCAATATTTATATGCCGCTGAAGAAGTAGCTAGGCAATTTCCCAAACTTGTCCGGGATCGAACGCGCGGAATCTTTCCGGCGTGATGCTTGCCGCCTGCAACGCGGCGGTGAGTTCGGCGCGCGGTGCGCCGATCGCCTCATCGGCGAGCTGGAATGTGCCGAAGTGATAGGCGAGTGCCTGCTCGGCGCCGCAGTCCTGCAATGCCTGAACGGCTTCACGCGGGTTCATGTGCATGTTCTTCATGAACCAGCGCGGCTCGTAAGCGCCGATGGGCAACACGGCGAGCTTCGGCGCGCCGAACTGCTCACGCACTAAACGGAAGTGGCGTCCGTCGCCGTAACCGGTGTCGCCCGCCACATAAACGATGCCGGCGGGCGTTTGCAGCACGAAACCCGCCCACAGCGCCTTGTTGCGATCTAGAACACCGCGCGCCGACCAGTGGTGCGCTGGCACGAGCGTCGCCTGCACCGTTTGTGAGAGCTTGATCGTTTGCAGCCAGTCGTATGGCTCGGCGCCGATTGCCGCATCATGCGTGTGCATGATGGTGTCGTTGCCGAGCGGCGTGATGACGCGCGGTTTGTGCGCTTGCGCGAGCCGCGAGAGCGTCACGACGTCGAGATGATCGTAGTGGGCATGCGTGACGAAAACGAAGTCGATCGGCGGCAGGTGGTCGAACGGAATGCCGGGATCGTTGACGCGCCTCGGTCCAGCGAATGTGAAAGGCGAAGCGCGCTCGGACCACACCGGATCGAACAGGAGGTTCAGTCCCGCCACCTGAATGAACACGCTGGCGTGCCCCACGAAGGAGAGGCGAATGCCGCTTGTCACCCGCGCAGGCGGCTCGTCACGATATTGGCTCGGGACTGAAAGCGGCCAGGGTTTGGCTTTTTCGGATAATTTCCAGCGCACGAGCGAAGCGAAGCTGTTCGGCGGCGCGCCGTGCGGATCGAAGAAGCGCAGGCCATCGAAGTGATCGGATGGAGGTCCGTCATAATAGCGGCTGAGGCGGGCCTGGGCTCCGCCACCCGCGCCTCCAAGCGCGGCAAAGGCGGCTATACCCCCAAACAATTTGCGGCGGGTGAGCTTCATGGGGCGGCGATCTAGCACGGAAAAGGCGTGATTTACGGTCATATTGACTTGATCGGGAGCCACCCCTAGGTTCCCACCCGCTTACGAAGTTCGCGAGCAAAAACCCCGCCCACCGGCCCATTTGAGAGACCGGGGGTCAACGCCCGACAGCGCAATGCGCCCTCGGGCGCGAAAGTGTTTGGAGCAATGTTCGACAGCCTGTCGGATAGAATCGGCGGCATATTGAACCGCCTCACCGGCCGCGGCGCGCTCTCCGAGAGCGACGTCAACGAGGCTATGCGTGAGGTGCGCCGGGCGCTTCTGGAAGCCGACGTTTCGCTCGAAGTCGCGCGCGGCTTTATCGAGCGCGTCACAGTGCGCGCCGTCGGCGCCGATGTCATCCGCTCGATCACACCGGGCCAGATGGTCGTCAAGATCGTCCATGATGAACTCGTGAACGTGCTCGGCTCCGATGCAAAGCCGATCGATCTTCATGCCGCAGCGCCGGTGCCGATCCTGATGGCGGGCCTGCAGGGCTCGGGCAAGACGACGACGACCGCGAAGATCGCGAAGCGTCTCAAAGAGAAACTGAAGAAGAAGCCGTTCATGGCTTCGCTCGATACCCGCCGCCCGGCGGCGATGGAACAGCTTGCCGTGCTCGGCCGCGAGATCGGCGTCGAGACGCTCCCCATCGTTGCGGGCGAGAACGCGGTGCAGATCACAAAACGCGCGATGGCCGCAGCGAGGGTGAACGGCTGCGACGTCTTGCTGCTCGATACTGCCGGCCGCGTCACCGTCGATGAAGAATTGATGCAGGAACTCGCGGAAGTGAAGGCAGCCGCGAAGCCGCACGAAATTCTGCTGGTTGCCGATAGCTTAACGGGTCAAGACGCGGTGACGACGGCGCGCGCCTTCGACGAGCGTCTCGACGTCACCGGCATTGTGCTGACGCGCGTTGACGGCGATGGCCGTGGCGGCGCAGCGCTCTCGATGCGGGCTGTTACCGGCAAGCCGATCAAGCTCATCGGTGTCGGCGAGCGCATGGATGCGCTGGAAGATTTCGACCCCTCGCGCATCGCCGGGCGCATCCTCGGCATGGGCGACGTGGTGTCGCTCGTCGAGAAGGCCACTGAGAATCTCGACATCGAGAAGGCGAAAGCTGCCGCCGAGAAGATGCGCTCCGGGAAGTTCGACCTTTCCGACATGCGTGATCAACTCGATCAAATGAAAAAGATCGGCGGCATCTCGGGCATGCTCGGCATGTTGCCGGGTGTCGCCAAGATGAAGAACCAGATTGCCGCCGCCAATCTCGACGACGGCATGTTGAAGCGCCAGACCGCGATCATCGATTCGATGACGCCGAAGGAGCGCAGGAATCCCGATCTGCTCAAGGCGAGCCGCAAGAAACGCATCGCGGCGGGCGCGGGCACCAAGGTCGAGGAGATCAACAAGCTCCTCAAGATGCATCGCCAGATGTCCGACACCATGAAGATGATGAACAAGGGCGGGCGCGGCGCGATGCAGGGTCTCGGTAATTTGCTCGGCATGGGCGGCGGCGCGATGCCGACGCCGGAGCAGATGCAGAAGATGGCCGAACAGATGCCCGGCGGCATGAGTGGCGGCATGCCGGAGAAATTTCCGGGACTTCCGGGGCAAGGGCTGCCTGGAAAACCGGGCTTGCCGGGATTGGGCGGTTTACCGGGCCTTCCTGGGCTTGGGGGCCTCCCGAAAGACTTCAAGAAGAAATGAACCTTTAGAGAAATCAGCGAAAGGAACTGAAGAATGGGTCTCGTTATTCGTCTCACCCGCGTTGGCGCCAAGAAGCGCCCGCAGTACCGCGTCGTCGTCGCCGACTCGCGCTATCCGCGCGACGGCCGCTTTCTGGAGAAGCTCGGCACCTATAGCCCGATGCTGGCGAAGGACAAGCGCGTCAATCTCGAACTCGAGCGCGTCAAGCATTGGCTGTCGAAAGGTGCGCAGCCGTCGGATCGCGTCGCGCGTTTCCTCGACGCCGCCGGCCTCCTGAAGCGCAAGGCACGCAGCAATCCCGAGAAGGCGATCCCGCGCAAGGAACGCAAGGCGCAGGCGGAAGCCGCTGCCGCCGCGCCTGCCGCTGCACCCGCTGCCGCTGCTCCTGCTGCCGAGCCTGCCGCCGACAAGCCGGCGGAAGCTGCCGCCAGCTAAATGGCGGGCGAGCGCGTCTGCGTCGGCAAGATCGGCGCCGCGCACGGCGTTCGCGGTGAGGTGCGGGTCTTTGTCTATACCGAAGACCCGCTCGCGATCCGCGATTACGGCGCGCTCGAGGATGAAAGCGGCGCGCGGAAATTCGAAATTGTTTCCGCGCGCGCGGGCAACGGTCATCTCGTTGTCCGCTTCAAGGGCATCGACGATCGCAATGTTGCCGAGACGCTCACGCACACGCGGCTCTATGTGCCGCGCGAGCGCCTCCCCGAGCAGCAAGACGGCGACACGTTCTATCAAACCGATCTCATCGGTCTCAGGGTCGAAACAAAGACCGGCGAGATGCTGGGTGAAGTGATCGCGGTGCCGAATTACGGCGCGAGCGATCTTCTCGAAATCCGCCCCATGAAAAAAGGCGAGAGCCTGCTGATTCCGTTCATCGACGAGTTCGTGCCGGAAGTGGACGTGGCGGGCGGCAGGATCGTGGTCGATCCGCCGGCAGGCCTCGTCGAAGAAGAAAAGAAATGAGCTGGCGCGCGACCATTCTGACGATTTTTCCGGAGATGTTTCCCGGGCCGCTTGGCGTCAGCCTTGCCGGCAAGGCGCTTAGCGAGGGCACATGGTCGATTGAGCCGCGCGACATTCGTGCTGCCGCCACCGACAAGCATCGCTCGGTCGACGACACGCCGGCGGGCGGCGGGCCGGGCATGGTGATGCGCGCCGATGTACTGGCGCGGGCGATCGATGCGGTCGGTTCGGACGCGCGGCCGCGCCTTCTCCTATCGGCACGCGGTACGCCGCTTAACCAGCAGCGCGTGCGGAAACTTGCCGCGGGCGAAGGCGTGGTTCTGGTTTGCGGGCGGTTCGAGGGAGTGGATGAGCGCATTGTCGAGGCGCGCAACCTCGAGGAAGTTTCGGTCGGCGATTATGTGCTTTCGGGTGGGGAGATCGGCGCCCTGGTGCTGCTGGATGCGTGCATTCGGCTTCTGCCGGGTGTCATGGGGCACGCCGCTTCGGGTACCGAGGAAAGCCATGAATCCGGGCTTCTCGAGTACCCGCAATATACCAAACCCCAGGATTTCGAGGGTAAGCCGATCCCCGAGGTGCTGCTTTCGGGCAATCACGCCAAAATTGCCGCCTGGCGGCGCGAAAAAGCGGAAGAAATCACGAAAAAACGCCGTCCGGACCTCTGGCGGCGAACGCAGGGCTAGCCGTGCTCCGGCTGCATGGCTAACGGCGAGGCTGCTTGAAAATACATGACAAGCGGCCAAGTTTAGCCTAAGAAACGGCCCTCCCGAATGGAAACGGTTTGGATCGCGGCCCCGAGGGCTCGCGCGCGCGAAGACGAAAACAAGGTGAAACGATGAGCATTATTGAAACTCTGGAGCGCGAGGAAGTTGCGCGCGTCACGCAAGACAAGCAGATTCCGGAATTCGCGCCGGGCGATACGCTCATCGTGAATGTGAAGGTCGTCGAAGGCGAACGCACTCGTATCCAGGCCTATGAAGGCGTGTGCATCGGCCGCTCGGGCGCGGGGCTCAACGAGAGCTTCACCGTCCGCAAGATTTCGTACGGCGAAGGTGTCGAGCGTGTCTTCCCGCTCTATTCGCCGATCCTCGACTCGATCAAGGTCGCGCGTCACGGCAAGGTTCGCCGCGCCAAGCTCTATTATCTGCGCGGTCTGCGCGGCAAGAAGGCGCGTATCGCCGAGAAGACCGAGGTCGAAGCCGAACTCGCAGCCGCGCCCGCGAAGGCTGCGGCTCCCGCCGAGAACAAAGCACCCGAGAACAAGGCCGAGAAATCGGAATAAGGAAACCAATGGCTGCACGTACGCTCTACGACAAAATCTGGGACGACCACGTCGTCGATACGCAGCCGGACGGGACCTGCCTTCTCTATATCGATCGTCACCTCGTTCATGAGGTGACGAGCCCGCAGGCCTTCGAAGGCCTGCGCATGACCGGCCGCAAAGTGCGCGCGCCGGAGAAGACGCTTGCCGTCGTCGACCACAACATCGCGACGAGCGACCGCTCGCAGGGTATCAAGGATCCGGAATCGAAAACGCAGGTCGAAGCCCTGGCGAACAACGCCAAGGAATTCGGCATCGAGTATTTCAACGAACTCGATAAGCGTCAGGGCATCGTCCACATCATCGGGCCGGAGCAGGGTTTCACGCTGCCGGGCACGACGATCGTCTGCGGCGATAGCCACACCTCGACGCATGGCGCATTCGGTGCGCTCGCGCACGGCATCGGCACGTCCGAGGTCGAGCATGTGCTCGCCACGCAAACACTGTTGCAGAAGAAAGCCAAGAACATGCGCATCACCGTCGATGGCAAGTTGCCGGACGGTGTGGGCGCGAAAGACATCATCCTCGCCATCATCGGCGAGATCGGCACCGCCGGCGGCACCGGCGCGGTGATGGAGTATGCCGGCGACGCGATCCGTACGCTCTCGATGGAAGGCCGCATGACGGTCTGCAATATGTCGATCGAAGGCGGTGCGCGTGCGGGTTTGGTCGCGCCGGATGAAAAGGCATTCGAGTATCTGAAGGGCCGCCCCAAGTCGCCGAAAGGCGACAAGTGGGACACCGCGATGCGTTACTGGGAAACGCTCTTCACCGACGGCGACGCGCATTTCGACCGGGAAGTGAAGCTGGATGCGGCGAAGCTGCCGCCGATCGTATCGTGGGGCACGAGCCCCGAAGACGTCGTGTCGGTGCAGGGCTGGGTGCCGAACCCGGCCGAGATCGCCGATGAAGCCAAGCGCATCACCAAGCAGCGTGCGCTCGAATATATGGGGCTGACGCCGGGAACGAAGATCACCGACATCAAGCTCGATAAAGTGTTCATCGGCTCATGCACTAACGGCCGTATCGAGGATCTCCGCCAGGTCGCGCAGATCGTCAACGGCTTTCAGGTCAACGGCAACGTTTCGGCGATGATCGTACCGGGCTCGGGCCTTGTGAAGGAACAAGCGGAAGCCGAGGGCCTCGATAAAATTTTCAAGGCTGCGGGCTTCGACTGGCGCGAGCCGGGCTGCTCGATGTGCCTTGCGATGAACCCGGACAAGCTCAAGCCCGAAGAGCGCTGCGCTTCGACCTCGAACCGCAACTTCGAAGGCCGTCAGGGCTTCAAGGGCCGCACGCACCTCGTCTCGCCGTCGATGGCGGCGGCTGCAGCGATCGCGGGCCACTTCGTCGATATTCGCGAGTGGCCGAAGCACTGAGAAATTTTGGCTGATGCCAATAAAAAAGGGCGCATCCCGCAGGATGCGCCCTTTTGTTTAGGCGTGCATTAACGCCAGCGGCAGATGCGATGTCCGCGATGCCACCAGCAGTGTTTGACACGGCGGTTGTTGCAGACGAGACGGTCGCGCGAATTACGCCAGCAGCGCACATCAATCACGTTCGACCCGGCCGCCGGAGCGCCCGAATAGGCGCCGGCTGCCGCGAAGCTCGGCGTTGCGAAGGAAAGTGCGCCGAGCGATAGAGCGCCAGCAGCGGCGGCTGCGAGAATTAGTTTTTTCATTTCGAGAACTCCCTTGCTTGCAGTGATGAGCCATGGATGGGGGGGAAGAAACCGGAGGCTCGTCATCAAGTCTTGCGCCGGCGCACTGAACGAAGATTGAACCGGCGGCTCACCTTCCGTTCAGCAACACGGCGTGTTTACGGCACGACAACGCAAAAGCGCCGCAAAGGTTGCAAAAATAAATTTTTGGCAAGCTTATGCGTGTCAGAGATTTGGACGCATCAAGCTTTGGCGCTCGTCTGCACGATTTCGCCGACATCGGTGTAGAAGCGCAGCATCTTCAGCATCACAGGGTGCAGCGCGCTCTTCGAGACGAGCATATCGTGGATCGCGAGATAATGGATACCGGTGGTGAGGAAGCATTCCATCGCGTCCTTCGGCGTCTCGACGATCGGCTCGCCCTTGACGTTGAACGAGGTGTTGATGAGGACAGGGACGCCCGTGAGTTTTTCGAACTCCTTCAGGAGCCGGTAGAGCCGCGGGCTGCTTGCTTCCGTTACGGTCTGGACGCGCGCGGTGCCGTCGACATGGACGATCGCCGGGATTTTGTCGCGCCAGGCCGGATAGACGTTCTTCGCCATCAGCATGTAAGGCGAATCGCCCTTGCCTTCGAAAATCTCGTCGGCGCGTTCGGCAAGCACGATCGGCGCGAACGGCCGGAACGGCTGGCGATGCTTCACGCGGCTGTTGAGGATGTCTTTCATCTCCGGCTTGCGCGGGTCGCCGATGATGCTGCGGTGGCCGAGTGCCCTCGGACCGAATTCCGAGCCGCCCTGAAACCAGCCGATGACGTTGCCGTCGGCGAGGACTTTCGCGGTGTCGCGGCAGATGTCGTCGCTTTTGACCTGCTTCGTCGCCATGCGCACGAGCGCGGGGCTCATCGCGCGTTCGACCTCGGCGTCGCCGTAGGAACGGCCGAAATAGGCGTGGCTGATCTTATACTCGCGCGGTTTCTTCTGCACGGCGAGGTGGCCGTAGAGCGCGCAGCCGATGGCGATGCCGTCGTCGCCGGCGGCGGGCTGAATCCAGACATTGTCGAAGCCGGCTTCGCGCGCAACCTTGCCGTTCGCGACGCAGTTCAGCGCGACGCCGCCCGCCATCACAAGGTTCTTCGCGCCGGTTTTTTCGCGCAGCCAGCGGGCACGCTCGATCATCACTTTCTCGGTGTCGTCCTGCACGCGCCAGGCGACGTCTTCCCAATGCTTCATCGACGGGCTGGCTTCCCATTTGCCGTCACTGTCCATCAGCCAGGGCTGGTTCATGTCGGGCGTCCATTCCGGCACTTTCAACTCGCCGTCCTCGAGCCACATGAAAGGTTTCACCGCGTTCGGCCTTCCGTAAGGCGCGAGACCCATCAGTTCGCCGCACTTGTTCCAGTCGCCGAACACATAGGTAGAGGCGCGGCTATAGAGCGCACCGAGACCGGGCATGTTGTAGAACTCGTCGGAGAGAAAGCCGCGGCTCGGGGTCATCCAAACTTTCTTCAGCGTCTTCAGCTCGGATCCCTTGAAGGTGTAGTAGCTCTCGGATTCGCGTGCGAGCGGGCTGACATTCTTCGAGCCTTCGTCGTTATCCATCGCATCGGCATGGTAGCTGCCGACGCCGTCGACGATCATCACTGCGCCCTCGTCGAAGGGCGAGGCGGCAAAGGCGCTGTAGGCATGCGCCAGGTGATGCGAAATCGTCATGACCTTGCCGGACTTGTTGAGGAATATCGGGTCTTTTTCGGCGAGCGGCCGGTCGTCCTCGCTGATGAAATTCGGCACGTCGAAGGAAATCAGCCGCCGCTCCATTTCCTCGACCGGCAGGATGTAGCAGTTGCGGACGACAAGGCTGACATCGTCGAGCGTGATGCCTTCGGCATTCAGCACGTAATCGACCGCTTCCTTGTAGAAGCCGCTCGCGTGTTTCTCGCGAGTGATGCGTTCCTTCATGATCGCGAATGCGATTGCTCCGTCGCGCAGAAGACACACGCTCACGTCGTGGTCGTAGGTGTTCATACCGAGGATGTAGTCGTGCTGTTTCGTCATGGTTCCTTCGTGATGCAGGAAAGAAATTCTTAGCGATGTGCGAGAGGTCACAGTTTCCGCACGTCACGCGGCGTAGAATGAGGATGAAAAGTCGGATAAATCCGGCTTTTTGGCGTATCTGAATATCCGTTCATCTACGTCGAGAGAGCAGGGGAGTTGTTGCACTTTAGGATAGCATCCCATAGGCTTCAACGCAGGGAGTAAACGCCATTACGCCGATCAAAGGCGGCGTTTTATTTTCCGACATCGTCATCGCAAGATGAACTTTCTGACGCGCTCGCGCGTTTTCGATGTTTCCCTGCTGTAGCTACAGAGAGACGAGAAAGGATCGATGCAAATGACACCAAAAACGAAACGCTCGCTTCTGGCGCGGGTCGTGGCCGGCTTCTTTATCGTCGCCATGTACTGCGTCAATACAGTTGCGATCACCGGTTTTGCGCTGACGTCGACGTCGACGAAAGCGGAAGCTCGCGGTCGTGGCCGTGGTCGCGGCCGTGGTCGCGGCCGTGGCCGTGGCCGTGGACGCGGTCGTGGTGCCTGGCGCGGCCGTGGCCGTGGCCGTGGTGTGTGGTGGCCTGGCGCTTGCCACATTCCGGGTACCAGCCTGTGGTATTCTTCCTGCTGGTAAGCGGGAAGTTACTCGCTCAAGGAAACGGGCCGGTTCAACCGGCCCGTTTTCGTTTGTGCGCTCCAGTAGAGCAGAACTCTATTTTCGCTTGCGGCGCAGGCCGTCGCCGCGCGCGGCTTTTTCGGCGTCGAAGCAGGCGTAATAGTCGGCGCGCTGCTCTCGCTCTTTGGCGCAACGCTCGACCGGCGCAAGATCGGGCGGCTCGATATAGGCGCGATAGGGCTTGATGGCATAGCGGATGTTGCGATCGAGCGCGCGGCCGAAGCGGTCGATCTTGTCCTTGAGGCGCGGCGCGGCCGAAAGAATCGCCGAGCGCAGCGTTTCGCCTTCGATGAAGTTATCGGGCAATTGATCGAAAGGCCCGTCGTAATAGCTATTCAGCAAAAGATTGTCTTCGTAAACGCCGACAAGAATCTGCCGCGGCAATTTCAGATCGCGGAAATAGGCAAACCCAGTGCGGCGCCCGATCGCGATGCGGCTTTCTTCGCGAACGGGGAAAGTTTCTTCCGGCAGCGGCAGGCTGTCATCGAGGATGTAGAGAAATATTTTGAGCTTCTCGTTGAAGACAAGCAGGAAGCGCAGGCCCGACTCGTCGAACACCGGCCCGATGAAGCGCTCATCCGGTGCGAGCTGTTTCGCCTGCGGCTTTAGTTGGGAAAGATCGTTGAGCGCGAATTCGACGCTCTTGTCACGGTAGGCGATGCGATAGCGTAAGTGATCTTGTTTTTCCAACTTGACGCCCTGCGCTTCGCCAAGTGTGATCTCTGTTGCTTTGGCTTCCGGATGCCACGGCGTTTGCGTGCGGTAATAGGCGAAGTGCAGCACTGCCGGCTTGTCGCTGACCTCGATGCGGAGGTTGCCCGCATAGGGCGTGCCGCGATGAAGAAAGCGAAAGTAATAGTAATTCTCGGTTGGGTAGACGGTGACGCGATCGGGCAGCGCGTTCAGCACGAAAGCAAAGACCTTCAGCGGATCATCGACGTTGAGCATATCGATGCGCGTTACGTCCTGAATGTCCGCTTCGAGCGTTTGCAGTTTCGGCGCGCCATCTTGCGCGTGAGCCACGAGCGGCACGGCAGCGATCAGCCACAGCAAGAGACGCCACATCGTTATTGATCCTTCCATTGCCGTATGATGGCGGAGCGAATGGCGGAAGCAAGTGCCGCCACTTCCGGGCGGCGGCGAAGGCGGCTACGCTCGGGCCATGAGCAGGATCGACTGGCAAAAACTCGAAGCGCCGTCGCTCGAGGAATTCGAGCAGCTTGCGGCGGAAGCCTTCGCCGGATTGCCGCAGAAGTTCCGCGCGTTATGCGGCGGCGTCGTCATCCGCGTCGAGGATTTCCCATCGAGGGATGTGCTGCAGGAAATGAACGCAGGCGAGTTCGACCTCCTTGGTCTTTTCACCGGCATCGGGCTCGCGCAGGGCGGCGACGGGCCGATGACGGGGCAGCTTCCCAACACCGTGCAACTCTACCGGCGGGCGATCCTCGATTACTGGGCCGAGCACCAGGAAACGCTCGGCGATATCGTGACCCACGTGCTGGTGCACGAAATCGGCCATCATTTCGGGCTTTCCGACGAGGATATGGAGCGGATCGAGGCTTCGGCCGGGGCCTGAATCGAGGCGTTTTCGCAGGGTTCTTTTTGCATAGCTCCTGCGCAGGCTTCGGTTTGAAAATGCCCGAACGAGGGGCTACAACGCCCTCCTCACGAGGACAGATATGGAAAAGTTCACGGTTCTGGACGGCGTCGCGGCGCCGCTCAAGCAGATCAACGTCGATACCGACAAGATCATTCCGAAGCAGTACCTGAAAACGATCAAGCGGACCGGGCTCGGTGCGGGCCTGTTCGCCGAGATGCGGTACAAGGACGACGGCAGCGAAAACCCGGATTTTGTGCTGAACAAGCCGGCCTATCGCAACGCCAAGATTCTCGTCGCCGGCGACAATTTTGGCTGTGGTTCGTCGCGCGAGCACGCGCCGTGGGCGCTCCTCGATTTCGGCATTCGCTGCGTCATCTCGACGTCGTTCGCCGACATTTTCTACAACAACTGTTTCCAGAACGGCATTCTGCCGATCAAGGTCTCGCCTGAAGATCTCGACAAGCTGATGGACGACGCCGAGCGCGGCGCGAACGCCCGCCTTTCCGTCGATCTCGCCAAGCAGGAAATCACCGGACCGGACGGCGGCACCATCAAGTTCGATATCGATTCGTTCCGCAAGCATTGTCTGCTGAACGGCCTCGACGACATCGGCCTGACGATGGAAAAGGCGCCGAAGATCCAAACCTACGAAAAGCAACTCGCCGAAAAGCGTCCCTGGGCTTAATCACATGACCACGATCAATCTTCTTCTCCTTCCCGGCGACGGGATCGGCCCCGAAGTCATGGCCGAAACCAAGCGCGTCATCGAATTCTTCGACAAGCAGGGCGCGGCGAAGTTCAACGTCGAGGAAGACCTTGTCGGCGGCGCGGCTTTCGATGCGCACAAAAAGGCGATCTCCGAAGACGCGATGAAGAAGGCGCATGCCGCCGACGCCATTCTGTTAGGTGCGGTCGGCGGCCCGAAATGGGCGAACGTGCCTTACGACGCGCGGCCGGAAGCGGGGCTGTTGCGGCTCCGCAAGGATTTGCAGCTCTTCGCCAATCTGCGCCCGGCGATCTGTTACCCGGCGCTCGCGGACGACTCTTCGCTCAAGCGCGAGCTCGTCGAAGGCCTCGACATCGTCATCGTGCGCGAGCTGACCGGCGGTGTTTACTTTGGCGAGCCGAAGACGATCACGGATCTCGGCAACGGCCAGAAGCGCGCCATCGATACGCAGGTTTACGACACGTACGAAATCGAGCGCATCGCGCGCGTCGCCTTCGATCTTGCACGGAAGCGCGGCAACAAGGTTACGTCGTCCGAGAAGAACAACGTCATGAAATCGGGCGTGCTCTGGAAAGAAGTCGTGACGCAGGTGCACGAGCGCGAATTCAAGGACGTGAAACTCGAGCACAATCTCGCGGATTCGCTCGGCATGCAGCTTGTGCGCGCGCCGAAGCAGTTCGATGTGATCGTCACCGACAATCTCTTTGGCGACATTCTTTCCGATGTTGCGGCGATGCTGACGGGCTCGCTCGGCATGCTGCCGTCAGCCTCGCTCGGCGAAGTCGACGTAAAGACCAAAAAGCGCCGCGCGCTTTATGAGCCGGTCCATGGCTCGGCGCCGGATATCGCCGGCAAAGGCCTTGCCAATCCGATCGCGATGATCGGCTCGCTCGGCATGATGCTGCGCTATTCCTTCGGCATGACCAAGGAAGCCGACATGATCGAGAAGGCGATCGCGGCCGCTCTCGATAGGGGCCTGCGCACCGCCGACATCAAGGGCAAGGCGGCATCGAGCGTCGGTACGCGCGAGATGTCCGACGCCATCCTCGCGGAACTCGAGAAGCTCGCGGCGTAAATGCCGCGCGCTCCGCTCCCGCGCGGCCAGAGGAGGAGCGATGGGTTGGTCGGCGAAGCAATACACGGCTTTCGAGGACGAGCGGACGCGCCCGGTGCGCGATCTCGTTGCGGCCATTCCGCCGACCGAAGCGCACCGCATGGCCGATGTCGGCTGCGGGCCGGGTAACTCAACCGAAGTGCTGATCGCGCATTTTCCCGGTGCCGAAATTTCAGGGTTCGATTCTTCCGCCGACATGATCGCGGCGGCAAAGAAGCGCCTGCCGCAGGTAAAGTTCGACATCGCCGACGTTTTGAGCTGGAGCGATCCCGGGCCGTTCGGCGTCATTCTCGCGAACGCTGTTTTCCAGTGGGTGCCCGACCACACGCGGCTCTTTCTGCAACTGATCGAGAAGTTGGCACCGGGCGGCAGTCTTGCGGTGCAGATGCCGGACAATCTCGGGGAAACGGCGCATCGTCTGATGCGCGATGTCGCCGCGAACGGGCCGTGGGCCGGCAAGCTCGCGCGGGTCGCGGGCGTGCGTACCAAGATCGAGGGGCCGGCCTGGTACTACGGTTTGCTCAAGCCGGTATGTGCGCGTGTCGAAGTGTGGCGGACGACCTACTATCACTCGCTCGCCAATGCCGAAGCGATTGTCGAGTGGTTCAAGGGCAGCGGCCTGCGGCCGTTCCTGGAGCCGCTCAATGAGAACGAGCGAAAAGATTTTCTCGCTGAATATCTCGCGGCGGTGCGCCGCGAGTTTCCGCCGTTTCAGGACGGCAGCGTGCTGCTGCCGTTTCCACGGCAGTTCATTATCGCGACGCGTTGAGCTGAATTAGAATCCGTAGCCGGGCAGTTCGAACGGATAAGGCAGCGGATAACGGAATTCGCGGTTATCGGGGCCGGCCGGGCCGTAGGTCGGAAACCGCGACGTCAGCATGTAGTGATAGTCGTGATAGCTCTTCTCGCCCGGGCGCACGGCGGTGCCGGCGTCGAGGTAGCTCCGGGGCTTGCGCACGGTGATGCTGAAGTGCGAGCGGTTTTCGTAGCGCTTTTTCTTGGCGGGCTTGGCGTCGGCCGGAACAGTGGTGGCGACGGCAAGACCTGCAACAAGACCTGCGGCAAGAGCGAGCAACGCTTTAAAACGCATGAATTCCTCTCAAAGGTGGGGCGAGGCGCTTTCGGCCATCATACCCTGTACCGGGGACGCGCCACAACGCCGAAAGTTCCTTATGAATGCTGGTCTTCTTGCAGGCCTCTTTTGCAGGGTCAGCGGCCGGTCTTCCTCTTGGTCTTGGTTTTGGACTTGTTCTTTGCTTTGCGCCCGGCGAGGCGCGCCGCCCGGCGTTTGGCCTGCAGGCGGCGTTCGCGCGCGTGCTTGGCCTTGCGGCGGCGGCAGCGGGAGCATTTGCAGTTATTCTTGCCGATGACGTTCTTCAGGTAATCCTGGCCGTAGTCGTAGACGATCTCCTCGCCCGGCTTGATGTTGCGCTTGGCGTTGATGAAGATCTGGTGCCCGCGGATAATCGGCTCCGCATTGGGATTGCACGAATGATTGGCGTAGCGGGCGACGTTCTTCCGCGACTTGCCGTCGATCGTCCAGCGGCTGTTGATTTCGAACAGGTAGCGGTTGCCGCGGTTGCCGGAGCGCTCGGCCTCGTCGTCGGTGAGGCGCGGGCCGCGATATTCGGCGATGCGGGTGCGTTTCTTGATGAGGCGGGTGGCGAACAGGCCAAGGCCAGTGCGCGAGCGGCCGATACGGAAAGGTTTGCGGGACACTTTGACGGTTTCGATCGAGGGATTTTGCGAGATCGCGTTGGTTGACGGGCCTAGCGGATAAAGAACCGCTTTGGGCGGGTCAATCCTCGCGGTGGACGGCGGATTGGCGGATTTACGGGACTTGCCGCCTGGCGTTGCGGGGAAGGCCTTTCTCGCGTAGGAAACCGCACAAATCCCCAATCATGCCGCGCCGCCGCGGCCGCAGAGACTGTGTCAGAAGAGACTGTGTCATGGGTTACAAGGTCGCAATCGTTGGAGCCACCGGCAATGTCGGCCGGGAGATGCTCGATATCCTCGCCGAGCGCCGCTTTCCGGCTGACGAGGTGGTGCCGCTCGCCTCGCGTCGCTCGCAGGGCGTCGAGGTTTCCTATGGCGACCGCACGCTGAAAGTGAAGGCGCTCGAGCACTACGATTTCTCCGACACGGACATTTGCCTCATGTCGGCGGGCGGTTCGGTCTCGAAGGAGTGGTCGCCGAAGATCGCGGCGCAAGGCTGCATCGTGATCGATAACTCGTCCGCCTGGCGCTACGACCCGGACGTGCCGCTCGTCGTGCCGGAAGTGAACGCCGACGCGGTCGCGAGCTACGGCAAGAAGAACATCATCGCCAACCCGAACTGCTCGACGGCGCAGCTTGTCGTCGCGCTGAAGCCGCTGCACGACCTCGCCGCGATCAAGCGTGTTGTCGTCGCGACCTATCAGTCGGTGTCGGGCGCGGGCAAGGATGCGATGGACGAATTGTTCTCGCAGACGCGCGCAGTCTATGGCGCGGGCAGCTCGCAAGAGCCGAAGAAGTTCACCAAGCGCATCGCTTTCAACGTCATTCCACATATCGACGTCTTCATGGACGACGGCTCGACCAAGGAAGAATGGAAGATGGTCGAGGAGACCAAGAAGATTCTCGACCCGAAGATCGACCTGATCGCGACCTGCGCGCGCGTGCCGGTGTTCATTGCCCACTCGGAAGCGGTGCATGTTGAGTTCGAGAAGCCGATCACTGTCGATGAGGCGCGCGAAGCGCTGCGCAGCGCGCCGGGCATCCTCGTCGTCGACAAGCGCGAGAACGGCGGCTACATCACGCCGTTCGAGGCGGCGGGCGAGGACGCAACCTACATTTCGCGCATCCGCGTCGATCCCACGGTCAAGAACGGTCTCGCGTTCTGGTGCGTCTCCGACAACTTGCGCAAGGGCGCTGCCCTTAACGCGATCCAGATTGCGGAGGTGTTGGTGAACCGCAAGCTGATCAAGCCGAAGAAGAAGGCGGCCTGAGCCCGACAAATAACCGCTAACCAATGGCCGGGAATTTCCCGGCCATTTTGTTTTCGAGCGTATCCATGCTTGGCATGCTGCGGATGCGAAGTTAGTTTACGGCCGTCATTCAAGGGGGTTTTGGCCGACATGCAGCAGACCATCCGCCCGCGCCGCAGCGCGCTCTACATGCCGGGCTCGAATGCCCGCGCGCTCGAAAAAGCGCGCACGCTGCCGGCCGATGTCATCATCATCGACCTCGAAGACGCGGTGGCGCCCGAAGCGAAGCCCACCGCGCGCCAACAGGCTTGTGCCGCGATCAAGGCAAAAGGTTTCGGCTCCCGCGAAGTGGTGTTGCGGGTGAACGGGCTCGACACGCCGTGGGCGGCGGACGATCTTTCGGCGGCGATCGTGGCGGGGCCGGACGCGGTGCTCATTCCGAAGGTCGCTTCGCCCGAACAGTTGCAGGCGGTCGGCAACAAGATCAGCCGCGCGCCCCGCGCGCTGGCGGTATGGGCTATGATCGAGACGGCGCAAGCGATTTTGAATATCGCCGCCGTTGCGGCTTCCGCGAAAGACGCCAGCACGCGGCTGACGACGCTGGTGCTTGGCACCAACGACATCGCGAAAGAAACTCGCGCGCGTTTCGTGCCGGGCCGCTTACCGTGGCTCACGGCGCTATCGCAGGTTATTCTCGCGGGCCGCGCACAAGGGCTCGACGTGCTCGACGGCGTATTCAACGACATCAAGGATATCGAGGGCTTCAAGCGTGAGTGCGAGGACGGCCGCGATCTCGGTTTCGACGGCAAGACGCTCGTTCATCCGACCCAAGTCGAGCCGTGCAACGGCATCTTCTCGCCCTCGGACGAAGAAGTTGCCGCCGCGCAGCGGATTGTCGACGCCTTCGCGCTTCCGGAGAACAAGGGTAAGGGCGTCATCTCGCTCGATGGTCGTATGGTCGAAATCATGCATGCGGATATCGCGGCGCGCACTGTCGCGCTCTCGAAGGCCATCAGGGCGAAGGCTTGATTCATGAGCGGTAGCGACAACTTCTTCGAGGATTTCAAGCTCGGCCAAGTCATTCGTCACGCGACGCCGCGCACTGTGACGACTGGCGATGTCGCCCTTTACACGGGCCTGTTCGGCCCGCGCTTCGCGGTGCAGTCGGCCGATACATTCGCGAAGAAGATTGGTTATCCGCGCGCCCCGATCGACGATCTCCTGGTGTTCCATATCGTGTTCGGAAAAACGGTGCCGGACATTTCGTTGAATGCAGTTGCAAATCTCGGTTATGCCGATTGCCGCTTTCTTGCGCCGGTTTATCCGGGGGATACGCTCTCCGCGACTTCGGAAGTTATCGGTCTTCGCGAAAACTCCAACAAGCAATCGGGCGTCGTTTATGTGCGCTCGAAGGGCTTCAATCAAAAAGGCAAAGCCGTTCTCGATTACGTGCGCTGGGTGATGGTGCGAAAGCGCGACGCGGCTTCACCCGCGCCTGCCGCGAAAGTGCCGGAGCTGCCTGCGCATGTCGATGTGAAGGCACTTGGTGCCGCCGTGCCGAAACTGAAGCCCAAAGGTTACGACTATGTGCTCGCCGGCAGCGCGCGACGGTTTAAGGATTACAAGGCGGGCGAGAAGATCGATCATCGCGTCGGCATGACGGTGGAGGAGGCCGAGCACCAGATCGCGACGCGGCTTTATCAGAACACGGCGCGGGTGCATTTCGACCAGTTCCACGGCGCGCAGGATCGGTTCGGCCGCAGGCTTATTTACGGCGGGCATGTGATCTCGCTGGCGCGCGCGCTCTCATTCAACGGGTTCGAGAACGCCTTTCACATCGCGGCGATCAATGGCGGTCGTCACGTCGCGCCGCTATTCGCGGGCCTTACGGTGTTCGCCTGGACAGAAGTGCTGGAGTGCCGGGAAATTCCGAAGCGCAAGGATATAGGTGCGCTGCGGTTACGCACGGTCGCGACGAAGGACAAGCCGTGCGCGGATTTTCCGTTCAAGAACGGCACGGATTACGATCCGGCCGTCATTCTCGATCTCGATTATTGGACGATTATCGCGCGTTAGCCCGTCGCGTTTTCTTAACGCGAGCCGCTGCGCACTTCGCGTGAAAACGCGTTCGCCGTCGCAGCGGGAGCGGGGATGCTCGAGGTCAGCGAGAGATCGTAGTGCTTGAAGAAAGCCCAGACTTCTTCCGCCGCATCGATGTCGTGATTGCGCAGGCCGAGCATCTGCAGGCCCATCGGTGTCACGCGACCCGTGCCAATCGACGGCGACTGGTGACCGCCGCCATTGACGCGAAACAGCACGACCGCCGATTGCTCGCGGCAGTTCGTCCAATAGACCATCGTGACCGAAGTGCCGCCGAAAGAGCTGCGCGACGGCACCGGCGCTTCCGCCGGCTTGTCGCAGCCGTTGAGCTTTGCGAATAGTTTTGCCGTCTGTGTTACCGGCAGAAGCGACATCGAACCGCCTAAGCCATTGCCGTAGAACGGCACGATCATGTCGGCGGTGCCGTTGATCATCAGAACCGGGATCGGGCGCGAGGGCTTGCAGCTTCCGGTGTAATAGCTCGGCACCGTTGCGCTTAACGTCGCGAAGGCCGCGAACAGCTCGGGTCGCTCGCAGGCCATGCGATAGACCATGTAGCCGCCGTTCGAGATGCCCATCAGATAAACGCGCGATGGATCGGCGAGGCGCTTCTCGGCCAGCGTCCGGACGAGCTTTGCGAGAAATTCGACGTCGTCGGAAGGCGGCGACCAGAAGGTCATGCGAAGCTGCGGCGCGCGGCCATCCTTCCAGGCGTTGCCGAGGCCATGGGGATAGATGACAGTAAAGCCTTCGCGGTCGGCGACCTGATTGAGGCCGAGATACGAATTCATGCCCTCTTCGGATTGCAGCATGCCGTGGAGCGCGATCACGACCGGGCCGGGATAATCGGGCTGCCAGCTTGGCGGTTTGTGCACGAGATACTGGCGGCTCTGGCCGCCGCTGATGAGGGTGTGCAGCTCGTCGGCGCGTGCGGCGAGCGTCGAGAACAGAATCAGGAGAGCGATCGGAAAGAGCCGGAGAAATGTCGTGCCTTGCCGCATGCCGCTTCGTCTCGATGGTTACGCTGCCCGGTTTTTAACGGGCCAAATCCGCCGGTTTTAAGAACCGCGGATCGGCAAGGCGCCGCCGGACAAAAGCTCCCCGTCGCCCATTAGTTCGGTGATTCGTTAATAGAAAATAAACCCTGATAATCCGGGCCCGAATTGCGGCGGCAACATGCCGTTACCAGCGGCGTCAGGTTGTCGCGCGCAGGTGATCGACCAATTGCCGCACATAGGGTGGCAGCTTTTGCAGATCGCGCACGCAGATCTTGAGATCGCGCGTGGCCCAACCGTCGCTGAGCTCGATGATCTTGATCGCCATCGAGGTGGTAGCGCGGCGTGCCGTCGTTTCCGGCACGACACCGATGCCGACATTGCATTCGACGAGGCGGCAGACGGCATCGAAGCTCCTGAGCTGGACGCGAAGTTTGAGGGGCTTGCCGGCCTGCGAGGCCTTGCCGGTCAGGAAGCGCTGCAAGGCGCTCGCGCGATCGAGGCCGACAAAATCCTGATCGAGGGTTTGGCTGAATGCGATCGTGTTCTGCGCCGCGAGCGGGTGGCCTTTTGCCACCACCAGCACGAAGCGGTCGTTATGGAACGGGAATGTTTGCAGCGTGCCGGTTTCGACAGTGCCGGCGACAATGCCGATATCGGCACCGCCTTCGGCGATCAGCCCTACGATCTCGTCGGAAAGCCGCTCTTCAAGATCGACGTTGACGTTCGGATGGCCCGCCAGGAACGAGCTCAAGGCTTCCGGCAGAAACTCGGTCATCGCATTGGTGTTGGAGAGAAAGTGAATTTGTCCGGCTGCACCGCCGGCATAGGCACCGAGATCCTCGCGCAGGCGCTCGGCCTGGGCGAGCATGATGCGGGCGTGCTGGAGCAGCGTGCGGCCGGCGGGCGTCGGCACGACACCCTGGCGCTTGCGGATCAGGAGGGCCGCGCCGACCGCTTCTTCCATGTTGCGAATACGGGTGCTGGCGGCAGCGAGCGCCAGATGCGCGCGCTCGGCACCGTGGGTGATGCTGCCCGCCTCCACCACATCGCGAAACAGCGAGAGATCGGTCAAATCGAAACGCATACGCTTAGCCTTCGTTTCTGGCGAAGGAAGGCTATGCCGATTACTGATTGCGGTCTAGTTTTTGCGGATTAGTTTCGTTCCAGACGAAATACCGCGTCAAAACCCAGGAACCTGCGGCGGTTACTCGGTTTCACAAGGGAGCCTGCTTTCAGGTTATCTGGACTTCAAGGTTCTCTCTTTTAATCGTCAGCCTGCTGCAGAGGCAATCATGGCCGAGACCAAAATTCAGCGTCCGCTGTCGCCGCATCTGTCGATCTACCGGCTGACGCCGACGATGGTGATGTCGATCGTGCATCGGATCACCGGCGCGGCGCTCTATTTCGGCACGCTGCTCTTGGCCTGGTGGCTGCTCTCGGTCGCGGGTCCAGCCGGACAGTTCGAGTTCGCCAACTCTTTCTTTGCCTCCTGGTTCGGACAGTTCGTTTTGTTCGGCTACACCTGGGCGCTTCTCCATCACATGCTCGGCGGCATTCGCCACTTCATCTGGGATACCGGCGCCGGCTTTGAGGCGCATGAGCGGCAGTTCCTGGCGATCGCGACTCTAGTTGGCTCGGTGACGCTGACGATCGTCGTCTGGCTGTTCGCCTATTTCCTGAGAGGTTGATGCGATGCGGACACCGTTGAGCAAGGTTCGCGGACTGGGCGCGGCGCATTCGGGCACAGGTCACTTTTGGCTGCAGCGGCTGACGGCGGTGGCGAACGTGCCACTCGTCATCGCGTTCCTGATCATCATCGTTTCGCTCGCCGGCCGCGGTCACGCAGCGGTGATCGGCAAGCTCGCCAATCCGCTGGTCGCCGTCATCATCCTCGCGGGGCTGATCTCGATTCTCACACATATGCGGATCGGCATGCAGGTCATCATCGAGGATTACGTGCATTCCGAAGGCCGCAAAGTCGTTGCGGTGATGGCGAACACGCTGTTCACGTTCGCCGTCGGTCTCGTTGCGATCTACGCGCTTCTCAAGATCAATTTCGGTCTCTAGTCATGAATGCCAACGCCAAAATTCCCGCTCCGGCTGTGACCGGCAAGGCCTATCCGCTCACCGACCACGTCTATGACGTGATCGTCGTTGGCGCCGGCGGCTCCGGCCTGCGCGCCGTGATCGGCTGCGCCGAAGCGGGCCTGCGCACTGCCTGCATCACCAAGGTCTTCCCGACGCGCTCGCATACCGTCGCGGCGCAAGGCGGCATTGCCGCTTCGCTCGGCAATATGGGCGAGGATGATTGGCGTTGGCACATGTACGACACCGTCAAGGGCGCGGACTGGCTCGGCGATCAGGATGCCATCGAATATCTCTGCCGCCATGCGCCCGATGCGGTTTATGAGCTTGAGCACTGGGGCCTGCCGTTCTCGCGCACCGAAGACGGCAAGATTTATCAGCGGCCGTTCGGCGGCATGACGACGCATTTCGGCAAAGGTACCGCGCAGCGCACCTGCGCCGCCGCCGACCGCACGGGTCATGCCATGCTGCATACGATGTATGGCGCGGCGCTCAAGCATAACGCCGAGTTCTTCGTCGAATATTTCGCGATCGATCTCATCATGGACAACGAGGGCCGTTGCCGCGGCGTGATCGCGCTCAAGTTAGACGATGGCACGCTGCATCGTTTCACCGCGCAGCAGACGGTGCTCGCGACCGGCGGCTATGGCCGGGCGTATTTCTCCTGCACCTCGGCGCATACCTGCACGGGCGACGGCGGCGGCATGGTGCTGCGCGCGGGCCTGCCGATGCAGGACATGGAATTCGTGCAGTTCCACCCGACCGGCGTCTATGGCGCGGGCGTCCTGATCACTGAAGGTGCGCGCGGCGAGGGCGGCTATCTCACCAATTCGGAAGGCGAGCGCTTCATGGAGCGTTACGCACCCTCCGCCAAAGACCTTGCGTCGCGTGATGTCGTCTCGCGGGCGATGACGATGGAAATTCACGGCGGCCGCGGCGTCGGCAAGGAGAAGGATCACATCTTCCTTCACCTAGATCACATCGATCCCGCAATTCTGCACGAGCGTCTGCCGGGCATTTCCGAGAGCGCAAAGATTTTCGCGGGTGTCGATCTTTCGCGGGAGCCGATTCCCGTGACGCCGACCGTCCACTACAACATGGGCGGCGTTCCGACGAACTTCCACGGCGAAGCGATGACGAAGAAGAACGGCGACGACAATGCGCCAGTGCCGGGCCTGATGGCGATCGGCGAAGCGGCTTGCGTGTCAGTGCATGGCGCCAATCGCCTCGGTTCGAACTCGCTGATCGATCTCGTCGTGTTCGGGCGCGCCGCTGGCCTGCGCTGCGCCGATACCGTGCGGCCGGGTGAGAAACAGCCCGAGTTGCCGGCGGATTCCGCCGACAAGGCGCTCTCGCGTCTCGATCGTTTCCGCAACGCCAAGGGTGGCACGCCGACCGCCGATCTCAGGCTCAAAATGCAAAAGACGATGCAGGCGAACTGCGCCGTGTTCCGCACCGGCGAAGTGCTCGCCAAGGGCTCAAAGCAGATGCACGAAATCCATGACGGCCTGCGCGACATCGGCGTCACCGATCGCTCGCTTATCTGGAACTCCGATCTCGTCGAGACGCTGGAGCTCGATAACTTGATCGCGCAGGCGATCGTGACGGTCGACAGTGCGGTGAACCGGCAGGAGTCGCGCGGCGCACATGCGCGCGAGGATTTCCCCGATCGCGACGACAAGAACTGGATGAAGCATACGCTGTCGTGGATCGATCCGAGCGGCAAGGTGACGCTCGATTATCGCGGCGTGCATACCTACACGCTCACCAACGACGTGCAATATATCGAGCCGAAGAAGCGGGTTTACTGATGGTCGAACTCACGCTGCCGAAAAACTCCAAGGTCACTGCCGGCAAAGTGTGGCCGAAGCCCGAGGGCGCGAAGCGCGTCACGGAATTTCATATCTATCGGTACGATCCCGATAGCGGCGAGAACCCGCACATGGATACTTACTTCGTCGATCGCGACGACTGCGGGCCGATGCTGCTCGACGCCATCATCTGGATCAAGAACAAGATCGACCCGACGCTTACTTTCCGCCGCTCGTGCCGCGAGGGCGTGTGCGGTTCGTGCGCAATGAACATCGACGGGCTGAATACGCTCGCCTGCACACGCGGCATCGACGAAGTGAAGGCCCCGGTGAAGGTCTATCCGTTGCCGCATCAGCCGGTGGTTAAGGATCTCGTGCCGGACCTCACGCAGTTCTATGCGCAGCACGCGTTGATCGAGCCGTGGCTGCACACCGAAACGCCGGCACCGCACGGCGAATGGAAACAGAGCCGCACGGATCGTGCCAAGCTTGACGGGCTTTATGAATGCGTGATGTGCGCCTGCTGCTCGACGGCCTGTCCGAGCTACTGGTGGAATTCGGATCGCTATCTCGGGCCGGCGGCGCTCCTGCACGCCTATCGCTGGGTGACGGATTCACGCGACGAGGCGGCGGGCGAACGGCTCGATCAGCTGGAGGATCCGTTCCGGCTTTATCGCTGCCACACGATTATGAACTGCACGAACACATGCCCCAAGGGTTTGAATCCCGCGAAGGCGATCGCCGAGATCAAGAAGAAGATGGTGGCGCGGCAAGTTTGATTGCGCGGCCATTCGCGTTCGATCATAAAAATAAAAAAACGGCGCCGCTCTGGCGCCGATTTTTTTGAAATGTTGTTTTAGAAATGAATGGCCGCGTACCGGGTTGCGGTACGCGGCCAAGAAATCACTCAACAGGACAAATGAAAGTTAGCGCTTGGCCTTGCGCTTCGTCTTGCGCTTTGCCTTCTTCGCCACTTTCTTCTTCCGTTTCGCTTTTGCCATGATTTTCCTCTTGGTTGATTTCTTCGTGAGAGTTTCGGGCTGCGGCCTCCTTTGCAAGTCGCCACCGCCTTTGTTGATGGAGCTGGTTCGCCACCGGCTATGCCGGACTCATCACGCCCGACTCCACGCTCGGCGTTGTCGGCAAGTGTAAGAACGCTTCGACCTCGCGGTGATCATTCCGACCTTTGCCGCTCTTCGACATCATCGTCTCCGATGAAACGCTCGAGCGAATCACTTATCTCGCAGAAACGTGCAATTTTCCACTAGAATTTGTTGAATCGAGTCGATGACGAACAATTCGTTGCGCGCAAGCAACGCTATGCCGCGCGCAACATCCGACTCTGGACGTCGAGCATTGCGTTACCGATGCCGCAACCGTCGGCGACGAACTCGCGCAACAGCGACAACGGATCGGGTCGCGCGTTGGTAATCTCCGCAACGACATCACCCGCCTCGAACTTGAGATCGGCGTGGTATTTCCGGGCGATCGCCTGCATCGGATGATTGTGCGACAGGCAATTCATGTAGAGCTTCTTGATGCCGCGATTGCGCGCGGTAAGAATCGTGCGGCCCATGAGCAGCGATCCCACACCGTTGTTTTGAAACGCTTTTTCGATACTGAAGGCGGCCTCCGCTGCGCGCGGCGCAAGCGTGTTGAGGCCGCGCAGTTCGGCGCAGCCACGCAAAACGCCGTCGACAAAATAACCGTGCACGACCGCGTCCGAGCTGAGCGCGTGTGCGGCGTACTGGTTGATAAAGTAGTCGGTCACCGGGGTGCCGAAGCGGTTGGCACGGCTCTCGGGATCAAGCCGAAGGAGGTGTTCGCGGAAGCGTTCGGTCTCGCCAAGCCAGAGCTTGCGGATCAAACCGGGGGCTTCGTGATGGGTCGCGTCCATGACCTTCCTCATTGGAGTTATCAACAGCGATATACGTTTTTTCTCTTTATCTTCAATGTATTGCCGCTATGCAGCATTTGCATGACCGCGGCTGGACGATGTGGTGGAAAACGACAGGCGTAAGATTTTCCTTGGCATATCAATGGCTTGAAAGGGAAATCCGCCGTCCGAGGCTTGATCGGGCTGCGCCGTCTCGTTAAGCCGGAAGGCAAAACCGGGGTGAAGAAACCGCATGTCGGCGACCGCTGAACGCTACGCGGCCGAAGTTGCGGCCGGCAGGATCGAATCAGATCCCGGGCAGCGCGGAGCGCTCGCGAGCTTCTCCCGCATCGAACTTGAGTTCTCCGAATATCGTGCGGCACAGAAATCCGGTGCGCTTGGCTGGTTGATGGCCAGGAAGAGCGGTCCGGTGCCGCGCGGTCTTTATGTCTGGGGCGATGTCGGCCGCGGCAAGACGATGCTGATGGATTTGTTTTTTGAAAGCGTGCCGGTCAAGCGCAAACGCCGCGCGCACTTTCACGAATTCATGGTCGATGTGCATGCACGCATTCAGGACTTTCGCCACAAGATCAAATACGGCGAAGCGAAGGACGGCGATCCGCTGCGCATGACGGCGGATGCGATCGCGCAGGAGATATCGCTTCTGTGCTTCGACGAATTCATCGTCACCGACATCGCCGATGCGATGATCCTCGGCCGGTTGTTTGAATGGCTGTTCGAGAAAGGCCTTGTGATGGTCGCGACATCCAACGTGCCGCCGGACGATCTTTACAAGGACGGTCTTAACCGCACGCTGTTCGTGCCGTTCGTTCATCTGCTCGAACAGAAACTGGAAGTCGTTGAGCTGAAGTCGCGCACGGATTTCCGGCTTGAGAAGCTCGCGGGTGTCGAGAGCTGGTACGTGCCGGCCGACGACAAAGCGAAGGCTGCGATCGATGTAGCGTGGAAGCAGCTTGCGCCCGATGGCGGCGAAGCGATGGAGATCGAACTGCTCGGCCGCCGTATCGAAGTGCCGCGCGCGGGCGGCGGTGCGGCGCGCTTCGACTTCAAGGATCTCTGCGTGAAACCATTGGGCGCGACCGATTTCGTCAAGATCGCGCGCACGTTTCACACCCTCGTCGTCGAGAAAATTCCGGTGATGACGAAGGATCAGAAGAATGAAGCGAAGCGTTTCATTCTGCTGATCGACACGCTCTACGACAACGCGGTGAAGCTGATCGCATCGGCTGCCGCCGAGCCGGCGGCACTCTATCAAGGCAGCGAGGGCTTCGAGGCGTTCGAATTCCACCGCACCGTTTCTCGCCTGATGGAAATGCGTTCCGGAAGTTATCTCGCGCTTCCGCATGGCCGCCGCGATACCCATGGCGGCGCCGGCGGCATGGGCGGCATCGTCGAGACGTAATGGAACGCGACATAAGATGAAGTGCGGTGTGCTTGAGCGCGCCGATCAAACGAGTTACAGGCTAGGGCGAATTTTCTCTCACACTCATGCCCTCGCGGGCGTTTCTCAGACGGAATCCTCGACATGGCGCGCAACAAGATCGCTCTCGTCGGTGCCGGACAGATCGGCGGCACCTTGGCTCTTCTCTCCGGCCTGAAGGAGCTCGGCGATATCGTCATGTTCGACGTCGCCGAAGGCATCCCGCAGGGCAAGGCGCTCGACATCGCCGAGGCTTCGCCGGTCGAAGACTTCGACGCGCGCGTCACTGGCGTCAACGCGTATGAAGGCATCGAAGGTGCCGACGTCGTCATCGTCACCGCCGGCGTGCCCAGGAAGCCTGGCATGAGCCGCGACGATCTTCTCGGCATCAATCTGAAAGTCATGCAGCAGGTCGGCGCCGGCATCTCGAAATATGCGCCGAAGGCGTTCGTCATCTGCATCACCAATCCGCTCGATGCGATGGTCTGGGCGCTGCAGAAGGCCTGCGGCCTGCCGAAGAACATGGTGGTCGGCATGGCGGGCGTGCTGGATAGCGCGCGCTTCCGTTACTTCCTCGCCGACGAGTTCAAGGTTTCGGTCGAGGACGTCACGGCTTTCGTGCTCGGCGGCCACGGCGATTCGATGGTGCCGCTCGTGCGCTACTCGACCGTTGCCGGCATTCCACTGCCGGATCTCGTCAAGATGGGCTGGACGACCGACGCGCGGATTGAAGCGATCGTGCAGCGGACGCGCGATGGTGGCGCCGAGATCGTGAATCTCCTGAAGACGGGTTCTGCTTTCTACGCGCCGGCGTCGTCGGCGATCGCGATGGCCGAGAGCTATCTTAAGGACAAGAAGCGCGTGCTGCCATGCGCGACGCATCTCAACGGCGAATTCGGCGTGAAGGGTCTTTATGTCGGTGCACCGGCGGTGATCGGCGCCAAAGGCGTCGAGCGCATCGTCGAGATCAAACTCGACAAAAACGAGCAGACGATGTTCGACAAGTCGGTGTCTTCGGTGCAGGGCCTGGTCGACGCCTGCATCAAGATCGCTCCCGATTTCGGCAAGTAAGGCAGAGAAATAAAGGCGAGGGCGGCGCTCCCCGACGCGCTTCTGGATTGCCCTTGCCAGCTGCTTTGTGCAAAGCAGCAAAAGACTTTAGCCGCGCGAGACAGCCTTGCGGATGCGATTGCGAAATCGCGTCCGTAGGGTATAAGCGTGTAATAATGTATAATTGGCCTGCCGCTCCGGCGGCCAACGAGGGGAGCGTCTATGAATATCCACGAATATCAAGCCAAGGCTGTCCTGCGCGAATTCGGCGCGCCCGTGCCGCGCGGTATTCCTGCATTTTCACCCGAGGAAGCGGTCAAGGCCGCGAACGAACTCGGCGGCTCGCTCTGGGTCGTCAAGGCACAGATCCATGCCGGTGGCCGCGGCAAGGCGGGCGGGGTCAAGGTCGTCAAATCCGTCGATGACGTGAAGAACGAGGCGAAGCGCATGCTCGGCTCGACGCTCGTCACGCACCAGACCGGCCCGGCCGGCAAGGAAGTAAGCCGCCTCTACATCGAAGAGGGCGCGGCGATCGCTAAAGAGTTCTATCTCTCCATTCTTGTCGATCGCGAATCTTCGCGCGTTGCCTTTGTCGTCTCGACCGAAGGCGGCATGGATATCGAGAAGGTCGCGCACGACACGCCGGAAAAGATCGTCACGTTCTCGATCGATCCCGCGACCGGTATCCAGCCGCATCATGGCCGCCGTGTTGCGGCAGCGCTCGGCCTTTCGGGCGATCTTTCGAAGCAGGCGGTGGAACTCGCGAATAAGCTCTATACGGCCTTCGTCTCGAAGGACATGAGCCTTCTTGAGATCAACCCGCTGATCGTTACCAAGGACGACAAGATCGTCTGCCTCGACGCCAAGGTCGGCTTCGACGACAACGCGCTGTTCCGTCACCCGGACATGCTGGCGCTTCGCGACGTCACCGAGGAAGATTCGAAGGAAGTCGAAGCATCTAAATACGACCTCAACTACATCGCGCTCGACGGCACGATCGGCTGCATGGTGAACGGCGCGGGCCTTGCGATGGCCACCATGGACATCATCAAGCTCTACGGCGAAGCGCCGGCCAACTTCCTCGACGTCGGCGGTGGCGCGACCAAGGAAAAGGTGGCGGCGGCCTTCAAGATCATCACTTCCGATCCGAAGGTGAAGGGCATTCTCGTCAACATTTTCGGCGGCATCATGCGTTGCGACGTCATTGCCGAAGGCGTCGTTGCGGCGGTGAAGGAAGTCGGGCTCAAGGTGCCGCTCGTCGTGCGCCTCGAAGGCACAAATGTTGAGCTTGGCAAGAAAATCATCAAGGAGTCGGGATTGAACGTCGTCTCCGCGGACGACCTCGACGATGCTGCCCAGAAAATCGTCAAGGCCGTGAAGGAGGCCAAGTAATGTCGATCCTCGTCAACAAGAACACGAAAGTCATCTGCCAGGGCTTCACCGGTAAGAACGGCACGTTCCATTCGGAACAGGCGATCAAGTACGGCACCAAGATGGTCGGCGGCGTCGCGCCGGGCAAAGGCGGTTCGACCCATCTCAACCTTCCGGTGTTCAACACCGTCGTTGAAGCGCGTGCCAAGACCGGTGCTGACGCGAGCGTGGTATACGTTCCACCAGCGGGAGCTGCCGACGCGATCTGCGAAGCGATCGACGCCGAGGTGCCGCTGATCGTCTGCATCACCGAGGGCATTCCGGTTGCCGACATGGTGCGCGTGAAGCGCTCATTGTCGGGCTCGAAGTCGCGGCTTCTGGGGCCGAACTGCCCCGGCATCATCACCTCGGAAGAGTGCAAGATCGGCATCATGCCGGGGCACATCCATAAGAAGGGCAAGGTCGGTATCGTTTCGAGATCCGGAACGCTCACTTATGAAGCAGTGTTCCAGACGACAGCCGAAGGCCTCGGCCAGACGACCTGCGTTGGCATCGGCGGCGATCCGGTGAAAGGCACCGAATTCATCGATGTTCTCGAGCTTTTCCTCGGCGACAAGGACACCGAAGCGCTGATCATGATCGGCGAAATCGGCGGTTCGGCTGAAGAAGATGCGGCGCAGTTCCTCAAGGATGAGGCCAAGCGCGGGCGCAAAAAGCCCGTTGTCGGCTTCATTGCGGGACGCACCGCCCCTCCGGGCCGCCGCATGGGCCATGCCGGTGCCATCATTTCAGGCGGCAAGGGCGATGCGGAATCGAAGATCGCAGCGATGGAATCGGCGGGGATCCGCATGTCGGCTTCGCCGGCGCGCCTTGGCAAGACGCTCACCGATCTCCTGAACGGCAAGTAAAAGACGACGCAAAACGGCGGCGGGTGAAATCGATTTCCAGTTTTCGCTCGCCTGCCGCCGCAACTTCGATGGAATAATTTAGACCGCGCCTGATATAGTTCTTAATCTCGATTTAATGAGGTGACGCGTTCGCGCGTCACCTCTATATGCATTGCCGAACCTGTTTGGGGGCGACGCCCAAATCAGGAAAGCAAAGCCGGATTAAGGCCATGGCGAAGAATTCGGACACCGATACCTTTCTCAAGACCTCGTTCCTCTACGGGGGCAACGCGAGCTATCTCGAAGAGCTGCAATCGCGTTTCGAGCAGAATCCCTCCTCCGTCGATCAGGCCTGGCAGTCGTTTTTCGCCAACCTGAAAGAAGAGCGCGGCGACGCAACGCGTAACGCCAAGGGTGCTTCGTGGAAGCAGCCGAACTGGCCGGTGCCGCTGAACGGCGAACTCGTCGCGGCGATGGACGGTAACTGGATCGACGTCGAAAAAGGTATCGCGCAGAAGCTGAAGGGGAAGGCGCACAGCGGCGGCATTGAGATGTCCGCCGCCGAAGTGCAGCAGGCGACGCGCGACTCGGTGAAGGCGTTGATGATGATCCGCGCCTACCGCATGCGCGGCCACCTGCACGCCAAGCTCGATCCATTGGAGATCGCCGAGCGCGAATATCAGCCGGAACTCGATCCCGCGTCCTACGGATTCACCGAAGCCGATCTGGATCGCAAGATTTTCATCGACCATGTGCTCGGCATGGAATTCGCCAGCGTGCGCGAGATGCTCGACATTTTGGAG